>CAMEWO010000021.1 GCA_945946665.1 uncultured Eubacterium sp.
TATTGCAAAAAAGCGAAAATCCTTGAAATATAATAGTTTATAAAAAGAAAAGGGGGGTCAGAGTTGACACTACCAAATATTCTTAGAGGGTGGAATGTATGGAAAAATACAGAGAACAGTTAAAAAACAAGAAGAGAATTGTAGTTAAAATTGGTTCATCTTCGCTTATGCATGAGGAGACAGGAAGATTAGATCTTCTTAAGATGGAAAGACTGGTCAGAGTACTTGTTGATATTAAAAATTCTGGGAAAGATGTTATATTAGTATCTTCAGGTGCTATCGCAGTTGGTAGGAACACACTTGGCCTGGTCGAAAGACCGGAAGATTTGTCTGTAAAACAGGCTTGTGCTGCTATTGGACAGGCAAAGCTTATGATGGTATACCAGAAAATATTTTCTGAATACAACACAATTGCAGCCCAGATTCTTATGACAAAGAACACAATTACAAATCAGGTAAGCAGGACTAATGCAAAAAATACATTTGATGAACTTCTTAAACTTGGTGTTATTCCTGTTGTTAATGAGAATGATACGGTTTCTACATACGAGATTGAGCAGGTTCAGAAGTTTGGTGATAATGACAGGCTTTCGGCTATTGTTGCTTCTATAACTGGTGCAGATCTGCTTATTCTTCTTTCGGATATTGACGGAATGTATACAGATGACCCTAATAAGAATCATGACGCAAGGTTCATAAGTATCGTAGAAAAAATAGACGACAAGCTTATGAATATGGGAAAGGATTCCTCTGGAAGTGGTGTGGGAACAGGTGGAATGGCTGCAAAGATTGTGGCAGCCCAGATTGCAAATTATTCAGGTGCAGATATGGTAATTACAAATGGCAATGATGTTTTGAATATTCACAGAATAATTGCTGGGGAGGATGTTGGAACATTGTTCCTGCAACATGAGAACAGGGATATTGATGTGCTTTCATTAGTATAGGTAACGAATTGTATGGATATCAGATTAATTAAGAATTTTACCAAAGGTAAATACAGAGCAGTTAACAGCAATCTAATGCTTCAGATAGTTGATGATAATAGGAAATTTGATAAGTTTTATGGTAAAAAGTTTTATCTATTTAACCCGGCAAAAAATGTCCATGAAGAGATTATGCCTGAAATCGCCAAATTTGATGTATTCAGAATATATAATGGATTAAAGGATAAGAACTTCTTCTTTTTTTCCTCTTTCAAAATGTTAAATGAGTCTGATGTTGAAATAAGCTATTATTATTACAATATCTCCAAGAGAATCTGTAAGATTGTCCATAATGATATAGTTAAACTCTGGCAGTTAAGGCAGTGCCGTAATTTCAAAATATTTGCTTTGACAGAAGATTACTGCATGTTCCAGAAATATGATTCTGAAAGTGAGTCATATGATATACAGCTTAAGGATATTATGGCTGATAAAGGAGTAAGAATTTCTAATGATGAACTTGTAAAAAACGGACTTGACTGTATTATTCCATTGGGAGGAAATAAATGCTGTTTTAAGGTTGGAGAAACTATTGTGGGAATTGTTAACGTTAATCAGTTTGTTTCAGATATGGTTCTTAATCTTCCAATGGTCTTTTCAGAAGTCCTTGACAAATCTGCCGGTGATGTATTACTTACAGACATGTATGACAGTAACAGGAATATTATTTACACAAAGATATTTCCAGATAGTGATGTTGAAGAGGTCGTTATATATGACTATATTAATGGCGTAAAAAAAGTAAGACAGATAGATAATAAATCTGATTTTTTCAATAAAAATCTATGTGTAATTAATGATGTGCCATATATATATTTATCAGATGAAGCCGGTACACATTTTGTGAACCTGAATTCACAGAGAGAAGAATGCCTGATTCCAGAGGAATATAAGGTAGAGGTTGTGTTTGGTGAGTATGTTGTCACAAGCAGACCGGTAAAAATAAATTTACTTAAAAAGAACAAAAGAATAATACAGGTTTTCAGAATTCCGGACATAAGTCACCCTGTTTTCAAAAAGAAAGGTGTCTATAATGGACATGCTACCCTGGATGAGGACCTGCTTATGTTTGTCAGCTAATTTAAATAATAAATGTGAGGTTTAATAATGATTACACAGGAACAGATTGACAGAATTAATGAGTTATACAGGAAGTCCAAGGCAGAGGGACTTACAAGCAAAGAGGCAGAGGAGCAGAAAACACTTCGTCAGGAGTATATACAGGCATTTAAAAATAATTTAAGAGGAACACTTGAAACAATTAAAATCCAGAATCCTGATGGCTCTGTTATTGATGTAAAAAAACGACATGACGAGAAGATGGAGTGCGAGTTAAAGAAAGAAATGGAAAATGCCAGAATTAATGGTAATTAGCCATTGGGAATATTGTGAAATTACCATGTGAGGTATATATTTGGAAAAAACATTATTGAGAAAACAGGCGAGAATAGTCAGGGATGGGCAGGATTCAGAAGAATTAAAGAAAAAAAGTAAAATAATTCTCGGCAAATTATATGATTTATCATGCTATAAAAAAGCAAAAAAGATTCTTACATATGTTAGCATTGGTTCAGAGGCTGATACAAGGGAACTGATTATTAAAGCTGTTAGTGATAAAAAGAATGTTTATGTTCCCAGGGTTTATGGGAAAGAAATGAAATTTCATAAGATTAATTCATTGGATGAATTGTGTCCGGGGTATTATGGAATATTAGAGCCAGATATACATTGTGAAGAATGGAAAAGTGAGGACGATAACGTTGCTGGCACTGACCTGTGTGTAATGCCGGGGCTGGCTTTTGATAATAATTTTAACAGGATTGGATATGGAGGAGGATTTTATGACAGATTTCTTTCGAAATATCCGGATGTTGTAAAGGCTGCAATATGTTATGAATTCCAGATGGTTGACAGTATATCATCAGAGGACACAGACATTAAGCCAGACTGGATAGTTACTGATATGGAGGTTAGAAAAAATGGATAGCGTAGAACTGATTGGAAAGAGAGCAAAAGCTGCTTCAAAAAAGACAGCGGTCCTGACCACTGTTGAAAGAAATAATGCACTACGAAGCGTAGGAGATGCATTGATAAAGCATTCAGATGAAATAATGGAGGCGAATCGGATTGACATTGAAAATGCCAGAGCAAATGGCATGAAGCCAGCTCTTCTCGACAGGCTTTCTCTCAATGGGGAAAGAATTAAAGGGATGGTAGAGGGACTATTACAGGTTGCAGACTTAGAAGATCCAATTGGTGAGATTACTCATATGAAAAAAAGACCTAATGGTCTGATGATTGGGTATCAGAAGGTACCCCTGGGGGTTGTGGCAATTATATATGAATCGAGACCTAATGTTACAGTCGATGCATTTTCACTTACATTTAAATCGGGTAATGCTGTAATATTAAGAGGTGGCAGTGACTGCATTAATTCTAACATTAAGCTGGTAGATATAATAAGAGACAGTCTTAAGTCTGTGGGACTTGATGAGGATAGTATAATTCTGATTACTGATACAGATAGAAAATATGTCAATGAACTTATGAAGCTTAATGAATATGTTGATGTAATCATACCAAGAGGGGGAGCTGGTCTTATTAAGAATGTTGTGAATAATTCTACAGTCCCTGTTATTGAAACAGGAACAGGAAACTGTCATGTTTACGTGGATGAGTCAGCAGATCTTGATATGGCGGTTAATATTGTTTATAATGCCAAGACCCAGAGGATTGGTGTGTGTAATGCCTGTGAGTCTTTGGTTGTGCATAGAGCAATAGCAGAGAAATTCATACCAATGGTTGTGGATAAGTTAAAAGAAAAGAATGTTGAGGTAAGAGGGGACAGCTTCAGTATGGATATAGATAGAAGAATAGTTCCTGCAACAGAGGAGGATTGGGGAACAGAGTATCTGGATTACATAATATCCTTGAAAACTGTGGACAATATTGATGAAGCAATAGAACATATTAACAGATACAATACAGGACATTCTGAAGCTATTGTTACAAAGGATTATAATAATTCCAGAAAGTTTACACAGCAGATTGATGCAGCAGCTGTGTATGTTAACGCATCCACAAGATTTACGGATGGATTTGAATTTGGTTTTGGTGCGGAAATTGGAATCAGCACCCAGAAAATCCATGCCAGAGGTCCTATGGGACTGGATGCTCTTACTACAGGTAAGTATGTTATTCTGGGTGATGGACAGGTAAGGAAATAAAATATTGAAAGGTTGAAATATGATTAATAAGGAATTAGAAGGAAGTCAGCTTGACAGACAGTTAATGTATATAAATATGTGCAGGGAAAAGGTTAACCAGTTATCTAATGAACTGAAAAGACCTTTAAAATGCTGTGTACAGACATTCGGCTGCCAGATGAATGCAAGGGATTCTGAAAAGCTTCTGGGAATTTTGCAGGAGATAGGATATGAACCAACTGAATCTGAAGAAGCTGACATTGTAGTATATAATACATGTACAGTGAGGGAGAATGCTAATTTAAGAGTATATGGACGTCTTGGACAGTTAAGAGGATTAAAAAGAAATAATCCTCACATGATAATTGCATTGTGTGGATGTATGATGCAGGAAAAAGAAGTTGTGGAGAAAATACAAAAATCCTACAGCTTTGTTGATGTTGTTTTCGGAACTTACAATATTTTTCAGCTTGCAGAATTGCTTTTCCACCGTTGGGAAAGCGGTAAGATGGTTATTGATATCTGGGACAGCCAGAAGCAGGTTGTAGAAGAACTGCCTACAGTGAGAAAATTTCCATTTAAATCGGGTGTTAATATAATGTACGGATGTAACAACTTCTGTACTTATTGTATTGTCCCTTATGTTAGGGGAAGAGAAAAAAGCCGTGAGCCAAGGGATATTATACGGGAGATAGAAAGACTGGCAGATGACGGTGTAAAAGAGATAATGCTCCTAGGACAGAATGTTAATTCTTATGGAAAGACACTTGATAATCCGGTTAGCTTTGCACAGCTCCTTAAAGAAATTGAGAAGATTGATGGAATAGAAAGAATCAGGTATATGACCCCACATCCGAAAGATTTTAGTGAGGAGCTGCTTGATGTGATGAGCCAGTCTTCAAAAATCTGTAATCACATTCATTTTCCTCTTCAGTCAGGAAGTACAAGACTTCTTAAGGCGATGAACAGGCAGTACACAAAGGAACAATATCTTAATTGGGTTGAAAAAATCAGGGAAAAACTGCCCGATGTTTCACTTACAACTGATATTATTGTCGGATTTCCTGGTGAGACAGAAGAGGATTTTGAAGATACTCTGGATGTAGTGAGAAAAGCTCAGTTTGACAGTGCTTATACGTTTATATACTCTAAGAGAACAGGAACGCCTGCTGCTTCAATGGAAAATCAGATTCCTGAAGATGTGGTCAAGGAAAGATTCAACAGATTACTTGAAACAGTTGGTGAAGTTTCACATAGTATCAGTGCCAGGTATGAGAATACAGATGCACAGGTTCTTGTGGAATCTCTTGATGATCATGAGCCGGGGCTTGTCACAGGAAGAATGACTAACAATATGCTTGTTCATTTTCCTGGTACAGCTGATATGATTGGAAAACTGGTGGATGTAAGACTTACGGAGTGTAAGGGATTTTATTATATGGGAAAGAGGAAGACAGATGGCTGAGTTTTCACCAATGATGCAGCACTACCTGCAGACAAAGGAAGAATACAAGGACTGTATATTGTTTTACAGACTGGGAGATTTCTACGAAATGTTCTTTGACGATGCAATTACTGCGTCAAAAGAACTGGAACTGACTCTCACTGGTAAAGATTGTGGTCAGGAGGAAAGGGCACCTATGTGTGGCGTGCCTTTTCATGCCTCTGAAATATACATAAACAAACTTGTGGCTAAAGGGTATAAAGTTGCTATATGCGAGCAGATGGAAGATCCAAAACAGGCTAAGGGGATTGTAAAAAGAGAGGTAATCAAGGTTGTTACTCCTGGAACTAACCTTAATACTTCAGGGCTTGATGAGACAAAGAATAATTATCTTTTTTCAATATGTTACCAGGGCAATGTTATGGGAATCTCCATATGTGACTTCACTACAGGAGATTACTATCTGACTGAGATTAATGAGGAACATGAGCTGGTTGATGAAATTAATAAATTTGTTCCTTCAGAAATAATTGTGAATGATGCCTTTGCCATGAGCGGCATTAATCTTACAGATATTAACGATAAACTGGGAATAGCCATGTCTACACTGGACAACAGATATTTTGACGAAGGGGAATGTACAAGAAAACTGACAGGGCATTTTCATGTTAACAGTCTGTCTGGACTTGGTATTACAGATTACCCTGCTGGTATTATGGCTGCAGGGGCATTGCTTCAATATCTTTATGAGACACAGAAAAGCGACCTTTCCCATATTATTACAATTACTCCGTACACAACTGGAAAATATATGCTTATAGACAGTTCTTCAAGAAGAAATCTTGAACTGGTTGAGACATTAAGGGAAAAGCAAAGAAAAGGTTCACTTATATGGGTTCTTGATAAAACAAGGACTGCGATGGGAGCAAGAGCCCTAAGGAATATAATTGAGCAGCCTCTTGTAGACCGGGAGTCTATAATTAGGAGACAGGATGCCATAGAAGAGCTTAACAATAAAAATATTGACCGGGAAGAGCTTCGGGAATATCTCAATCCTGTATATGACCTTGAAAGAATTATGGCAAAGATAAGCTGCAAATCAGCCAATCCTAAAGATTTAATTGCTTTTAAGAATTCAGTGGAAATGATTCCACACATTAAAAATGTTCTTAAAACATTTGCGTCCCAGCTTATACGTAGTCTGAATGAACAGATTGATGGGCTGTCAGATATTTTTGAACTGATTGATTCTTCTATAGTGGATGATCCACCAGTGGGTATGAGAGATGGTGGAATGATAAAAGAAGGATTTTCTTCTGAGGCAGATGAGTTAAGAAAAGCTAAAACAGAAGGAAAACAGTGGCTTGTTGATATTGAAGAAAGAGAAAAAGAAAAAACAGGTATCAGAAATTTAAAGATTAAGTATAACAAGGTATTCGGATATTACCTTGAGGTTACTAATTCATTTAAAAACATGGTACCGCCTGAATGGACAAGAAAACAGACTCTTACTAACGCAGAAAGATATACAACTGATGAACTGAAGAGACTTGAAGATATTATTCTCGGAGCAGAGGATAAACTTAATGAACTGGAGTATGAACTGTTTTCACAGGTCAGAGAAGAAATATCAAGGAATGCTGCCAGAATACTTAATACAGCCAAGGCACTTGCACAGGTTGATATGCTGGCGTCTCTCTCAACAGTTGCTGTTATGAATAATTATGTAAGACCGGCTATTAATGATAAAGGTCTGATTAACATTAAAGATGGAAGACATCCAGTAGTGGAGAAAATGATAAACAATGATATGTTTATTAGTAATGATACTCTTCTGGATAATGGAAACAACAGAATATCTATTATTACAGGGCCTAATATGGCTGGAAAATCAACATATATGAGACAGACAGCCCTTATAGTGCTGATGGCGCAGATTGGTTCATTTGTTCCTGCTTCTTATGCGGATATTGGAATTGTAGATAGAATATTTACAAGAGTTGGTGCTTCAGATGACCTGGCATCAGGACAATCAACGTTCATGGTTGAGATGACAGAGGTAGCTAATATTCTAAGAAATGCTACACCTGACAGTCTTCTCATACTTGATGAGATTGGACGTGGAACAAGTACATTTGATGGCTTGAGTATTGCCTGGGCAGTTGTTGAGCATATTGCTAATACTAAGATACTTGGGGCAAAGACACTATTTGCCACTCATTATCATGAACTTACAGAACTTGAAGGAACACTGGATGGTGTGAATAATTACTGCATTGCTGTTAAGGAAAAGGGTGATGATATTGTATTTTTAAGAAAAATTGTGAGAGGCGGCGCTGATAAAAGCTATGGTATACAGGTTGCAAGACTTGCAGGAGTTCCTGAGACAGTAATTACCAGAGCTAAGGAACTTGTTACACAGCTTAGTGATGCAGATATTTCCCAAAAGGCAAAGGATATTGCCATTTATTCAAAAAAGAGTGATAAGATACAGGAAGAATACAGAAAAGTAGATGAACTTGAGGTAAAACAGATGTCTCTGTTTGATGCTGTCAGTGATAATTCAATAGTGGAAGAGATTAAAAAACTTGATATCGGACACATGACACCTATTGATGCATTAAATACACTGTATAAACTTCAGGGTAAGATTAATAACCGGTGGTAAGTTATATTTTGTGACGTTTTCATAAGAAATGGAGTTTGCTGTGATTAATATACTTGATTCTGAGACAATTAATAAAATAGCTGCAGGAGAGGTAGTGGAACGCCCCTCATCAGTTGTAAAGGAACTTGTTGAAAATTCTATAGATGCAGGTTCTACAGCTATTACCATAGAGATAAAAGAGGGTGGAATATCTTTTATCAGAATTACAGACAATGGATGTGGAATCCCTAAAGAAGACATTCCAAAAGCATTTCTAAGACATGCTACAAGTAAAATCAAGTCTGTTGAAGATTTGTTAAGCGTCTCTTCACTTGGATTCCGGGGAGAGGCTCTTTCCAGCATTGCGTCGGTTTCTCAGGTTGAACTTATCACTAAGACTGCTGATGATGTTTCGGGATACAGATACACATGCGAAGGGGGAACTGAAGGTGTTTGCCAGGAAATTGGCGCTCCTGAGGGGACCACAATTGTTGTAAGAAATTTATTTTATAATACTCCTGTAAGAAGAAAATTTCTTAAAACAGCTTCAACAGAAGCCGGGTACGTAAGTTCACTTGTAGAGCATCTGGCTTTATCACATCCAGATATATCATTCAGATTTATAAACAATAATCAGAATAAGCTTCATACATCTGGAAATATGAACCTGCTTGATATTATTTATGGAGTATATGGACGGGATGTGGCAAGAAGTCTGATTAAAGCAGAAGGAAAGACCCAGGATATTAAACTTGAAGGTTTTATTGGTACCCCTGCCATAGTAAGGGGAAACAGATCTTACGAAAACTATTATATTAATGGAAGGTATATAAAAAGTAATGTTGTAACCAAGGCTATTGAGGATGCATACAAAGGCTTTATAATGCCTCATAATTATCCTTTTACTGCTCTTCATTTTACTATTGAGCCAGAGATAATAGATGTTAATGTTCATCCACAGAAGATGGAACTTAGGTTTTCAAAGAATGAGGCAGTGTATGATTTTATATACAGTACACTGGTTGAAGCATTAAAGAAAATGGATTTGGCAGTTAAAGTCCGGCTTGAGAACGAAGGAACTTCTTCTAAGGAGCCATCACTGCCAGAAAATAATAAAATAATGCCACAGATGAACTTTAAACCAGAAAGTGTCAAACAAGCGTCACAGATGAACACCCAGGCAGAAGGTGATAAAAATGTGCCTCAGATGAGAATACAGCAGGAAAAGGCGGTGCCGCAGCCTGCAAAAACCGGGAGACTGCCGGAACCATTTGAAATAAAAAGATCCCAGCAGATGGTTAAGGAGGATTCTGTACAGTTTAATGTGACAAAAGAAAGTGATGCAAAACAAATTAATCTGTTTAAAGATTCTTTCCTCAATGATACTAATAAAGATAATTACAGAATTATTGGACAGTTATTTGATACCTACTGGCTTGTTGAATATGAAGATAAGTTTTACATAATGGACCAGCATGCAGCTCATGAAAAAATAATATATGAGGAACTTATGGAACGGATTAAGAACTCTGCTCCAGAAACCCAGATGATTATGCCTCCTGTTATTATTGAATTGAATTTAAGGGAAGCACAGGTCCTTGAAGAAAATATGGACTGTTTCTACAAGCTGGGTTTCGAAATGGAAAGCTTTGGAGATAAGACATACAAGATTACAGGTGTTCCTGCTAATCTTCCAAAGCTGGATTATGTCCATATGTTTATTGATATACTGGATAATCTTGCTGATGAAGGTGGATTGGGTTATGAGCTTCTGGCAGAAAGAGTGGCTACTATGTCGTGCAAGGCTGCTATCAAAGGTAATAATATGATAACATTTGAAGAAGCAAAAGAACTTATCACCAGGCTTATGAAGGCGGAAAATCCTTTTAACTGTCCACATGGCAGACCAACGCTGATTGTCATGACAAAATATGATATTGAAAAGAAGTTTAAACGAATTATATAGGATTATATTATGGGTAACGATATTAATAACAGACCACTGGTTATCTTAACAGGTCCAACAGCAGTAGGGAAAACGGAACTTTCTATAAGGCTTGCAAAGACAATTAACGGGGAAATAATAAGTGCTGATGCTTTGCAGGTTTACAGGGGAATGGATATTGGAACGGCCAAGGTTACAAGGGAAGAGATGGATGGTGTTAAACATTATCTGATTGATGTTATTGAGCCAGAAGATGAATTTAATGTGGCTGTATTTAAAGGAATGGCGGAAAGTGCTATAAAAGAAATATATCAGAAAGGCAAAGTTCCAATAATTACAGGTGGAACAGGATTTTATATTCAGGCTGTGCTTTTTGGTATTGATTTTGATTCTGATGATGATAATAATCAGGAGTTCCGCAGAGAATTTCAGCAACTGGTTAACGACAAAGGAAAGGAATATGTTCATTCTCTATTGATGGAGAAAGATCCTGAGTCTGCAATGTCCATACATCCTAATAATACCCAAAGGGTTATAAGGGCATTGGAGTATTATTATGCTACAGGCAAAAAGTTTTCTTCACATAACAAAGAACAGAGAGAAAAAACATCTTCGTATAATTATCTTTACTTTGTTCTTAATGATGACAGAGACAAACTCTATGACAGGATTGACAGCCGTGTTGATATTATGTTTGATAAAGGACTGCTTACGGAAATGCAGAAATTGATAGACAGGGGGCTTACAAGAGAAAACCAGTCAATGCAGGCCATTGGATACCGGGAATTGTTTGATTATTTTGAGAACAGGACTTCATTAGAAGAGGTAAAGGAACTTATTAAACAGAATTCAAGGCATTATGCAAAAAGGCAGCTGACCTGGTTCAGACGGGAAAAAGAAGTGAACTGGATAAATTATCCAGAGTTTAACTATTCTAAAGACGGAATATTAAAATATATGACAGATAAGATAAAAGAGAAAGGGATTATATAAGCCATGGAAGAAATGAGAGAAATGTACAGAAATCTGGGAATATCAGACAAAATATATGATTATAGCAATGATATTCTTGAGGGATTAAAGGAGCGGTTTGACAATATTGACAAGAACGCTGAATATAATCAGCTGAAGGTTATAGATGCAATGCAGAAAAACAGAGTGGCTGAGATGCATTTGTCTGGTACAACAGGATATGGTTACAATGACAGCGGAAGAGATACATTAGAGCAGGTTTACGCAGATATATTTAAAACCGAATCGGCACTTGTCAGACCTCAGATAACATGTGGCACTCATGCGTTAAATGTTGCTTTATCAGCTAATTTAAGACCTGGAGATGAGCTTTTATCACCGGTAGGAAAGCCATATGATACTATGGATGAAATAATTGGAATAAGACCATCAAAGGGCAGTCTTAAGGAATATGGTGTAACCTATTCCCAGGTAGATCTTCTTCCGGATGGAAGTTTTGATTATGATGGTATTAAAAAAGCTATTAATTCAAGAACAAAGCTTGTAACAATCCAGCGTTCAAAGGGATATGCCAGCAGACCAACTCTGTCTGTTGAAAGAATCGGAGAACTTATAAGATTTATTAAGAATATAAAGCCGGACGTTATATGCATGGTTGATAACTGCTATGGTGAATTTGTTGAAAGAATTGAACCATCACAGGTTGGAGCTGATATGGTGGTGGGCTCATTAATTAAGAATCCGGGAGGCGGTCTTGCTCCATGCGGAGGATATATAGCTGGTACTAAAGAGTGTGTTGAACAGGCTGCCTACAGACTGTCATCTCCAGGTTTGGGAAAAGAAGTCGGGGCAACGCTTGGAGTGAATTCTTCATTTTATCAGGGACTGTTTCTTGCACCAACAGTAGTTGCAGGAGCATTGAAAGGTGCCATATTTGCAGCTAATGCATATGAAAAACTTGGATATAAGGTTATTCCTGATGGTAAGGAGCCAAGATATGATATTATTCAGGCTGTGGAATTGGGAAGTGATAAAGGGCTCATTGCATTCTGTAAGGGAATTCAGGCCGCTGCTCCAGTGGACAGCTTTGTTACACCTGAGCCATGGGCCATGCCTGGATATGATTCTGATGTAATTATGGCGGCAGGAGCATTTGTTTCAGGCTCCTCAATAGAACTTTCGGCTGACGGACCCCTGAAACCACCATATTCTGTATATTTTCAGGGAGGATTAACCTGGTATCATGCAAAACTGGGTATCATGATGAGTATGCAGAAAATGTCGGATGCTGGATTAATTAATCTATAATATGTTATATACTTTTAAAAATGGGTATGATATAATCAAGATTGGCTTAATGTACAATTATATATTAAATAGGATGAGTTTATGAGTAATTTATCAAGGTATAAGAATGGCTGGATGTTATTGTTATTTATTCTTATAGGCGTTGTACTGGGAGGACTTATTGCTGATGTAACGGCAGGGGTTCCGGCTCTTTCGTGGCTTTCTTATGGCAACACTTTCGGAATGAATAATTCAGGAAATCCGCTTATTCTTGATTTAGGCATTCTTGTTATTACATTTGCTTTACAGATTAAAATAACTGTAGCAAGTATTATTGGAGTTATTCTGGCAATTGTAGTATACAAGGTAATTTAGTGTTTTTCCGCCTTGAACGGAAAGGATTTATGACTTCAGATAACAAACCATATGAGCGTTGTCTGGCTTATGGACCTAAATCTCTTACAGATTCCCAGCTTCTTGGAGCTGTTTTGAGAGTTGGTACTACCGGCATGGATTCAACACAGCTGGCTGAGGCAATAATTAATCTTGGCCAAGTTAATAATTCTGAAAGTAGTCTGTTAGGAATTATGAATCTGTCAATTGAAGAACTAAAGAAAATAAAAGGCGTAGGAACTGTTAAAGCTGTTCAGATTCAATGTATATGTGAATTATCAAGGCGCATAGCCAAAAAGACAGCTTCCAAGAGGTTGAAGTTTTCAGATTCATCTTCAATAGCATCGTATTACATGGAAGATTTGAGGCATTGTAATCAGGAGCATGTTCTTCTTGTGCTTTTGGACAATAAGTGTAATCTGATTAAGGATGTTGTATTAACTATTGGTACAGCTAATTCGTCACTTATAAGTTCAAGGGATATTTTTTTACAGGCTTTAAAGTACAATGCTGTATATATTGTACTTCTGCACAATCATCCAAGTGGAGATGCAACACCGAGCAGCAATGATATTTCAGTAACAAGAAGTGTTTCTGATGCTGGTGAGCTTATTGGTATTAAATTACTGGATCACATAATTATTGGTGACAACAGTTATGTGAGTTTAAAAGAAAAGAACTATATATAACTGAAAGGGGTACAGGTATGGGCACTGTTTATGGCATTGACATCGGTACAAGTAATTTTAAAATGTGTTGCAAGGACAAGGAGCAGATTCTTAATGAGAAGAACATCATTGCCATTGCTAACAAAAAGGATCTTCTTGCTTTTGGAGATGAAGCATACGAGATGTATGAGAAGGCTCCGGAGAATATTGAAGTTTCTTTTCCAGTTAAGTATGGAGTTATTGCAGACATTGAAAATATGCAGACTCTCCTTCTTCAATTCTATAACAAAATTAACAACGACAAGAAAAGTGCTGCTAATACAGACTTTTATATTGCTGTTCCAACAGACGTTACTGAGGTGGAAAAGAGAGCATTTTATGAACTTGTTGCTGATTCAAAGGTAAAGGCAAAGAATATATATATTGTTGACAAGCCTGTAGCAGATGCAATCGGTGCCGGTCTGGATGTTACTAAATCAAGGGGTATTATGATAGTTAATATTGGAGCAGAAACTACTGAGATATCTGTTCTTTCTCTTGGTGGAATTGTAATAAGCAAATCAGTTAAAATTGGTGGTAATAAGCTGGACGACTGTATTATAAGTCATATTAGAAAAGTGTATAATCTTGTGATTGGAAGTAAAACAGCAGAATCATTAAAAAAAGAGATAGGCAGTGCAATTAAATGCGATGAGAAATTTGCACCTGGTTTTGGACGCAATGTTTTGTCAGGTCTTCCTGTGAGTGTGGATATTTCTTCTGATGTGGTTTACCAGGCTATTATTGACCCATTACATTCAATTATGGATTCCATTAAGGTTATTCTTGAAAGAACTCCGCCAGAACTTGCAGCAGATATTATTAAGAATGGTATATACGTGTCTGGTGGTACATCTAACATAAATAACCTTGAAGCATTTATCAGTGGGGAGACAAACCTTAAGGTAAATGTAGTTGAGAATCCGTCAGAAAGCGTTGTTAGAGGCCTTATGGGTGTTGTATCAAATCCGGATTTTGAGGGTATTGCATACACACCACAGGATAAGGTATATGATTAATATATGTTAAGGATTATGTAAGATGAAAAGGAAATTATCAGAATTTTTCACGTCCAAATATATTTTAATCGCAGTTGTAGTGTTGTGTGTACTGGTTATGGGTATAAGCTTTTTTACAGATAAGCTTTCTGCTCCTTTTAGAAATGCAGTTTCATCTGTGGTTATGCCTATCCAGAAGGGGATGAATTATATTGGACTGTGGACTAATGATAAATACAGTCAGCTTCAGGAGGTCAAAAGGCTTCTGGAAGAAAATAATGAACTTCGCAGTACAGTAGATAGTCTTACAGAAGAAAACAACAGATTAAAGCAGGATACATATGAACTGGAAAGATTAAGACAGCTTTATGAACTTGATGCCCAGTATGAGGAATATCCCAAAGTGGGAGCCAGAATCATTGGCACGTCTTCTGATAACTGGTATTCCACATTTACAATTAATAAGGGGAGTGAAGATGGTCTTAAGGTTGATATGAATGTTGTAGCATCTGGTGGTCTGGTTGGAATAATCAGTTCAGTAGATTCACATTCTGCCACTGTTAGAACAATAATTGAGGATGGAAGCTTCGTCAGTGGCCAGCTTATTGATACAGGAGATAAATGTACTGTTGAGGGGAATATTAAACTGATGGACAGCGGACTTATCAGTATTAAGTATTTTAACAGCTCTGTCAATGTAAGAAATGGTGATAAAATTGTCACATCTAATATAAGTGACAAGTATCTGTCTGGTATTCTTATTGGATATACAAAGGATGTGTCTTTGGATGCTAATAATCTAACACAGTCAGGATATCTGATTCCTGCCGTGGATTTTGAACATCTTCAGGAAGTTTTGATTATCACAGAATTAAAGGATTCCGGCAAATAAATGAAAAGAAAGATAGTAGAGTTGATTATAATTGTCATATTAATAGCAATTCAGAATTCACTGGGGAGAGTTATCAGTCTTGGTGGTGTAATGCCTAATCTCATGATACTCTTGCCAGTTATCTTTGGATATATCAATGGAAGCAAAGAGGGTATATTTACCGGTTTTTTTGCAGGACTGGCATATGATGCATATTCTGCAAATGTCTTTGGTTATTCTGCTCTGTGTTTTTCCGTTATTGGATATGTCTCTGGTCTGTTTTATTTGAAATATGAGGATGACAATATTGTCCTTCCGGCATTGTTTACCATGATTGGAGATTTATGTTTTGAGACTGGTTCATACTTTGGTAATTTTATGCTTCATAATGACTTGAATTATGGGTTCTATCTGTCAAGAATTATTGTTCCGGAGATGCTATACAGCACATTAATTATGCTTATCCTTATTAAACCTTTATGTATGCTTAATCCGCATCTTAACAGTAAGGATAAGAGGAGACTGGGTGAATTAAATGAAAGAGATATTTGATTACATTTTAAGTTTACTAAAGTCAAGAATTGTACCATTGGTACTAGTATTTATTGTTATGTTTTCCATTGCAGTCGGCAGATTGTTTAATATTCAGATAATTAATGGGGAATCATATGTTTCATCACTTTCAGAATCTATAAAGAAAACTACCAGTGTTGCGGCAACAAGAGGTAGAATCTTTGATAAGAATGGAGTTTTACTGGCTTACAATGAAATTGCGTTTGCTGTTAAAATCAGTGATAGTGGAACATATTCCAGCAATACAGTTAAGAATAATTCTATTAATTCTGCAATTGAAAAGACTTTGAATATAATTGAGTCGAAGAATGATAAATTCTCTAATGATTTTCAGATTGTATCAGATGGAAATAGCGGATTTAAGTACACTGTTTCAGATAATGCTTTATTAAGATTTAAGAGAGATACATATGGTGTGTCTACAATTTCAGGATTGTCAGATGAACAGAAAAACTCATCTGCCAATGAGATGATTGATTATCTGTGTAACAGATATGAATTGAACAAAGATGATTACTCTGTTTCACATCTTCTGGAAATAATTAATCTGAGAGTGAGCATGTCTGCCAATTCATATAACAGATATGTCAGCTTTACAATAGCAAATGAGGTTTCTGATGATACAGTTGCAGCTGTTCTTGAGAGTTCAGGAGAACTTCCAGGGGTTACAGTTGAGCAGCAATATGTTAGAAGATATGTAAACAGTGTATATTGTTCCCAGGTGCTTGGATATACTGGAACAGTATCAAGTGCGGAACTTGAAAATCTAAGAGCGCAAGACCCTTCTTATGAAAATAATGACATAGTTGGTAAAACTGGTATTGAGAAGGCTATGGAATCAGAACTATCTGGAACAAAAGGGTCTAAAACTGTCTATGTTGATACTGTTGGAAGAATAACTGAGGTTGTTGACGAAACAGACGCGGTAGCTGGAAATGATGTTTACCTTACCATAGATATCAACCTTCAGAAGTCTATATACGAGGCGATTGAAGATGAAATTGTTGGTATTTTATTAAGCTACATTACATTGGGGGATGATAAATACGAATATAATTCATCTGATGAAATTTCACAGATTAATATTCCAATAAAGGAAGTTTACTTTGCACTGATAAACAATAACCTTATTGACCTTGACAAGATGGCATTGTGTGAACATCAGGCAGAGACAGAGGTTTACAATGAATATCTTATAAAGAAGGACTACACTTTCAACTGGCTTGAAAGGGAACTAAAAGAGGGAAATACCCAGTACGGAAAGCTCACAGAGGAACAAAAGGCGTATATATGGTATATTTATAAGGATTTGTTGTGCGAAAGCAAGGTCTTCAATACTGGACGTGTGGATGTTAACGATGAGATGTATGATGACTGGATAAATGGAAATAATACCAGTCTTTCTAATCTGTTAAAATATGGTATTACTAAAAACTGGATTGATATGTCTCTCCTTGCAGATGAACAGTACACCAGCTTATCGGAATCATATGATATATTGTGCCGGTATATTATGGATGAATTATATGTTGATAATAATTTTTCCAAGAAAATGTATAAATACATGGTGGAAGATGTTGATATAACTGGCCGCCAGCTGATTATGATTCTTTTTGAACAGGGATTCCTTGATTCTGAAGAAGAGTATGATCTGATTAATGAGGGGAGAATGTCACCATATAATTTTATGCTGGATGCAATCTCTACTAAGAGGATTACACCTGCTGACCTGGCTTTAAAGCCTTGTTCTGGATCGTGTGTAATTGTAGACCCTGATAATGGAAAGGTTATTGCACTTGTATCATATCCAAGCTATGATAATAACAAAATGTCAGGAACAGTGGATGCTGAATATTATGCTAAATTAAGCAATGACAACTCAAAACCTCTTACTAATTATGCAACACAGGCACAGAATGCTCCAGGTTCTACATTCAAGATATGTTCAGCTGTAGCTGGATTAGACCAGGGAGTAATTACTACTTCAACAGAGTTTTTCTGTAATGGTATTTTCGCGGAAACTTCTCCTCCTCCAAGATGCTGGCAGAGATGGGGACATGGCAATGAGACGGTTTCAACTGCTATAAGAGATTCATGTAATGTATATTTTTATAATGTTGGGTTTAAATTGTCCAAACTGAAAAATGGTGAGTTTAACGATACCTATGGTACTAATATCCTTAAAAATTATGCAGAACAGTTTGGACTTGCCACTACTTCTGGTATTGAAATATCTGAGAAACTGCCTCACCCATCAACAATTGATGTAATAAGATCAGCAATTGGACAGGGGAACCATTCATACAGTGCCCTTAATCTGGCAAGATACTGTTCAACTATCGCAAACAGCGGTACATGCTATAATCTTACACTTGTTGATAAGATAACAGATAACAGTGGTAATCTTATAGAAGAGAATCAGGCAGATGTGGCTTCAACAATGGATATTAATAATGGAATATGGAACGCTGTGCATTATGGCATGTATCTTACCACAGAATCATATCCTGCACTTGCAAATATTGGAATATCCGTTGGCTCTAAAACAGGAACAGCCCAGGAAAATGAAAGAGAACCTGATCATGCTACAATGATAAGCTATGCTCCGTATGATGACCCACAGGTTGCAATGTCTGTCATAATCAGAAATGGTTATGGAAGTGGTTATACAGCAACTTTGACAGCAAAAATATTAAAAACATACTTTGGTCTTGAATAATGACGAAAAAAATTTTAAAATATATATGTTTTTATTGTTAAGAAATGAGGTGTACAGTGAGTAATTCAGTTATAATTAAGAGCAATAAGCAGGGAATAACTGTTATTCTTGATGATGAAATCGGTTTCGATGAGTTAAAGAGCCTTGTTAAAGAGAAGTTTACACAATCTGCATCATTTTTTGGAAGTGCTGACATGGCCATGGCATTTGAGGGCAGGGAACTATCAAATAAGGAACAGCAGGAGCTTATTGATATTGTTGAGGCATCAACCAATATGAAGGTTATATGCGTGCTGGATGAAAAATCTATTAAGGGTTCAAAGGATAACAGCAGTGGTTCTAATAGCTCTATGCTTGTGAATGGTTCTCCAGATGGATTGTTTTATAAGGGCACATTAAGGTCAGGACAGGTTCTGGAGTCAGAGACAAGTGTTATTGTCCTTGGTGATGTCAATCCAGGTGGAAGGATTATTTCAAAGGGGAATGTTGTTGTACTTGGAAGTCTTAAAGGAAATGTGTATGCAGGTGCTGCCGGTAACAGTAATTCATTTGTTGTTGCTCTTGACATGAGTCCGATGCAGATAAAGATTGCAGATGTGATTGCAAGAAGTTCTGACAGTTCAATTCCTGCCAAGATTAAAAAGGCAAGAAAAAACAAGATGGCTAAGATTACAAAGAGTATTCAGCCTAAGATTGCATTTGTGGAGGATGGGAATATATACATAGAGAATCTTTCATCTGATGTGATTGAGGATATTAAAATCAATTAATGTTGATTTAATTGCTTAGTTGAAGCATAATAAAATTGAGAATGGTTTGAAAAACAAATATTTTTAAATTACAGGAGGCGCGTAATGAGCGAAGTTATTGTTGTTACATCTGGTAAAGGTGGTGTTGGTAAGACTACAACAACTGCTAACATTGGAACAGGTCTTGCAAAGCTTGGCAAGAAGGTTGTTATGATTGACACTGATACTGGTTTAAGAAATCTTGATGTTGTATTAGGTCTTGAAAATAGAATCGTTTACAATCTTGTTGATGTTGTAGAAGGAAATTGCAGAATCAAGCAGGCTATGATTACAGATAAGAGATGCCCTAAATTATATCTTCTTCCAACAGCACAGACAAGAGACAAGTCAGCTATTACTCCAGAACAGATGATTAAAGTTATTGAGGAGATTAAGGCAGATCCTGAAGAATTTGATTACATAATCCTTGACTGCCCTGCTGGTATTGAGCAGGGATTCCAGAATGCAATTGCAGGTGCTGACAGAGCACTGGTAGTTACTACACCAGAGGTTTCAGCAATCAGGGATGCTGATAGAATTGTTGGTTTACTTGATGCACATGGACTTAAAGACCATGAGGACTTAATTGTAAACAGAATCAGAATGGATATGGTAAACAGAGGCGAGATGATGTCAATTGAGGATGTCAATGATATCTTACAGCTTAATGTTATAGGCGCTGTTCCAGATGATGAGAACATTGTTGTAGCTACTAACAAAGGTCAGCCACTGGTTGGAGATGATTCTCTTGCAGGACAGGCTTACATGAACATTTGTAGAAGAATTACCGGAGAAGAAGTTGAATTTCTTGATCTTAATGGCAAGGGAGGTTTCTTTAAGAAGCTGTCTTCACTCTTCAAGGGTAACAAGTAATTTACAGGGGGCTGAAATATAATGAGCTTATTAGATTTGTTTAAGAAAAAAGGCTCTGGCGACGTTGCAAAAGACAGATTAAAGCTTCTGCTTGTATCTGATCGTGCGAACTGTTCTCCAGAGGTTATGGAAATGATTAAAAATGATATTATTAAGGTAATATCAAAATATATGGTAATAGATGCTGAAGGACTTGATATTCAGATTACGTCTACTGAATCTGATTCAAATAATGGTTCTGTTCCGGCATTATTTGCTAATATTCCTATTAAGGACATGAGAAATTGTGATAATAATAAATAGGGAATATATAACTAGGAGCTAGTATGTTTAAGAAATATCAGTTGAAATCATATAATTTCAGACTTCTTGTACTACTGATAATAACAGCACTTTATGGTATTCTGGTAATTAACAGTGCAAATCCTCTGTATACATTCAGACAGTGTTTTGGTTTTGTATTATCCCTTGCTGTAATGATATTCGTATCCTTTGTAGATTATAACTTTATTTTAAGGTATTACTGGGTATGGTATTTTTTTGATATCCTTCTTCTTATACTTGTTAAAGTAGTTGGAAAATCAAGCCATGGAGCAAAGAGATGGCTTCCGGTGTTTGGGATACAGTTCCAGCCTTCTGAGTTATCAAAGATAATCCTTGTTATAGTGGCTGCCAAGCTGATTTCTATGTATAAGGATAAGATAAATGACTGGAGGTTTTTGTTGATTCTTGCTGTAATACTTGGGGTACCCTTGGTTTTAACTGCATCACAGCCGGATTTATCCACCACGATTCTTACCTTTCTTATCCTTTTCACAGTTATATTTTGTGCAGGTTTAAGTTATAAGATAATAGGACTGGCTGTTTTGATAGTTGTTCCTCTTATGGTTGGCTCCTTATTCTATATTGGTAATGAGAATAATAATGTATTTTTCCTGAAGGATTATCAGAGAGACAGAATTGTTTCTTTCCTGCATCCTGACGAGAATGATGCTGGCGTGTATCAGCAGGAATATGCTGTTAAGGCTATTGGTTCTGGACAGTTGTCAGGAAAAGGTCTTGATAATGATGATCCAACTTCTATGAAGAATGCAAATTATATTGCTGAAGCCCACACAGATTTCATATTTGCTGTAATTGGTGAAGAACTTGGGTTTGTTGGATGCGTTGCGGTTGTGGTATTATTGGCATTGATAGTTATGGAATGTATTATCGCAGCGGTAAGCGCGAAGAATCTGGCAGGTAAGCTGATATGCTGTGGGGTTGCAGCTTATATAGGGTTTCAATCCTTTATTAATATTGGAGTTGTAACTCATATTCTTCCTAATACTGGATTGCCGCTTCCGTTTTTTAGTTACGGTATTTCCTCTTTGCTTATATTGTTTTCATCTATGGGGATTGTGCTTAATATCAGTCTCCAGAGAAATGTTATAAAAGATGATGAGATTTTTGCTAAGGATTTTAAAGGATAAATAATATCTTAAGAGGTAGGGCTGTATGAACATAGGTCTAATTGCGCATGATTCTAAGAAAAAATTAATGCAGAATTTCTGTATTGCATATCACGGTATATTAAGTAAGAACCAGTTGTATTCAACAGGAACAACAGGACAGCTTATTGAGGAGGTTACGAATCTTTCTGTTCACAAGTTCCTTGCAGGTCATCTTGGTGGCGTTCAGCAGCTATGTGCTGAAATTGAACATAATCAGATGGACCTGGTAATTTTCCTGCGGGAACCAACAAATCCAAAGGCACATGAACCCGATATCTCGGATGTTTCTGTTCTTTGTGATATGTATAATATTCCTCTTGCTACTAATCTTGCCACAGCGGAGCTTCTTATTAAGTCTCTGGAACGTGGCGATATGGAATGGCGTGAAATTTACCAGTGATAATATATTGTTAAGCCGGCTGCCCATTGGTTAGTCGGCTAATGTTCAGTTTTGATATTATTTATTAAGTAAAGGATTTCTTATGGGCAAAGAAAATAAAGCCAAAAGTGGAAAAAAAGTTGTAAAATACAGAAGAAAGCCTAAGGCAGCTGCTGCAATACTGGCTGTTGTTCTGTTTTATCTTATAGCTTTTATAATAATATATCTGTCAAAGTCAAAGGTGCAGACTTATGAAGTTGACATGGGGTCACTTACCTCTAATGCAACGTTCACCGGAATAGCCTTGAGAACAGAAAAGATTGTTAATTCCAACTACTCTGGCAACATTAATTATTACCAGAAAGAGGGTAGCAGGGTAAAGGTTGGAGATACAGTTTATACTGTTGATGAAACGGGACGTGTTTCTGAAATTTTATCCCAATACAAGAGAAGTGATGAAAATTCCCTGTCTAAGCAGGATCTCTCCACAATTAAGTCTATGCTGAACAATTTTAAGACTAACTATGATGGCAGTAATTTTGGTGATATATATGATTTAAAAACAGAATTGAATTCAGCAGTGCTTCAATCAATGAATGAGAGCATAATTGCTAATCTTGACAGTATTGTTGCAAGCACAGGCTCTGAAAATCTATTTCAGACAGTTGCTGCAGATGAGGCGGGAACAGTTGTATATTATACAGATGGTTATGAAGATGTTACATCTGACACCTTAACAAATGACATGTTTAGTAAAAGTTCTTATAAAAAAACTAATCTTAAGACAGAAAGCATTGTTGTTAAGGATAATCCAGCATATAAGATAATCACCGATGAGGTGTGGTATATATGTTTTCCTCTTACCAAGAACGATATTGAAAAGTATTCGCTGTCTGACAAGAGCTCTGTGTCAATAAAGATATTAAAGGATAATATTTCTGTTGTTTGTCCGTTTGTTCTTGTTAATAACAATGGGCAATATTTTGGTAAGATTACCCTTAAGAAGTATATGGTAAGGTATGCCACAGAGCGTTATATTGATTTCGAGCTTAGTTCATCAAGTAAGACAGGGCTTAAGATACCAGCCTCTGCAATTACAGATCATGAGTTTTATGTCATACCTAAATCATACCTTACAACTTATGGTAATAATAGTACATATGGCGTTATTGTAGAGGAATACTCTAATGGTGAGATGAAAAACTATTTTAAAGCACTGGATATATATAAACAGACTGATGAATGTGTATATATCTCAACTGATGCACTGGAAAGGGGAACATCTGTAATTAAGCCGGATTCTTCTGAAAAATTTGTTATTAATTCAACAGAAAAGTTAAAGGGTGTGTACTGTGTTAATACCGGTTATACTGCATTTAAGATGGTAGATATTATTGACCAGAATAATGAATATGTTATCTCTAAAAAGGGTATCTCTTATGGAATATCATTGTATGACAGAATTATTCTGGATGCTGAGAAGTATACTGACAACCAGATGGTATATTAGGCGGAAAGGCAAGGCTTATATGGATAATGTTATAACAGAGAATTTAAAACAGGTTCAGAATAATATTAACTGTGCATGTGAAAGGGCTGGAAGGAGTACTTCCGAGGTTATTCTTGTTGCGGTAAGCAAGACGAAACCGGTTGAAATGCTTATGGAAGCCTATAATGCTGGAATACGTGATTTTGGAGAGAATTATGTCCAGGAACTTGTTGATAAGATTGATATTATGCCAAAGGACATAAGATGGCATATGATTGGACATTTACAGCGAAATAAGGTAAAATATATCGTTGGCAAGGTTGCTATGATTCATTCTGTTGATTCTTTACGGCTTGCAGAGGAGATTAGCAAGGAGTCAGTTAAGAAAGGCGTCGTGTCTGAAATTCTAATTGAGGTCAATGTTGGAATGGAGGAGTCCAAATTTGGTATTACAACAGAGAACGCTCTTGATATGGTTATTGCCATGAGTCAGCTTCCTAACATTGTTATCAGAGGTTTTATGACAAGTGCTCCATTTGTTGAAAATGCTGAAGATAATAGAAAGATTTTTAAATGTTTGCACAATATTATTGTTGACATCAGGGGTAAAAACATTGATAATACTACTATGGATGTTCTTTCCATGGGCATGACCAATGATTATATTGTAGCAGTAGAAGAGGGAGCTTCAATGGTTCGTGTAGGTACAGCCATATTTGGCGCACGTAATTATAATATATAGTTTAGGAGATAGAAGATGGGATTATTAGATGGTGTTATGAACGTATTCAAATTAAAAGATGATGATGATTATGATGATGAGTACGATTACGATGAATATGATGATGAATACGATGATGAGGAGGATAAAGCCTCTGCAAGAAAGAAGCTTTTCTCTGGAACCAAGAAAACTTCATCGGAAGAAGATGATGATTTCGAGGATTCAAAGGTACCTCCAAAGATTTCGTCTGGTTCTGGTAAGAAGGTTGTTCCAATTAAACCAGGTACATCAAGAGGGCTTGAGGTAGTTGTTATAAGACCGGAGTCCATGGAGGATGCCAGCGATATTACTGATACACTTCTCAATGGAAAGGCAGTTGTACTTAACCTGGAAGGTATTCATGTTGAGATAGCCCAGAGAATTATTGATTATTCAGCAGGTTCTTGTTATGCTATGAGAGGTAATCTTCAGAAGATTACAAGTTACATATTCCTTGTTACCCCACCTAATGTTGACATTTCAGGGGACATTCCTGAACTGGTGGCTGGAGGTATTGATTTATCTTCATTCAATAAGTAATTTTATTTTTACCACCTGTTGCTTTGGTAGCAGGTGGTTATTTAGTAATATGAAAGGATTATATGTATTATGCCAGATTTAATTACAGTACATTTAGATGACAAGCCGATTTATGATATTGTTATTGAGAAAGATTTTTCAAAATTAGCAGAAAGCTTTAATAAGCTTAATGTTACAGGCAGAAAACTGGCTGTTATTACAGACAGTAATGTGGGACCTTTGTATTCAAAGCAGGTTGAAGAGGAACTAAAGAAAACTGGAAATGATGTTTATGTGTATGAATTTAAAGCTGGTGAAGAAAATAAGAACCTTGATACAGTATGTGATGTGTATGAGTTCCTTATTAAGAAAAGATTTGACAGGAAGGATATGCTTGTAGCATTAGGTGGTGGAGTTGTAGGAGACCTGACAGGATTTGCAGCTGCCAGCTACTTAAGGGGTGTTGATTTCATACAGATTCCAACGTCTCTTCTTGCTCAGGTTGATTCTAGTATTGGTGGAAAGACTGGCGTTGATTTCAGGTCGTATAAGAATATGGTTGGTGCTTTTCATCAGCCAAAGCTTGTATACATGAATACTTCTACACTTAAATCTCTCAGTGATAGATTGTTTAATTCTGGATTTGGTGAAATATTAAAGCATGGTCTAATTAAGGATTACTCGTATTTTACATGGCTTAAGGATAATGTTGACAGGATTAATACAAGGCAGGATGATGCATTGTGTGAAATGATTTCTGTCAGCTGTAATATTAAACGCAGAGTTGTGGAACTTGATCCTACTGAAAAGGGAGACAGGGCATTATTAAACTTTGGACACACTCTTGGACACGCCATTGAAAAATTAATGGATTTTTCTCTTTATCATGGAGAATGTGTTGTTCTGGGTATGATTGCAGCTCTTAAGATATGTGTTTCCAAGGGGACAATAACAGATGCACAGTTTAATGATATTATAGAAGTATTTAAATCTTATAATTTTCCTTTGTCTGTATCTGGTATTACTATTGACAGGGTTATTGAAGTTTCCAAGAATGATAAGAAGATGGATGGTGGAAAGATTAAATTCATCCTTCTTTCAGAAATGGGTAATGCATATATTGACCGTGATGTAACAGATAAAGATATGGCTGACGCTCTGGTTGGAATAATAGAATAGTTTTGTGGGGATAATATGATGGATAAATATAATAAAACTAAAATAAAGCCAATAATATTATATGCTGTGTTGGTTGTTGTTCTTACATTTGTTGACCAGGTTACCAAAATTGCAGCTACTGGATTAAAGGGGAAAACAGGGGTACCTGTTGTTGAAGGTGTATTTGAGTTATTTTATCTTGAGAATACAGGAACTGCCTGGGGAATGTTTGCTGGAGCAAGATATATTTTCCTGATTATTACATGTATTGTAATTGCTATTATTACATATATTGTTGTAAAGATTCCTTTTAATAAAAAATATGTTCCATTATATATTTCAATGGTATTGCTTGCAGCAGGAGGTCTGGGCAATTTTGTTGACAGACTGTTTCTTGGATATGTAAGAGATTTTCTATATTTTAAATTGATTGATTTTCCTGTTTTTAATGTGGCAGATTCTTATGTAACGATAGGATTAGTAATCCTTATTATTCTTATTATGTTTGTATATAATGAAAAGGATTTTGGATTTCTGCCATTTGTAAAGGATAAGAGCAATGAGCAGTAAGATTATTATAAAAAATGTTGAGCCTGAATATAATGGTCAGCGTATTGATAAGTTTCTTTCTGAGACACTGCCGGAATACTCCCGTTCTTTTATACAGAAAGTTGTAAAAGATGGTGGCGTTTTAGTAGATGAAAAATGTGTCAAGAGTAATTACAAGCTGTCAGCAGGACAGATTTTAAAACTTAATGTTCCAGAGCTTGTTGAGCCTGATATTGTTCCAGAAGATATTCCTCTGGATATTCTGTATGAAGATGATGATATCATAGTAGTTAATAAACCTAAGGGAATGGTTGTTCATCCCGCTGCAGGCCATTATACAGGAACTCTTGTGAATGCGTTAATGTACCATTGCCGTGATAACCTTTCTGGAATTAATGGGGTTACAAGACCAGGTATAGTGCACAGAATTGATATGAATACAACGGGGGTGCTTGTTGCCTGTAAGAATGATGCTGCACATGTATTTTTATCAGAACAGCTTGCAGTTCATTCGATAACAAGGAAGTATAATGCAATAGTTCATAACAGTTTTAAAGAGAATTCTGGGACTGTAGATGCACCAATAGGAAGACATCACATTGACAGAAAAAAGATGGCTATTGATTATAAAAATGGAAGAAATGCTGTAACGCATTACTCTGTCATCAGTAATTATGGAAAATATGCGTATATTGAATGCCAGCTTGAAACAGGAAGAACTCATCAGATAAGGGTTCATATGTCAAGTATTGGACATCCGCTATTAGGTGATGATGTATATGGTTCAGGAAAATCTCCATACAGACTGGAAGGGCAGACGCTTCATGCCAGAGTTTTGGGATTTGTGCACCCATCTACGGGAAAATATATGGAATTCGAAGCGCCACTTCCTGATTATTTTAAAGAAATAATTGTTGACTTGGAAAATAAATGCAAATAATATATATATCAGCATGTTATTTTTGTCTGGAGGCATATATATGAGGAGAAGAGAGTTTATTGATTTGATACTAGACAGTATTTCTGATAAGTTTGACATATATCACAATTACTGGTTTGATAATACCAAGTTTGTAATATATGCGTATAGTTATAACCAGAATAATAGATTCTCATCTTCTACAGAATCTTCTAAGCTCTGGGAAGCAAATTCATATGAACATCTTTTTTTTATAAACTCCGATAATCTTGATATGGATAAGCTTAACGAATTAAAGAGTTTTGCAATCAATAAAATTGAACCTCATTTCGTAAGAGGAGATGGAAAAACTCCTGTTAAGCATCATTTATATTCTCATATTTCATTTATTGTTATTACGAGAAATAAACCTTCCCAGGAAGTGTGTGATGCCATTAAGAATATAACATGGACAAAGAATTATGCTTTTTCAACTAAGGGGTACTGTGACCTTAGAATGGTCTGTGTAACACCAAGAGAGTACAATGTTGTTTCTAACGAAAATGGAGATGAAATAAAAGATTTCTTAAGGGATATACTTCTTCATGTGGACCACTATGAGGATGATTAATACTGGATTTTAATATGTTTTTATGTTATAATATTCACATAGTGAGGGTATATATTTTACATATGGAGGTGTTATACCATGTACGACAATACAGTGATTACAATCGGAAGAGAATTCGGAAGCGGTGGACATGAAATTGGTATGAAACTTGCTGAAAAACTTGGGATAAAGTGCTATGACAAGGAACTTTTACAGCTTGCTGCTAAAAACAGTGGATTATGTGAAGAGTTATTTGCGTCACAGGATGAGAAGCCAACTAACAGTTTTCTTTATTCACTTGTTATGGACACATATTCATTAGGTTATTCTAATTCTTATGTTGATATGCCTATTAATCATAAGGTATTTCTGGCACAGTTTGACACTATTAAAAAGCTGGCTGAGAATGAGTCTTGTGTTATTGTTGGCAGATGTGCCGATTATGCTCTTGAGGATGATCCTAATTGTGTCAGTGTTTTCATTAAGGCACCAATGAAGGATAGAGTAGAAAGAATCAAAAAGCTTTATAATATTACTGATTCTAAAGCTTCAGATTTAATACAGAAAACAGATAAGAAGAGAGCAAGCTATTATAATTATTATTCAAGCAAGAAATGGGGAGAAGCAAAGAGCTATGATCTTTGCCTTGATTCAGGTGACCTTGGAATTGAGGGAGCTATTTCTCTTATCTGTGAATATATTAAGATTAAAGAAGAACATTTGAAATCTAAGTAAATATATATATTATTGTTATGGGTATTGAGTATAGAAAAACTAAAAGAATCGATATTAAAAAATGGCTTTTGGGCGGTAATTCAAAGATTTATCTGATAATTCTTATTGTTTTTCTGGTTGTTGCAGTTTTTGCTTTTAATGCACTTAGAGATGTAGACAGCAGCAAATCAGGAGAGGAGCAGTCATTCTTTTCTGTTGATGGAGAAACTACGGAATCTCCATCGAAGGGTGATGAGGATAATAATAAGTTTATTGAAGATAGTCAGAGTTATAAAATCCGAATTAATAAGTCAACCCACGTATTATCAGTTTTTAAGATGTTAAGAGATGGTATGTATTATCCTGCTTATACTTTTCATTGTGCTGTTAATTCTAATGTGGAGACAGGTGAGACTGTTATTCAGGGGAAACAGACCTGGATATTGAATAATGATTATTCCTATGGTCATTATGCGTCTCTTTTAGGTAATGGTGCATATATTCATTCTGCACCATATTGGAGCCAGAATAAGACCAGCCTGAGTGTGACATCATATAATAATATTGGTCAGACTGTTTCAGTTGGTTCAATATATCTTAAAGCTGCAGATGCAAAGTGGATATATGAAAATTGTGGCATTAACATTCCAGTAGAGATATATGAAGCCCCAGAGGAAGAGCCTGTTATTCAGTTGGAAGACTTTTCTAAGCTGCCTGGCAGTGCATATTATGACCCAAGCGATAAAGAATAGTTAATTTGATAGTCAATATTAAACTCCGCCTCAACTTTAGTTGGGGTGGAGTTTTTAGCAGGTGAATTATTAATCATATTAATCTTTTCTAAGGTGAACAGCATTACGGGCTTTACGCTTGTTCTCGTCAACAAGTTCTGCATAGTGTTTCCTTGTTGTATTAACGTCTTTGTGTCCCAAAACATCAGCAACAAGATAGATATCCTTTGTTTCCTGATAAAGATTAGTACCATATGTACTTCTCAGCTTATGAGGAGTGATATGTTTTACAGTTGTAACTGTCTGAGAGTATTTCTTTACCAGAAGTTCTACAGACCTTACACAGAGACGTTTATTTTTTGATGATATAAATAATGCATTCTCGTGACCTGGCTCCGGATTAAGGGTTTTACGCTCTTGTAGATAATTAAATAGTGCTTCATGAACTTCATCACCAAAATACACAAAGCTTTCTGTTCCACCTTTTCTTACAACCTTAATTCTGTCATTATCAAAATCTACATCATTAATATCAAGACCTACACATTCAGATACACGGATTCCAGTTCCAAGCATTAATGTTAGTAGTGCTAAATCCCTGTTCTTAAGCTTTTCATGCCTTTTAAGCTGGTTAAGAGATAATTTGTTGCCGGATTCCACATTATCAAGGAATTCGGATACTTCGTTAACATCAAGCCTGGTGATAGCCTGTTCATGAATCTTAGGCATATCTACAAGCTGTGTTGGATTAGATGTAATAAGCTGATATCTGAAGAAAAAATTATACATTCCACGGAGAGAGCAGAGCTTACGTTTGGCAGCTTTCTCAGAGTTAGTTACAACAGAACCATCTCTGGAATATGCTTTAACATACCTCATATAATTGTTTATATCCTGTCCGGAAAGTTTCTCTAAATCTTTAATATTAAATTCCTTAATGGATTCATAATTAAAAAGATTAGAATTAAAGCACAAATATTCAAAGAATCCTTTAATATCCATTGCATAAGCAACTTTAGTCCTTGGCTGTTTAGTATATTCAAGACTGTCAAAATACTGCATGCAAAAATCAGGTAGTTCATGCAAAAGTGAAGTAAGCTGTTGTGAATATTTAATATTTTGTTGTTGTGTATATGTCTTAGATGAAGTATCTGCCATAAAACTACCTCTGAATATGAAAATAATTGTCCTATGAGATGAATTCTTTAGAAGCAAAGCAACTACGGAAGGGGGATTAGTATATAAATACATAACTTCGCTAAAGTCCAGTTTAACGAAGTTATGTATATAGATTTACAACAGTGTATTACTTTGAAACCAATTTCCCATTATATAGTCTTTTTTGAATCATATTAATGTTAAACTGTTTCTGTAGCTTTTTTATCTTAAATAGTTCGTTCTCTGTTATGATTGATATACATAAACCTGGCTTGTTATTACGTCCACAACGACCAGCTCTGTGCTGATAATCTGTATTATCTTCAGGAAGGTTAAGATTAATTACAGCTTCTATATTATCGAACTGAAGACCTCTTGCAGATACATCTGTTGAAAGCAGATAATTTATCTTTCCATTAGCAAAGTCATCAATAGCTTTTTTCTTTTCATTCTTATCTTTATTTCCTGATACAGATGCAACCTTATAATGATGATATTCAAGCTTTTGAAAGGTTTCATCCAGGTCATATTTTGTATTAATAAATATAATTGATTTCTTGCTGTTAATTGCCTTAACAACTTTTCTTAATGTTTCAATACGTTCTCTGCGGTCTGTTATTATATAAATATGCTTAATTGTCTTTGGAATCAGATTGTTTTCCTTCTGGCACAGATTATATATTACAGGTTTGTATGTGAAATCATTTGCCTGCTTGATTGTTTTGTTGGAAATTGATGCTGAGAACAACAAAACCTGTGTTCTTTTCATACATGATCTTCTGATTGATAAAACATTATCAAAGTTTGATTTATCAAAAAGCTTGTCTGCTTCATCAAGAACAATGGTTTTTACGTCGTGTACATGTAGTTTCTTGTTATCAATAAGCTGTTTTACTCTTCCAGGTGTTCCAATAACATAAACCGGTTTCTTTTTAAGCTGTTCAGTCTGCCTTGTGATGTTACCATCACCTATTAGTACGCAGGATTTATCGTGAATCAAATCATTGCCATATATATTCTGAATAAGCTTATTGATTTGCATACACAGCTCCTGTGATGATGTTATGATTAATACCTGGACTGTTTTTAAGGTAATATCAGTTGAGGAAATCAAAGGAAGAAGGTATGCCAGAGTCTTTCCTGTTCCGGTGGGTGAGGATAATATAAGGTCTCTTCCTTCTTTAATTGTATTAAATGATTTTACCTGTACTTCATTAGGGTCTTTAATGTTATATACATTATATAAATTATCAATAATCTGTTGTGGTAATGAATAATCATAAAATGACATATTAAGATACCTCGTTTAATTATAACCAGGACACCGTCCTGGAAAGTCACATATCAACAGACAGATTATATCAAATTATACTAAAAAAGTCTATTAAGGCTTATTATTATTGAGGCTTATCACTGAAGCTTATTTTAATTCATCCGAATAATAATATATAATTAAATCCTGTCCGGAATAAATTGTTTCATCTGTCATATTATTAATTGACATGATGTTGTTCACATATGTTTTTGGTTTTTCTTTATATGAGTATTCATTAGCAATGTCCCACAGTGTATCATCAGCTTTAACGGTTACACTTGTAAAATACTTATGCATGGTTTTATCTTCTTTGTCAGATGCATTAACAATATGTATGCTGCAGGAAATAGTTATTATAATTGCAAGGACTGCAACTATAATAAAAACAGGATTTAAATGAAAATGTGTTCTTGTGCTTCTGTGTCTGTGCTTTCTGCTGCTCTTCTGCATGCTTTCATATCTATGTGAATTAATATTGTGGCGTGTATTACTCATAGTTAAGTTCCTCCATAATCATATATTGATATATTATAAACATCTGTTCAGAACAATTGTTCTTATCTTGCTTTGAATTATAGAATACAAACATTTGTTTGTCAATAAAAATCGAACAAATTTTTCGAACGTTTTTTCGGAAAAGAATTGATTATCATTTTTTTATATGTTATTATGGTGATAACAAAGATTGGAGGTTCTGTAATATGGCATATGGAAGGATTACAAAGAAACAGACGGAGATTTTAGAATATATTAAAACACAGATACTTAACAAGGGATATCCACCTTCAGTAAGAGATATATGTCAGGCAGTTGATTTGAAGTCAACTTCTTCTGTTCATGCTCATTTAGAGACTCTTGAAAAGAATGGGTATATCAGAAGGGATCCTACTAAACCAAGAGCTATTGAGATTATTGATGATAATTTTAATCTTACAAGGCGCGAGGTTGTTAATGTTCCTTTAGTTGGCCGTGTTGCGGCTGGTGAGCCTATTCTTGCTGTTGAGAATGTTGTAAGCTACTTTCCTATTCCTGCTGAGTATATGCCTAATGAGGATGTATTTATGCTTACTGTAAAAGGAGAAAGCATGATTAACATGGGAATATATGATGGTGATAACATCATTGTGAGCAAGTGTAGTTCAGCCAGGAATGGTGAAGTTGTTGTTGCCCTTGTTGATGACTCTGCTACTGTTAAGAGATTTTACAAAGAAGACGGTCATATAAGGCTTCAGCCTGAGAATGATTATATGGATCCTATTATTGTACCTGATTGCGAGATTCTTGGTAAAGTAATTGGACTTGTACGTCTTAATATTAGATAATACATGTATTTGCATCTGGATTAATTTGTTTGTATTTTTACGTACGGCAAAGCCGTCAGATTCTGCTGATTATGTAGATAACTGACGGCTTTTGCTTTATTAATATTCTGTTATATATCATAATTCTTCAACATTAATTTCTTTTCCATCTCTCCATATTCTGTCCAGGTCATAGAATAATCTATCCTCTTTATTGAATATATGGATTATTACATCATTATAATCAAGAAGAATCCATGTGGCTGTATTATATCCTTCTACTCTTGGTTCTTTTACTCCTGCCTCATGGAGTTTTTCCTGAATATTATCTACAATTGCTTGAATCTGATTGCCATTATTTCCATCAGCTATTATAAAATAATCAGCAATTACAGATATTTTACTGATATCTAGAATTTTTACATCACTGGCTTTCTTATCTTTTATTGCTTCTACAGCAATTTTTACTATTTCTTTTGAATTGGTGTTGCTCATATTAAAGGGTTCCTTTCGCAAATTATTTTGTGATAATAGTTAAAGGTGTCTACAGTTGTCCTGTCTATTGGCTTATTATTTGTTTTTAGATATTCAAGAGTATGTTCACAAACTAAATATATTGCTTTTTCTATGTCCACAAATACGATGCTTCGGATTTCATCCAAATCATCTGCTTTATTTCTGTAAGGCTCAATATAATCAGCAATAAATACAATCTCCTCCAGCTTTGACATTTCTGGTTTCCCGGTAGTGTGATACTTTATTGAACTGCATATTTCGTCATCACCAATACCAAATTCCGTTCTGGCATATAAAGCACCAACTTTTCCATGAAGTAGATATGGACTTTTATATTCAAAATCAGTAACTTCAACAGAGTTTTTCCTGCATTCATATAGAAGTTCATCGTCTGAAAGACATTTTGCACAATCATGGAGTAAACCGGCAATATATGCCTTTTCCATATCAACATTATATCTCATGGCAAGGCATGCACATGTATTTGCTACACCTATTGTATGCCAGTATCTGTTTTTATTATCTCCAAGCTTTGCTTTTACTTTTTTTCTTAATTCTGTTATAGATTGATTATTCATTATATATCCCATCAGCAGTATAGATGATTATCGAGAATATACTGCTCTGCTTCTTTGTTTAACATATTATTTACAGGAAGATGCTGTTTTATCCTTTGCCTAATATCTGATGAACTTATATATACATTATCCATTGATATAAGGCTTATATTGGCATTATAAGTTTTCTTAAGATATTCAATACGATTATCAAGCTGTGTTTTAGTGTGATTATCTCTGTTTGCAGCAAGAATGTGGCAGTTTGTCATAACATATTCCGGATCATGCCATGTTTCAAGTGCATATAATGAATCAGCACCTATCAGAAAATATATATAATCATAGCTGTTTTTGAGTATTTTTAATGTATCTGAAGTAAATGTAGGACCAGTTCTTTCAATTTCCATGGTTGAAAGGCTCATATATGGGTATTTTTTAATTGAAAGTTCTATCATTGCACATCTATGGCTGGCATCCACAACAACGCTGGTGTCTTTGTATGATGAGGGTTGTCCACTTGGCATTACAAGAATATGTGGAATATTAAATTGTTCATGGGCTTTAACAGCAATCTGTATATGCCCCAAGTGGATTGGATTAAAAGTTCCTCCCATTATTCCTATTATTCTTTCCATAGCAATAATTAAAAATACCTCTTTCTATTAATCTATTTCTTTTTATCAGGCGGAAGCTCGATTTTTTTCTTATTTTTAGATTCTTTATACAGGACGATTTTTTTCCCAATAACCTGAACAACTTCAGAATGAGTTCTCTCAGCTAAAGTTGCAGCAATCTCCTTCGGATCATCCTGACAGTTCTGAAGAACATTTATCTTAATAAGCTCTCTGGCTTCAAGAGCTTCCGAAATAGCCTTAGTATTTTCAGGTGTAAGGCTCTGCTTTCCAAACTGGAATATTGGGTCAATATTCATGGCAAGACCTTTAAGATAGGCTCTTTGTTTACTTGTCATATTTGCGTTCCTCCATTCTTATTGTGCAAAATTAATTTATATTTAATCATAATAATCAAATTCAAGATACTCACCTACTCTTACAGTATCTCCTTCTTGAACTCCAAGAGATTTTAATTCTTTTAAAATACCGGTTTCACGAAGAAAACGCTGGAAGAAATTAAATCCTTTTTCAGATTCAAGATTTGTATATCCAAGCATACGGTCAACTCTCGGACCATGTACAAGGTAGATTCCATCACTGTTCTTTTCAACATAAAATGCTTCATTAGGATTATCAAACAATGTGTCTACATCAAGCTCTTTTTCAAAGGTTACCGGAGTGGAATCCATGTTTGAAAGAAGTGAACTTACGTGATATAGAAGCTCTTTTAGTCCTTGGCCTGTTACAGCAGAAATTGGAAATACTTTTATTCCGTCTTTTTCAAACTCATCCTTTAATTCTTTAATAGGATCGGTACCGTCCATAGCATTAAGAACATCAATTTTATTAGCAGCAATAACCTGTGGACGGGATAAAAGTTCAGGATTATATTCATAAAGTTCATGATTAATTGCTTTAATATCTGCAACTGGATTTCTTCCTTCCGTTGAAGCTGCATCAACCATATGGATGATTACCTTTGTTCTTTCGATGTGTCTTAAGAATTCATGTCCAAGACCAACTCCATCTGATGCTCCCTCAATAAGTCCCGGAATATCAGCAATTACAAAGCCCTTTGCATCATCCAGATCTACTACACCAAGATTAGGATTTAAGGTTGTAAAATGGTAGTTTGCAATCTTTGGTTTTGCATTTGTAACTCTTGATAAAAGTGTTGATTTACCAACATTAGGAAAGCCTACAAGCCCCACATCTGCAATAACTTTTAATTCTAATCTAACCCATAATTCCTGAGCATCCTGTCCTGGCTGGGCATATTGAGGCGCCTGCATGGTAGATGTGGCATAATTCATATTACCTTTTCCACCTCTTCCGCCCCTTAATATGGTTTCTCTTAGATTACCATTAGACATATCTGCAATAACTTTATGGCTTTCATCGTCATAAATAACTGTTCCTTCAGGAACCTTAATAATAAGGTCAGCTCCATCTTTGCCGGTACATCTTCTCTTTCCGCCTTCCTGACCACTTTCAGCTACATATTTGCTGTTATGTCTGAAGTCACTTAAAGTATTAAGGCCTTTATCAACTTCAAATATTATATCGCCTCCGCGGCCACCATTACCTCCATCAGGACCACCATCTGGAACATATAGTTCTCTGCGGAAACTTACATGACCATCTCCGCCTTTTCCTGATTTAATAAATATTCTAGCTCTATCTGCAAACATTGATTACACTCCTATGGAAATAAGAAAAAACTAAAAAAGCTCCAAATCCGAAGACTTGGAGCTTAAAGATACATAATTATTCGTTAGAAGCAACAGGATAAACAGAAACCTGCTTCTTATCTCTGCCCTTTCTTTCGAACTTAACAGTTCCATCAACAAGTGCAAATAATGTATCATCGCCACCACGACCTACATTAACACCTGGAAGAACCTTTGTTCCACGCTGTCTGTAAAGAATATTACCAGCTAAAACAAACTGTCCGTCAGCTCTCTTAGCGCCTAATCTCTTAGACTCAGAATCTCTACCGTTCTTTGTAGAACCAACACCCTTTTTATGAGC
>CAMEWO010000022.1 GCA_945946665.1 uncultured Eubacterium sp.
GACTGACATGCAGGAAGAAGATGTAGGCCCAAAGCACGAAATGAAGTTAGTTTGGACTGACATGCAGGAAGAAGATGTAGGCCCAAAGCACGAAATGAAGTTAGTTTGGGCTGATGTTAAGAAAGAATCTGTAGGTCTAACACTTAAAATGATAATTTGCGATTGGAGGTATGTGAAATGAAACTTGATGGTATCGGATTATTTGTAGATGATATGCCAAATATTTTGGTTGTACCCTATCATTTGGAAATGCGGCACTCCTTTCTTCTGCAATATAAATATTGCTTTCAATATGCTACATTTATCTGCTGATTAAACGCATTCTCCATCTGAAGAAATTCCAAACTTCCATCTATCTCATCCTTACAAACCGGAACAATTCTATAAAAGTTCATATTGTTTTTCGAACATATGTTTGCTATAATATATTTGGTGCTCCCCTATTCGGTAGGCGGTTAGTCCTTCTAACAGAGGACTGTGACCTCTGATTACATAGAAATCTGCTCGCAGAAATCTAGAAAAGGAGGTTCTTGCTTATGCTTACAACGGAGCTTTTTATAGCCATCATCAGCTTATGTATCACTTGCTTTGCTCTTGGTTATGCCGTTGGGTCTAAGAGCAATGATAAAACACAAAAATAACCGCCCGGTCCTGAGAAAACTTGGCGGTTATTTTTAACTACTTATAATCAGGGCTAACCGTCTATCGGTAGCATCCTTTGACATCATATTAGCATCTTACTACTTTTATGTCAAACATATATTCTATATATAAGAATTTATATATGAATTATGTGAAGTTACTGTTCCTGATTGACTTAGGTATATATCCCACATCCTTTACCTGCAATATGCAACCAATGCCTCAATTGCCTCTTTGTTTGTACGGTCAGCTCCCTTGAAGGTTTCCAGTGTGTGAAGGTCATCCGCCGTCTTATTCTCTTTCTTCTCAACAGATTTCTTCACCATATTCACAATAATTTTCTTCATTATGCCAAGTTTCTTAGGGTTATAGCCACCTTCATAATAGAAAAATCTGTCCCGTGGAATCTGATTCTGTTCTGAGAGTTTCTCTGCAATTTCATCACTTGGAACAGTCATTCCTACACCAAAGACAACAACATTACTAAGATTACACGCCTTTATCTTATCATAACCCACTACCATGCCGCCAAAAATCCAGCCTCCATAAATCACCATATCAAAACCTGCAAGTTCACCTGGATTCACATTTTTATATTCTTTTGCCTCACAGCCTAAATCCTGGGCAATCCAGTCTGCATATTTTGCCGTAAAACCTGTTCCACTTTGATATACTACGATTCTTTTCATCTTAATTCCCCTGCTTTCTTTAAACTATACTTCTTCTAAATTCTTTTCCATCTGCAATATGGTTTTGACAACGGTTATGATATCTTCTTCATTGATGCCCTCAAATATCTTACCCACAACCCTCTTGCTTCCTTCGTCATGCTCCATGCAAAATGCTCTTGTCTTGTCAGTCAGGATAATTCTCTGCTTGCGCTTATCCTCCTCATCTGTAATCACCTGTATAAAATCCTTACTTTCAAGCTTATTTAAGATCTGCTTCACATTCTGGTGTGAGCTTCCCATGATTTCCGAAAGTTCCTTGATAGTGGGACTCTCCTTGCAAAGATTGATACAGATAATTGCAAAAAACTGCTTCCAGCTGATTTCCGCAAAGAAACTGTCTGCCTTGGCCTGATAACGGTTATCAAATGCACTGAGCAGCCCAATGAGGAAAAAAGAAGCATCTATCCCATCAAAGCTTAATTCTCCCATACCAATCAAATCTTCCAGATTTGTCATACATCTACTCCATTCTGTTTTCGCACTTAAAAAGGTAATATATTACCTTTAATATGTAATATATTACCCTTTCCTATTTTTGTCAATATATTTTGATGGCTTCCAGGCTTCGCTGGCAACTGCCAATACTATGGCGGCTTAGGCTGTACCCTTATATATAAAAAAGTCACATTAGAAGAAATCTTAGCGCTGCGGCATGTATGGATTACACTTCGCCACCAATGGGGCAACTGTTTGAAGCCCGTAGGGCTGAGTTTTGACCCATTGGTGAAATAAGCGAGTGTAATTCATATATGTCGCAACGCTTAGATTCTCTTCGTAGTGACTTTTTTATATATAAGGGTACAGCCTAAGCCGCCATAGTATTGGCAGTTGCTGAAATAAGTCAACTTACTTACTCTCTGGTATAAATACTCCATAGATTGTCTTAATTGCATCCTCAAAGTATCTGTTTCTCACACCTATGATAATATTAAGCTCTGATGAACCCTGGTCAATCATCTTAATGTTAATCTTAGCCTTTGCAAGGGCAGAGAAAATATTTGCAGCAATACCAGAATTATTCTTCATACCACGTCCTACTACCGCAATAAGAGCGAGATCTGACTCCAGCTCAATACTGTCAGGATTAACTGCTCTGTGAAGCTCAGCCAGAACCTTCTGCTCCTTCTCCACGAATTCATCCTGATGGACAAATACAGTCATTGTATCAATTCCTGAAGGCATATGCTCAAATGAGATACCATTGTCCTCAAATACCTGAAGCACCTTACGTCCAAATCCAATCTCCGAATTCATCATATCCTTATCAATACTGATTGATACGAATCCCTTCTTTCCAGCAACACCTGTAATAATGCAGTCAGGTCTGTTACATGTTGTCTCAACAATCATTGTACCCTTGTCTTCTGGTGCATTTGTATTACGGATATTAATTGGAATACCCTCTTTTCTTACAGGGAAAATAGCTGACTCATGAAGTACAGAAGCACCCATGTAAGAAAGCTCTCTTAACTCTCTGTATGTAATAATGTCAATAGACTTTGGATTCTCCACAATTCGTGGGTCAGCAACCATGAAACCTGAAACATCTGTCCAGTTTTCATATATGTCAGCTTTAATTGCTCTGGCAACTATTGAACCTGTTACATCAGAACCGCCTCTTGAGAATGTCTTTACAGTTCCATCAGGCATTGCTCCATAGAATCCAGGAATTACAGCCTTTTCAACTCCCTTTAATCTGGCAGCCATAGTCTTGTTAGTCTTTTCTGCATCAAATTCGCCATTCTTATCAAAACATACAACAGTTGCAGCATCCACAAACTCATATCCAAGATAGTTAGCCATAACTATACCGTTAAGATACTCACCTCTTGATGCAGCATAATCCTCTCCTGCCTTTGACTGGAAATTCTTCTTGATTGTCTCAAAGTTTTCCTTCAATGAAAGCTTAAGTCCCAGACCTTTAATTATCTCATTATATCTTTCCTCAATAGCCTTTAACTGCTTGTCAAATACCTTGCCAGCTTCAGCCTCAGCATAACATTTGTACAGCATATCAGTAACCTTTGTATCCTCCTTGAATCTCTTTCCAGGAGCAGAAGGCACTACAAATCTTCTGCTTTCATCAGAACGGATTATATTGCCTACCTTCTTGAACTGATCTGCACTTGCCAGTGAACTTCCACCAAATTTAACTACTTTTACCATGATAATATCCTTTCTCTTATATATTTATCACCCGATTGGCTGATTTAAACTTATTACTTTAGAATTGTCTTATCAATTCTGATTCTGTTAATTACAGAAAACTTCTTTGCTGCCTCGTTAAATGCTTTTTCTGTCATCTCACCAGTGACAAAACCGAACTCTCCTTCAATTCCATCCACAGTAATTACTGAAACATCACCGAAAGCTGCCTTTACAGCATCAGCATCTCTAGAAGCATCCCCTTTAATTCTTACGAAGAATTCTCTTACCTCGTCATCCGTCTTGCCAAGTTCAAGCTTTGTCTTTGCCCAGACAGTCATGACATTAGTTCCTTTATGCTTAACGCAGTCCACAACGTCAGCTACAACAGCGCTGGCAGTTGGAAGCTTTCCTGCTCCGGCTCCAAAGAACATTACGTTGCCAAGTACATTTCCATTGACATAGATTCCATTAAGGACGTCATTAACATTATACAGAGGATGTGTGCTGTCAATCATAAATGGTGCTGTTATGACATACACTTTTCCATCCCTTCTGTAACTTGTGGCAAGAAGCTTTACAACACATCCCAGCTTCTCAGCATACTTAAAATCTGCTGTTGATATCTTGGAAATACCCTCTGTAGTTACTTCCTCAAAATTAACTGTGGAACCGTATGCCAGAGATGTAAGAATTGCAATCTTACGGCATGCGTCATATCCTTCCACATCTGCCTCAGGATTTCTCTCAGCGTATCCCAGTTCCTGGGCCTCCTTAAGAGTTTCCTCGTAAGAGCTGCCCTCCTTGCTCATCTTAGTTAATATATAGTTAGTTGTTCCATTAAGAATACCTGTGATTTTAGTAATCTCATCAGCAGTGAGGGACTGGTTAAGTGGTCGGATTATAGGAATACCACCGCCTACAGAAGCCTCAAACATGAAGTTAAGCTTTCTTTCCTTAGCCATTTCAAGAAGTTCAGGGCCATGAGCAGCAACCAGAGCCTTGTTGGATGTACATACGCTCTTTCCTGCATCAAGGGCCTTCTTAACAAATGTAAAGGCAGGCTCAACTCCACCCATCACTTCTACCACAACATCAATTTCCGGGTCATTTACAATATCATCAATATCGTGGACTATTTTTTCCTGAATAGGGTCTCCTGGGAAATCCCTGATATCCAGCACGCTTTTAACCTCAATAGGCTGTCCAGCCCTTGTAGCAATGGATGAACTATTTGTAGATAAAACCTCTACAACTCCCGAGCCTACTGTTCCATAACCTAACACTGCAATCTTTGCCATTTCAAATGTTCCTTTCTATATTTACTCTCTGCTTAATATTTTTAAATATCTCACTCCGTCAAGGGCTTCAATCTCTTCCAGCATAATAGCCGAATCTCCTGTTGTAGGAAGAATATCCACACTTAATGTAAGAGATGCAATTCCATTGACAGGAATTGTCTGATGTATTGTAAGAATGTTCGCTTTAAATGTAGCAATCTTACTGAGCACTGCTGACAAAAGCCCAGGCTCATCATCCATTGACAATACGAAGGTTATGGTTTTTCCCTTAACATTATCTCTGAAAGGAAATATATCATCCTTATATTTATAATAAGAACTTCTGCTTATACCAAGCTGCTCAGTGGCATCTGCTACAGATACGCCCTTAGTCTCAATAAGCCTGTTCACCTGGGCCACCTTAAGAAGCACCTCCGGCAAAGCTTTCTGCCTTACAACATAATACTTGCTTTCTTCAGCCATATGCTTTTGCCCCTTTCTTTGTTCGTTCCAGCCGGACATATGTATTTCAGTGTTCGTCTGTAGCGTACAATTGTTTCTCATAGAGGGAATATTAGCACATACAGCATAATAATGCAACATAAAAATATTATAAAAAAGCCACCGGAAAAGAGTAGTGCCCTTTTCCGATGACTTTTTACCATCTACATAATTCATAAATATCCGATAAAGTTCCTGCTACTGAAGCTCCTCAGTCATCTTTTTAAGATTGTCCACCTCATCATCACTTAACATCTGGCATACATCCATAAGAACCACCAGGTCCTTTCCAATATGTGCCACCCTGTCCATAAAGCGTGTGCTGTCATTCTTAATAATTGAAGGCATCTTCATTATATTCTCAGGATTAATATCACCAATCTCAATTACGTCATCAACCTCCAGAGCAAGCTTCACATCGCCCGTATTCACGATAATTGAGCATTCGGTATACCCTTCGTCCTTCATCTTGAATTTTCTTTTCAGACTGTAGAGAGGAATAACCTCATTTCTTAAGTTAACGATTCCCTTGATATAGTCTGTTGCATTAGGAACAGGAACCACACTTACCTGCTTCTCAATAGACTGCACAAGGTTGATGTCAACTCCATACAGCAACTCTCCCACCTTAAAAACCACCGGCTTAATATAATCTGCCATAATACACCACCCTTCTAAATTTTCCGGCAACCCGGAAAATCAATCTTTATCTACTCTTCGCCTTCTGTCTTCCCTGTACTTATCCAGTTCAGGTATGCATTGATAAATGGATTAATATTGCCATCCAGCACACTCTGTGCATTACCAATATCCTTGTTAGTTCTGTGATCCTTAACCATAGTATATGGCTGAAGAACGTAACTTCTTATCTGGCTTCCAAAATTGATATCCTTAACATCCCCACGGATATCAGATGATTTCTGGTCATTCTCCTGCTGCTTCAAAAGGTAAAGCCTTGCCTTTAACATCTGCATGGCTTTATCCTTATTCTGATGCTGTGAACGCTCATTCTGGCACTGTACCACTATACCTGTAGGAATATGGGTAATACGAATGGCAGATGAGGTCTTGTTAATATGCTGTCCACCTGCACCACTTGACCTGTAGGTATCAATCCTTAAATCATCATCATTAATCTCAATATCAATATTAGTATCTATATCCGGCATAACATCACAGGACACGAAGGATGTCTGTCTCTTTCCTGCCGCATTAAATGGAGATATACGCACCAGTCTGTGAACACCATGTTCCGACTTAAGATGTCCATATGCATTCTCTCCTGATACTTCTATGGTGACAGACTTAATACCAGCTTCCTCCCCTTCAAGGTAATCAAGAGTCTGTGTAGTATATCCATTAGCCTCAGCCCATCTTGTGTACATTCTGAAAAGCATCTGGCACCAGTCACAGCTCTCCGTTCCTCCGGCTCCTGCGTGAAGGGTAAGTATCGCATTATTCCTGTCATACTCACCAGATAACAGTGTCTCAATCCTTAATTCTTCCAGCTTTTTCTCCACAGCTTCCACTTCATTCTCCACATCAGGAATGAGAGATGTATCATTCTCTTCCTCCGCCATCTCTATAAGGGTCTGTGCATCCTCAATCCCCTGTTCCAGCTCGTGGAAACGCTCAAATGAACTTTTCAGGTTTTTTAATTCTTTCATCGTAATCTGTGAGCTGTCAGGATCATCCCAGAAACCAGGGGCTTCCATACTTGCCTCCAGCTCCTGGATACGTTTTTCCTTATTGTCAAGATCAAGAGATTGTTTTATCTGCGCCAATGGCTTCTGAAAGCCTGCCAGTTTTGATCTGTACTGATCTAATTCAACCAAAGTTCCACCTCATATCAATAATTAAATGTTGATTTCATAAATGTTTTTAGAGAGTCAGAACATAAAATCATGCCTTACGTCCACAGCAGTTCTTATATTTCTTACCTGAACCGCATGGACATGGGTCATTAGGGTATATCTTCTTCTCTGTACGCTTTACAGATGTCTTAGTTGCAGAATCATCCTTGTTAGTTCCTGTAACCTTTGCAACCTGCTCACGTTCTACCTTCTGCTCTATCTGGATATGCATAAGAAGTCTTACTGTATCCTCTGTAATACCAACAGACATCTCCTCAAACATATCATAACCCATCATCTTATATGCAACTACAGGATCCTTCTGACCATAAGCCTGAAGTCCAATACCCTGCTTCAGCTGATCCATGTCATCAATGTGATCCATCCACTTACGGTCAATAACTTTAAGAAGAACGACACGTTCAATCTCTCTAATCTGCTCTGGATCAGGGAATAATGCCTCTTTCTCCTCATAGAGTTTAACCGCCTTCTCCTTTAATGAGTGGAGAAGCTCATTCTTATTCTTCACTGCCTCGTCATATTTAACAGGCTCAACAGGAATTGTTGGAAGAAGAAGTTCATTAATCTCATTATAGTCCCACTCAGAAGGAGCCTTGTCATCGTTGATGCATCTGTCTACAACACTCTCAACGAAATCAGTTATCATCTTAATAACTGAATTCCTCATGCTCTCGCCATTAAGAACTCTGTTTCTCTCAGCATAGATAATCTCACGCTGTTCATTCATTACCTGGTCATACTGAAGCAGATGGCTTCTTATACCATAGTTATTAGTCTCTATCTTCTTCTGGGCACCCTCAATGGCACTGCTTAACATCTTATGTTCAATTCTCTCATACTCATCAATATTAAGAGCATTAAATACATTAATAAGCTTCTCCTGGGCAAAGAGCTTCATCAGGTCATCTTCAAGAGAAATGTAGAATCTTGATTCACCTGGATCACCCTGTCGTCCAGCACGTCCACGAAGCTGGTTATCAATACGGCGGCTCTCGTGTCTTTCAGTTCCTATTATCTTAAGGCCTCCAACTGCTCTGGCTTCCTCATCAAGCTTAATATCAGTACCTCTACCAGCCATGTTAGTAGCAATTGTAACTGCTCCATGCTTACCGGCTTCAGCTACAATCTCAGCCTCTTTCTCATGGAACTTGGCATTAAGTACGTTATGAGGAATACCTTCCTTTCTTAACATCTCACTTAACAGCTCTGATGTCTCAATTGTAATAGTACCAACCAGTACAGGCTGTCCCTTCTCATAAGATTCCTTAACAGACTGTACAACCGCAGCAAATTTACCCTTCTTGGTCTTATATACTGCATCATTATAATCAATTCTGGCAACAGGCTTGTTAGTAGGAATTTCAACAACGTCCATGTTATATATCTCACGGAATTCCTTCTCCTCTGTTAAAGCTGTACCTGTCATACCAGCCTTCTTCTCAAACTTATTAAAGAAATTCTGGAATGTGATAGTAGCAAGTGTCTTGCTTTCCCTCTTAACCTTGACATGTTCCTTTGCCTCAATAGCCTGATGCAGACCATCAGAATATCTTCTACCAGGCATGATACGTCCTGTAAATTCATCAACAATAAGAATCTCATCGTCTTTAACAACATAATCTCTGTCCCTGAACATAAGATTATGCGCTCTTAACGCAAGTATAACATTGTGCTGGATTTCCAGATTCTCAGGGTCAGCGTAGTTATCAATATGGAAGAACTGCTCAACCTTATGTACACCCTGTTCAGTAAGGTTAACAACCTTGTCCTTCTCATTAACAACAAAGTCGCCATCTTCCTCAACCTCTTCGTTCATCAGAGCCATGGCCTGTGTAAGCTCACCATGATACTCACCACGCTGTAACTGTCTTGCAAGTACATCACACAGCTCATAGAGCTTAGTTGATTTTCCGCTCTGACCAGAGATAATAAGTGGTGTTCTTGCCTCATCAATAAGCACTGAATCCACCTCATCGATGATACAGTACTTAAGGTTACGAAGCACAAGCTGTTCCTTATATATAGCCATGTTATCACGAAGATAATCAAAACCAAGTTCATTATTAGTAACATATGTAATGTCGCAGGCATATGCTGCCTTTCTCTCCTCTGCTGTAAGGCTGTTAAGCACAACACCTACTGTAAGACCAAGGAACTGGTGAATCTGCCCCATCCACTCAGCATCACGCTTAGCAAGATAATCATTAACTGTGACAATAAGAACACCTTCACCTGTAAGGGCATTCAGATATGCAGGAAGTGTAGAAACAAGAGTTTTACCTTCACCTGTACGCATCTCTGCAATACGTCCCTGATGAAGAATTACACCACCAATAATCTGTACACGGTAATGCTCCATACCGAGAACTCTCTTACCAGCCTCTCTTACAACAGCGTATGCCTCTGGAAGAAGATCATCTAAAGTTTCCCCCTTCTTTAATCTCTCCTTAAACTCAGCTGTTTTTCCCTTAAGCTGTTCATCTGTAAGCTGCCCCATGGCATCATGGTAACTCTCTACCTTATTAACTATTGGCATAATGCGCTTCATCTCATGTTCGCTGTGTGTGCCAAATAACTTCTGCGCTAAACTCATTACATATATCTCCTTACTGCTAAAGCTAAAATTCCTGAATAATTGTAACACTAAACAGAGGTTAACGCAAGTCATGACTAGAGGTTCTCATTACTCCCCAAGAATTGTTCTTGCTTCCTCAACTGTAGCCTCATACAGCTTCATTGTAGCGTCGTGATGTTCTAATATAAACTTCTTACTATCTTCTACTTCTTCAGATGCCCTGAGTTTTTTTCCTGCCTCCTCAAGCTCTTTAGCAGCTTTAGATACCTTTTCTCCACCAATGTTCAATGAGGTGGATTTCAAACTATGAACAGAAACAGTGTAAATTTCCCAGTCTTCTTTATCTAATGCTTCTGTCAGTGTTGCAACACGTTCCTCATAACCATCACAGTATAATTCCAGCATTTCTTTATAGAAATCCATACTATCCATGCAATACTGCAATCCTACCTTCTTATTAATATATGAAGCTGTACTGTTATCTTCTGTTTTACTTTCAGCTTTGTCTGTTTCCTCTTTCTGTGTCATACCAACTTTATCCTGAGGAAGGTATTCTAACAGCATCTTTTCAAGTTCTGTTCCATGAATTGGTTTAGACAGATAATCTGAGAATCCAGCTTTTATGTATTGCTCCTTTGCGCCAACAATTGCATTTGCAGTCAGCGCAATTACAGGTACAGATTTACACATATTCTCAGTCTGCCTGATTTTTTCAAGAGTCTGGATACCATCCATTTCCGGCATCATATGATCCAGAAGAATTACATCAAAATACTCTTTCTTTATGCATTCCAGACATTCCTTACCACTTGTACATGTTGTAACCTGAACATCCGTCTTCTTCAAAAGCGCCTTTGCCACTGCAAGATTCATATCATTATCATCCACAACAAGCACTTTAGCGTCAGGTGCCACAAAACTTTCCTTGTATCCCTTTTCCTGTTTTGCAGCTGCCTCGAACTTCTCCTTAAAATCTCCCATAGGAGTATCGTCAATAATCTCCTGTGTTAAAAATATGGTAAATACAGAACCTTTTCCGTATTCGCTTTCAACCTCTATGCGCCCCTTCATACTCTCAACCAGGTTGTGGGTAATTGCAAGTCCCAGGCCCGTTCCTTCTATGCTACGGTTTTGTTCCAGATCCAACCGCTGAAAACCACCAAACAGTTTATCCATATCCTCCTTCTTGATACCAATTCCACTGTCCTTAACCTGCATCTTAAGAGTGACTACACCACTTTCTCTGATACCCTCTACAGTAAGCTTTACTATTCCCTGTTTTGTATACTTCACTGCATTATTTAATATGTTTACAATAATCTGTCTGTTGCGGACCTCATCGCCATGAAGAACAGAAGGCAGTGTTGAATCAATGTCAACCTGAAAATCAAGCTGCTTCTGTTTTGCCTTAACATCTATCATATTTACAACATCGTTAAAGAATGTGGCTGTGTCATATGGTGCATTAACAATCTCCATTTTACCAGCCTCAATCTTGGAGAAATCAAGGATATCATTAATAAGAGATAACAGTGTTTTACTTGCACTCTCAATATTTGCAGCATACTCTCTTATACTCTCATCCTTACTCTCACGCAGCACCATTTCGTTCATGCCCATAATCGCATTAATAGGTGTACGAATCTCATGAGACATATTTGCAAGGAAATCACTCTTGGCATGATTTGCCTGTTCTGCCAGATTCTTTGCCTCTCTTAATTCATCACTTTCCCTGACTTTTTCTTCTGCGCTAAGCAGATACACCATACCGACTACAAACATCAGTATCAACAAGCCAAATACCCATAACACCAGGGCATTAATTGTACCCATTTCATCTGCTACAACCGCCTCTGGCACATAGCCTGTCAGATAGAGCCCTAACTGGGCAACCTCAGATTCAAACAAAAAATATCCTTTATTATCATTCTTATAATAAACAGCCGCAGCTGTATCAATATTCATTTTTTCTGATATTTCTGACAATGCTGTTTGTACAGTATCAAGCCTCATAAATTCATCCGTATCAATCTTGGAATCAGAAAAAGGAATAATAATCTGCCCTGACTGATTCACTATTGCTACATTGCACTGCTCATTATAACAGGATATGCCGAATTTACTGAGCAAAATGCTCTCATCATACAATTTATACAATACGAATTCTACGTTTTTCTCGTCATATACAGGAGAAGTAAACAATACTCCCTGACCCTTTTTATAACATACTGACGAATGGCCACGGAAAGATTTCTGTATGCCTGGAAAATCTGAAAAATTAAGAGTTTCCCCCAAATATGCCGTTCCATCCAGCCGAAGGACTCCCATCGTCACATTTTCCTCATCAGCAATGCTCATGTCCAGATAATTTTCTATCTCTTTTGGGTTTGATTTAACACATTTGGCAATGTTTTCCAGATTGTGAATCTCCAGTTCAAATTGCTCAGCTGAAAGTGAAGCCAGTGTTCTAGCCTGCTCTGCGACCTGCTTTTCGGTATAGTTCTGCATGAGGGATTTTAATCTCACACTCATTAATCCCCCCACTCCAAACATGATAACCGTAACGATTACCAATACAATAATTATCCTGCGTTTTCCATTTATCCATTTATTTTTCATAAATTTCTACGCCCTCCACATACCAGTCAAAATGCTCCAGCAGATCTTCATCACGGATAGCCCGCTTTTCCTTACAGCGGAGTTTTCCTTCATTGTCATATATCACGCCTGAAAATACATCCTTTCCAGACAGTATTTCATGTGTTGCCTTTGAAACCTCTGATTTAATGTCCTCTGAGACAGCAGCAGAAAAATCAGCAAGCTTTACAGCATTTTCATCCATTCCCACCCAGTATACTTTATAATCCTGGGAATTGCCCCTTAAATACTGCTTAATGATAGCCTCATAAGTTGACTGCCAGTCTCCAACAACTGCTGTCAGATGCTTATCTGAGCCGTTATTAAGTCTTTGATGGTATCCAATGGAATATACTCCTAATTTATCTGCCTCATCTGCTACATATGTCTGATTCTGATGGTATGTAATGACATCCACTCCAGCATCTTTAATAAGCTTATCAGCCTGTTTTCTTTCTTCTTCCTCGTTATCCCATGCATTGCTCCATGCTACTGTTACAACTGCATCAGGATTCACTCTTTTTACACCTAATGTAAATGCATTGATACCCCGGTTAACCTCACTAACGGGCATGGCTGCAACATATCCAATCTTATTATTTTCAGTCTTCATACCAGCTACAATTCCAGCCAGATAACGGGCCTGATACATTCTTGAAAAATATGAAGTAACATTGTCTGCATGATATTCAAAAGAACTGTTATAAAAAGAAATCTGTGGATATTTCTCAATAATATCTTTTACTTCTTCTGCATATCCATAGCTTGACAGAATAATCATTTTACATCCCTGTTTTACAAGGTCTTCTATGGCAGGACCACATTCGCCGGTAAATTCAATGACATTTTCCTTCACATACAGTTCCACGCCAAGATTCTTGCAGGCCTCTGACACGCCTTCATAATGCATTTCATTCCAGCCTTCTTCTCCAATGCTTCCTGTCATGATAAAGCCAATCTTCTCTTTTTTTGAAGATGATTTACCCATAAAAAGTAATACAGCAGCTAATATAACTACCAATAATACAAGTATTCCAAGTAATGCTGTTCTTTTCTTCTTATTCAGCTTCATCTGCTACTACCCCCTCTACATACCAAAAGAAATTATTTAACATATTCTCGTCTGTCATACTCTGTCCTGACTTAATTCTTACATTTCCTTCATTATCTGTAATTGGTCCATAAAATACATCAAAGGTTCCACTCATCAGACGCAATCGTTCTTCTTCCACCTTCTCTGCAATTCCTGGCTTAACATTCTTCGATAAAGGTGCCAGATTTACAACCCCCGATTCTATACCTTCCCAATAATGAATTCCCTGAAACTTTCCTTGCAAACATTCTAATATTCTCGGCTCATAGAACTTTTCCCAATTCCATACAGGAGCCGTTAAGTATGTGTCAGGGAACCTGTTACTGTTGTCAACATTATAGCCAATTATCCATATTCCGTTTTTATCAGCAATCTCCATAGGTGACATGGCATCTGAATGCATGGCAAGAACATCAATATTATGCTCCGCCAGCAATTCCTCAGTTGCAGCTGCGTTTTCTTCTTCTCCCGTCCATGAATTACTCCACTTCACATATACCTTTGCATCAGGATTTACCATACGCACTCCAAGTGTAAATGCATTAATTCCTCTGTTTACCTCTGCAATAGGAAATGCTGCCACATATCCAATTTCATTAGTTTCCGTCTGCATTCCTGCCACAATTCCACTTAGATATCTCATCTGATATATACGTCCAAAATATGTAGAGAGATTATCTAATTCTTCCACACCTGTAGCATGGAAGAAATATATGTCCGGATGTTTTTTTGCACATTCTAATTCCCATTCTCCATAGCCAAAAGAGTTACATATGATAATTTTACATCCATATTCTATTAACTCTTCTATGACTGATATGCATCCTTCGTCCTCAGGAATCACTTCCTTATACACAACTTCCAGATTCAATTCTTTCGCACTTATCTCCATTCCGTTATAATGAGACTCTCCCCAGCTGTGATCATCAACCTTTCCGTTAAGAATAAATCCTACTTTTGTCTTAGTTTTTGTAACATCAGTTTCCTGCTTATTAAAACGTATAAAAAATATTCCCGCGATAATGATACACACGAAAACAAGTATCGTAGCTATAATTTTCTTCATAAGTAATCTCCATTCATATGTACAAAAAGTCACTAGTTATCTTACTTTCGCTTCATTATATGATAAATATGTTATACAAGTCAATTACTATGAATGATGGGATGAAATTATTCTTTTCTTTCTAAAAACAGAACCACAAAAAGCCTAAAAAAATAGCTATGGGACAAGCCCATAGCTATTCAGACTACTCACATATTAATCAAGTTCTGGTTCAATAAGACCAAAGGTATTTCCCTTTCTCTTATACACTACGTTAACCTCATTAGTCTCTGCATTGAGGAACACGAAGAAATTATGTCCAAGAAGCTCCATCTGTACACATGCTTCCTCTGGAACCATAGGCTTAATTCCAAATCTCTTAGATCTGATAATCTTAATCTCCTCTTCGTCCTCATACTCCTTCTCAATATACTCAGGAGCAAATTCAGACGCATTCTGCTGCTTGTCAACAATCTTGTTCTTATATCTCTTTAGCTGACGCTCAATAACCTCTTCAACAAGGTCAATTGAAACATACATATCGCTGCTAACCTGCTCGCTTCTGATAATGTTACCCTTAACAGGGATGGTCACCTCAATCTTCTGTCTCTCTTTCTCGACGCTTAAAGTTACATTAACCTCCGTCTCAACGGCAAAGAATCTGTCAAGCTTTCCAAGCTTCTCCTCTACTGCTGACTTTAATCCCTCTGTTACATCGATATTCCTACCTGTAATAATAAAACGCATGATGCCCAACTCCTTTATTATATAATCACGAATGTGAGGCTTGACCTCCTTAAGTTCCCTCACTTGATATCAATATTATAACACAATTTACAGTTTATACAAGCAGAATTCACACAATTTATACAAACTTTATTAAATTAATATTCAAATCCCCTTGTGTTATGGCTGTATGCCAATTAACTTTTTTGTCAAGTGAATACCTTAAATTTTTATCATATTTTTTACGATTTATGAATATATACAAAATTTTTCAACCAGATTCTTTATGTAAATCATGATTAAATTCATGTAAAAACTTTGTGGATAATGTGGATAAATCAGTGTATAAGTAACAAGTTAGATAAAATGAACCTTTTCGTTTGTGGATAACTTTTTGGATTTTTGTCGTTTTTTGTCAAGCCATTTTTAAAAAAAATACAATCGAAAATCATTTTCGTCATGATGCACAAATAAAAATATGTCAATAGATTTTTTAAATAATACTAATAAAATTGTAGCATATTTTTCAACCGCAAGTTTACATATAAACAGGCATAAATCCTTGATTTCAGCCAATTTAACATGTATTATGTTAATTAATCAGACAATTCTAAAAAAGGACGTGAACGCAATGAATATAGTAATCACAGGAGCATCCAGAGGAATAGGAAAAGGTATCGCCCTTGAACTTGCAGACAGGGAAAATAACCTTATTATTAACTGTGTGAATAATGTGGATAAATTGGAAGAAACGAAATCTATTATCGAAAGCAAAGGAGCACAGTGCAGGATTTATTCCTGCGATGTAAGTGACTATGAACAGTGTAAAGCCATGATTGAACATTGTGTTAATTCATATGGCAGTATTGACGTACTGATTAACAACGCTGGAATCTCTTCTGTTGGTCTTTTTCAGGATATGAGCCCCTGCGAATGGGAAAGAATCTGGAATGTTAATGTCAGTTCAGTATTTAACTGCTGTAATATTGCACTACCTTACATGATAAGCAAAAAACAGGGAAAGATAATCAACATTTCCTCTGTATGGGGAAATGTGGGAGCAAGCTGCGAAGTTGCTTACTCAGCCACCAAGGGAGCTGTTAATTCCATGACTAAAGCTCTTGCAAAAGAAGTGGCTCCAAGCAATATACAGGTTAACGCAATTGCATGTGGAGCCATTGATACTGACATGAACAGCCATTTGTCTGATGAAGATAAAGCTGCACTGGCATTAGAAATACCAGCAGGCAGATTCGGTCTTCCATCAGAGATTGGCAAAATCGTTAAAGGGCTTATCTGTGCCCCTGACTATCTTACAGGGCAGATAATTACAGTGGATGGAGGCTGGCTTTAGTTGCCATGGGCTTATCAATGCTTATAACAGCATTATAGCCCTCTCCCATCTGACTGACTTTATCGCTGATTGTTTTCCTGACTTCATCATCCTTAAGTGCACAATCAAATGGAACTACACAGTCAAATATCATATTAGTAAGATATGGACCGCTTACTACACGGAAATCATGTATTGTAATCCCTTTGTCAATCTCCTTGACAATATCAATAACCTGTGATTTTAACTGCTGGATATGCTCATCATCATCTACAATAGGGTCCATATGTATAGATATCTCAATGCCAAGTTCATCCTTCACTCTTGATTCAGCCAGGTCTATTATGTCATGGGCATGAAGAAAATCCATTGAATAAGGAACTTCGGCGTGAAGTGAAGCAAATACTCTTCCTGGGCCGTAATCATGTATAATCATGTCATGAATTCCAATTATTCCTGACTCTTCCATAACAACTCTTTCAATATCTGCCACCAGCTCAGGGTCAGGAGCCTGCCCAAGAAGTGGTGCAAGTGTATCCTTTGCAGCCTGGTATCCCGCATATAATACAAATAATGCAACCACTGCACCTGCATAACCATCAATGTTAAAGCCTGTAAAAAACTCGACAAATACAGATATAAGAACTACTGATGTGGTAATACAGTCTGAAAGGCTGTCTGTGGCAGTTGCTTTCATTGCTGCCGAATCAATCTTCTTCCCAAGTCCATAGTTAAAATACGCCATCCACATCTTCACAAGAATGGAACCTACAAGGATTATAACCGAAAGCAGGCTGAATGCCATAGCCTCAGGGTGCAGAATCCTGTCAAAGGACTGGCGTAGAAGCTCCACACCCATTACAATAATTGCAACCGCAACTGCCAGACCTGATATATACTCTATCCTTCCATGTCCGAAAGGATGGTCGTTATCTGCCGGCTTTCCAGCCATCTTAAACCCAACAAGAGTAATAACAGATGAACCTGCATCCGACAGGTTATTGAAGGCATCCGCTGCCACCGATACAGCACCTGTCAATATTCCTGCAAGGAACTTAAAACAGAAAAGCAGTACATTACAGCATATTCCAACTCCTCCCGACAGCACTCCATAGGATTGTCTCACCGAAGAATTCTTAACATCTTCCGGATTTTTAACAAATATTTTTACTAATAAATTAATCATAGTATCCTTTCTGCCACTTATAAAGAACAATGGACAATCTTTTGTTTCTGGTTTCATAATAATATCACACCCTGCTCCCTATTGAAAGTAATTTTATGTTCATTTTAGTAAGACAATGCTAACCAAGCCTTGAATAAACCTTTTCATTCCTGTATAATATCAAGGGTTTATTTTTGAAACGGCACCTCCTTTATATCTATTCCGGATGGTTGCCAGAAATGTATAATAATGTATTTATTGGAGGGTTTTATTGTGGATTTTCAATTTGTAAAACCAGAGGAAGTTGGCATTCAGGAAGAATGGCTCATAAGTTTTCTTAACAGGCTGGAAATGCAGGGGTTGCCAATGCACAGCGCCATTATTGCAAGACAGGGCAAAATATGTATGGAAGCCTATTACCAGCCATACGACAAAGATAGTCTCCACAGAATGTTTTCTGTGACAAAGAGCATGGTTGCCATGGCTATAGGGCTCTTAACCGAAGAAGGCAAGCTTTCCCTGACAGACAAAATCATTGATTTCTTTCCAGACAAGCTGCCAGAAGAGGGTGCCTATCCATACATGGCAATGCTTACAATTAAAGATATGCTGGAGATGAAGACATGTCACGACAAAACTACATATAAGGGGTCTGGTGTAACTGACTGGGTTGGTTCTTTCTTTACAACAAAGCCTACTCATGTACCTGGCACAAGCTTTGCATATGATACATCTTCTACCCATGTACTTGGTGCTCTGGTAGAAAGACTTTCAGAAAAGACATTTCTTGACTACTTAAGAGAAAAATGTCTCAATGAACTTGGTTTCTCTAAAGAAGCTCATGTACTTTGTGACCCATATGGTGTACCTATGGGTGGTTCAGGTCTGTGTGCCACCACAAGAGACCTCTATATTCTTACAATGCTTATGGCTGGCAATGGTAACATTAATGGAAAGCAGTACCTTCCAGAAGATTTTATGAAATCAGCCAATGAAAAACACAGTGACTCCTACGCAAACCAGGGAACTTTGGAAGAACTGCAGGGGTATGGATACCAGATATGGCGCACCAGACATGGCGGCAACGCATTATTCGGAATGGGTGGACAACTGGGAGTATACATCCCTGATCAGGATATATATATGGTTACAACATCTGATGCTCAGGGACGACAGGGTGGTGTCCAGCTTATATACGAAGCTTTCTTTGAAGAAATATATGACAAGCTTGCAGGAAAACCAACTTACGATACTCCTGCACTTTCACTTGAAGAATATATTAACTCAAGAAGAATCATTGCACTTCCTGGAGATATATCATCACCAATGCAGGATAAAATCAACCACACAGAATATGTATGTGATGAAAACTCAAGCGGAATCAAAACTATTAAGGTCGATTTTGATGAAAACCATAATGGAAAGGTTACATACACAACTGCTGCCGGAACCCATACAATAAGCTTTGGTCTGGGAAGCACTGTAACAGGAGAATTCCCTGTATATGGCTACAGATATGCCGCTTCTGGTGCATGGCGCATGGATAATTACCTTCTTTTAAGAATTAATATAATTGATGATGAAGTAGGCAATGTATACATGGGTCTGAATTACAAGGACGACTACATAACCGTGGTACTCAAAAAAGTTGTTGAAAACAAACTGGATGAATATCAGAGTGTTTTCAGCGGAAAATGCTGATAGACCATATAAAACAAAGATAATACATGATGGGGGCTGCCGCTTTAACGAATGAAAAATCGTGAAGCGACAGCCCCTTATTCTTTTTATCTCTTTTATCTCTCGAATCCTATAATCAATCCACCTTTTTCAGCATAGAAACTGCAAAGTCCTGTTGTATTAGCTAATATCACTTCGGCATCTGCATATTCATCGGTAATAATCTGCTTTAAAGTCTGTGCAGCTCCTTCATTAAAGCAGTGGTCAATCAAAACCCTTCCACCATGATAGCCTGATTTCTTCATGTTCTTATAGATACAGGTAATTGCTTTCTTCTCCCCACGAACCTTATCTGTAGGATTAAGAGTTCCTTCCGGAGCATCCCCCACAATGCGTATACCAAACATGTTGGCTATGGCAGCCACAGCATGATTAATTCTTCCGTTATTAGCAAGATTTCTTACACTTTCAAGGAAAAAAATAATACAGGTGTGTTTCTTATAATCTTCAATCTCCCTGCATATTGTATTATAATCCTTATCCACTGATATCAATTCCTTAAACTTCTCTATCAGAAGCTTCATCGTAGGTCCTGTGGCACGGGAATCAAGGACATATACCTTTCTGCCCGGATGAGTCTCCTCATACTGTGTCTTAGCAGCAAGAGCAGAATTATAGCTTCCTGACAACTCACCAGATATAGTAGTACAGAACACCTCATCTGCATCTGCAAATGCTTCCAGCCAGTCTCCCACTCCGGGACATGCTGTTCCTGAACGTCCCTTATACACAGATAACTCCTCGACCATCTGGGCCACATCCAGCTTCTCATTATCATGGTATTCCTTCGTATCTGTAGATATAATCATATCAACAGAGGTGTAGTCAGCCCCTTCAAGATTATACATATTTGCAGATGAATCTGATACTATCTTCCTTTTCATGTCATGCCTCTTACCTAAATATATCGCTTATCAAACTTTTATATACGGTTTTCAAAACCGTCTTTATAAGTATATGCTATAAATTACCATTCGTCAATGAATAATTTTTAATGGGTATCCGACATAATCAAACAATATAAAAGGAGCTGCACGCTTAATGCGACAGCCCCTGCTCGTCTCCCCCATTGTGTATTGTATATTGTCTATGTACAGCTTGCTTGCCACATTATCAAAAATAGCATAATAATCCATTATTAATATATATCTCTATCTGGATGTATCTCTATCCGGTACTTTTATCATTGATATTAGAACAATAATGTTCGATAAAGTAACAATTTCTGCTCTATCACGCAATAATAAGCAAAAAACAAACTGAATAACCAGAATGAAAAGCACTATCATTCTATATACTTTTCTTTCATTGTTGCTTAAAATCTTTTTGTCACTATCTACTGGAGCTAACAAAAAAATGATTATGCTGACAATCACATCTATACTCATCAGCACATTTCCACAATTCGATGAATCAATCACTCTCGATAACAATAAAACGATAAACACGCAAAAATTTGACAACAATATGCACTTCCATACCTTATCGGCATGATATCCACCTGCATAACTTCTTAAAGGCACAAAAGCCAGAAGAAATATCAACACCGAAAGTACGTCCTTCATTACCAATCCTATTATTAACGAAACCACAATATTAATAATAGTTTCCAGAAGAAGCATATAACCATACCTATATATGCCTACTTCCTCATCCAGCAACAATCCTCTTTCAGTTTGATACTTGATATATTTGTCTACAAATTTTTCTAACATAATTATATCTACTTATGTCTTTTAAACTTGTTAGCTTCCTCTGGCACCTCAGGCTGATGAAATACCCATATACAAGCTGAATTCACATTTTGCTTTGCCAAGTTTAAAGCAATATCATTTGTAATCTTAATTAATTTACTATTCTTATTGTCTTTCATTTATTTATCCTCCATATCATAGCTGATTCTAAGAAATAGTTTTTTCGTTACTCCGTGATTTTATTAAATATGCTTTTTAAATACAATATAGTTGGCATTTTTTGCTATCCAATTGGGCAATATTTGCATTAAAATCTTTCATATCAGGCTATAAAACCAATATGGCAGTAAATTGATTTTCCTCTTCCACACATTCAAGATATCCACCATTCTTCTCTGCCGCTTTCTGTACACTCTGGATACCTATTCCATGAATTCCTTTCTCTTTCTTTGTTGTGACGTAATTTCCTTTCGTATCTTTCAGAATCTCGTCACAATACGAGTTTGTTATCTTTGTGACACAGAAGTTACCTTCATTCTGCATAAATGCTTTAAAACACACTTTCCTCTGATTCGGCTCACAGGTCATTGCCGCCCTGATTGCGTTATCCAGCAGATTCCCCAGCATATTAATCAAATCCATATCATTTACTTTCTTTACATTGAGTCCAGGTTCCACAAATACATCAAAAGTAACCCCCACACTTTCTGCATATGCTGTCTTTTCATTCAGCACAGCATTAAGCACAGGATTATCACTGTAAACAACAGCAGCGCTATTCTCAAGTTCCCCATTTAAATTCTTAATAAGTTCCTCAATTCTTCCAATTTCATTCTGTTTCAATAATTCATTAATTACCTTCAGATAATTGCTGATATTATGTACCATCTCATAATGTTTTGTCCGGACTTCATTAATCTGCTTAAAATACTCTAAATCCATTTCCTGACGTGTGATAATAATTTTCTGTTCAACGTTATTGTGCAGTTCTTCTGAATACATGTTAAATGCATAAAAAATCAATATGTTGCTGAATAACATCACTCCACAACATATTGTCATTAATATTTTTAATCCAGGCTGACCCTGGAATGTAAGTCCGGAATAATATGTAGCAAGCATCATAATTAAACTGGTGATTGGTAAACATATATACATAGCAAATATTTTGCCGTCCATCTTCTCTTTTGAACTGCTAAAAAACTGTTTCACCAATACAAACAACAAATAGTTTAACACCTTCATTGTAAACATATGCCACGGAACTTCAGCTAAATCAACCACACTGCTCTGCTTTACAAAATAAGTTGGAATTCCCATTAAAATAACAAATAAAAACTCACATCCCCAGAAAATAGAAAAAGCAATCACAAAGTATAATATTCTCTGTCCTAATGGAGCCTCGAATATAATAAATGTATACAGAGCAAACACGATTACAACAGAGAACAGATTTAAAAGTGCATTTCCAAACATATTAATAATAAATATTATTGCCACTGATACAACGCTGATTGTGATAACCTGACGTTTCCCGATATTTTCCCTTACATCAAAGAAACTGTGAAACAAATCGAAAAGCATGTACACTTCTGCAATACAACAGAACAATAAAATAATTTTGTCAAGACTCATAATTTTTCACCCCATCATATGTATTTTCCAGCCAGATATTTTGCAAAATCTGCCCGGAAATTCTTTTCTTTTGAACGTGAAATCGACAGAATTACATTATCCTGAAGTTCCAGTTCTGTTGCACTAATTCGTTTTACATATCTGAAATTAACAATATAGCTGTTATGCGCATATGCAAAACCATAGGCTTTCAACTTATCATATAATTCATCAACCTTTTGCTTACATATAATTTTATCTTCTAACTTATATTTCATAATCTTTGAATTAGTATGAATCTGGCTGCCATGCTTGGCTATAGATATGTACGTAATTTCTTCTGGTTTAAGACGGATTGTGTCCTTATAGTAATGCCCTACCACATATATTTCTTCCGCTCTGTTTTTCAATTCTTCTATGACATTTTTTATTTCTTCCAGCATACGTTTATCTGTATATTCTTTTAACAGGTATCGAAAAGGTAATACTTCAAAAGATGTTACTGTTGGCTGGCACACTCCGGAGCAGAAAACAAGTAGTGACAAAGGAAACTGTTTTCTAAATCTCTTTGCTGTCTGATTTCCATCCAGTCCTTCCATCTGCATATCCAGAATCAGCAAATCAACTTTTGCATGTTCTGGTAATTTTTCTACAAGCTGTTCCCCTGATTTATATTCATAGAAATTAACTGTTTCTAAAGCCAAACCGCCCTCCAGCAACATGCGTTCCATATATTTTATAAACCCTTCATTATCATCGCATATTATTATTTCATACATTTTTCTGTTTCCCTTCGTGTGCTTTTGTGCTTTTATATACATTCCAGCATTTTGCCTTTATTATACTATTTCGAATCAGTTTTTTCATCAATATAGCAGCCCCATCTTAATAATATGCCGGGTTACAGCTAAGTGCTATAACCCGGCACATCATCATACCGTGACTGACTTTTTTCCATATACAATATTTTTCACCGTATCTAAATCCACATTCGTCATGCTGGATATCTGCTCCGGGGTCACACCATTGTTGTACATATTATTTATAAGGTCGGCTTTTCCTCGCTTCTCTCCACGTTTTTCTCCACGTTTTCCGCACGGTTTTCAGCTCCTTCAATCTCATCTTTCATCAATTCTCTCAACGCCTGACACATTCCCGAATCCCTCCTTCACATAATTCTATCCATACTTAATTACTTTTTCACTTATCGTAATTCATATGTACTTCTTTTAAAGCAAGGTACATTGCCTTATATTCTGAATCAACGCAATGTAGTGGTTGCATATTTTTCTCCATCACATTAAAACCATTTTCTCTATAAAAATTCTCTGCTTCTGGGAGTGAATGTAAAAACAATGCTTTAAATCCAATCACTTGATTTTGCAATGTATGCGCATAATCTATAATACTTCGCATTATCCATGCTGATAATGGTAAATTCTCCCCTTCATATTCAAAAAACACATCTTGATATTTCGAATTTACAGCAAACATTTTTATTTCTAATGCCGAAATACCGCATATTTTCGTATCATATGCCTCTCCAACTTTATTTGCCTCATCTTCATCAAGTCGTATTCTATCTTCATAAGGAATTGCCGTTGTTGCCAGTGTGTAATATGATACTACATCTCTCCCTATCTCATTATGATTCCTATCATATACAACATTCCATACAACATATGTTACGCCCTCACCAAAATCCTTGTAGCCAAATGCCTCTTCATTCAAAAAATCATTAAAGTTCTCGTAACCTTTTCCTGCATCAAAAAGTCTCATTTCGTAAGAAAAATCCTGATGAGACTGTTCTAAAGACAACACATCAGGATTAAAAGACTCAATATGTTTATATTTCTTTTTATTTTCTTTTGCCAAATAACTTACCCGCTTTCTTACAAGAATCCATAAATTCCTTTGTGACTTTATTCTCATTAAATTCACGTATAAAATCTTGGGATTCTTGTTTTTTTACAACAGTCATTCTATTAATTGGCTTTGCTAACACAGCCATGTACTTTCCCTCCTTTTTATCCGCAAAATATTTCTTATCCTCTTCAATCATATTGTACCACCTCAGTAATTAAAATACAACAACTTGGCAGAAAAATTTTTTCAAATATTTTGTAATAACACTATTAGTATACCACGCCTTCAATAAAAACCAGTTGATTATAATATTATACCATTCGTAAAGATAATTATTCTGAATTACCTTCAACCCCTTTTCATAGAATTAACGAATTCCTCCACTCCAGCCTGATACTCCGAAAGTCTGTGGGATTTCTTAATCTTCTTGAATGCCTTCTCATTACCAGGATTAAACTGGTTAATGTATATCCATACTTCCTTCATCTTGTGCATGGCATTCACTTCATTATCCATTACTCTAATATAGTCATTCAGCAGCCTGTCTGTGAATTTTTTCAAAATATCGGCAGACTTTTCTCCATCTTCTTCAGAACCCTGTGGTGTTTCCTTATGTCCGATTTGTCCAATAATTCCCGGATTACCAACAAAGCCACGCCCCAGCATTATTCTGTCGACTTCAGGACACATTTCTGTAAATCTGGTATAATCCTCTATCGTAAATATATCCCCATTGTAGCATACTTGATTACAGCTTTCCTCCACAGCCCACTTAAAAATCTCCATATCCGGTGTATTTTTATAATAATCAGTCCGTACTCTTGGATGAATAATTACCTCTGAAAGAGGATAATCATTATATATTTCCAGAAGCAGTCTGAATTCCTCATGGCTGTTAAGACCTGTCCTTGTCTTAACCGACATGTTCATATCCTTCATCACAGGCGAACTTAACACCTTATCCAGAAATGAGTCCAGCTCCAATGGCCTGGCAAGAAAACCTGCTCCCCTGAACTTGCTTACCACCGTTCCTGAAGGGCATCCCAGGTTAAGGTTTATCTCTCTATATCCCATATCTTTAAGCATTGCCGCAGCCTCAAGAAACAGACCAGGGTCATTTGCCATTATCTGTGGAACGGTGTTAATTCCCACATTATGCTCAGGTCTTATGTCATTCTGCTCTCTTGTTGTATAGCCCTTTGATTTGTTAGGAGAAATAAATGGAATAAAATATTTATCCACTCTCCCCTTTCCATAGAATTCTTCATATGCATTGCGGAATACGAACCCAGTAACCCCTTCCAATGGTGCCATATATATCTTCATAAATCCTCTTTTCTACTAATGTATCAGTATATTTTTTCTGATGTTTCTGTATAATTCTATTCTATAAATGTATCTTTTTTCTTGTTAATCTCTGGCAAATATGATAATATAACCACGAGCGTTATTCGAAAGAAAATGCATCAGATTAAACTTAATTTCTTTTATTTTTTGATGGAATTGACCTTTATGGCAATTACTTAATCAATCTCAAGTCAATCTGTTGTTGGGTTTTACCCTATTTTCATGCCTTTCGGCAAGCGTTCATTTTTAAATTAATTTAGCGTGATATACGCGGAAATGAGGTAAAAATGACAGTAAACAAACAATTCAACACAAAGTTCATGGTGGAACTTGCCATGATGATCGCCATTATTGTGGTTATGTCTCTGACTCCACTTGGCTACATCAAACTTCCCGGTCTTACAATCACCTTCTTAACTGTACCAGTTGCAGTTGGTGCCATTATTTTAGGACCAGTAGGCGGTATTGTATGTGGAGCAACATTTGGATTTACAAGTCTTTATCAGGCAATCAGTGGCGGTTCAGCATTTACAGCAATGCTTTTCTCTATTAATCCTGTAGGTACAGTTTTCCTTACCCTTGTACCAAGAATACTTGAAGGATGGCTTACAGCACTTATATTCCAGGCACTCCACAAGATGGTAAAGACACAGAAGTTTTCCTACTTCATTGCCAGTCTTGCCTGCCCACTGCTTAACACTCTTCTGTTCATGAGCACACTTGTAATTATATTCTATAATACACCATATATCCAGAGCTTTGCAGCAAAGTTTGGAACAAGCAATCCATTTACATTCGTTGTTGCATTCGTAGGTGTCCAGGGAACTATCGAAGCCGTAGTATGTTTCGTTGTAGCAAGTATTCTCTCAAGAGCACTGTACAAGGTTCTCAAGACTAATATGTAAAGATATTCTTGTTTCATTTCTGAGAGATTACTGCATAACAGGAAATTCCAGGTAAAACATATTCAGTATTTAAAAATAAAAACCACTGTAAGAAACGGACATACGTTACTCGCAGTGGTTTTTTAATTAATTCTATTCTGTTTTCTTTCCCTTATGGAATGCGATTGCAAGTATTCCTGCAACAAGAAGAACTGCAATTGTCATCCACATAATAAACACCGCTGGTGAACTCTTCTTAAACATATCATAATATCCGCCAAGATATATAAGAATTCCCAGTGTTGGCACAATATAATTCATATACCATCTAAGCTTGTGTGAAAGGCTCATGCCCTTTCCTGTGTTGACCTCTGCCACGAAATTATCCCATCCCCATCCGTTCTTTCTTACGCAGAATAATACGAACAGGATACTTCCAAGAGGAAGGATATTATAAGATACAATGAAGTCCTCAAGATCCATAATTGTGCTTCCTGCACCAAGAGGCTGGATTCCTGACAGAATGTTGTATCCTAAAACTGCCGGAATTGAAAGGACTGCCACACCAATCAGGTTCACAAGTACACATTTCTTTCTCTTCCATTCAGTGGCATCGTGGGTCATCTTGACAATATTCTCGAATACCGCAATAACTGTTGACATTGCCGCAAATGACATGAATATAAAGAAGCATGCTCCCCACAGCCTTCCGTTAGGCATATGGTTAAATACACTTGGAAGTGTTATATATAAAAGTGATGGGCCGGCATCAGGCTGTACATCATAAGCAAAGCATGATGGAATAATGATAATTCCTGCCATAAGTGCTATAAGTGTATCAAGTATTGTTACACTTATAGCCTCACCTGTAAGCTTTCTCTCCTTAGAGAGATAACTTCCGAAAATCTCCATTGAACCCATACCGATACTTAATGTAAAGAATGCATGTGTCATGGCCGCAAATATAACATTTAAAATACCATGCTCTGACAATTTCTTAAAATCAGGAACAAGATAATACTTAAGTCCTTCTTCTGCGCCAGGCAGTGTCACAGAACGGAATACCAGCACAACCATAAGTACAACAAGAAGAATCATCATTACCTTAGTAATGTTCTCAACTCCATTTTTAAGTCCAAGAGCACATATTCCAAAGCACAGTAATATAATAACCATGGTCCAGAACATCATTACACCAGGCTCATTAAGCATATTTGCAAATGTATTTTTAACCTGCGCTGTATCTGCATTAACGAATTTGCCTGTAATCATAAGATATACATAATGCAGCATCCATCCTGCAACCATTGTGTAGAACATCATCAGAAGATAATTACCTGCAAAGCAGAAATGCTTAACCTTGCTCCAGAGTGTTCCCTCTGGCTGAAGCACATCATACGCCTTCATAACACTCTTACCGCTGCCACGTCCCACTGCATACTCACATATAAGCATTGGCAGTCCCAGCATGGCAAGACATGCAAGATATATTACAATGAATGCTGCTCCGCCATTCTCACCGCATATGTATGGGAATTTCCACACATTTCCCAAACCTATGGCGCATCCTGCCGATACCAGAATAAACCCAAGTCTTGATCCAAATTGTTCTTTTTCCATAAAGCTCCCTTATCAATTATTATTCTCTTCCCCCCATTGCCTCCTTGAGAGTTCTCCACCCAAGCACTGCACATTTTACCCTGGCAGGCATGTGGGCAATATCCTTTAAGGCAGATGCCTCCTCCAGACTGTCTATTTCCTCATCTGTAGCTTCACCTTTAATCATTTTCATGAAAATCTCTCCCATAGCAAGAGCCTCATCCTTATTTTTACCTATTACCATGCCAAGCATAATGTCAGCAGAAGCCTGTGATATAGCGCATCCATCCCCAATAAATGCACCATCTGTAATAACGTCCCCATCCATCTTAAGCTTAAGAAATATGTCATCTCCGCAGCTTGGATTAACGCCTTCCAGCACAATATCAGCATCCTCAAGATCATGCTTGAACTCCGGACGGATGTTATGCTCTGTTAATATCTCATTATAAAAACCTTTATTCTCCATAACCCATTCTCTCCCTTATTGAAGCCAGACTTTCAACGAAAGCATCTACTTCTTTCTGTGTATTATAGAACATTAAACTTGCTCTTGTTGTGGAGTTAACCCCCAGATGATTGAGAAGAGGCTGGGCACAATGATGTCCTGCTCTCACAGCAATTCCGTCTGAGATAAGGATTTCGCTAACATCGTGAGGATGAACATTATCTATTGTAAATGAAATAATTCCTGTATGCTCCTGTGGATTATCTGAGCCAAGAATATGGATATGAGGAATTTTCTTCATTCCCTCCATTGCCCTGGCTGTCAAGGCTGCCTCAGCCTGCTCCATTTTGTCAAAACCTATAGACCATACATATTTAATAGCTGCATCAAGACCTGCTGCTCCTGCTGCATTAACTGTTCCTGCCTCAAACTTATGTGGAAGCTCCGCATATTTAGCTCCAAATCTGGTTACAGACTCAATCATTTCGCCACCAGACAGAAATGGAGGCATAGCATCAAGCAGTTCCCTCTTTCCATATAGCACTCCTATTCCCATAGGACCGAAAACCTTATGTCCGGAAAATGCAAAAAAGTCAGCATCCATATCCTGAACATCTACTGCCATATGCGGAGTACTCTGTGCTCCATCTACTACAATTACTGCCCCTTTCTTATGTGCCATGGCAGCAATTTCCTTAACAGGATTAACTCTTCCAAGCACATTGGAAACCTGTGTTACTGCTACAATTTTCGTCTTGTCTGTTATCAATTCTGAAATTTTGTCAAGATCAAGGCTTCCATCCTGCTCACAGTCAATATATTTTAAAACTGCACCAGTCTGTCTGCATACCATCTGCCATGGAAGAAGGTTGCTGTGGTGTTCCATAATAGACACCAGCACTTCATCTCCCGCCTTAACATTGTTAAGTCCATAGCTGTATGCAACTAAGTTCATGCTTTCCGTTGTATTTCTTGTAAATACGATTTCCTCCGAATGGGCAGCATTAATAAACTTTCTCACTGTCTGCCTTGCATTCTCATATATATCTGTAGCTTCAACACTAAGAGGATATGAACCACGCAGTGGATTGGCATTATGATTCATGTAGAATGAAACTTCCGCATCTATAACACACTGGGGTCTCTGGGATGTGGCTGAATTATCAAAATATATTATGTTATCCTGCATAAGAAGAGGAAAATCTTTTTTGTAATTTTCTGACATTTCAATCCTCATTTCTAAACATCATATTGCAAAAACGCAATATATTATTTGCTCTTTATTTCATTAAATCATATATCTTAATCCATATATTTTAAGGACGATTCAATCTTTTTTATGGTTTTCTCATCCCCAGCCAGTCTGGCAACTCTGTCAATAGATGCCCGGGCCATAATACTTTCAGCTTTCTTCTTATCAATTCCCCTGCTCTCAAAATAGAAAAGTGTGTCATCATCAAGCTCTCCAATAGTAGCTCCGTGATTTCCCACAACATTTTCTTCGGCGCACAGGATAAGAGGAACTGTCTTGTTAACCACATCCTCGCCAAGAAGAAGCACTGTCTCCTGCTCATTTCCTACAGAATCGGTACAGCCATTCTTGAAATCAATAGTACCTTTGAATACCTTTTTAGCGGCATCATTAAGGGAACCATTTACATTAATCTCACTTTCTGTCTTCTTGCCTGTGTGATTAGCAAATATATTAATATCTATATTCTGATTGCTGCGGCCAATATAGCCTATATCTGCCTTAAGGCTGCTGCCCTCTCCTTCCAGGTCAATACGGCTGTCAGAATACAGGTCGCCTTTTCCTAAGAATATCTGGATAAGCTCCGCTGTTGCCCCAGCCTGGCAGTTTATCCTTACTTCATTGTACAGAATTGATTTTTCCTCTGTGGACTGAAGCTGGATAAGCTTAAGTCTGGAATTCTCATTAAGGTCAATTGTTGTGCGGACTGCAAGATTATTATCTGCAGAATAATCCATGATAAGTGTAACCTCGCTGTTCTTTACAGTCTTAACAGTTACATCCTTGGTACAGAACTCACCATTGCCTTTAACAGAGATTCTTATTGGCTCTTTATCAGATTTCTTAGGATTATAGCTTTCATCCGGAAGATGGACAGTTTTTTCAAGATTCCAGTCAATTCTGGCATCATTTACTCCAAGCCAGTACCAGGTCTTGGCAGGGAGTCTGTTAATAATCAGTTTATTTTCATTTTTCATACTAACCTATACTTCCTTTCATCTCAAGACGGATAAGATTGTTCATCTCTACTGCATATTCAAGAGGAAGCTCTTTAGATACATTGTCAGCAAATCCGCTTACAATAAGGGCTCTTGCATCTTCCTCACTCATCCCTCTGGACATAAGATAGAATACTGCATCATCACTTATGCTTCCAATCTTGGCTTCATGTCCTATAGCTGCATCCCTGGTTCTTATATCCATGGCAGGAATTGTATCTGAACGGGATTCAGAATCCAGCATAAGAGACTGACATGATACCGCTGACTTGGCATTAGTGGCACCCTTCTGGACCACTACACTGCTTCTGAATGTGCTAATTCCTCCACTCTTACTGATTGAACGGGTATTCATGTATGATGTGGTATCCGGTGCACAATGAACCACTTTGGCTCCTGTGTCAAGGTTCTGTCCTGCTCCTGCAAATGTAACACCTGTAAATTCCATCTTGGAACCTTTACCCTTAAGAATACTCATAGGATACAGATATCCCACATGTGAGCCAAATGAACCTGAAACCCACTCAACTGCGCCGCCCTCATCAACAATGGCACGCTTCGTGTTAAGGTTGTACATATTCTTAGACCAGTTCTCAATAGTTGAATATCTAAGCTTAGCATTTTTCTTAACAAAAAGTTCAACGCATCCTGCATGGAGATTAGCTACGTTATATTTTGGTGCTGAACAGCCTTCTATGAAATGAAGGCTTGCTCCTTCATCAACAATAATCAGTGTGTGCTCGAACTGTCCTGCACCCTTGGCATTAAGTCTGAAATATGACTGAAGTGGTATGGAAACCTGAACTCCCTTAGGTACATATACAAATGAACCGCCTGACCATACAGCTCCGTGAAGTGCTGCAAACTTGTGGTCACGTGGAGTCACAAGCTTCATGAAATATTCATGAACCATATCAGCATATTCACCCTTAAGAGCACTTTCCATATCAGTGTACACAACTCCCTGAGCTGCAACTTCATCCTTAACATTGTGGTACACAAGTTCTGAATCGTACTGTGCGCCAACTCCCGCCAGGGATGCACGCTCTGCCTGTGGAATTCCCAGTCTCTCAAATGTCTCCTTAATATCCTCTGGAACGTCTTTCCAGTCCCCCTGCATCTTGGTATTAGGTCTTACATATGTTGCAATGTGATCCATATCAAGTCCTTCAATTGAAGGACCCCAGTCAGGTACAGGCATCTCATTATATACCTTTAATGCATTAAGTCGGAATTCTGTCATCCATTGTGGGTCATTCTTTTCCTCTGATATCTTTCTTACGATATCCTCTGTAAGACCCTCTTCCAGTCTGAAAGCATCTTTCTCCACATCCCTGATATCATAGATGCTTCTGTCTATGTCATTTACATGGCTTTTTTCTTTCATACCATGTACTCCTTTCTTTTATAAGGCTACTGTGATTATTAGTCTATTATATAATCCGCTTATAAAACTTAGTTTTTAATCTGTTATAATTTATTTACTCTGCCTTAAATCCATTCTCATTAATCTGGTCAACAAGGCTTGCATCACCATTTTTAACAATTACGCCCTCTTCCATAACATGAGTCACATCAACTGAAAGAGACTCAAGGATTCTGGTGCTGTGGGTGATGATAAGCAGGCTGCCGTGACATTTTTCCTTATATATGCTGATTCCCTTTGAAACTGTTCTTACAGCATCAACATCAAGGCCTGAGTCTGTCTCGTCAAGAATAGCCAAAGATGGCTCTAACATAAGCATCTGAAGTATCTCTGCTTTCTTCTTCTCTCCACCTGAAAATCCTACATTAAGGTCACGCTCAGCATAAGACTCATCCATTGAGAGAAGCTTCATTGTCTCTGCAAGCTTTTTCTTATAATCAAACAGTCTGATTCTTTTGCCTGTCTTCTGTTCCAGGGCACTTCTAATAAATGCGCTTAATGTTACTCCCGGAACCTCTAAAGGATTCTGGAATGAAAGGAATATGCCCTTCTTTGCCCTCTCATTTACAGGCATATCTGTAATATCTTCACCATTAAATATAATTTTCCCTGATGTAACAGTGTATCCCGGATTACCTGTAATGGCATATCCCAGGGTTGACTTTCCTGTTCCGTTAGGTCCCATAAGCACATGGGTTTCATCCTCTCCAATAGTAAGATTAACCCCATGAAGTATCTCTGTTTCTTTCGCATTAACATGCAGGTTCTTTACTTCCAGTATATTCTTAGACATATATCCTCCAATTCCTGTGGCTTTACCACATATCTATATATTTGTCATTTATTATTATCTGGTTTTCCAGATTAATTATTAGTCTCACCGCAGCTTTCCTGCTTTTAACGGACATTTACCAGTCCTTATGTGCATGTCTTCTTCCCCTGGGCAACCAGGTCTGCCAGTGTATGGCTGTCCAGATATTCATTAATTATCTCCCCAAGTCCCTGCCAGAAAGGAAGTGTATAACAGTCCTGTGTAACATCACATTTCTTGGTATCGGTACACAGACAGGCAACTGGTGCAAGATTTCCCTCTGTAAGTCTTAATATATCTCCAACCCGGTAAAGCTCTGGTTCTTTAATTAACCGGTAACCGCCACCCTTGCCGCTGGCACTCTCTACCAGATGTCCCTTGGAGAGAATTGTCATGATACTCTCCAGATACTTAAGGGAAATGCCCTGCTTGTCCGCAATTTCTTTTAAGGGAATAAATTCGCCGGTATTATGTTCTGCCATATCAGCCATAACTCTTAAGGCATACCGGCCTTTTGTGGAAATCATCATAGATTTTTCCCTCCTTAATCAGCTTATTGAATTGTATTACCTATTCACCTACTATGTCAATAGGTGATTGATGTATTTTTGTAACAGAAATGTAGATTTTTTAAGGGTGAATTACTATGTAGAGGCTGTCCACCTGTAAAATCTTAAGAAACATATAAGTGGAATGTAAGAAGTATGCGTGGTACAATAGGAAGTGAAATTTGAATTTTCTATTATCTTTCTTAGTTTTATTAGGATTCTGGCTTTGCGTT
>CAMEWO010000023.1 GCA_945946665.1 uncultured Eubacterium sp.
GACAAGTAGAGAAATTAATCGTAGAATATAAGTATATAAATTATAGAGGAGGTACAGGTATATGCCAAGATGGACATATTCAATCACAATTGTTAACAATACTGACAGACCTCTGGAATTGATATCATCAAGTCTTCCATGGGGTCAGAAAGATGGAGGATTTCCAAAAGAGATAGCACCAGGAGCATGTGGGGAATTCAGTGTATACGCAAAGGCAGGCACGTCAACGGGAATTGAAATGTATTTTTCAATGAAGGATAAAGTGCCGAGTGAAGGTGATGCGAGCTATGGATTAATATCATTTTCTCTTGATATGCCTTACTGGAAACATAAGAACACCAGTAAGCTTAATTGCACCGGTGTACTCAAATCAGATGGTTTCTCAGAGGTTCCTGATGGAGCCCATGATTTTTCCACAACAGTACAGGTTTTCACATCACTGTCAGATAAGATGCTGGAAAAGAAAAGTATAGAAGAATGTGGATATTGCAACAGCTATGATTGGGAAATGGTTCGTGAGCTTAATGTAATGGATCCGGACTTGACTCCGGTTAGTGAAATCCTTCCGAAAAACAATATTCTGTCAGGAAGAAAGATGATTGGAAGAACAGAAAAAAGAACAATTCCAAGAAGTTTGTGGGGACAGATAATTGACAGAAGCTACAAGGATGATTATAGCAAAAAGCATTTTGTGCAGGAATACTTCACAGATTCAATCTATGAGGTAAGAAGAAATATTAGTATTCCTATTGCGGCTAATGAGACTTACGAAAAAAATATTGAAATTACTAACCATTCAACGATAAGACGAGAGACAAGTGAGGAATTCAGGATTGAAAATACTATAGAATGTGAAGCTGAACCAGAAGCATTCTCGTTATCGGAGGAATTGTCAGTATCATATCAGATTACTAACCTTAGTGAATATTGCGCAGAAAACGAGAAGGTAGAGAGACAGACATTTTCCTATGCATCAGTTGAAAATGACAGAACTGTTGTATTATGGGATATAGTGCAGATAATAGCTCTGTATCGTGTTAATTCAAGAGGTGTAACAGAACTGGTAGGAATAGGAGATTATCTTGTTTCCCAGACACAGACCACATATACATCAGGAGAAGAAGGTACAGACCAGCCAGGGGTTGAACTTCAGTTTCCATATGCCAATTCAGAAGCCGATTATGATGCAGAAGATGAATATGCAGAAGATAATAATCTTAGTACAATCCAAGGCAGTATTACAATTAATGGGACCACATATAGATGGAGAGAATACAAATGTGGAGGACTTAATCGTGGTATTGAATTTAATCCAGGAAGAAAAAGGTATGAATTCGATCCCAATCCCCATGATGATGCGTGGTATAATAGTCATCAGTCAAGATGGTATGCTAAGATGGCAGAAGAATTTGAGAAAAAAGCGGAGAGAACAGGCTGGAACTGGCCATCAACAGTAAGAAACTTAAAAGTTCATAATACAACTTATACAGCAACAAAAATATAATACATGCAATACAAGGGCAGGGCGGCTTAAGATGCCGCCCTGCCTTATTTCGTTATAGTTAAAAAGGATAAAGTTAGATGGTTTTCTATAGCTAGCGACACTTCTGAAAATTAGAAACGGACTTAAAACGCAAATAGCAATGAATAATATATCAGTAAATAAAACAAAACGCACGATAAACGCACGCGTGCGTTTATCGTGCGTTTTGAATGCACAGGAAAACTAAGAGCAGAAGGTTTCGTACCCGTGTCTGATGGAGCACATAAATATTCAATAACAGATAGAAGCTTAAAAGTAGGTAGTATAACTTTGATACGGGTTGAAAAGTTATGATTGAAAGTGTATACTGATTTATATAAAAGTAATGTATGAAAGGGTCATCTTATTGACAAAAATAGAAATTATTAGAGATTATGGAGGGGTCATCGTTCATAATAGGTAAACATCCAGATTATGATATGAACACCATGAGAGAAAAAGAAAGCGGGAGATATTGATGAAACATGATTTTCTATATGTAATTTGGAAAAATCCCGAAAACAGAAGAAACTATATTGTTGGTAAATTGATTAAATCTGATGGCTATTCATTCGAATATTCGCATGAATATAAAGAGGCTCAATTGAATGGATGGGAATTAATACAAGCATTCCCAGAAGTGAAAAAGTATCATAGCAAGGATTTATTTCCGTTTTTTTCCAGCAGATTACCAGACAAGAAACGAAAGGATATTGAAGCGGTATTAGCAAAGTATGGATTGAAAGAGTATGATGGCTATGAGTTATTAAGAAGAAGTGGCGGTAGATTGCCAATTGATACATATGAGTTCATAGATCCTATATTTCCAGAAGATGAAACTGTTGAACGTGATTTCTATATTGTGGGTGTAAGGCACACGGCTGGATGCATGGGTGCGAATTGCGTTGATAGACAGGAATTGTGTGTTGGTATGGAATTATTGCTAGAACTTGAACCGGATAATGAGTATGATTCTAATGCAGTATTAGTAAAGGCGGAGCAGGGTGAGTATATTGGATATGTGCCCCGGTACTATAGTGAGAGCGTTGCATTCAGATTGAAGAATAACATGTCGTACAAATGCACTGTTATCGAATTGTGTAAAGAAAAGGATTGTCAGAATTGTGTTAAGGTAAAACTGATAATGCCAAGAAAATAACAAAGACAAAGTGATACAGATTGATTTATTGATTAAGAGGGCGGCGCCATCAGGTGTCCGCCCTGCCTTATTTCGTTATAGTTAAAAAGGATAAAGTTAAATAGCTTTCTATAGCCAGCAACACTTCTGAAAATCAGAAACAGACTCAAGAATCTTGTCTATATCGTAATCTGGTGCAGCAGCAATAACTGCATCGTATAGTGGCTTTATAGTCTCGGGTTCCTCTTCAAGTTCGGACGCAATAGTATCGATATCCATTCCTTTCTGGACTTTCTTGGTAATCTGGGTAATCAATCTCCTTATATCGCCTTCCTCTCGTCCTTCTTCCCGCTCAACCCTCATACGTCCTTCTTCATCGTAATCATACACGCTCACGTCAATTACCTCCTCCCTGTGTTCAGAGAAGAAATCTGATAAGATACCACTTGCAATACACTCATCAACAGCCTCTGTTACTGCGGTTCGGATATCCTTATTCTCTGAATATTTCTTCTCATTGACCTTATTAACGAATGTCATATAGTCCCGGAGAATGTGGCACTTATTTAAGATTGAAGGAACTTTTCTGATTTTTGAATCATCTGGAGTTCCATCATCTGATTCTTCAACACAATCGGGATTAATATTGATAACCCTGACCTTAAGTTCTAGTTCTGGTTCTGACTTAGTATAAACCTGAGATACGCTAGCCTTACTTTCCATAAACATATCTGAAAGCTTCAGAACCGTTTCTTCATCCTTCATCCCATCCCTTCCGTTATAGAAAGTGACGAAATGTGGCACAGGAATCTTCAGCATGGTACGCCTGTGCAATTCACTGTTTGGATACATCTCTCTGTACACATCTGACACATAATGTAAGAACCTTAATGGCATGTTAGGATTCTTAGAAGCCTGCTGTTCAAACATATACAAATCCTGTCCAAACACAAATGAAGCATCATTCTTATACTTCATATATACACCACCCTGAAGTGTTGTAACAGCAAGGTCATCTACATTAGTATAAGCTGTGTCATTCAGCGCGTTATACAGCTCAAGCAGATTCTTCTTGTCACGGAACAACATACAAAATACGTTGTCCTTATATCTCACAGTTACAGTTTCTTTATTATTCATAAGTCCTCCTGACTGGCAGGAGTGAAGATTATGTGCCTGATAAAGAGAAACTTATTACAATAAAAGGTTATCAACTGATATCATAATAGCATTCCACGTCCCACAAAACAAGCGCAAAGCGACAATCCTGCCTAAAAGTAGATAAAAATTTAATAAAAAGGAATTACTGGTGAATCCCATGACACACGCCTGAACGTGCAAGGTTACATGAAAACACATGTATAATGTATTGAGATTAGCTAATCAAGATAAAGTATACTTACAATATATAATATATAACAGACGATGCCTTGTGTCAATAATAAAATAAAAAATATATAAATTGAATATATTAATTAAGCAGGGCGGCGCCGTCAGGTGCCACCCTGCTTTTATATTAAGGAGAAAAAAGCCACTCTACAAATTGTTATTAGCTTCCCCAAATAGTATAATAAACATATAGCATCAAAAGATGTCATGACAGGGGGATATATGAGATACACAGACATGTTTGAACAATACAAGGGATATGGTGAGACTATAAAAGGATTAAAGGATGCACTGGAGCCAATAAAAGGATTAAGAGATGCACTGGAGCCAATAAAAGGATTAGGAGATGTGCTGGAGTCGGTAAAAGGATTAGGAGATACATGGGCACCCATAACGGGATATCAGAGTATGATAGAGCCTGCCATGTCTGCATGGACAACAGCATCTAACATGGATCGGCTGGTGAATGACCAGGTAACATTCTTAAGTCAGAATTATGGAGGAATGGAAACTTTGTTGTCGCAGGCTGACAGGATGATGGGTTTCTACAACTCAGACATAGCAGAAGGCATGAAGAGTGCAATGTCTGGTTATGCTGGTATGGCAGAACAGCTCAATTATAACAGTGTTTACCAAAATATAGTGGGATTGCTGGATTCGTATGGTTCGATTAAAGACGTGGTTGACAGCATATATTCTTCATTACCGCCGGGAAATTATGGGTATGAAGGTGAAGAGTATGAGAGCGAAGAAAGTGTTATTGAAGAAAATGCTATTGAAGAAAATGTTGTCAGGGAAAGTGCTGTCAGAGAAAATGCTGTCAGAAAAAATGCCGTAAACAAGGGTTCAGAACTAGAAACAGACTTTGCCGACGAGCAGGAGCTTCAGGAGGCGCTGGAAGAAGAGAGCGCAGATCAGGACAAATTTCTAAAAAGAATTAAGAACTGGGCAGAAGAGAAGAAAAAGAAATACAATATATATAAATGTATAATGTTGTTTGTGGTAAATGTATTTTTGCTGCCGTATCTTCAGGAAAATGTAGGGAAACCTGCCATGACGAAGGTTGTGAGCTGCGTAAAACAGGCACCGGAGAAGGGAGCAGAGATAATATGCAAGCTCAAAGACGGCATACAGGCGATTATCACAGAAAATACGAATTACTATTATAAGGTCAGATTTACGGATGAAAATGGTGTGGAACGTGAAGGATATGTGGCAAAAAAGAATCTGAGGGTGATTGAGGAAGAAGAGAGGGAGACTGAGAAAAAGGATGATGAGGGGGAAATGGAGCAGAAGAATGAAGACAGAGCAGAATAAGGATGAGGTGAAATAGTATCCGAATTTTAACTCTGTTTAAAGTTTTAATGGGAAAATTCCAGTAAACACCAGTTGATATGCGAAATTTACTGTATTAGTAGGTTGAAAGAGCAATGATATGTGGTGTATAATATCATGAATAGAGTGTACATTTAGTGGTGGATAAAATATCATAGATAGATAAAGGAAATAAAAGTTTTGAGTAAAGTTGAGTGTTATATAGTAGGTGCAAAGGGGATATCCTTCTATGGTGGGTATGAGTCCTTTGTTCAGAAGTTGTTGCAATATCATAAAGACAATGAAAACATACGTTATCATGTAGCCTGCAAAGCGAATGGTGATGGAGCAATGGAAGTGGACAAACTTGAGGGCGCATCAGAAGTGATGGATAATCACTTTACATATTGTAATGCGGATTGCCATCTTATACATGTTAATGAAAAACTTGGACCAGCACAGGCTATAGCATATGATATACAAGCGTTGAAAGTATTCTGCAAGCATATTGAAGAAAATAATATAGAGAAACCAATTATATATATATTAGCATGTAGAATAGGCCCTTTCATGAACAGATATGTAAAAAAGATTCATAAGCTTGGTGGAAAGGTGTATCTGAATCCAGACGGACATGAATGGAAGCGTGCAAAATGGTCAGCACCAGTGAGAAAATACTGGAAAGAGTCAGAGAAAATGATGGTCAAGCACGCCGATCTTGTAATATGTGATAGTGTGAACATTGAAAAATATATTCATGAATCATACGATGCGCCTGGAAAGAAGATTAATACTACATATATTGCATATGGAGCAGAGGTTAAGCCTAGCAGGTTATCAGATGATGATCCTATATATACAACATGGATGGGAAAACATGATTTGAAATCAGGAAATTATTACATGATATGCTGCAGGGCAGTTCCAGAGAATAATTTTGAAACGATTATAAGAGAATTTATGAATAGTAATACTAAGCGAGACCTTGCTGTAATTACCACAGAAAATCCTAAGATGCTTGCAGCACTTGAGCAAAAGTTGCACTATAGCATTGATAAGAGAATCAAATTCGTAGGAACAGTATATGATTCAGAACTGCTTGTCAAAATAAGGGAGAATGCATATGGATATATTCATGGTCATTCTGTAGGAGGTACTAATCCAACATTACTCGAAGCTTTGGGAAGTACTAAGCTCAATCTGTTGTATGATGTTGGATTTAATCGTGAAGTTGGAGAAAATGCTGCGTTGTATTGGGATTTGTATGATGGTAGCCTTGCAGGAGTCATTGATAAAGCTGATAATCTAACTGATGATGAAATTAGTGAATTGGGAAGAATGGCTAAGCAAAGGATAAAAGATGCATATAGTTGGGAGTATATCTGCGGGAAATATAATGATGTATTCTCGTTATGACACAGGGAGAAAGCATGAAAGTATTGTTGATAGACCAAATTGCAAAAGTGAATTATAAATATACATATCCCTTAGCAAATGGATTGGTTAAAGTCGGTGTAGATGTGGAACTTGTAATTGACCAGAAAGAAGAGCAAGAAAATTGTATATGTGATAGAATAAGATTGTTTAATACTGATGAAAAAAATATAAGTAAGATGGCAAAATTATTTAATTATATCAAATCATATCGTAAGATATTCAAAAGACTTAAGGAGGGAGAATTTTCTATATTACATACACAATGGTATACGTTTTCTCCAATAGACTATTATTTTATTAGGAAGATTAAAAGAAAATGTGGTATTAAATATGTTGCTACAGTGCATGATATATTGCCGTTTAATGAGAAATTCTATGACAAGTATTACCATAAAAAGTTATATGCACTTGCGGATAAAATTATTCTTCAGGCACCTGCAAATATGAAAAGATTTTCTGATATCTTTCAGGATTCTTCATGTAAAACAGTAATGATACCTCATGGACATATGTTGGATTACGTTGAAACATATGACAGAATAGAAAGTAGAAAAAAATTGGGGATATCAAATAATAAATTGGTGTTTCTCTTCTTTGGACAAATAAAAAAAGTAAAGGGTGTAGATATTTTATTAAAAGCTTTACTTAATATACGTGAAAAACATAAAGATATATATGTGGTAATAGCTGGAAGCGTATGGAAAACAGATTTTTCAGAGTGCGAGAATATAATAAATAGTAATGATTTATCTGGTTGCCTACGAACAGATATAAAATATATACCTGATGAGGATATTAAGTATTATTATTCAGCAGCTGATGTATGTGTACTTCCGTATATAGATATATACCAAAGTGGTGTTATTCAGTTGGCATTTGGTTATAAAAAACCTGTTATAGCAACTAAGTTACCGGCGTTTACACAATATGTTAAAGAAGATTATACAGGATATTTGGCAGATGTTGGAGATACAGATAGCCTTGTTAGAGCTTTTGAGAAAGCTATAGAGAACAGAGATAGATTAAGTGAAATGGGTTGTAATGGACATGAACTGGTAAAAAGAGAGCTTGATTGGAGTGTTCTTGCTAAAAGGGTGGTTGACGAGTGCTATTTATAATAAGAGGATAAGCAATATGAAGTTGATTGTAAAAAAAACAACAATATATTCATTTGGTATAATGACATTACTTATTATATCAATTTTAATAATGCCAACTGCACTTGCTGTTGTTTTGTCAATCGTACTGACTATATTATTGGCAATATTATCATATAATGGGATTATAAATAATCAAAAAATAGGAAGTTTAACATTACTCTTTCCATTGATGTGCTCAGCTTTTCAGAATGTATATTTAGCAATGGCATCACCTAAATTATCTCCCATAGCAGTGCAGATACTATTGTCATTACATTTATTATACGTTATTGTGGTTATTGGATTATTTTGTCTTAACACTAAAATTAAAGATAAATCAATAGCATTGATAAGTACATGTTTATTGTTTATATTGATTCAAAGCACGATGATGTTATTGTATAATGGGACAAATATTGTATCATTTTTATCATCTCTTAGAAATGTGATAGCGTGTATGCTTTTTTATTTGTTAGCAGTATTTGTTTCAAAAAAATATGAATTAAATTACTTTCTAGATAAGTTTAGTGTAATTATGATAGTTGTATCTGTTTTTGGGTTGATAGAGTTCTATATCGGGAATAAATTATGGGTACAACTTGGTGTTACGAAATTGTGGGAGCTAAAAGGAATAGCTGTAAATGTAGCAGGTGTACCATGCAACTGGTATTCTTCAGAACTAATAGGGGGACAGCAGGTAAGAAGAATGGTAGCAACATTTGCAGATCCGGTTAATCTTGGTTCGGTTTTATTTGTGGCATTTATGGTAGCATGGTATCAGAAGAGGAAGATGTTGTGCGGGATGCTTGCGATTTGTTGCGTATTGACGATGAGTAAGGGGGCACTTTTAGGCTTTTTAGTTTTTTTTATTTTTTACATATGGTTTCATAAAAAATTTAAGGTGTTTGTGCCATTAGCTACATTAATTAGTTTTGTATGTGGTGTATTATTTATTATATATAGTAAATCATCATCAACAGGAAGTGTGTTCGCACATATTGCAGGATTAAAGAGAGCTCTTGTGGCTTTTGAATCTAATCCTTTTGGCATTGGCGTTGGTGAAACAGGTGTATTAGCTGCACTCTTTTCCAAATTACCTAATGGGATGGGTGTTGGGGAGACTGGATTGGGTGTTTTGATGGTTCAGCTTGGTGTGCCTGGAATTATAGTATTTTTGATTTTTTATTTATACATTTTTAGACAAGGGATGCGTATATCAAATAATTATGGTCGTGAAAAAACTTTATATTTTACACTATTGTTTTCTTTTGTGGCTATTATGATGTTTAATGAAGTGGCATTAAGTCCTAATTCTTGCGCATCGTATTTTATAATAATGGGACTAATGAGTAATTTGGAAATAAAGGAGCGATACACAATATGAAAATTATGTTTTTGTTACGTTTCTTTCCGATATACGGAGGTGGTGAAGATGTTACACTCAGATTATCAGAGGGCTTTTTGCAACAAGGATATGAGGTGTTTGTTGGTTACCTATGGGATAAAGGATGGGAAAAAATAGAATTAAATAATAGAATTAAGTGTATAAAACTTACGGATGCGGAATGTGTTAATGGCGAGGGAATAAAAAAATCAAGCTATAGGGAAATATCATGTAAGTTGGAAGATGTTATTGAAAATGAACATATTAGTTGCATAATTAATCAATGGCTTCCGCCTAAGATGGTATTTAAAGCTAATAAAGGGCGAGCCAAAATAATAACATGTAGACATGCTGCTATATATATAAATTCTTTTAAATGGAATGTAATGAGAAAATTATGTGGAGGTTTATTTGATATAGTTTTACGTTATTACTATAGAGATAATTTAATATATTCTGATAAATGGATATTGTTAAGCAAGGTGTTTCAAGAACAGGTAAGTGAAATATATAATGGTAAATATGATGAAAAAATAGGTTATATAAATAACCCTTGTAAGTATAATTCAATAAAAAAATTTGATGTTGAAAAAAAAGAAAAACAAATTTTATTTGTAGGTAGATTGTATGATGCTAAGCGGGTTGATATGTTGATAGATATATGGCAAAAAGTTTTAGAATGCAACACCGCACAGGGATGGGAATTTATCATTGTTGGTGATGGAGTGGATAGAAATAAACTTGAGAATTATGTATATGATAAAAGCATAACTAATGTAAAGTTTGAGGGATATTGTGATCCAAAAGAATACTATGAAAAAGCATCTATATATGTAACAGCATCTGAAACAGAGGGATATGGGATGTCAATAATTGAGGCTATGGCATTTGGATGTGTTCCAGTAGTGATGAATACATATGAATCATTGGCTGAAATTATAAATGATCAAATTGGTTTTGCAATAAATAATGATTCTGTTAAAGATTTTGTTGAAGCTATAATTATATTGATGTCCGATAATGTAAAAAGACAACATATGGCAGAACAGTGCATTAATAAAGCAGATAACTATAATCTAAAATATATTGTAGAACAATGGCAAAGAGAGTTCAATAAAATGGAGATAGATTAGAGTATATGAATAATGCTAAGTCATCGTTAATTGTTTTAAATTATAATGATTATGATATGACCCAAAAACTTGTGGATAACGTTAAAAACTATGAGAGTATTGATACAATTGTTATTGTTGATAATTGTTCAACTAATCAGTCATATTATAACCTTAGATCCTATTATAAAAATAATATAAAAGTACATGTTATAAAAACAGATAAAAATGGTGGATACTCATATGGAAATAATTATGGTATTAAATATGCTATTGACAAGTTTAATCCATCGGTTATTGCAGTTGCTAATCCGGATGTGTTGTTTACGGAAGAAACATTTACACATGCTAGAGATACAGTGCTGTTAAAATCATATGCAATGGTTTCAGCTGTGATGCATGATTCGGATGATAAAGAGGTACTTCAACCATATTGGTCAGAGCTACCAAGTTATAAATTTGATTTATTGATGAATTTTGTATGGTTTAGAAGGAAAATATATAAAGAAAAGCATTGGGTGAACAATCAAAGAGAAATAATGGACGTATGTATGATGCCGGGATCTTTATATATATTTAATACAGATGCTTTAAAGAAAATAGATTTTTTTGATGAAGGAGTTTTTTTATTTTCGGAGGAAGCTATCATATCCAATAAGTTGTTAAAAAATGGATATAAAATAGGATTAATGACAAAATATAGTTACTTGCATATGCATTCATATACAATTAAAAAGAGTGTGAAAGAAATTGACAGATTTATATTACAGACAAAATCGAGATATTACTATCAGAAGAAATACAATAATATAAGAGGAATTAAGCTGCTTATGCTTAGAATAGCAAATTGTATAGGGATATTTGAATTTAGTGCATGTTTATTTATAAAAAGAGCAATTGGTATGAACAATGTATAATTAGTTTGGAGAGAACCGTATGCCTATAGTAAGATATATTAAGATGCAATTATTTAAGATAAAATGGAGAATAAATAATAAAAATAATTACACGTATGCGACTTCTGTTTTTGATATAGAGAATGTAAAGGTTGGGAAATATACATATGGTGGAATATCAGTATCTAATGATGTTAAAGATGCAAAGTTGGTTATAGGAAATTTCTGTTCCATTGCTGAGAATGTGCATTTTATGTTGGGAAGTGAACATGCATTAAATCATATATCAACATATCCTTTTCAGGTATATTTTATGGGGGCTGACAGAGAAGCTATATCTAAAGGAGATATTATTGTTAAAGATGATGTATGGATTGGCAGAAATGCATTGATTATGTCAGGAGTTAATATTGGACAAGGCGCAGTAATTGCAGCGGGTGCTGTGGTAACGAAGGATGTACCTCCATATGCCATTGTTGGTGGAGTCCCTGCAAGGGTAATTAGGTATCGTTTTGAAAAAGAAATAATTAATGAATTAGTTAATGTGGATTTTGGCAAATTTAACGTAGAAATTATCCGTAGAAATATAGATAAGTTAACATGTGAAGTTACAAAAGGAAACCTATCAGATTTAATAAATGAGATTAGATAAAATTAATTATATTTAGAAAGGCACGAAAATGTATTCTGTTAGCGTAATCATAGCTACATATAATTCAGATTTAAAAAAGATAAAAACAACATTAAAAAGTGTAATTAATCAGAAAAAAATAAAACTTCAGATAATAGTATGTGATGATGGTTCGGAGGATAATCATTTTACAGAAATAGAAGCGTATTTTAAGAAAAATAATTTCAATAATTATGAGTTAGTTGCAAATAAGGAAAATAGAGGGACGGTAATTAATGCATTATCGGGCTGTGAACGTGCAGAAGGGGACTATATTAAAAGTCTGGCTCCGGGAGATGGATTAATTCATAGTTATGTATTGTATGAATGGATTTACAATATGGAAAACGAAAATAAAAAATGGTCGTTTTCAGATGTAATGTATTATAATATAGATAATAATGATAAAATTAATATACTAAAAATTAATTCATATCCGCAAGACGTTATTCCATACATAAAACATAATGATTTGAAAGCAAGATGGAATTATGTTGTACTTAAGGATATTGCTGTTGGGGTAGCCATGATAGCCCAAAAAGAGGTATATATTAATTATCTTAATAAGATAGCAGGGAAAGTTGTATATGCAGAGGATAATGTATGGAGATTAATGTCATTCGATGGAGTTGTTGCCAGTTATTTTTCTAAGCCTGCTGTTTTTTATGAGTATGGTTTTGGAGTTTCTACGTCAGGAGATAGTGAATGGGGAAAAAGACTAACAAAAGATTGGTTGGTTGCAAATCATGAAATGATTAAATATTCGGGTAATGATTTATTAAAAAACAGAATGATTAAGGCATTAAAATTAGAAGAAAATGACCATTATAGATTTTATTCGCAGTTTTTTAAGGGGAAGGTGAGATTATCATTAAAAAGAAAACTTTGTCCAAGAAAAACATATGTACCAATAGGACAAGAATTAGAGCATGTGATAAGACTATTGACAATATGAAAGGAAAGATATGCAGGTTATTAAGTATGTATTTCAGCCACATGGCGATGACAGGGGACAACTTGTGGCTCTTGAGGAATTTAAAGATATACCATTCGAGATAAAAAGGGTGTATTACATGTATGATACTGCTGAAGGTGTAACGAGGGGATGTCATGCACATAAAAATCTGCAACAGATATTAATATGTATCCATGGAAGCTGCAAGATTCGTCTCGATAATGGAAAAGAGAAAAAGATTGTACCACTTGAAAAACCATATGAAGGGTTATATGTTTCTAACAATATGTGGAGAGAAATGTTTGATTTTTCTCCTGATGCAGTGCTTATGGTATTGGCATCAGAGTTGTATGACGAATCAGATTATATTAGGAATTATGAAGATTTTCTTGAATTTGTACGTAGAAATGAAGAAACAACATAAGCAGAGGATGTTAATATATGAAGATACCATTTGTAAGTTTTAAACCAATGGAAAGAGAACTTGATGTTGAGTTGAGAGATGCCTTTAATCGTGTATATACAAGAAGTTGGTATATAGAAGGGGAAGAAGATGAGAAATTTGAAAATGCTTTTGCCAGATATTGCAATACAAGATATTGCGTTGGCACTGGAAATGGGTTAGATGCACTAATGCTGGCATTAAAAGCACTTGAAATTGAGGATGGAGATGAAGTAATTGTACCATCTAATACATATATAGCTACAGCATTAGCTGTTACATATGTTGGAGCAAAACCTGTATTAGTTGAGCCAGATATTAGAACATTCAATATAGATCCCAATAGAATTGAATCAGCTATAACAAGAAAGACAAAAGCAATTATGCCAGTTCATCTATATGGTCAGCCGTGTGATATGGATCCTATTATTGATATAGCTAAAAACTACAATTTATATATAATAGAAGATTGCGCACAGGCCCATGGTGCTAAATATAAGGGAAAAGTAATAGGTTCCTTTGGTGATGTAGCGGGGTTTAGTTTCTATCCGGGAAAGAATCTTGGGGCTCTTGGCGATGCTGGGGCTGCAGTAACAAATGATGAAGAACTTGCAAAAAAAATCCGAGCTTTAGGAAATTACGGTTCAGATTATAAATATCATCATATATATCTTGGTAATAATAGCAGACTTGACGAGATGCAAGCTGCGTTTTTATCAGCAAAATTACCACATCTTGATAAGATGAACGAAGAGAGAAGAAGAATTGCAAGAATGTACTTAGAAGGGATAAATAATCAAGAAGTAATTCTTCCATACATTCCAGATTATGCTGAACCAGTGTGGCATATATTCGGAATCAGATGCAAGAGAAGAAAAGAATTAGAAAAATGGCTTAATGATGCTGGTATTGGTACAAATAAACATTATCCAATTCCTATACATCTTCAAGAATGCTATAAGGAACTTGGATATAAAGAAAATGATTACCCAGTTGCACAGGAGATAAGTGAAACAGAGCTTAGTTTGCCAATGTATTATGGTATGAATGAGCAAGAAGTTGGATATATAATAGATACGATAAATCATTTTAGATAAGGATATATAGTAGAATGAAAAAAGTGGATTTTTTATTAATCTATGAACACAAAATGAGAGAACTGGAAAGTTTGTGCTTATTGAAATGTGAGTTGGAAAGAAAAGGATATAAGACAGATATTGTATCATGTGTTGAATTGCAATATGTTCGAAAACCGATATATAAGGCGGAAGTCGTAATATTACCAGGATGTGCCGATAATAAATCTGTTGATTTTTATGTTGGACGTTTTGTTATATTTAATAAAATAATAAGTATGCAAAGAGAACAGATAATTAACAAGGTTGCAAAAGAAGATAAAAGTGGATGGAGTAAGCTGGCAGGAATAGGGAAAAATGCTTTTATATTTAGTTGGAGTGAACAAAATAGAAAGTGGCTTATTGAAAATGAGGGATGTAGTTACGATCATGCAAAAGTAGTTGGAAATATTTCAATGGATTTTTGTAAAAGTAAATTCAAACGATTTTATTATGATAGAGAAAAGATTGCTGAAAAATACAATATTGATAATAATAAAAAATGGATAACTTTTATATCGTCATTTTCTCTTGTGGGAATGTCTAACGAAGAGATGGATGCTTTGGTTGAAAGTTTAGGAATGAATGAGTACTATCAATTGTATGATGTATCTGTTATAAGTCAACGTGAAATTTTGAAATGGTTTTCGACATTATTGGAAAAGGAAAAAGAAACTATTATTATATATAGACCACATCCGGGAGAAAAAATTAACCAAGAACTAAATAATATGATATCAAAATATAATAATTTTAAAGTGATTTTGGGAGAATCAGTTCAACAGTGGATACATATAAGTGATAAGATATATACATGGATAAGTACGTCTTTGGCAGATGCAATGTTCTGTAAAATTCCATGCTTTGTGCTTAGACCATATGATGTTCCTGATATGTTTGAAATTGAACTATATAGAGAAGCACAGTTTATTAGTTCTGAAGCGGATTTTATTAACTCCATCGATTCAAACTACTGCTATTATCCTATATCTTTAGAGGAGTTAAAGAAACATTATTATTTTGATGAAAAAAGATATACATATGAAGAACAAATAGATATGTGCGAAAATATATTTGAATCAGAAAAATATAGAATTCCGACAGATGATATGATTCAATTTAAAAAATATCAAAATAATAGATACAAAAATTTTAATATAAAAACATGGTTAAGGGGATGTAAGTTATATAGATATTTGTATTACTTTATTATTAATAACTGTAAAATAAAGAAATTTGATAATAAGAGACAAAGACAAGAGTTTAGAGAATTAAAGAATAACAGAGAAATAGAAGATATTTGTAAACGAATATGTGAATGTTTATATCAGAAAGGATAGTTTATGAAAAAAATAAAAGATATAAATATGTATTTTACATATATAATGACAAGAAAACAAAAAAAACAAATGGCTTTTATTGTTATTATGATGATTTTTGTTTCGGTATTAGAAACAATAACAACAGCATTAATATTACCGTTTACGAGTTCTGTTATGGGGAATGATTTGAGTGACTCTACCATGTTTAAATCTTTTTTTAGGATAGATAGCGACCAAGGATATATTTTAGCAATGTGCATATTGATAATAGGTATTTATTTTTTTAAAGCAGCAGTATATCTGTTTAATCAATGGTATCAGCAAAAATTTGTTGTGGATTTTGTGTCAACACTTTCTCGAAGAGTATTTGCAACAATTTTAAAAAAACCATATACATATCATACACATCATGCATCGTCAGAGATACAAGGGTATGTTATTAATGATATAGCAATGATTAACTTATTTTTAAATTCTTCGTTGGTTGTAGTAACAGAAACTATGGTGATGCTATTTATTATATATATATTATGCAGGACGGATCCTTATTTTACTTTGGTGATTTTAGGTGTGATTGGAATATCAGTAGTAATAACGAATGTTGTTGTAAAAAACAAACTTAAGAAGATTGGGGTGTTATCTAGAGCATATTATGCAGAAAAGGTTAAATGGGTATCACAGACAATAGGTGGGTTAAAAGGAATTGTTGTAAATGATAAGCAGAATATGTATATTGATAATTTCAATGATGCGACAATTAAAAGTTCTAAATGCAATGCAAAAAATACATTTTTACAAAGTATACCAAGAGTAGTTGTTGAAACATCAACTATGACGGGCATATTTGGTATGATTGCTGTGTATATAATATGTGGAGAAGATATATCGTCAGTATTGCCGATGTTTGCTACATTTGCAGTTGCGGCAATTAGAATCATGCCATCTGCAAATAGGATTAATTCCAACTTTAATTCAATGTTGTATAATTCAAGTGCACTAAAATCAGTGTATGAAATTTTAACAGAAACAGAAACAGAAAATTTACCAAATGATAATAGTGGAGATGATTGTAGTTTTGAATTTTCGCATCAAATAGAAATTAAGAATGTATCATTTCACTTTGAAGATGAAGATAAGAATTTATTTGAAAATGTTAATATTATAATTCCGTACAGAAAATCTGTTGCATTCATTGGAAAGACTGGGGCGGGTAAAACAACTATGGCAGACATGATACTAGGATTGTATGAACCTCAAAAAGGCAATATATATGTCGATGGAAAACCAATTGATAAGAAAAAATGGGCCAAAATGGTAGGATATATTCCTCAAAATATATATTTATGTGATGATACAATTAAGGCAAATGTCGCACTAGGAGAAACGGAGGATATAATAGATGAGCAAAAAGTATGGGAGTGTTTGGAAAAAGCACAATTAAAGGATTTTGTTATGAGTTTACCTAATGGACTTAATACAATGACAGGTGAATGTGGTATAAGACTATCTGGTGGTCAAAGACAAAGAATTGGAATTGCCAGAGCCTTATATGGAAATCCACAATTTCTTGTGTTAGATGAGGCAACTTCTTCACTGGACAATGAAACGGAAAAGGCAATAATGGAGGCAATTGATGAACTAAATGGCGAGATTACAATGTTAATTATAGCACATAGGTTAACAACGATAAAAAATTGTGATATAGTCTACAAGATAGAAAATGGAGTAGCAACATTAGTTGAAAAATAGAGAGGTGGTAAATATAAATGTTAAACAATAAAACAATTTTAGTAACAGGTGGAACAGGTTCATTCGGACATCAGTTCGTTAATTATGTTTTGAAGAATTACAAACTTAAGAAAATAATAATATACTCAAGAGATGAATATAAGCAGTTTGTAATGGATAATGAATACAAAGAGCATAGAGATATTCTCAGATATTTCATAGGAGATGTAAGAGATGAAGGAAGGCTTAAGAGGGCATTGAATGGTGTAGATTATGTTGTTCATGCAGCAGCCCTTAAACAGGTACCAGCGTGTGAGTACAATCCAATTGAGGCTATTAAGACTAATATCAATGGTGCAGTTAACGTTATTAATGCATCATTAGATGCTGGTGTTAAGAAGGTCGTTGCTTTATCAACAGATAAATCTGTTAATCCAATTAATCTCTATGGTGGAACCAAGCTTGTATCAGACAAGCTGTTTATAGCAGCTAATTCCTATTCGGGTGAGGATGGAACAATATTCTCTATAGTGCGATATGGAAATGTGGCAGGAAGCAGAGGTTCGGTTATTCCATTCTTTGACAATATTATTAAGAATGGGGGAACAGAGCTTCCTATCACTGATTATAGAATGACAAGATTCTGGATAAGCCTTGAAGAAGGCGTTAAGCTTGTTATTAAGGCTTTAGAAGAATCAAGAGGAGGTGAAACATTCATCTCTAAGATTCCTTCATTCAAGATAACTGACCTTGCCCAGGCTATGCTTCCAGGATGTGAGATGCCAGAAGTTGGAATCAGAGAAGGTGAGAAGCTTCACGAGATAATGATAACTACAGAGGATTCACTTCACACATATGAGTATGAGAAACACTTCATAGTATATCCACAGATGAATTTCTGGAATGAAGGAAAGGTAATTCCGGGTGGAAAGAAGTTGGAATATGGTTTTTCATATAGTTCTGGAAATAATAGTGAGTGGTACAATGTTGAGGATTTACAGAAACTTTTGAAAGAGCAGTATTATAACTAATAGAAGGATGAATTATGAATAAAGTAATAGAAGGGAAAAAGATTCTTGAGAAACAAGTGAGTGCGTTATGGGGATTATCACAAGAAGAAATGGAAATGTTGGATGGAGTGTTTGAAAATGTTCAATTAAGATTTGAAAAATGCTTCTCACATATTAAGAATAAGTATTATAATGCGCAAGATGGTGTTATTTTTTCTCCTTATCATAATTGTCAATATTCATTTTTATTATATTTTTATTCAAATGAATTGTTTAAAGAGTATGGAGATAATGATTTAAGTAGTAAAATTTATTGTACTTTGAAAATGTGTAGTGCAATGGATTTGTTTTATCAGATAGAGATGCCTGAGGTATTTTTATTTGACCATCCAGTTGGAACTGTATTAGGTAGAGCCTGTTACAGAAACAATTTTTTATTTATGCAAAATTGTACAGTTGGTAACAATAGAGGAATATATCCTAATATAGGTGAGAATGTAATAATGATGTCGGGGGCAAAGATATTAGGAAATTGCAATATTGGAAATAACGTAATTCTATCTGCAAATTGTTATGTATTAGATACAGATATTCCTGATAATTCAATTGTATATGGGGGTAATCCGAGAGAATTAGAGATTGTACATAATAAAGAACGAATTGATGAGTTAATAAATACATTCTTCATATTATAAATGAGAAAAGAAAGCAAATAGATGTATTGGAATTGGTGAGAGTACTGGGTGATACTAATTGTATTATAATACAGGAGAAATGATTATGGATAATATTGCAATTATAACAGCTCGAGGTGGTTCTAAAAGAATTCCTAAAAAAAATATAAGAGAATTCTGTGGCAGACCGATAATTGAATATAGTATAAGAGCTGCATTAGAAAGCAAACTTTTTGATGAGGTAATGGTATCGACAGACAGCGAAGAAATAGCTGAGATATCCAAACAATGTGGAGCATCTGTTCCTTTCTTTAGAAGTGCACAGAATAGTAATGATTATGCTATAACAGCAGATGTTATTAATGAAGTTATTATTGAGTATGAGAAATTAGGAAAGAGATTTGATACATTGTGTTGTATATATCCGACAGCACCATTTGTGACTGCTAAAAAACTATCAGATGCATATAATGAGATGAAAAAAAATAACGCTGATTCAGCAATGACGGTGGTAAGATATGGGTTTCCTCCCCAGAGAGCAGTTGTTATAAGAAATGGCAAAATTGAATTTCAATATCCAGAATACTACAGAACAAGAAGTCAGGATTTAGAGCCAATATATCATGATTGTGGCCAATTCTATTTTTGTAATGTTGATGCATTCAAAAAATACAAGACAATGATAACTCCTAATTGTGTACCATTTGTAGTGTCTGAAGAAGAAGTGCAGGATATAGACAATATTTCAGATTGGAATATAGCTGAGATGAAGTATAATGCATCCAGGAAAAGGGAGAACTAATAGAGGTATGAATTACAGTATAAATATAAAAGGACGTAAGGTTGGTGCAAGCAATCCAACATATATTATTGCTGAGATGTCTGCAAACCATGCTGGAAGCATTGACAATGCCAGGGAAATAATCAGAATTGCCAAGGAATGTGGTGCAGATTGTATTAAAGTCCAGACATATACGCCAGATACAATTACAATGGATTGTGATAATGAATACTTTCATATAGACAATGGTACATGGAAAGGCGAAAATCTGTATCAACTGTATGGGAAAGCATATATGCCATGGGAGTGGCAGGGGGAATTGAAAGAAGAGGCGGAAAAGGTAGGAATAGACTTTTTCTCAACCCCATTCGATAAATCGTCTGTGGATTTTCTGGAAAGCATTGGCATGGAATTCTACAAAATTGCATCATTTGAAATTGTTGATATTCCTTTGATTAAGTATGTTGCATCTAAAGGAAAGCCCATCATTATGTCAACCGGAATGGCAACATTGGCAGAAATTGATGAAGCAGTTGCTGCAATCAGGTCTGAAGGTAATAATCAGATAGCATTACTTAGATGTGCAAGCGCATATCCTGCAATAACTGATGAGATGAATCTTAAGACAATGCAGAATATGTCGGAAACATTTGGAGTTCCAGTTGGCTTATCGGATCATTCTATGGGGTCAATAGGAGCCGTAACTGCTGTTGCGTTAGGAGCAAGTATTATAGAGAAACATTTTTGCCTAAGTAGAGATATAGTAACTCCTGATTCTTCGTTTTCTATGACTCCAGATGAATTCTCATGCATGGTAAAAGATATCAGGCAGGCTGAGAAAGCAATAGGCGTGGTTAAATATGGTCCGTCGAAGCAGGAAGAGACAAATATAAAGTTTAGAAAATCTATATTTGTTGAGAAGGACATATTGGCTGGACATGTTATTACGGAAGAGGATATTAGGATAATAAGACCGGGATATGGAATGCATCCGAAATATTATGATAGTGTGGTTGGACAAAAGGCTTTAGTAGATATTAGGAGAGGTACTCCTTTACAATTTGGTATGATTAGCGACATTATATAATTATTGGTGATACATATGGCGGAATTATATATAAGATATGCAAACAAAGAAGATTTAGAATTACTGTTCAATTGGGCTAACGACCCATTTGTAAGACAGAATTCATTTTCAACTGATGTGATTTCGATAGAAGAACATAAAATCTGGTTTGATAATATGCTGAACAGGTCTGATGCAAAGCAATATATATATATGAATGGAGATATTCCTATAGGACAGGCTAAGGTAAGAGTAGAGGGCAACATAGCAGAAATAGGATATAGCATTGCACAGGAATATCGTGGTAATGGATATGGCAGCAAATTATTGATTGATTTAAAAAAACAAGTGATTATAGATTTTCCTAATATAATGAAGATTATTGGAAGGGTAAAAGACAAAAACATTGGTTCTAAAAAGGCATTTATTAGTGCAGGATATAATTGTGATTATTTGATGTTTAGTTATGATATTTAAGAAAATAGGGAATAACTATGGTACATATCAGAGTGGATGCTAATAACATAATAGCAACAGGACATTTATTTAGGTGCATTTCCATAGCGGAAGCATTAAGAGAACTTGGCGAGGATGTTACATTCATTATGGCTGACAATAATGGGGTATCCTTACTTGAAGACCGGTTTCCATACATTATATTAGACACAGACTGGCGTGATATGAATTCAGAATTAGCCATTCTGCGTGATATATTAGAACAAGAAAATGCAAAAAAGCTAATTATAGATAGTTATCAGGTAACAGAGAATTATCTGTCAGAAATAAGAAAATATGTTAAGACAACATACATAGATGATGTTAATGCATTTTATTATGATGTGGATGAATTGATATGTTATGCAAACTATTATAGAAATAATAAATATGAGGAAAGATACTCCAAAACTAAGTTATTGTTAGGATGTAATTATGTTCCATTGAGAAAAGAGTTTAGAAATGTGCCGGATAAAGTGATTAAACCGGATATAGATGAGTTGCTCATTATGTCGGGTGGAACTGATTCTTATAATTTTATTGGGAATATCCTTGAGAATATTGATAGTTCCCAATATAAAAGGGTTAACGCAATATGTGGACGATATAATGCATATTATGATGTTTTATATAAAAAATACAATGGAACGAATGTCAATATTGTCAGAAGTACAGATAATATCATAGATTATATGTTAAATGCAGATATTGCCATATCAGCATCAGGAGTGACATTATATGAGTTATGTGCCTGTGGAACACCAACTTTGTCATACGTTATGGCAGATAATCAGATAGATAACGCTATTCAATTTGATAAGGATGGTATAATTTCTTATATGGGAGATATAAGAAAAGGTAATGTGATTAATAATATCATAAATAATCTGAAGACATATGATATGAAAAATAGACAGATACAGTCATTGAGAATGAAAAAATATGTTGATAAAAATGGTGCACTAAACATTGCTGAAGAAGTAATTATGCTGTAGAAATGGAGAAAATAATGGAGCAGTTAGCAATTAATGGCGGGAAACCGGTTCGTGAGAATAAAATATACTATGGACACCAATGTATTGATGATGATGATATTAATGCGGTTGTTGAAGTGTTAAAGAGTGATTATCTTACATGTGGACCTAAGATAGAACAGTTAGAAAAGAAATTATGCGATATCACAGGTTCTAAGTATGCAACGGCTGTCAGCAATGGTACAGCTGCACTTCATGTTGCCTGCATGGCAGCGGGAATTGGCAAAGGTGATGAAGTAATTGTTACTCCTCTAACATTTGCAGCGTCTGCCAACTGTATATTATACTGTGGTGGAACACCAGTATTTGCTGATGTTAACCCAGAAACATATAATATTGAACCGGATTGTATAGAAAGTCTTATAACTCCTAGGACTAAAGCTGTTGTTGCGGTTGATTTTACTGGACAGGCAGTGGATGCAGACAGAATCAGGAAGATATGTGATGAACATAATCTGATATTTATTGAAGATGCAGCACATTCAATTGGAACCAGGTATAATGGGAAATGTGTTGGTAATATAGCAGATATAACTACATTCAGTTTTCATCCCGTTAAAACTGTTACTTCTGGTGAGGGCGGGGCTGTTATGACCAATAGTGATGAATTACACAAAAAAATTGTTCTTGCGAAGTCACATGGTATAACACATGACCTTACTGAGATGAAGGAAAAGAATCCAGAGGGACCATGGTATTATGAGCAGATAGAGCTTGGATATAATTACCGAATGACTGACTTTCAGGCAGCATTACTTATGAGCCAGTTAGACAAGCTTGAGAGGTTCTCAGACAGAAGGAAACAGATTGTAGCAAAATATAATGTGGCATTCAGTAAGATTCCTGAGATAATAATTCAGAAAGAGATAGAAGAGTCAGACACAACAAGACATCTCTACATAATAAGGTTGAATTTTGATATGATTAGCTGTACACGCCGTGAATTCTTTGATGCGATGTCAGCTGAGGGGGTACAGTGTCAGATTCATTATGTTCCAGTGTATTGGTTTCCATATTATGAGAACATGGGATATAAGAGGGGGCTATGTCCTAATGCCGAGATGATATATAAGAGTTGCATGAGTATACCATTGTATCCAGGCATGTCTGATAGGGATGTGGAAGACGTGATAAAAGCAGTGACAAAGATCACAAACTATTATGGGAGATAGTGTCTATGAAACATTTAGTTGTTAATGATAATGTAAAGTTAGTTAAGGAAGAAAAATATATTTTTGTTGATCAGCTAATGGCTAATAAAGTATTAGCTTATAACAAAAATATAAATTATTGTGTGATTAAAAACCCTTGGTTAAATAAAGAAAGATATCAAGAGGCTCACGACTATATTGCGAGCTTTAAAAAGAAAGTATTATCAGAATTAGTAGAACAACTAAATGAAATTTATAAGTTAAAATTTGATTATAATCAGTGGAACATTCTTATTGGTATGTGGTTAACTGATATATTATTTTTAATTTATGATCATTATACAAGAATTACTTCAATAGACGAGAGATTCAATCTTGTAATAAATAAAATAAATATAGAAACTAATAGGAGTGTAGCTGAAAGTATATCAAGTATGGTATGTGATGACTATTTTAACGCTTTTATATATTCGGTGATATGCAAAGAATTAGGAATTGAAATTATTTATAAAGAGGAAAGAGATTCTACAAAAGTAATAAAAAAATTGTGTTATTATATGCAATCAAAATATGGTAGAAAAAAAATAGCGGATAAGTTAATTAAAAAGAAAAGAAAATCAAAGCATGATTTTAATGGTGCAATAATAGATAAGGTGAAAGAAGGCACAGAAATAGTTGTTATAAAAGGGAGATTTCCAAATGGTTTAGAAAATGCTATAAAAGATGAAGTCGGAGATAGGATAGTAATGTTTTCGGATTCTGATTTTGAAAACATAGAGAGTTATATAATATGCGATACTCAAGATGAACATCCCATTAGTATAAACTTTGATAATTTAACATTTGATAATAGATTTGAAGAGATTGCTGCAAAGATAGTGCCATGTATAATTCCTGAAGAATTCTGTGTGAATAATTTTATCAATATTTATAAAAAAGCAGAAAATATTATAAAACAATGGAATATAAAAAAAATATATTCTAGCGCATATATTGGAATAGGTTTTTTGGCATCTATGTGTGCATCCTTAGAATATGATAAAAATGTTGAGGTTATAGATATTCAACATTCAGCAGGGTATAATTTGAATAATAGTGCCATATATAATGAATCATTAGTATTTGATAAAATATTAACATGGGGATGGAAAACAGGACGTAAAATATATGGATGTGATATAGATAGTTTTAGTATAAATAGAACAATTTTGTCAGAAAATATGTCATACGATAGTAAAAGTGATAGAATTTTATATGCAACTAATCAAATTGAAAGCTACGAAGTTGGCAGAGGATTGATATGCGATAATTATGAAAAAAGACATTTTGAGTTAATAGATGAGTTAAATGAAGATGAAAAAAAACATTTGATTGTCAGATTGTTTACGGATGATATTAATAGTTCTATCATGCATAAGTACATATGTGAATATAAAAATATAAAACTTGAAAATGTAAGAGAGATAAAGTTTTATGACAGTTTATCACGTAGTAAATTATTAATATGTGATAGTTATGGCTCTACGCATATTGAGTCAATGATATTGAATCATCCAGTAATGTTTTTTAATGGAATAGACATGCCAATAAAGAATGAACAAGTTGAAGATTTGTTAGATGAATTAAAGAAAGTATATATATATGCAGACTCACCAAAAGAATTAATGGACAATTATAGAAAAATAGATAATATAAAACAATGGTGGGATAGTTCTATTGTGCAGGAAACGGTGAAGAGATATCTTGACGTATGTGCGAATGGTTATAATAAAGATTTAAAAAAGATATGGATAAGCGAATTTTTAAAGGAAAACATAAATTGAAATACCTATAATGGTGATATTGTTATAAGAGAATTAGAATGTAAAATAAAAAAGTTTTAAGGGGAATTATGTATGAAGACAGTAGCATTTGTACCAATAAAGTTAAATAATCAAAGAACACCGGGTAAAAATACAAAAAAATTTGATGATGGTTCAGCGTTGATAACAGTTTTCTTAAGAACATTAGTTAAAGTAAAAGAATTTGATGAAATATATGTGTTTTGCAGTAATCAAGAGATAAAAGATTATTTGATTGAAGGGGTAGAGTATTTAGAAAGACCAAAATATTTAGATACCCAGGAAGCGACACCCCAACAAATTATGGGCGAATTTATTAAGAGAGTTGATGCTGACATATATGCTGTTTGTCATTGTACATCGCCATTTGTTACGGCCGAACATTTTAGTGAATGCGTGAATGCTGTAATAAGTGCAAAAAATGATTCATCATTTACAGCGGAAAAAATTCAAAGATTATTATGGTCGAGTGATAATAAACCATTTAATTTTGATCCGACTAATATACCAAGAACTCAGGATTTGAAGCCTATATATAATGAGGTATCTGCTGCATATGTATTTAAAAAGGAAGTGTTTGAAAAATATAAACGAAGAATTGGTATCAATCCTCATATTACAGAGGTATCTGGAGTTGAATGCGTTGATATAGATTATCCAGAAGATTTTGAAATAGCTAATGCAATATATATGTCGATTGTAAAATGGAGATAATAGATATGAATCATGCAATGTTACTTGATTGTACTTTAAGAGATGGGGCTTATATTGTTGATAAGACATTTGGTGATGATACAATAATAGGAATTATTAATGGACTTGTGAAATCTAGGATTGATTGTATAGAAATTGGTTTCTTTCAGGATGAAGGATTTGGACCAGGTAAAACCGTTTATAAAAATTCGGCAGATGCCCAAAAATATATCCCGTCAGATAAAGGTGAAAGTATTTTTACAGTTTTGGCAGATTGTAGTAGATATTCAATTGAAAATTTAGATGAGTGTACAGGTGATTCAATTGATGCAGTTAGAGAGTGTTTCTTTAAAAGTGAGAGATATAAAGCTATTGATAATTGTAAAACCATAATAAAAAAGGGATATAAATGTTTTGTTCAGCCTGTTGATATATTAGGATATAATGATATAGAATTAATAGAACTGATTAATATTATCAATGAGGTTGAGCCTTATTGTTTATCAATAGTTGATACATTTGGTTCTATGTATCAAGAGGATTTGCATAGAGTGTTTGAAATTATTAACCATAACTTGACACCAAGCTGTAAGGTAGGGTTTCATTCGCATAATAATATGCAATTGTCAAATGCACTTTCTCAAGAGTTCTTAAGAATGGCTTATGGAAAAAGGAAGGTTATTATTGATGGAACTATTTCTGGAATGGGAAGAGGAGCAGGAAATACACCGACTGAATTAATAGCACAATATATGGTTTCACAGTTGGGATATAATTATGATATGGATGAGTTGTTAGATATTATTGATGATTACATGGATAATATTAAATCAAAATGCAGTTGGGGATATTCAACTTCATATTTTGTTGCGGGGAGTTATGGAGCACATGTTAACAATATTGCGTACTTATCTCAGAAAAATAGTATTCGTTCCAAGGACATTAGGTATATATTAAATAAAGTTGGTTCAGATGCTAGAAAACGTTATGACTATGATTTATTAGAAAAGACATATATAGAATATTTGGAAGCAAATGTTAATGATGACTTAGCACTAAATAAATTGTATCAACAGTTGAACAATAAAGAAATTCTGATATTAGTTCCTGGAAAAAGTGTATCTGTTGAACAAGATAGGATAAAGGATTATATTCAGAATAATAATCCTGTTGTAATTAGTGTTAGTTATGTTGATGCAAATTTTATAGCAGATTATGTATATATGAGTAATGTTCGAAGATATAACTATTGGAAGGATAAAGAATTGTTTATATCAAAGAAAAAAATAATAACATCGAATATTAAAGTTGCAAAGGAAAATGAGTCTGAATATATTATTTCGTTTAATAATTTAGTAAAATGCGGTTGGAATCATATTGATAATTCTACACTTATGTTGTTAAGATTATTAGATAAATTAGAAGTTGGCAGTATTGCAATAGCTGGATTTGACGGATATAGCTTTGATGGAGATATAATATCCAATTATGCATCAAAAGAACTTGAATTATCAAATGTTGTAGATAATCCAACAGAACTAAATAAAGAAATATACGGTATGTTAGAAGATTATAATGAAACTAGAAAAAGTAAGATTGCAATAAAATTTATTACGGAATCTCGTTTCGCTGAGATATTTGAGTAAGGTGTATTATGATAAAATTTTTGGTTATGGATGTTGATGGCACATTGACAGATGGAAAAATCTATATGGGAAAAGATGGCGAGGTATGTAAGGCTTTTGATATTAAGGATGGATGTGGCATTAAAGATATTTTGCCTAAGCATGAAATTATTCCTGTGATTATAACAGCAAGATCTAGTGTAATTGTGAAAAATAGATGTGAAGAACTTGGTATATCAATGTGCTATCAGGGAACGAGACATAAATATGATAAATTAATGGAAATTATATCAGATTATAATAATGAGCATGGCGAAAAATACACATTAGAAAATTGTGCGTATATAGGTGACGATATAGTAGATTTATTCTGTATGAAAGAGATTAAAAAAAGTAATGGTATTGTTGGTTGTCCACAAAATTCAACAAAAGAGGTGGTTGAAGTCTCTGATTTTGTGTCTCATTGTAAAGGCGGAGAAGGTGCAGTACGAGAATTTATAGAGTGGATAGTTGAAAAAAGCCTATAAATTTTTACTTACAGTTTTTATATAAATAATTAGTTGTGGTAAACATACCATAGGAGAAAAAATTATGAAAGGCATAATTTTAGCAGGTGGATCGGGTACAAGGCTGTATCCATTAACAAAAGTTACAAGTAAACAGTTATTACCAGTATATGATAAACCGATGATATATTATCCGATGTCGGTATTAATGAATGCAGGGATAAGGGACATTCTTATTATATCTACTCCACAGGATACACCAAGATTTCAGGATTTGCTGGGGGATGGCCATCAATTTGGTGTTAATCTGTCATATGCAGTTCAGCAGGTACCAGGTGGGTTGGCACAGGCATTTATTATAGGTGCAGATTTTATAGGTGATGATACTGTTGCTATGGTGCTCGGTGATAATATATTTGCTGGGCATGGTCTTAAGAAACGTATGGAAGCAGCAGTTGAAAGAGCTGATAGTGGTGAAGGTGCGACGGTATTCGGATACTATGTTGATGACCCTGAGAGATTTGGTATAGTGGAATTCGATAAGAATGGTAAAGCTGTATCAATTGAGGAGAAGCCAGAGAATCCAAAGAGTAATTACTGTGTGACTGGATTATATTTCTACGATAATCTTGTGGTTGATTATGCTAAGAGTCTTAAGCCATCTGCACGAGGAGAGCTGGAGATTACAGACCTTAACCGTATTTATCTTGAAGATGGTTCGCTTAATGTCGAGCTTCTTGGACAGGGATTTACATGGCTTGATACAGGTACGCATGAGAGTCTTGTGGATGCTACAAATTTTGTTAAAACGGTGGAGCAACACCAGCACAGAAAGATTGCGTGTCTTGAAGAAATTGCTTATCTTAATGGGTGGATCAGCAAGGGTGAGCTGATGAGTGTGTATGAGATTATGAAGAAGAATCAGTATGGACAGTACCTGAAGGATGTCATGGATGGCAAATATCAGGAACGTTTATACTAGAATAACATTTGGAAGAAAAGAGAGTATGGTATGAACATTATTGTTACAGGCGGAGCGGGATTTATTGGTAGTAATTTTATATTTCACATGTTGAAGAAGTATCCAAATTATCGCATTATATGTCTTGATAAGCTTACATATGCTGGTAATCTATCTACCTTGGCACCAGTTATGGACAATCCTAATTTTAGATTTGTGAAAGTGGATATATGTAACCGAGATATGGTTTATAAGTTATTTGAAGAGGAGCAGCCAGATATGGTCGTCAATTTTGCTGCGGAATCGCATGTTGACCGTTCTATAGAGGATCCAGAAGTATTCCTTGATACGAATATTAAGGGAACTGCGGTACTTATGGATGCTTGCAGAAAATATGGGATTAAGCGTTATCATCAGGTCTCAACGGATGAGGTATATGGTGACTTGCCACTTGACAGGCCTGATATATTCTTTACGGAGGAAACTCCGATACATACAAGTTCGCCTTACAGTTCATCTAAGGCAGGAGCAGATTTGCTTGTGCTTGCATATCATCGCACATATGGGTTGCCTGTATCTATCAGCCGTTGCTCTAATAACTATGGCCCATATCATTTTCCAGAGAAATTGATTCCGCTTATGATAGTAAATGCTTTAGCTGACAAGCAATTGCCTGTATATGGTGAGGGGTTAAATGTGCGTGATTGGCTTTACGTTGAGGATCATTGTAAGGCTATTGACCTTATAATTCATAGAGGACGTGTAGGCGAGGTCTACAATGTTGGCGGGCATAATGAAAAGACAAATATTGAGATTGTAAGACTTATATGCAAGGAACTTGGTAAGCCGGAATCGTTAATTACACATGTGGCTGACCGAAAGGGGCATGATATGCGTTATGCTATTGACCCCACAAAAATTCATAATGAACTGGGGTGGCTTCCTGAGACACGATTTGAAGATGGTATCAAGAAAACTATTAAGTGGTATCTAAATAATCGTGAATGGTGGGATGCTATTATCAGTGGGGAATATCAGAATTATTATGAGAAAATGTATGGTGGTCGCTGTATGTCAGATGTAAACGTCAAGTAAAAATCGTCATTTGGAAAGATACTTGCCGTTTACAATAAAGTATTTTACAATAATGTGGGTGATTTACGGTTATCTAAATAGAGTTGTACAGTTTATTTTGTGAATTAACAGAGTGTATGAAATTAATGAGGAAAATAATGGAAATTGTAGAATTAACAGCTAAAGAATATGACAATATGATGCATGAAGATGTTCCTGTTTTTAGTAGGCTTGCATTTCTTGAATTGAATAGTGAGAAAGTTGACAAGATACATTATCTTGCGGGGAAAGATAAGAAAATAAGAGTGTTATTAGCAATTGGAGAGAAAAATGGTGAGTGGATGGCTCCTTTTTCAGCCCCATTTGCTAATATTGTTATGGTCAGAAAAGATACATCAATTGCATATTTGTGGGAGTTTATTCAATTATTGATTAATTACGTTAAAGCTAATAAGGGAAGATTAATTAATATTTATTTGCCAGCAGATATATATGGTGCTCAAGATAATTCTCGTATTTATAATGCCTTATTGGGGAATGGATTTAATATAGAGTTTGAAGATGTTAATTATTCATTTGATTTAAATTCTTTTGAGTTGAACTCATATGAGCAATTAATGCATTATAATGCACGTAAGAATTTGAGAATTGCGATGACATGTGATAATAAATTTATTCGTTGTGAAACGCAAAAAGAAAAGGAAGAAGCGTATGATATAATAAAAATAAATAGGGAAGCTAGAGGATATCCATTAAGAATGACTAAGGAACAGGTTATGTCCACAATAAAAGTTGTAAATCATGACTTTTTTTTGGTGAAAAATAATGGAATTACTATTGCATCAGCGATAGTATATAGATTAACATCAAGGATTGCCCAAGTAGTTTATTGGGGAGATGTTCCTGATGTTGGTGAGTTTAAGCCTATTAATTTTATTTCATTTAATTTAGTAAAGTATTATAAACAATTAGGATTTGATATATTGGATATAGGCATTTCGACAGAACATGGAATACCTAATTATGGATTATGTAACTTTAAAGAAAGTCTGGGATGTATTCCATCCACAAAAATAAGAATGAAAATTGATTTAAAATAAAAAGAAAGGAATATGTTGTTTTTGACATAATAAAAAGATGAATTTTTTAAATATTGAAAATTATCGTTCGAGTATTATTAATGATCTTAAGAAGGATGGAAGAAAAGTGGTTATTTATGGGACAGGAAAATTTGCATGTTCTGTTGCAGAAGTGATTATAAATAATAATATACCATTATATTGTTTTGTTGACAAAACTGAATACTATTATAAAGATAAAACTATAATTGTTTGTGATAATGAATACAAATGTATTTTATTAAAAGATATGGACCTTGAGCAAACAGAATATAATGTTATATATGGATTTATCGAGTACGATAAAATTAAAGAATGTAGAGATATTTTCAAATCATGTAAGTATGTAGATTATCTTGATGTATATCCTTCTCATATCATGGAATACGATTATTTGAAGAATAATTCTGTTGCTTTTAAAGAATTATATAGTGTTTTGAAAGATGATGAATCTAAAATGGTTCTTGAAGCCTATTTGCATGCAAGATATACAGGAGATGTAAAAGCGATTAGCCAATTAAAGCATGGTAATACAATGTATGATTGGGAACTATTGGATATTAAGAAAGAAGATATTTTAATAGAAGGTGGTGCATACGTTGGAGATACTATTTTAGAAATTAAAAATCAATATGGATACTTGCCTGAAGAAATATATGCATTTGAACCGGATAGTTCAAATTTGATGCAGCTAATTAATGCTTTCTTACCTGAAGAATTACGGAAAATTCATCCTATAGCAGCTGGGCTTTATAAAGAAGATACAATTTTACGTTTTAATGAGTTTGGTAATTTGGGTTCTTCTATTTCAGAAAATGGTAATTGTGAGATAAAAGCATATGCATTAGATGGACATGAAGCATTTATTAATGTATCAGTTATTAAGATGGATATTGAGGGAAGTGAGTTGGATGCTCTAAAAGGTGCTTCAAAAATCATAGAAAAAAACAAGCCTAAACTTGCAATTTGTGTTTATCATAATAATCAGGATTTGTTGAATATATTCAATTTTTTGAAGCCTTTTGGGTATGATTTTTTTATGAGACAGCATAGTTGTTCGTGCGAGGAAACTGTTTTATATGCAATTTAATAGGATTAAAACATGTGCTTTCGAGACCGTTTCAAGTTTTGTGTAAACTTCAAAAACTGATATAAGATTTGTGAATAGTTACGAATGGGCAGAGCCGATTTTCCGGTTTCTGCCCATATCTGCATTATAGTAAGCGCCTTATAATCAGGCGTCTTAACAATTAGTTTCTTTTTGCCATAATAACAAAATGAAACAGGAGTGTTTTGCTCCACTTTTGCAATGAAACGAGAGTATTTCACTCCACTTTAATTATGACATTTTTCAATTGCATCCTGACTCCAAGGCAGGAGAGACTGTAACGGCTCGTTATTCATCTTGTTATTAGGACGTTGTTCTGAATAATCCGGGTCCCGTGTCCCCGCTGTCCGGACTCAGGAAACCGCAAATCCGTTTTTAAGGAAACCGTCATTCCGGTGGTGGAAACCTTTATCATAAATCCTTTAGAATGTAATCATGCACCGAGAGGTGTAAATACATTTAAAGGAGGTCATGACTATGACCAAGTATCGAGAGATTCTC
>CAMEWO010000024.1 GCA_945946665.1 uncultured Eubacterium sp.
TATAGGGCGCCAGCCCGACAGCGAGAAGAAGCCGAAGGCGGATTTGAGCTGGCATGGCGAAAAGAGAGGGGAGCAAAAAGGTTAGAAAATCGCCCTGCAAGTTTACTTGTAAGGGCGAATTTTTTAAGCATTTTATAGGGCGCCAGCCCGACAGCGAGAAGAAGCCGAAGGCGGATTTGAGCTGGCATCTGCCTCACATGCTATATAAGGTGACTTTGGGCAGAGAAAATATGGATATCCATGACCTTTTTTCAGAGAATTTCTGCCTATACCAATATAGAATGCCAGTTTTAGGCAGAGAAAATATCGTGGTTTATGCCTTTCATCGCCAAATTCTTCTGTCTAAACCAATGTAAAACCTCTTGTTTGGGTAGAAAACATCATTGGATTTGCCTTTTTTTGCAAGTTTTTCTCTGCCTAAATCAATCAAGAACACCAGCTTAGGCAGATGACAGTTAGTATCTTTAAAAATACGCTCTTTTAACCTGACAAACCCCACAAATTCTGATTCTATTTAATTGACACTGTTCATATGCACCGCTCTTGTAACACAGTTCTTATAACACTGTTCTTATAACACTGTTTTTATATCATTTTTTCGAACAATATATACTTTTTGGGAAAAATAATATATAATGTCGTCTATGGTTACTGGTGAGAAGATATTATTTGATATTATTATACCGGCCGAGATGACAGCAAAAACATTTGCGGAATGGAGAAGATATGAAAAAGATAGTAAAGAAATACACAGAAATTCCTTTGATTTTAAGGATTTTGACAGGATTAATAATCGGAGTTCTGTTTGGCATATTTTTGCCACAGGCAGAGTTTATAATGGTATTTGGTGAAGTTTTCGTCGGCGCATTAAAGGCAATTGCACCAATATTGGTGTTCATTCTGGTCGTTAGTTCTCTTGCCAGTGCAGGTAAAGGGATAGGAAAACGATTCTCAATGGTTATATTTTATTATATGATTAGCACATTTATAGCAGCAGTATGTGCAGTTATTATCAGTTACGTGTTCCCTGTTATTATTCCCCTTGCAAACACTGCAGTTGAGCAGAGTGCCCCAACAGGACTTGGAGAGGTGTTCCGTACACTGTTAAATAACATGGTTGCAAATCCTGTGGCAGCGCTTATGAATGCTAACTATGTAGGAATTCTTACATGGTCGGTTATACTTGGTCTTGCAGTCAGAAAAAAAGCATCAGAAGGTACAAAAAATGCTTTAAGTGATCTGTCAACTTCTGTATCAACGGTAGTAGGATGGGTGATTCAGCTGGCACCTTTTGGAATTATGGGACTGGTATATGGATCTGTAAGTGAGAATGGTATTGAGATATTTACTACTTATGGCAAGCTTTTAGCGGTATTGCTGGGCTGTATGCTTATGGTAGCACTGGTTGTAGATCCACTTATTGTTGGCATCTCGCTGAAGAGAAATCCATATCCATTAGTTTTACATTGTTTTAAAGAATCAGGTCTTACAGCATTCTTTACAAGAAGTTCGGCAGCTAATATTCCAGTTAATATGAAGTTATGTGAAGATTTAGGCTTAGACAAGGAGTACTATTCAGTTGCAATTCCTCTTGGTGCTACAATTAATATGGACGGAGCTGCAATTACAATTACGGTCATGTCTCTTGCAGCAGCTTTCTCACAGGGGATTCAGGTTAATATTGTAGTTGCAATTATATTAAGCTTTGTGGCAACTCTGGGAGCTTGTGGGGCATCAGGAGTTGCAGGTGGTTCCCTTCTGTTGATTCCAATGGCATGTTCTCTTCTTGGAGTGTCACAGGATGTTGCAATGCAGATGGTGGGAGTTGGATTCATTGTTGGAGTTGTTCAGGATTCTTTAGAAACAGCAATTAACTCATCAGGAGATGTAATGTTTGCTGCGACTGCAGAGTTCAGGGAGTGGCTTAAGGAAGGAAAGGAAGTTAAGTTCTAAATTAAGTAACTGAAGACGGCACTTTTATTTTTTGTTTAAGCCTTTAATGCCGGTATGGCTTTTAGGAATATATTTAAAATACGTTGGAGGAAAGTAATATGAACGTAATGATGAGTGACATTATCAATAGTCCGCTTCTGCTTACACTTGTAATAATCGGACTGCTGTACATAGTGGGATTCTCACTTGTGTATCTGAAAAAAGCTTGTAAAAGATGTATCGAGCTTGGAATTACTAAAGAGGAGATTAAGAAAGTTATCAAATCAAGCTGCGTATTCTCAATAGTTCCAAGTCTTTCAATTGTTGTAGGTTTATTTGTACTTATATCTGTACTTGGTACAGTATGGTCATGGTGGAGACTTTCAGTTATAGGTTCTTTATCATATGAAACCATGATTGCCGGAAGTGTATCTACTGCGCTTGGATTTGGCTCAACAGCAGAGATGCTTTCAAATGCAACAGGACAGCAGTTCGGTGTTGTCATGATTCTTATGAGTATTGGTATGCTCAGTGGTTTCCTTATTCTTATTCCATTTGGCAAGAAGCTCTCAATGAGTGTTAATAAGACAGAGAATTCAAGTGACTGGAAGCATGTATTCAGTGGAGTGTTTATGCTCTGTATGTTCGCTGTTTATATTCCTGTTCTTCTTATCGGAGATACAATACAGGCATGCGTAATGCTGACAGGTCTTGTTGTAGCTGTAGCTCTTGGAATATTTGCCAAGAATCCAAAGCTTCGCTGGCTTGGCGATTTTATTATGGCATTTTCAATGATAGCAGGTATGGCATCTTCAATTTTGTGGGTTAAGCTGTTTGGCTAGGAGGAGAGTAATATGAGTAAGAATAGTAAAAATGAGATGGATTCCTTTCAGGCATGGTGTCACAGATGGGGAAGAGTAGGTACTGTAATTGCTCTGGCATATATGATTGCCCTTCCTTTCATAGTTCTTGGAGTATATGGCTGCATGCCAACACTGGGTATGGTATTTAATGTTGCAACATTTGGAATACTTCTTATATATGTACCTGTAGGATTTTCAGAAGCAATTACATATACACCAATACTTGGTTCAGCATCATATCTTACATTTATAACAGGTAACATTATGAACCTTAAGGTTCCTTGTGCAGTTAATGCCATGAATATAACCAAGAAAGAGCCTAATACACCAGCAGGTGAGGCTATTGCTTCAGTGGCCGTTGCTGTCTGCTCAATTATGACGGTAGTTCTCCTTGCACTTGCTGCACTTCTTAGTACATGGATTAGCCCAATATTTGAGCTTCCTGCAGTTAAGACTGCTTCAGGATACCTGATTCCTGCATTATTTGGTTCATTGACACTGGGACTTTTCGCCAGCACTAATACTGGAAAGAAGGTTGTTAAGAATGGCCTGGCAGGTGTTATTCCTGTAATTGTAATTGTTGCAATTCTTGCACTTGTAGTAAGAGTATCAAGTGGCGGTTCTTTATTCGGAGCTGTAGGTTTCATCATCATTATTATGCTTCCTGTAGCAATTCTTTCATCATGGATTATGTGGAAGAAGGGTGTTATCAAGGTAGTTGATAAGGAAGAGAAGAAAGCTGAGTAATTTAGCAGATAATAATCTGGGATAATATTTTGGGTTGTAAACTTCCACACAGGGTTAACAATCTTTATACATGTTCCGATACATAGTATGATAATCCATTCTGCCGCCTTTTTTGGCGGCAGAGTGAATTTATAACTAAATAACATTTCAACTAACAGCTATTAGGTAAACGGATTTACCGAATTCGCTTAGAAAGGAGTCTATTATGAAGATAGCAAACAGTTCAGTTGTAATGGCATCGGGACACCAGGAGAGTTCTTATTCTTATAAGAAGTCTGTAACTATGGAAGCTTCAATATCAAAAGATTTACCCGGTGCAATTCTAACATTATCCGCAGAGGCGGAGGGAAAATCCTTCGTAGAAAGTATGGAGGAGTACAAGGAACAAAAGAAAGAAGAAGCTGCCAGAAAGAAGCAGGAGAATGAACAAAAGTTCGCCGATTCTATGGCAGAACAGCTTCGCAAGTTACAGAAATCAGGCTCACTTAACATGGAGATGTCTGATGAGTACAGAATGAAGCTGGAACTATTAAAACGTCTATTTCAAATGTTGACCCGTGGAAAAGCGTTGGATGACAGTGGAAATTTAACGCAGGATTCTCCGGAGATTCTGGATTTAAGGTCTCCTTCATACAGGATAGGGACTGAATCGTCAAGCACAAGTGCGTCTGTTAAATCCCTTGGTTCTATATCTATCGGAACAGGCAGCTCTGGTACTACATGGCAAAGGGTAACTGCCACTTCGGGATTCGTAAGTGAGTCAGAGTCTACCACTTTTGCATCATCTGGTATGGTTAAGACCCAGGATGGAAGAAGCATTGATTTCAATATAGAAGTTTCTATGTCCAGAGCATTTACAAGTCAGATTAACACCTTAACAACACAAAATTACATAAAAACAGATCCTCTTGTGATTAATCTGGACACAGATATTGGAAGTGTAACTGACCAGAAATTCTTATTTGACCTGGATTCTGACGGAGATGAAGAGGAGATTTCATTTGCAGGAAAGGGCAGTGGATTTCTAGCTTTAGACAGAAATGGAGACGGGCGTATAGGTGATGGCTCGGAATTGTTTGGAACTAAGAGTGGAGACGGATTTAAGGACCTTGCTGCTTTCGATGAAGATGGCAACGGATGGATTGATGAGAATGACAGTATCTATTCTAAACTCAAGGTATGGACAAAGGATGAAGATGGAAATGATTACCTGATAAACCTTAAGGATGCAGATGTAGGTGCAATATATCTTGATAATGCCCATACCCAGTTCAGTTTAAAGGACGGTAATAACAGGCTGAATGGAGAGATTAAAAAGACCGGTATATATCTTCATGAGAGTACTGGAGCAGCAGGAACTCTGAATCATGTTGATTTAGCAGTTTAAAAATGGTAATGGTAATAATACAGGAATTGTGATATAATATCCACATTGGCAGTTCGCCATATTCTGAATGAAAAGGCGGACTGCCTCTGTTTTGTATTGGAGGAATCATATGAAAAAGAACAAGATAAGTATTATAAGCATAGTAGTGGTTTTGTTGGCTGTGGCTGTTCTGGGTATCGTATCCATTTTTTCGGAAAGTGTACCTTCCCCATCAACCTATGCCACATTCTGGTCGTTGGTGCCACCTTTGGTCGCCATTACACTGGCTCTGATTACCAAAGAGGTGTACAGTTCACTTTTCGTAGGAATTGTTGTTGGTGGTGTATTTGCTGCTAATTTTAATTTTGAAGGAACAGTTAACACTATATTTCACGATGGAGTGGTTGGAGTTCTTACAAGCAGCTATAATGTAGGTATTCTCATATTTCTGGTAATACTTGGAACCATGGTTGCCCTGATGAATAAATCAGGTGGCTCAAAGGCTTTTGGTATATGGGCTTCCAAACATATCAAATCAAGATGTGGCGCACAGCTTGCTACTATTGTTCTGGGAGCATTGATATTCATTGATGACTATTTTAACTGCCTGACAGTGGGCAGCGTTATGAAACCTGTTTCTGACAAGTTTAAGATATCAAGAGCCAAGCTTGCTAATATTATTGATTCTACAGCAGCTCCAATATGTATTATAGCGCCTATTTCTTCATGGGCAGCGGCTGTTGCGGGATTCGTTGACGGAGAGGATGGACTTGCTCTCTTTGTCAAGGCGATACCTTATAATTTTTACGCAATACTTACCATAATAATGATGGTAGGTATAGTACTTATGAATGCCGAATTTGGACCTATGGCTGTTCATGAGAAGAATGCAGTTAACGGAGACATATTCTCTGATGGAAAAAACCACGACAACGATATTGAGGAAGAGGATAATCCCCAGTCTCATGGTAAGGTTATTGACCTGTTAATTCCTATTATCAGCCTGATTGTGTTCTGTGTAATTGGAATGATTTATACAGGCGGATTCTTCTCTGGCGAGGGCTTTATAACAGCCTTTTCACAGAGTGATGCATCAGTGGGACTGGCACTGGGAAGCTTCTTTGCACTGGTAGTCACAATATTCTTATATTGTATTAGAAATGTACTGGATTTCAAGAGCTGCATGGATTGTATTCCAGAAGGATTTAAATCAATGGTTCCGGCAATTCTTATCCTGACATTTGCGTGGACATTAAAGGGAATGACAGATATTCTTGGAGTTAAGGAATTCGTATCAGTCGCCATGCAATCAGTTTCAGGAAACTTTATGAATTTAATGCCGGCAGTTATATTTATTGTAGGATGCCTGATTGCTTTTGCTACAGGAACCTCATGGGGAACATTTGGTATTCTTATTCCTATTGTTGTTGCTGTATTCCAGAATACTAATTATGAGCTTATGATTATATCAATTTCTGCATGTATGGCAGGTGCAGTATGTGGAGACCACTGCTCACCTATATCTGATACAACTATTATGGCTTCGGCAGGAGCCCAGTGTAATCACGTTAACCACGTATCAACACAGCTTCCTTATGCAATGGTTGCGGCGGCTGTGTCCTGCGTTAGTTATATAATGGCTGGATTTATACAGAATGCTTTCATATCACTGCCTATTGCAGTGGCTCTTATGATTGCGGTTCTTGTATTAATTAAGCGTGTGCGGAAAGAAGCATAGAATACTTTTATCAGAAGGAGAGACGAAAATGAGTAAGATTGAGATTTCGGATGCAGTACGTTATATTGGATGTGATGATCATTCTATTGATTTATTCGAGAGTCAGTACAAGGTACCTAATGGAGTTTCTTATAATTCATATCTTATACTTGATGAGAAAATTGCAATTATGGATACTGCAGATGCAAGAGTTACAGATGAGTGGTTTGCAAATCTTGACAGGGAACTTTCAGGAAGAACTCCTGACTATCTGGTAGTTTCCCATATGGAGCCTGACCATGCATCTAATATTAAGAAGGCCTGTGAAAAATATCCTGATATGATGATTGTGGGTAATGCCAAGACATTTGCAATGATACCACAGTTCTTTGATATTGATATAAGCCAGCGCAAGGTTGAGGTTAAAGAAGGGGATACCCTTTCACTGGGCAAGCATGTTCTTACATTTGTTATGGCACCAATGGTTCACTGGCCAGAGGTAATGGTAGAGTATGAAAGCACAGAAAAGATTCTTTTTTCAGCTGATGCTTTCGGTAAGTTTGGTGCACTTGATGTGGATGAGGATTGGCTTGGTGAGGCAAGACGTTACTTCATCAATATTGTTGGCAAGTATGGCAATCCTGTACAGGCACTTTTAAAGAAGGCTGCTAATCTGGATATAAGTATTATTGCCCCACTTCACGGACCTGTACTGAAGGATAATCTTGGTTTCTATATTGACAAATATAACACATGGTCAACCTACACACCTGAAGAATCAGGAGTGACAGTGGCATATGCTTCAATTCATGGTAACACAGCTGCTGTTGCAAAGAAGATGGCAGAGATTATTGAAGAAAAAGGACATAAGGTTAACGTATTTGATCTGTCAAGATGTGACATGTCATCAGCAGTAGCCAGTGCATTCCAGTATGATAAGCTGGTTTTAGCTGCACCTACATATGATGCAGGTATATTCCCTCCTATGGAAGATTTTCTTCTTCACCTTAAGAGCAAAACCTTCCAGAACAGAGATGTAGCTGTTATTGAGAATGGTTCATGGGCAATAACAGCAGGGAAGCTTATGACAGGGTATGTTGAAGGCTTTAAGGGCTGTACAGTCAAGGGAATGGTTACAGTGAAATCTGCTATGAAGGATTCAACAGTTACAGAGCTGGAAGCTTTAGCTGATGCGCTTTATGCATAAATAATACTCTGCAATGCAGAGAAAAATATATAAGAAGGAGGAAAGATATGTATATTACTTGTTTGGATTTGGAAGGAGTTTTAGTACCTGAGATTTGGATTGCATTTGCAGAGGCAAGTGGAATTCCTGAGCTGAAGAAGACAACCAGAGATGAGCCAGATTATGACAAGCTCATGAAGTGGAGACTGGGAGTTCTTAAAGAACATGGACTTGGATTGAAGGAGATTCAGGAGACAATAGCCAAGATTGATCCTTTGCCAGGAGCAAAGAAATTCTTAGATGAGCTTCGTTCATTTACCCAGGTAATTATAATCAGTGATACATTTTCACAGTTTGCAACTCCTCTTATGGAGAAGTTAGGATGGCCAACAATATTCTGTAATTCACTTGAAGTTGCAGATAACGGTGAGATAACAGGATTCAAGATGCGCTGTGAGCAGTCAAAGCTTACTACTGTTAAGGCGTTACAGTCAATTGGATATGAGACTATTGCCAGCGGTGACAGCTACAATGACCTTGCTATGATTAAAGCCAGCAAGGCAGGTTTCTTATTCAAGAGTACAGATAAGATTAAGAATGATAATCCTGAACTTGAGGCATTCGAGACATATGATGAGCTCATGGCAGCAATTAAGAAGGCTATGATTTAATATCAGAAAATATACCAGAAAACATGCCAGTGCATGCAAATCGGATGATTGTGCACTGGTATATTAATGAGGCTATCTGACAAGACAGATAAAAATAACTTGACAAGACAATAATATAGTTTTATTCTATCATCATGCTTTAATTTGGAGGAAAGATGATGGAAAAGGTAAAAAAAGTTCTGAACCACATATTTATTGATGGTTTGGGTGGAATGGCACTGGGCTTGTTCTCAACTTTGATTATTGGAACAATTATTGCCCAGATTGGAACATTTGTAGGTGGAACAGTTGGTACATATATAACCGGAGCTGCCAATGTGGCAAAAACATTGACAGGAGCAGGTATTGGTGTGGGCGTGGCAGTTAAATTTGCTTCATCTCCACTTGTTACAATATCTGCGGCTGTTGCTGGTATGATTGGAGCTTTCCCTACAGTCAATTCTATGACAGCATTTGCATTGGGAAAACCAGGTGAGCCATTAGGAGCATTTGTGGCAGCCCTTGTTGCAATAGAGCTTGGCAGACTTGTATCTAACAAGACTAAGGTTGATATCATTGTTACACCATTTGTATCAATTTGCTCAGGTGCCCTTGTGGGATATGTAATTGGACCACCAATCTCACAGTTTATGATGTGGTTAGGAAATCTTGTTAATATTAATGTTGAGCAGCATCCTGTTGTGGGAGGTATTCTTATCTCTGTACTTATGGGGATGATTCTTACACTTCCAATCAGCTCAGCAGCTATTGGCGTGTCTATGGGTATTACAGGTGTTGCAGCAGGTGCAGCAACCATCGGATGCTGCTGTCAGATGGTGGGATTTGCAGTTGCCAGCTACCGTGAGAATAAGATGGGTGGCTTGATTGCCCAGGGAATAGGTACATCAATGCTTCAGATTCCTAATATTGTGAAGAAACCAATTATATGGCTTCCTTCAATTATATCCAGTGCAATCTTAGGCCCAATATCCAGTGCAGTACTTCATATGACCAGCACACCAACAGGTTCAGGTATGGGTTCTGCAGGATTCGTGGGACAGATTATGGCATGGCAGAGCATGTCAGCAACAATGTCTGTTACAGTTGTGGCTGTTGAGATAATTGTAATGCACTTTATTCTTCCTGCTCTTGTAACTTTTGTTGTTTCAGAGCTTATGAGAAAATTTGGATTAATCAAGGAAGGGGATATGCTTCTCCGTCTGTAAAGATATTCTATGATTTTCTGCAAAAAATGTCGAAATTTCTGTTAAATATAGTGAAATTTAATTAGGAATATGATAGAATAAACTTTGTGTTATCAAACGCAAAGTTTATTTTTTTAGCAAAAACCTCTTAATCATTTAATGTTTACATATATATGGGGGTTAATGCATTTAAAGAGGGGATTAAATGTATAATATTAAATGGGACAAGGTTGATATTAAGAAGCTTACAGGGTTTTCAGTGAAAGCCATACTGCTTCTGTTTCTATTAATTCATGTGTATTTCGGGGGATTTTATATCCATTATGATGCAGACTTTATGGTAAAGTTAAATATTATAAGTCTGATTGTAATTGCAGTTGCAGCGGTTCTTGCACATAGGAAGAAGTATCAGCTGTTATTTAACATTATATTAGTTGAAGCAGATTTTCACATAACAGTGGCAACTATATCCTTTGGGTGGTATTGTGGATTTCAGAATTATCTTATTGCCCTTGTAGTTTTAATATTCTTTGTAGACTACTGTTCTAAGTCTACGAGGTTGTTTTATGTAAGGGCAGTGAAGCTTTCTGTTATGTGTTTTATATCTTATATTGCTGCTTATATCTGTACTATTGTTATGGCAGAGCCTTATCTTATTGATGAGAAGACTGCCAGAGTTACCCAGATGATTTCTTCAGTAGCGGTATTTGCTACTGTTGTGATTACATTGTGGATTCTTATTCAGTTTACTTTCAGGATTGAGACTAAGATGTCAACACAGGCATATAATGACAAGCTGACAGGGTTGCCTAACAGATATTATTTTGTGGAGAATTTTGACCTTCTTATGAAGGAATGTGAGAAAGAAGCTGTATTTGTGGCAATAATGGATATTGATGATTTTAAGAGAGTCAACGATACCTATGGTCATAACGCAGGAGATTACGTTCTTCAGACAGTTGCCGGGATTATACGCGCAAAGTGTGATAATATGGTTATCTGCCGATGAGGTGGAGAAGAGTTCCTTCTTTCAGGTGAAGCACCGGGAAAGGATGAGGATGCCAGAAGGAAGATGTATCACGAGCTGAATAATATCCGCAAATCCATTGGCAATTACGATTTTGAGTATGAGGGTAACAGATTCAGGATTACTCTGACAATGGGTGTATCTTTTTACGGAGAGGCTGAAACGCTTGAAGACTGGATAGAATCTGCTGATAAGAAGCTGTATTCAGGCAAGCTTAGTGGTAAAAATAAACTGGTAAGCTAGACCGTTTTGCCAGATATTATTTCTGTATATTTTTAGAATAGCTGATTGGAAATGGGGATTGACATGAAATTTAGTTGCAGATACAGAGTTGGAATTGAAGAAATCGGACATGACCATAAAGCCTCATTAAAAGCAATGGTAACATTTCTTGAGGACAGTGCGTGCTGGCATTCAGCTACAGTCGGTTATGGGATTAAGGAAGTTGAGACAAAACACAGGGCATGGGTGGTTCTGGACTGGAAGATTAAGGTAATAGAATATCCTGAGTATCAGGAGGAACTTACAGTGTCTACATGGTCCCGCTACATGGACGGAATACGTGCCTTCAGGGACTATGAAATGAGAGGGGCTGATGGAAGGCTGCTTGCTACAGGTTCTTCCAAGTGGATTCTCACTGATACTGAAAGAAGAAGACCCGTAAGATTAACAGATGATATTAATGAACTATACGGAACAGAGCCAGATATGGCAATGGACGAAGAGATTGAGGAACTTACATATGATGAGGCATTATTTGAGAATGGGTACACCACACAGTATTTTGTTACCCGACGAGACATAGATGTTAATAAACATGTCCATAATATTAATTATATAGATATTGCGTATGATGCCATGCCAGAGGAGATATATTCGAAGTTTGTCATGGGAGGATTTACCCAGCTTCACATCCTGTACAAAAAGGAGATTAAACTGGGTGATACTGTAACATGTAAATACATTGAACAAAACGGACATCATACAATTGCGTTACTTGTAGATAATAAGATGCACTCCATTATTGATTTCTCATAATGGAGTATTTTTGTAGCAAAAGCCCGGAAAGCGAAGAATGTGCTTGCACAATTCTTCATTTGCCGGGCAAGGGAACAGCGAGAAGCTTTGCTCCCCGCTGTGAGTGTGCGGAATCGAGTAGGAGTAGCCTACTCGATAGGAGAGAGATATGAAAAGAATATGGATGTATATCAGGGAATATAAGAAGGAATGTGTACTGGCACCTCTGTTTAAGATGCTGGAGGCAACATTTGAACTTTTTGTTCCACTGGTTGTGTCAGGAATTATTGATAATGGTATAGGAAATAATGATAAAGATTATATAATAAAGATGTGCCTTCTGCTTATCGGTCTTGCAGTAATCGGACTTGTGTGTTCCATAACAGCCCAGTACTTCAGTGCAAAAGCGGCAGTAGGATGTGCCACAGGGATGAGACACCATCTGTTTAAGCATATTCAGAGCCTGTCCTTTACAGAGATGGATACAATTGGAGCATCAACTCTGGTCACAAGAATGACAAGTGACATTAATCAGGTTCAGAATGGAGTGAATCTTGTATTAAGGCTGTTTCTTCGTTCACCATTTATTGTGTTTGGTGCAATGATAATGGCATTCACAATTGATTACAAGGCAGCACTTGTATTTGTGGCAGCTATTCCTGTTCTGGCTTTAATTGTATTTGGAATCATGTTGTCCACAAGGCCTATGTACAAGAATGTACAGGCAGGACTTGATAAGATTCTTGGAATTACCAGAGAGAATCTGACCGGTGTAAGGGTTATAAGGGCTTTTAATATGGAGGATGAGGAGATTGGCAGATTCAAGGAGGCTAATCAGAATCTGAACAAGCTCCAGAAGTTCGTAGGTAAGATATCAGGTCTTATGAATCCACTGACATATGTAGTGGTAAATATTTCAATAATTGCACTTATATGGATTGGTGCAGTGAGAGTTAATCTTGGAACACTTTCACAGGGACAGGTTGTAGCTTTATATAACTATATGTCACAGATTCTTGTGGAGCTTATTAAGCTGGCTAACCTGGTAATCAGCATAGCCAAGGCTCTTGCCTGTGCCGGACGAATTGACACTGTATTTCAGGTGCAGTCAGGCATGGAATATGGAAGGATTAAAGCTGCATACGGATTCGATGATAACACTCCGGCTGTTGAGTTCAAGAATGTCTCCCTGAAATATTCAGGTGGAGGAGATAATACTTTGACAGATATTAGTTTCTCTGTTATGCCTGGTGAAACTGTGGGGGTAATTGGTGGAACAGGTTCAGGAAAAACTTCACTGGTGAGCCTTATCCCAAGGTTTTATGATGTAACTGGGGGAGAGGTTTTAATTAACGGAATTAATGTTAAAGAATATACAGAAGATTCCCTGAAGAAAAAGGTTGCTGTAGTTATGCAGAAAGCAATGCTTTTTAAGGGGACAATAAGAGACAACATGAAGTGGGGAGATGCAGATGCCTCAGATGAAGATATATTAGAGGCTTTAAGAGTATCCCAGTCTCTTGAATTTGTTGAGAAAAAGCAGGGAAAACTGGATGCCTTTATTGACCAGCAGGGAAAGAACCTGTCAGGAGGACAGAAGCAGAGGCTTAATATTGCCAGAGCACTGGTAAGAAAGCCGGATATTCTTATTCTGGATGACAGTGCTTCCGCTCTTGACTATGCTACAGACGCAGCTTTAAGAAATGCTATTTCAAATCTTAATCCTGCGCCTACATTATTCATAGTCTCCCAGCGTGCGGCTTCTCTTATGCATGCAGATAAGATAATTGTGCTGGATGATGGAGAAATGGTGGGAATTGGTACACATGAGGAGCTTCTGGCAGGATGTGAAGTGTATCAGGAAATATATAATTCACAGTTTAAGCAGGATTAGAAAATACCGGGAAGGAGGCAGACATGAAGAAGGATAACAAATCCAGTTCAGGCAGGACACTTAAAAAAGTAATGCTTAGAATTAAAAGATACTGGGTATACTTAATAATATCCATATTAATGGCTGTAATTACAGTGGCATCAAGTCTTTATGCTCCTATTCTTGTGGGTAATGCCATTGATTATATAATTGGCCCTGGTGATGTGGATTTTATTGGTGTTAAAGTCGTGATAATGAAGTTTGCACTGGTAATTGTGTGCACAGCTGTATCACAGTGGATTATGAACATTTGTAACAATAAGATAATATACCATGTAACAAGAAACATAAGAGACGAGGCAATAGAAAAGATTGAACATCTGCCTTTGAGCTATATTGATTCCCATTCCTATGGTGAGGTGGTAAGCCGGGTAATAGCTGATGTAGACCAGTTTGCTGATGGACTTCTTATGGGATTTACCCAGTTTTTTACCGGTGTTACAACCATAGTGGGAACGTTGCTTTTCATGATTATGATTAACGTTAAGATTACCCTGGTGGTAGTTCTTATTACACCAGTGTCATTTCTGGTGGCAGGCTTTATTGCAAAAAAGACTTATTCAATGTTTAAGCTGCAATCAGAGACCAGGGGAGAGCAGACGGCTTTAATTGATGAAATGATTGGCGGTCAGAAGGTTGTTAAGGCTTATAACCATGAACAGGAAACCATGGATAAGTTTGATGAGATTAATGAAAGACTTCAGAAGTATTCATTGAAAGCTATATTTTTCTCATCAATTACCAATCCGGCTACAAGATTTGTCAACAGCCTTGTTTATGCGGGAGTGGCTGTAACAGGAGCTATTTCAGCAATAAATGGTGGAATAAGCGTTGGACAGCTGGCAACATTTTTAAGCTATGCCAACCAGTACACCAAGCCATTTAACGAGATATCTGGTGTAATTACTGAATTGCAGAATGCACTTGCCTGTGCTGCAAGAGTATTTGAACTGATTGAGGAGCAGCCAGAGACAGCGGACAAACCAGATGCCGTTGTGCTTGATAATGCAGATGGAAGTATCAGTCTTGAAAATGTTTATTTCTCATATACTAAAGATAAGGAGCTTATTACAGACTTTAATCTTAATGTGAAGCCGGGACAGAAGATAGCTATTGTAGGGCCAACTGGATGCGGAAAGACAACAATCATTAATCTGTTAATGCGTTTCTATGATGTGGACAGCGGTTCAATTAAGGTATCTGATGTGGATATTAAAGATATGACAAGACATTCATTAAGAGCCGGTTTCGGAATGGTGCTTCAGGATACATGGCTAAGGGCTGGCACAATCCGTGATAATATTATTATGGGTAAGCCGGATGCCACTGAGGAAGAGATAATTGAGGCTGCCAAAGCAGCCCATGCCCACAGTTTTATTAAGCGTCTGCCTGACGGCTATGATACTGTTATTGGTGAGGATGGGGGAAGTCTCTCCCAGGGACAGAAGCAGCTTTTATGCATTACAAGAGTAATGCTGTGCCGTCCGCCTATGCTGATTCTTGATGAAGCTACTTCGTCAATTGATACAAGAACAGAGCTTAAGATACAGAATGCTTTCAATAAGCTGATGGAGGGAAGAACAAGTTTTATCGTAGCCCACAGACTTTCTACAATCCAGTCTGCGGATCTGATACTGGTTATGAAGGACGGACATATTATTGAACAGGGAAACCACAGAGAACTTCTTGCAAAAGGCGGATTCTACAAGAATCTGTATGAAAGCCAGTTTGCCCAGTAATATTTTCAATCTTGAATTAATCAGAAGAAGTGCTACAATATCTTTACAGATTATAAATATGTGTTTAAATATTCTGTGTGTAATGGCGCCACAGGACACGCAGAGGAATTTACATTATGTGGCGCAGAAATGGAGATAACTATGACTCTTATTAATAAAGATAAATTCTTAAACGGTGTTGGAAAAGCTGTTGATGCAGCCAATAATGCAGCAGATAAGGCTGACCAGTTCATTAAGGACAATGAGATTGACAAGAAAGCAAAGAATGTTGCCAATGAATTTGCCGATGGAATTAAATCTGTAGGAACAAGTATAGAGAATCTTTTTAAGAAATAATTGAGAGGTGTACAGATGGCTAAAGCTGCTGGAGAGAAGACTAAACGCAACAAGAAGACACGTATGCGTATTGGTGAATCTATCATCTCATTAATGCATGAAATACCATATGACGAAATCAGGGTTTCTGAAGTGGCAAAGCAGGCGAATGTGTCACGAATGACATTTTACCAGTATTATTCCACTAAGGAAGAGGCATTGAAGGACTACCTTAATGAGATTGTGGAAGAATATCTTGAGAATGAGGGTGGCAAGGATAATACAGATATTCTAAGCTACAGACAGATAATGTCCACCTTGAAATTCTTCGACAGATATTCAGATTTCTTCTTAAGTCTGGTGAAGGCAGAGAGACATTCATTCGTTATGGATGCATTTAATGATTATGTTGCAGGTTATCTGTTAAGGTCCAGGAAAAGGTCAGAATATGAAGTATACTATTACGCAGGTGCACTTTTTAATGTATTTATGCAGTGGGAACTTCATGGTAAGAAAGAACCTGTAGAACAAATTGCAAAATTATTTGCAAAGTGATATTATATAACAAAAGCAAAGGCGCTTACTTCCGCACGGAGTAAGTGCCTTTTTCTCGGTTTACCGGGTTAATATAAGGAGGACATAATGAGTATATTTGACGTGATTGGACCAGTGATGGTAGGACCTTCAAGTTCTCACACAGCGGGAGCAGTAAGAATTGGTTATATATCAAGAAAGCTTCTTGGGGAGAACATAGTTAAGGCAGACATCAGGCTTTATGGTTCATTTCTTGCAACAGGAAAGGGACATGGAACAAGAAAAGCTGTAGTGGCAGGACTTCTTGGGATGAAACCGGATGATATGAGAATTCCTGACAGCCTGGATATTGCAGCTTCACAGGGAATGGAAGTGACCTTCGGAGAAGCACAGCTTAAGGATGCCCATCCTAACACAGTCCAGATGTTTTTAACTGGTGCATCAGGAAGAAGCCTTGAAGTAGTTGGTGAATCTCTGGGAGGTTCACGAATCAACATAGCCCAGATAGATGGTATTAATACTAACTTTTCAGGGGATTATCCCACTCTGGTTGTCCATAACCTGGATCAGCCCGGTCATGTATCTGAAGTTACAGCAATGCTTGCCCACAAGGGTGTGAATATTGCATATATGCAGCTGTACCGCTCTAACAGAGGTGGAGAGGCTGTTATGGTTGTGGAATGCGACCAGGAAGTACCACAGGAAGGAATTAAATGGCTGGAGAAGGCGGAAGGTGTAGTGAAGGTTACTTATCTTTCCCTGCTTGACTAATGTAATAATGGAGGAAATATGATAGTTTATCATTCTATTAAGGATATTATAGAAATCTGCAACAGTGAGAACATGGAGTTCTGGGAAGTTATATTAAAGGCAGATTCATTTGAAAGAAATGTGCCAGAGGAAGAGTCCTTCAGGACAATGGCAGGGATGTTCGATGCCATGAAAAATGCTGACAGAGGTTATGATGGGAATTTGCGTTCAGCAAGTGGCATGGCTGGTGGAGATGGTGCTAAGATGCAGGAATACAACCAGTCAGGTAAGAACATATGTGGAGATTTCATGGCACTTGTTATGGAAAAGGCATTGAAAACAAGCGAATCTAATGCCTGTATGAAAAGAATAGTGGCTGCCCCTACGGCTGGCTCCTGCGGAGTTATTCCGGCTGTATTCCTGTCATATCAGGAAAAATATAATGTGCCCGATGACACAATGATTAAAGCGATGTTCGTGGCAGCAGGAATAGGGGCTGTTATTACAGAAAATGCATATATTGCCGGTGCATCAGGTGGCTGTCAGGCAGAGATAGGTTCATCAAGTGCTATGGCATCGGCAGGTCTGGTTTATCTTCAGGGCGGTGACGCAGAGCACATTGCCAATGCAGCAGCTCTTGCATTGAAGAATATGCTGGGACTTACCTGCGACCCGGTATGTGGACTTGTAGAGGTTCCTTGTATTAAAAGAAATGTAATCGGTGCAGTAAATGCAATTTCATATGCGCAATTATCTATGGCGGGAATTATGAGTGCAATTAAGCCAGATGAGGTTATAGACAGCATGAGACGTATAGGCGATGTGCTGCCGGCTTGTTTAAAAGAGACAAGCCAGGGAGGACTGGCTGTAACCGAAAGTGCCATGGCAGTAGCAAAGAGGCTGAAGTAATCTGTTTCTTGTAAAAATTCCCGAAAAATTGTATTATATTATAAGCAATTTACTTCTGGAGGATACAACAGTGAACAGGAAAGATATTAACGAAATTAAATCCCAATATACATTACAGGATTGTGGAATACTTAAGCTATGTGGCTGCTATGTTGATGGGGAGAAGAATAAGGTTACTAAGATTGCCTCCACATTTTTGAATCTGCCAGAAGGAGAGCAACATAAATATTTTGATATATTTAAGAAGACACTTTCAGGAACACCAGGGAAAAATCTTCTGGATATGAGGTTCAATACAGATGCGTACAGGCAGGATGGCGCAAGAACAAGACTGTTTGCTTTAAGAGACAGTGAGCTTAAGGATGAGGGAATTCTGGATGAATTCTATGACAGAGTTATTACTTCATATGATTATCCAGGTAATTATCTTATTTTGCTTATTAACCAGGTATATGATGTGCCTGGTAAGACAACAGATGGCATTGAGATGGAAGATGCATCTAATGAGGTTTACAGCTATATTCTGTGCAGCATATGCCATGTGTCCCTGTCAAAACCGGGGCTTGGATATAATGAGGAGATTAATGAATTTCACGATTTACGACAGTTCCATATAGTAGATTCTCCGGATACAGGTTTCCTTTTTCCTGCATTTAATGACAGAAGCCAGGATGATGATGGTGTATTATACTATACAAAAGATGCAGATAATTTCCAGAACAGCTTTTTATCATATGTTCTGGACTGTAATGTACCTATGCCTGCGGCAGACCAGAAGGAGACGTTCCAGAATCTGGTCACAGAGACTCTTGGTGATACATGTGATTATGAGACAGTTAAGAATATACATGACAATCTTAATGAGATGATTGAGGAAGGCAAAGGCGCTCCTGAACCGGTAACACTGGATAAGGTAAGTGCAAGAGAACTTCTTGAAAAGAGTGGCGTCAGGGAAGAGAAGCTGGCTGATTTTGAGGAACATTTTGAGAGGGCAGCAGGGGATGAAGGTAAGCTTCTTGCCTCTAATCTGGCTGCAACGAGAAAATTCGAGGTGAAAACACCGGATGTGGTGGTTAAGGTTAATCCAGATAAGACAGACCTCATTAAGACCATGATTATAGGTGATAAACAGTGCATTGTCATAGAGATAGATGAGCATCTTGAGGTCAATGGAATATCCGTAAATCCCGAAACGGGGGAGGTAATAGAATGACATCAGTAGTTGACAGATTCTTAAGATATGTAAAATATGATACCCAGTCAGATGAAAATGCATCCCTGGAAGGAAAATTTCCAAGTACAGATAAACAGCATGAGCTTGCAAAGCTTCTGGCACAGGAACTTGAAGAGATGGGTGCAGACAGTGTGTATTACGACAGCCGGTATGGTTATGTGTATGCAAAGATATTGAATAATTCGGACATGGGAAGAATTCCTACACTGGCATACATTGCTCATATGGATACATCTCCTGAAGTTAGTGGAAGGAATGTTAACCCCCAGATAATAAGAAATTACCAGGGTAAAGATATAGTGCTGGGGGAGGATTCTCTCAATGCCCAGTTAAAGTTAAGAGAAGCAGGTAATGAAGGAAGGCAGTATGTATTATCTCCAAGAGAATTCCCGGAACTTATGCAGTATAAGGGAAAGGATTTGATTACCACAGACGGAACCACTCTTCTGGGAGCAGATGATAAGGCTGGAGTGGCTGAGATAATGGCTATGGCAGAATATCTCCTGACCCATCCTGAAGTGAAGCATGGAGATGTGGCAATCTGTTTTACTCCAGATGAGGAGGTTGGAGCAGGAGTAGACCATATTGATTTGAACAGACTAGGGGCAGATTATGCTTATACAGTTGATGGTGGTGGTATAGGTGAACTGGAATATGAGAATTTCAATGCAGCTTCAGCGACAGTGACAATTACAGGAAGAAATGTTCATCCCGGAGATGCAAAGGGAAAGATGATTAATGCTGCCATTGTGGCAAGGGAATACGACAGAAGGCTTACAGACAGGGACAGACCTGAATATACAGAAGGATATGAAGGCTTTTACCATCTTACTGAGATTAATGGCTGTGTTGAGTCAGCCACATTAAAATATATCCTGAGAGACCATAACAGGCAGTTCTTTGAATCCAAGAAGAGAACGATGATGCAGCTGGCTGATATTATGAACCGAGAAACAGGTAAAGAGATTATACATGTGGAGATTAAGGACCAGTACTATAATATGAAAGATAAGCTGGGAGATGCCATGTTTCTGGTAGATAATGCCAAGCTTGCCATGGAGGATATTGGAATAATTCCTAAGATACGGCCAATTCGCGGCGGTACAGATGGCGCAAAACTATCATATATGGGGCTGCCTTGTCCTAATCTGTGTGCCGGAGGACATAATTTTCATGGAAGATATGAATATATATGTATTCAGTCAATGGAAAAGATTGTGGAGCTTCTGGTGAAGTTAATAAGTATATAGATAATACTTGTGCAGGCACGTTCTTCGCTTGCAGGGTTGCTAAAAAAATCCGCTGGAGGGATTAACCTTCCAGCGGATAATATTATTATAAAATAGTACTCTTGTGAGCAGCTGTCTTAAAACTTTTCATTAATTAAGCAGCAGCCTGAGTCTTCTTACCGAATAATACTTTGCAGCCCTCAACAAGAAGAGAGAATGCAAGGCAGAAGATTGGGACGATGAATACGCAGAGGAGCCCCTCAACGTTCCAAGCGCCTGTTCCGTTAATTAATGCCTTAGCATATGTTACAAAGCTGATTACTAACTGGCTCATTGAAGCAGCAGCCATGAAGAACATTGGTATATAGAACATGTTGTGCTTCTTGCCAACTGACTTGAGGTATACAGCAGCAGCCATAAGAGCTGGAACTGATACAAGCTGGTTGCAGGCACCGAACAGCTTCCAGAGTGTAGCATAACCACCAACACAGAGGATAGCTGCAAGACCAATGTTAACAAGTGTTGCTACATATGTATTAGAGAGAGCCTTTCTTACTGGATGAGCATCCTCCTCACCCTCCTTAGCTGCAAAGAGTTCCTGGAATGTGAATCTTCCAAGACGGCAGCAAGTATCAAGTGATGTTAAGCAGAATGCAGATACAGCAAGTGAAATAACTGTGAATGCAACCTTACCAGCTGACTCTGAGAATCCCATGTTAAGGAAGAATCCCTCGATTGCTGAAGCAAATACGATTGAAGGTGTTCCAAGCTTCTCACCTGTTGCAACACTAGTAACACCATTAGCTGATACAGAAGCTACACAGATAAGTGAAATAACAGCAAGTAAACACTCAATTAACATAGCACCAAAACCAACCATCTTGGCACTCTTTTCATTGTCAAGCTGTTTAGCAGTTGTACCAGAAGAAATAAGGCTGTGGAAACCAGATACAGCACCACATGCTACAGTGATGAACAATGTAGGGAAGAGGAAGCTGTTACCAACCTTGAATCCAGCAAATGGTGTTAAGTTAACTGCTGGGTTAGAGAAGATAATACCGATAGCAGCTGCACCAATCATTAAATAGAGAAGGAAGCTGTTAAGGTAATCTCTTGGCTGTAAAAGAATCCATACAGGAGTTACAGAAGCAATTGCACAGTATATGAATACGATTGCTCTCCAGAATGCAACTGTACTGAAGCTACCCTGGATAGGGAACTTAAGACCAAGAGCGATAGCTACAAATAATACAACAACACCAGCGATTGTAGAAACTACAAGTGGTGCATGCTTACGATATACGAAAAATCCGAATGCAATGGCAAGTGGGATGAACAGGATAGATGCTGTTGCAACTGAACCATTAGCAGCTGGGTTAGAAGCACCAACTGAAAAGAATGTCTTAGCAACGATATCTGCGAAAGCAGCATCTACAAGTAACATAACTAACCATGTGAAGATTGAGAACATGTACTTACATCTCTGGTTTAATACATTTCCCATAACCTCTCCGATTGACTTACCCTTATTACGGATAGAAACGAACAATGCTGAGAAATCCTGTACGGCACCGATGAAGATACCACCGAGTAATACCCATAAAAGAACTGGAACCCAGCCGAATACTGCAGCCTGGATAGGGCCGTTAATAGGACCTGCACCAGCAATAGATGCAAAATGATGACCTAAAAGCACAGGTGCTTTAGCAGGTACATAGTCAACTCCGTCCTCAAGTTCATGAGCTGGAGTTTTTCTTGATGGATCGATGCCCCATTTCTTAGCAAGCCATCCACCATAGAAGATGTAGCCTAATACAAGCGCTACGATTGAAATTAAAAGAATTACAATACCACTCATTATAGAGCTCCTCCTTAGAAAATTAGGTGAAATAAATATGCGAAAAATCTTATTCTTTACCAGCTTTCAAGTCTTTAAATACATTCTTACACAGTTTGAGCTTTGTTTTTCCTGCAGCATTGGTATATACCTTGGAATTCAGGGTATCTACCAATATTACATGAGCCTCGCTGTAACCTCGTGTATACATCTTATAGTACTTAGTGAATCTGTATCCCTTAACCTTTCGGATAACATCCTTAGTTAGTGGACAACCACACACCATAATAAGTGTGAGGTATGAATACATATGATCTTTTTCTGGATCTGATCCATCATTTCTTACATAGTGGGGTTCCAGATAATCTGTCAAAACAGTAGTAAGCTGGTCAAAGTCCTCAACTGTGAAGGATTCCTCGTAAGTATTGATAATGCAGTATTCATGACTGTCACAGGCCCATAATTGTGCCTTCTTGACTAATACATACTTATCAACATGGGCATGAAAACATGCCAATGCATCGTAAGTATGTCCATTCCAGGTAAAAGGTCTGGTGAAATCGAAAGTGCTTTCAAAATATTTAATTAATCTATTAAAATATTTTGATACCATAATAATCCTTTCAACTGTATATAATAATCATTTAACGCATGATTGATTTTAAGCCTTGACAAGCCTACTGTCAATATTTTATTTAATAAATATTTAAATATATTTAATAATTAAAACCATTATTTTATGATTTTCTTATTTTTTATGTTTTCTATATCTTAACTTGGTGCTAAAATAATAGGTCGGAATAAATAATATATATTGCCAATTGGGATATGCAGATTGTTAATATTATAACTTGAATATGAAAAACATATTTGCTACAATCTGCATTGGAGAAAGGAGATGGTCTTTTGGGGTCTATTGCTGAAAGATTAATGGACGAGCTGGAATGTAAGACCGTGTTTACTATTCCGGTATTTGGCGGAATAGCTGTTACTGAATCCGTTGTAGTTACATGGATAATCATGGCAGTATTGATACTGGTTTCATTCTTTCTTACCAGAAATCTTAAGATTAACAACATTAGCAAAAGACAGGCCGTGGCAGAGCTTATAGTAACCAAGCTGACAGGAATAGTTGAGAATATGATTGGACCGAAGGGAAAGGTATTCGTTCCTTATCTTACTACAGTTTTGTGTTACATAGGATTGTCCAATATTATCGGGTTATTTGGTTTTAAGTCACCGACTAAGGATCTGACAGTAACCGTTGCCCTGGCAGTTATGAGTATCGTACTGGTGGAGGGTGCCGGAATATGTTTCCAGGGATTTAAGAAATGGCTGCACAGATTCACAGAACCAATGGTTATTGTAACACCAATTAATATTCTGGAAGTATTTACAAGGCCTTTGTCACTCTGCATGCGACTATTTGGTAACGTATTAGGCGCATTTGTAATCATGGAACTTATTAAGATGGTAGTTCCAGTAATACTTCCATCTGTATTCAGTCTGTACTTTGATTTATTTGACGGACTGTTGCAGGCGTATGTATTTGTATTTTTAACTTCCTTATATATACAGGAAGCAATAGAGTAATTTCACAGATTAATTAAACGGAGGATTATTAAAATGGGTACACTTATAGCAATCGGAGCAGGAATTGCAGTATTTGGAGCAGTAGGAGCAGGTATAGGTATTGGTATAGCAACAGGTAAGGCATCTGAGGCAGTAGCAAGACAGCCAGAGGCAGATGGCAAAATCCGTAACATCCTTATTCTCGGATGCGCCCTTGCAGAGGCAACAGCTATCTATTGTTTCGTAATAGCACTTATGATAATTGTTATGCTTAAGTAATACTGACAGCTAATTACATCTTAGTAAGGACACATTAAGGGAAAGGAAGGTTGCGGTATGATCAGGATAGATGCAGCCAATTTGATATTCACAGTAATCAACCTTTTAGTGTTGGTAGTGGCAATGAGAATTTTTCTGTTCAAGCCCGTTCAGAATATAATCGCTAAACGTCAGGAAGAGGCGGATAAGCAGCTTCTTGAGGCAGCTAAGAAGCAGGAGGAAGCAGCGGCTTTGGAGCAGAAGTGTTCTGACACACTGAACAACATTGAGGAAGAGAAGAAGAAAGCCTTAAGCGAAGCGAGAAAAGATGCAGATACTGCATATCAGAAGATTATTGATGATGCCAATAAGAAGGCAGACAAGATCAAAGAAGATGCTGAGATTGAGGCAGAGAATACTAAGACACAGATAATTAAGAAGGCAGAGAAGGAAATTGCTGATATGGTTGTAAGTGCTGCTACCAAGGTTGTGGCAGGAAACGATAATGTCAGTGTAGATAACTCTTTGTATGATGAATTTTTGAATAAAGCAGGTGAAGAATAGTGACTAATAAAGCATATGAATATGCACAGGGTATGCATGATTTACATGTTTCCAGGGACTTAATCCAACAGGTTAATGGAATACTTGAAGCTGTTCCACAGGTAAGAGTTGATTTTGAAAATCCTTCAGTGCCAGTTGAGAAGAAGCACATGATAATTGACAGGATATTTCCTGAATCTGTAAGGAACTCTTTAAAGATATTATGTGACAATAATGATTTTGCCCTCTGGAATGACATATGTGAGGCATATGAGAGCATAACCAGCACACCGGAGAAAAGGTGGTCAACGGCACAGCTTCTGTATGTGACACCACCCAACGAGGAACAGCTTGATAAAATAAGAAAGTTTCTTGCAAGGGAATATAATAATGAAGATATTACTATTGAGACTAAAGAAGATAAATCGCTGAAAAGTGGATTTATCTTAAGAGTAGGCTCTAAGGAATATGACTGGAGTGAGCAGGGAAGAATCAACCAGCTTAAGGATAAGATTAACAGTGCTGTGACCAGTTCAACCGGTCTTAACATAAGCCAGGAAAATATTATCTCAATTCTTAAAGCAAGTATTGAGGACTTCCAGCTGGCGGCAAAGGACAAAGAGATTGGTGTTGTTACATATGTAGCTGACGGAATTGTGTCAGTAGATGGAATTGACCATGCCTGCTATGGTGAGATAGTTATATTTGACTGTGGCGTCAAGGGAATGGTTCAGGATATACGCCGTGATGATATTGGAGTTATCCTTTTCGGAAAGGAAACTGAGATATTTGAGGGAAGCCGTGTGGTAAGAACCGGGAAAATAGCAGGTATGCCAGTTGGTGAGGGATTCCTTGGAAGAATCGTTGATGCCCTGGGTAACCCTATTGACGGGCATGGAGAGATAGACGCAGCAGGTTACAGACCTCTGGAGAATCCGGCACCAAGTGTAGTTGACCGTGAATCTGTAAATGTTCCTATGGAGACAGGAATTCTTGCAATAGATTCTATGTTCCCAATAGGACGTGGACAGAGAGAGCTTATTATAGGTGACAGGCAGACAGGTAAGACATCCATTGCCATGGATACAATCCTTAACCAGAAGGGAAAAGGAGTTATATGTATATATGTGGCAATCGGACAGAAGGCTTCAACCGTTGCACAGCTTGTTAACACATTAAAGAAGAAGGGTGCCATGGATTATACTATTGTTGTATCAGCAACAGCTTCAGACCCGGCACCATTACAGTATATTGCTCCATATTCAGGAGCAGCTCTGGCAGAGTACTTTATGTATAACGGCAGGGATGTACTTATTGTGTATGATGACCTTTCAAAGCACGCAGTGGCGTACAGAGCCATTTCCCTGCTTCTTGAGCGTTCTCCTGGCCGGGAGGCTTATCCTGGAGATGTATTCTATCTTCACTCAAGACTTCTGGAGAGGTCAGCCAGAATTACAAAAGAGCTTGGAGGAGGTTCCATAACAGCACTGCCTATTATTGAAACTCAGGCAGGTGATGTGTCAGCCTACATACCAACTAATGTAATATCTATCACTGATGGACAGATATATCTGGAGAGTGAGTTGTTTAACGCAGGTCAGAGACCAGCGGTTAACGTAGGTCTTTCTGTATCAAGAGTTGGTGGTGCTGCCCAGAATAAGGCCATGAAAAAGGCAGCAGGAAGCATACGTATTGACCTTGCACAGTACAGGGAGATGGAAGTGTTTACCCAGTTCTCATCTGACCTGGACGATAATACCAAAAAGCAGCTGGCTCATGGAAGTGCCTTGATGGAGCTGTTAAAACAGCCTACAGGTTCACCTCTGTCAATGGAGCAGCAGGTTGTTATATTAGTGTGTGCCAATGCACATGTATTCAGTGATATTCCGGTTGATAAAATCAGAGGTTTCAAGAATGAATTGCTTAAGTTCTTTGACAGAAGCCATCCGGAAATATTAAGCAGCATAGTGTCAGCAGGAGGACTTCCAGAAGACCTTGTGGCTTCTATTGTGGATGCGGCAAAGGAATTCAAGGCTTCAGTTTAATTTTTGGAGATTATTATGGCTAATGCAAGAGAAATTCAAAACAGAATAAAAAGTATCCAGGATACGATGAAGATTACCAATGCCATGTATATGATGTCATCCATGAAGCTTAGGAAGGCAAAGAAGAAACTGGAGGATACAGAACCTTATTTCATCGAACTTCAGAAGATTATCTCTGAGATACTTCTTCATTTTCCGGATATGCGGCATATGTATTTTGATAACAGAGCCAAGGATATGCAGGAGAGTGTAAAGAAAAAGGGATATGTAATAATTACTGGAGACAAGGGTCTGGCAGGAGCATACAATCATAATGTAATGAAAGAAGCCCAGAGACTTGTAGACGAATCTTCTGATTATAAGCTGTACATAGTAGGTGAGCTGGGAAGGAGTTATTTTGGCAGAAACGGATACAATGTGGATTCTGCATTCTGCTATTCTGCTAATAATCCTTCCATGCACAGAGCCAGGGTAATTGCAGAGTACCTTCTTAAACTGTATAAGGAGGAAGAACTGGATGAGATTGACATAGTATTTACCAATATGAACAGCAGCATAAGCGAGGAGGTTGTGGTAAAGCAGTTACTGCCATTAAAAACCCACAACTTCATTAAACAGGAGCTGATGGATGACATGGTTTCCTCAAAACAGAAGTATGATGCTGAGACTCTGGAAAAAGCAGATGACTGGTATCTTATATATCCTTCTCCACGGAAGGTTCTGGAAAAGGTTGTATATAATTATGTAACAGGATTCGTATATGGCGCCCTGGTTGAGGGCTCTGCCAGTGAGGAGAATGCCAGAATGCTGGCTATGCAGTCTGCTACAGAGAATGCCCAGGCTATGTTAAAGGAGTTGTCTGTTGAGTACAACAGAGTGCGTCAGGCTGCTATTACCCAGGAGATAACAGAGGTTATTGGTGGTGCTAAGGCTCTCAAGAAGAAGAAAATGAAACAAAGGCAGGAAAGATGAGGTTTCATATATATGGAAATTAAAGGAAAGATTGTTCAGGTTTCAGGACCTGTTGTTGATGTGGAATTTGATAGCAATAAACTGCCAGCTATTAAGGATGCTTTGTATGTAATGGCAGGGCAGGAGAAAAAGGTTATGGAAGTAGCCCAGCATATTGGCAAGGGCGTTGTGCGCTGTATCATGCTGGCTGAAAGTGAAGGCTTATGCAGGGATATGGAGGTTATATCTACTGGTTCCGGCATTACAGTACCTGTGGGGGATAAAACTCTGGGAAGAATATTTGACGTACTGGGTCAGCCTCTGGATGATGGTGAGCCTCTTGATGGTGAAGAACACTGGTGTATTCACAGAGATCCGCCTACATTCGAGGAACAGAGCCCTGTTGTTGATATATTGCAGACCGGTATTAAGGTAATTGACCTTCTTGCACCATATTCCAAGGGTGGTAAGATAGGATTATTCGGAGGTGCCGGTGTAGGTAAGACAGTGCTTATTCAGGAGCTGATTCACAATATTGCCACAGAGAGCGGTGGATATTCAATATTTACAGGTGTAGGAGAGCGTTCAAGAGAGGGTAATGATCTCTGGAAAGAGATGAAGGCTTCGGGAGTGCTTTCCAAGACAAGTCTTGTATTCGGACAGATGAATTCTTCTCCTGGTGCCAGAATGAGAGTTGCAGAGACAGGTCTTACCATGGCAGAGTACTTCAGGGATGTGGAGCATCAGGACGTTCTTCTGTTCATTGATAATATATTCAGATTTGTCCAGGCAGGTTCAGAGGTTTCTGCACTTCTGGGACGTATGCCATCTGCCGTTGGATATCAGCCAACCCTGGCAAATGATATAGGTGAGCTTCAGGAGAGAATTGCATCTACAAGAAATGGTTCAGTTACTTCTGTACAGGCTGTATATGTGCCTGCAGATGACCTTACTGACCCGGCACCGGCAACAACATTCTCACATCTTGATGCAACTACAGTTCTTTCAAGAAAAATAGTTGAACAGGGTATATATCCTGCTGTTGACCCACTAGATTCAACATCAAGAATTCTTGAGCCGGATATTGTAGGTGAGGAGCATTACAATGTGGCAAGGCGAGTACAGGAGACTTTACAGAAATATAAGGAACTTCAGGATATTATTGCTATCCTTGGTATGGAGGAATTATCTGACGAAGATAAGACTACAGTCTTCCGTGCAAGAAAGATTCAGAAATTCCTTTCACAGCCTTTCCATGTGGCAGAGAACTTTACAGGTGTTAAGGGTGTATATGTAACTCTTGAAGATAACATAAGAGGTTTCAAGGCAATCCTTGATGGAGAGATGGATGAATATCCGGAGGCTGCTTTCTTCAATGTGGGAACCATTGAGGATGTGAAAGCAAAAGCAGAAGAACTTAAGCAGGAAGAATAATTGCAGCCAAAGGACTTGACATAAGCCTTTCGCTTATATATGTAAGCGGTAAGGAAGAATGGAGTAGATATGAATACCTTCAATTTAAGAATAATAGCCTGTGATAAGGTGTTTTATGAAGGACCATGTGAGATACTTATATTCCCCGGTTATGACGGACAGATGGCAGTTATGGCTAATCATGAGACCATGACTACAGCCATTGAGATTGGTGAGATTAAATTCCGTGTTCCGGGAAGTAGTGAATACAGGATTGCTGTTGTGTCGGACGGATTAATGTGCGTAGGGCACAATCAGGTTGTTATAGTTGTGTATTCAGCGGAGCGTCCGGAGGATATTGATAAATTCAGGGCCCAGGCTGCCCTTGAGAGAGCAAGGGAACAGCTGCAGCAGAAGCAGAGTATTATGGAATATCATATTTCCAAGGCTTCCCTGGCAAGGGCGATGGCACGATTAAGCAGTGCCAGCCACAGCAACAGAAGTTTTAATGATCCACAATGAATGCATATGTGGCGGAGAATAAAACAAAACTAAGACATTATGGGACTGGTATATACCTGTGTGTATATTCCGGTCCAATTTTTTTAATATAAAAATTGCCGATTTGTGCTGAAAATTGCCGATTTGCGTTATTGCTATTGAGAATAGCGAGAAATGTGGTATTATGTGTGAGAATGCAGATGGTGGGGAGATTACATTGAACATGGCATCTTGTAATTGTGAAAGGGCAAGAGTATTATCTATCATGTAGGGGGTGCGATGTTAATGAATATAGCCATATGTGATGATGAAAAGATATTTATAGAAAGAATTAATGATGGAATAACCGGGTATTTCAGAAAGAATGACATGGATTACACAGTTACATCTTTTACGTCGGGGCAGGATTTTATTGCTCTAGGGGAGAATGTGCTGGAATTCAATCTCGTGTTTCTTGACATCTGTATGGAAAACAGCAATGGACTGGAAGTGGCAAAGTTCATAAGACAGCAGTCTAAGGATATATTAATTGTGTTTGTAAGTGCTTTTATTGATTATTCCGTTCAAGGCTATCATTTTGATGCATTAAGGTACATATTAAAAGATGCCATGCTTGGCAGGGCGATAGAAGAGAGCCTGGATGTTGCTTTATCACGAATAGAGCATAAGAATATATATATTGAGGAAGAATTCAATGAAGGCAAGAGAAAATTCGCACTGTGTAACCTGTATTATATTGAGTGTATAAAACATTGGCTGTATTTTCACATATATGATGGTAATGCCATGAAGGTATATAAGACATACAAAACCATGAAGAGTATTGAAGAAAAATATTTTAGCCATAATTTTCTGGAAGTCCGTAAGGGGGTTCTTGTTAATCCCGAAAAAGTGAAAAATGTTTTGAGGTATGAAATGAAGCTGGATAATGATGATATCATAGTCATACCTAAGGAAAAGTATATGATGGTCAAGAATAGCATTATGTCATACAGGGAGGATATGTAGATGGTGAATTTTATCTATAGTATGGTAGTAATTGCTTTTCAAGAGATATGCTCAGATATTTTATTTAGTTCTTTCAGTGTTAAGCGATATAAAAGTAAATTTATTAACATTGTAATATATGCTTTGCTGGCTGTATCATTTTTTATAGTAGCTAATACAGATTATATAAGGAATAATATGTTTCTTAAAATAATAATTGTAATTTTGTTATATTCGTTGGCTGTGTATACGTTATACAGGAACAGTATTGTTAAAAGCATTGTGTTATCGACATTATTTGAGACTTTAGCGTGTGTCTGTGATTTTTTCGTACTTTTTATTTTTACACAAATATTGGGAAATCTGACTGGTATTGTAGATGATTTAGACCCAGTTGGAAGTGTAATTGTTGTTAGCAGTAGTTCATTATTGTTTATTATTGTTATAATAGCCAGGAGTGTGTTTTACAGGAAGAATGCAGAGGTAATGTCTGTTAAGGAATGGGTAAAATTCATGGCCTGCCCACTTATAACTATGTGTATTCTGTGCTCGATTGTGGGAGGGTCAGGTGGAATTAAAGGTATTCAGTCTGATAATGTGAATCTAATAATATTAATGGGGCTTATTTTCATTAATGTTTCACAGTACTATATGTTGAATGATACACTTGTAAGTCAGGCTAAGATAAGAGAAGATGACAGAATGAGAACGGAGATGGAATCACAGATAAGGCTGTATGAATCTATATCTGATAATTATGAGAAACAGAAGAAAATAGCTCACGAATATAAGAATCATCTGCAATGTATCAATACTCTGGCAGTTAAGAAACAATATGATGAGTTAAAGGACTATGTTGGTAAACTGTGTAAAAAACAGGATAGTGTAATGTATGCCATTAATACGAATAATCCAATCATTAATGCCGTTGTTAATACTAAGTATCAGAAGGCTGTGGACAACGAGATTCTGTTATCCTTTTTAGTTGATGATTTATCAGATTTGAAGGTGGATGATGAGGATATGGTTGTCATACTTTCCAATCTGTTGAATAATGCTTTGGAAGCATGTAAGAAGTGTGATGAAAGAATTATAAGATTGAAAATCATTAGGGAAGATGGGGATATTCTTATCTCTGTAGAAAATAACTGTAATGTTACAGTGACATCCAATAAAGGAAGTTTCATGACTACTAAGACTGATAATCCGGAAGAACATGGAATTGGAATTAAGAATGTAATTAATCTGGTTGAGAAGTATAATGGAACTTATACTATAAAAAGTGACGATAAAAAGTTTGTATTTTCAATTGTAATACCTAAGGGGTATTAATTGCAGAGGATATGGTGGAATGATACACAGGGTAATAGCAGGCATAGTTGGTCAGATGGCAAGAGAAGGTCTTATTATGCCACAGGAAACTGAGAATTATGTATATACTTATGAGGTGATATGTGAAAAGGTAATTTCATTGGGAGCGATTATGATATTGGGGCTGATGCTTAATAATATTGTTAATACTGTATTATATATGATGTTTTTGCTTTCGCTTCGTAAGAGAACAGGTGGATTTCACATGCCGTCTTTCTTTATGTGTTATGTTAGTTCGATTTCTGTGTACATACTGACATATTGCTGTATAAGATATATGTATGACTTTTATGTGTTCATAATATTATTTTCAATATCAGTATTAGTAATAGGGATTATTGGGACTGTTAATCATCCAGATATGCATATGAATTCTGCAGAGTTATCTGGAAGCAAGAGAATAGCGAGAATTAATCTGGCAATAGAGTTAGGTGTCATTATTATTTCAATATATATTGGCATAGATAAGGTAAGTATTGGCTATATGATGATGGGAGTGATTCAGTGTGCATTTCTGTTGTTCATGGCTAAAATTATTAAGCAGGAGGTGAAATAAGTGGAACAGTTAAAGAGAAAGAGTCTTAAGGTACTGAAGGATATGACAAAGATGGTTGTAAAGCAGAAATCAGAAGAATGGCCACCAGTTTGTCCAAGTATACTATATCAACCAAAGAGACCAGAGAAGAAGTGATATGTAAAGAAGACCTGCGATGTGTGAATCGCAGGTCTTCTTTACAATAAAGATTTTGTTAAATTGGGACATATTAAGAATGATAATACAATTAAAATAATATATATTATGCCGATTTGTGCTGAAAATGTCCGTTATGCGTTATGAGTATTGAATTATAATCTTTATTTATATACAATGCCAATGTGATGTAGCTACAGCGAAAAAATATAAAGGGGGATTAATTAATTGACACATAAATATTAATCTTTTTTCAATGAATGTTTATGTGCCGAATGCAATGTATCAAGGGTGGAGAGATTCATTGCGGTGTGTAAGTACACCAATTTTTATAGCAGATATTTAATCTGCTAAATTAAAAACAAAGGAGATAAAATATTATGAAAATTTCAAAATTTTTCAAAGTAGCTGTTGCATCAGCGTTATTGATTACAA
>CAMEWO010000025.1 GCA_945946665.1 uncultured Eubacterium sp.
CGCCATATCAAAATCATAGATTGCCTGCACTTCATCAAAGGAATTGAACGCATATACGCCATTAAAGCATTAATACTTTTAGGTTTCTTTTGCATTGACACCATACTTTCGTTCGTATACACAGAATTTAGACCTTGCTTTATTCAACGTTTCTTCATACTCCATATGATTAAATGGTACATAAAGCTCTCCTTCGTCTTCACTGCGGTTAACGGTATGCAAGCTAAGTTCTTTGCTCGAAAACATAGGATCTACTTCATATACATTATGAAACTTTGCTCAGAAGAGGAAAACTTATCTCAGCAAAATATAAGGTTTCAAAGTATATCTTCTTTTCGTTGTCTGGATATACAGATTGGTTTGAATCACTATCAGATGAGAATGTGTTGTTACTCACATTGGATTCACTTTACGAATAAAAAAATTAAGGAATTAAGGAGTAGATGTACCGCAAAGTACGGTATATTTGCTCCTGTTTTATTTATAAATCTACGCGAACATACTAAATATAAAAAATATTGACAAATAATAATTAAATGATATATTTATAATATATATAAATGTGCAAAAATATATTAAAACAAAGTTGACAATATGTCGTATACAACATATAATGTAGGGGAAAGATTATTAAATGTACGAAATTATATTTTATGATACTCAAGATGGAAAGTGCCCTGTTCAAGAATTTCTGAATACACTAGATTCGAAATTATTAGCCAAGATGCTTAGGATAATTGATCTTTTGGAAGAAAATGGACCAGTACTGAGAAAACCATATTCAGAACCCATTGGCGATGGATTATTTGAGTTAAGGGCAAAACATGGAACGAATATTACTCGTGTTTTATACTTTTTTGTAGTTGGTAAGAAGGTAGTTTTAACAAATGGATTTGTAAAGAAAACTAAAAAGACACCAAGGGCTGAAAAGGAACTTGCAAAGAAGTATAAGGCTGATTATGAACGGAGGTATGGGAATGAGCAGCTATAAAGAATATAAAGAGAAGGCTCTTCAGAATGCTGAGGTTAAAGAAGAATATGATGCTTTACAACCGGAATATGATATTATTCAGGCGATGATTAGCGCAAGAGTAAATCAAAATCTTACCCAGAAGGAGCTTTCTGAAAGGACGGGAATTACTCAGGCTGATATTAGCCGTATTGAGAATGGAACAAGAAATCCAAGCCTGTCTATGGTAAAGAGACTTGCTGAGGGATTGGGAATGCAGCTTAAGCTGGAATTTATTCCAGCTCCAGCAAAGCGGTAGAATTCAAAACTATCCTGTGATGTTGAATTCAAATCAAACCTTGACAAATTCCCATATCAATATTATCATTCATATAAGTGCGATGACGAAGACAGTAGGTTATACTTAAACGCTAGAGCGAGCCGGGATGGTGTGAGCCGGTGCCAGTAGGGTATATCTGAATATCACTTCCAAGCATCCAGCTGAAAGAAGCAATGCTTCAACTAAGCCAGGACGGATATCCCACCGTTACAGGGGACGCATATGCTGGTATGTCGTAATGAACAAGGTTGAGTTAATTCTGCCCCTGTCGTAGTTACGACAGGGGCTTTTTGAATTGCCGTTAGCAAGATTTAGCTGTGACGAATAAGCAGTACAGTCAGGCAGTTACAGCAAGCAGTTACAGTCAAACAGTTACGATTAATCGGTAAAAATGCCCCGAGGCAGAAATATAAACAAGAATTCAGGAAAAAGGAGACAAAATCATGGTTTATGAAAAAGTTTCTTCAGACATGAACTTCGTTGAGAGAGAAAAAGAAGTTGAGAAGTTCTGGAAAGACAACGACATTTTCAAGAAGAGCATGGAGAATCGCAAAGAGGGTGAGACATACACTTTTTATGACGGACCACCAACAGCTAACGGTAAGCCTCATATCGGTCATGTTCTTACAAGAGTTATTAAGGATATGATTCCAAGATACAGGACAATGAAGGGATACATGGTGCCAAGAAAGGCAGGATGGGATACCCACGGACTTCCTGTAGAACTTGAGGTTGAGAAAATGCTTGGCCTTGATGGCAAGGAGCAGATTGAAGAGTACGGTGTTGAGCCATTTATCAAGCACTGCAAGGAGAGCGTATGGAAATACAAGGGTATGTGGGAGGATTTCTCATCTACAGTTGGTTTCTGGGCTGATATGGACAACCCATATGTAACATATGATGACAACTTTATTGAATCAGAGTGGTGGGCTTTGAAGGAAATCTGGAACAAGGGTCTTCTGTATAAGGGATTCAAGATAGTTCCATACTGCCCACGTTGCGGTACACCTCTTTCATCTCACGAGGTTGCCCAGGGATATAAGACAGTTAAGGAGCGTTCTGCTGTTGTTCGTTTCAAATGTAAGGATGAGGATGCTTATTTCCTTGCCTGGACAACAACACCATGGACACTTCCATCCAATGTGGCACTGTGCGTTAACCCGGACGAGACTTATGTTAAGGTTAAGGCAGCAGACGGTTACACATATTATATGGCAGAGGCCCTTCTTTCATCAGTTCTTGGCGGACTTGCTGAAAAATGTGGCGCCAGCGCATCAGAAGAAGGCGCAGCAGGTTCAGAGGCAGCTGAGGGCGCAGAGGCAAAGGATTACATTATCCTGGAAACATACAAGGGCAAGGACCTTGAGTATAAGGAATACGAGCCTTTATTTGCATGTGCAGGAGAAGCAGCTGCAAAGCAGCATAAGAAGGGACATTTCGTAACATGTGACGGGTACGTTACTATGGGAGACGGTACAGGTATTGTACATATCGCTCCTGCATTTGGTGAGGATGATGGACGAGTAGGAAGAAATTATGATTTACCATTTGTACAGTTCGTAGATGGCAATGGTGAGCTTACAGCAGAGACTCCTTATGCCGGCATGTTCGTAAAGGATGCAGACCCAGAGGTATTAAAGGATCTTGACAAGGAAGGCAAGCTCTTCGCAGCACCTAAGTTCGAGCATGACTATCCATTCTGCTGGAGATGTGATACACCACTTATCTATTATGCAAGAGAATCATGGTTTATCAAGATGAGTGACCCTGAGGTTAAAGCAAACCTTATTGCCAACAACAAGACAATCAACTGGATTCCTGAGACAATCGGAACAGGACGTTTTGGTGCATGGCTTGAAAATGTACAGGACTGGGGAATCTCACGTAACAGATACTGGGGTACACCACTTAATATCTGGGTTTGTGAGGATTGTGGCGAGATGCTTTCTATCGGAAGCAAGGCTGAACTGAAGGAACATTCAGACAACTGCCCTGATGATATTGAGCTTCACAGACCATATATTGATGCAGTTACCTGTACTTGTCCAAAATGTAAGGGCAGGATGAAGAGAGTTCCAGAGGTTATTGACTGCTGGTTCGACTCAGGTTCAATGCCATTTGCACAGCATCACTATCCATTTGAGAATAAAGAAGTATTTGAGCAGCAGTTCCCAGCCAAGTTCATATCAGAGGCTGTTGACCAGACAAGAGGCTGGTTCTACTCACTCCTTGCTATATCAACACTGCTGTTTAACAAGGCTCCTTATGAAAATGTTATCGTACTGGGTCATGTACAGGATGCAGATGGACAGAAGATGAGTAAGTCAAAGGGTAACGCAGTAGACCCATTTGACGCATTAAAGACACATGGTGCAGATGCCATAAGATGGTATTTCTATGAGAATTCAGCACCTTGGCTTCCTAACAGATTCAATGACAAGGCAGTTACAGAGGGCCAGAGAAAGTTCATGGGAACAATCTGGAACACATATGCATTCTTCGTTCTGTATGCAAATATAGACGATTTCGATGCAACTAAGTACACACTTGAGTATGACAAGCTGCCAGTTATGGACAAATGGATTCTGTCTAAGCTTAATACTCTTGTTAAGACAGTTGATAACTACCTTGAGAATTACAAGATTACAGAGACTGCAAGAGTTCTTGAGGACTTTGTAGATGAGCTTTCTAACTGGTATGTAAGAAGATGCCGTGAGAGATTCTGGGCAAAGGGAATGGAGCAGGACAAGATTAATGCATACATGACGCTGTACACAACATTGGTTACACTGTGCAAAGTATCTGCGCCAATGATTCCATTTATGACAGAAAGCATTTACAGGAACCTGGTATGCAGCATTGATAAGAGTGCTCCTGAAAGTGTCCACCTCTGCGACTTCCCTGTTGCAAATGAAGCATGGATTGATAAGGAACTGGAGGACAGCATGGAGGACGTTCTTGATGCAGTTGTTATCGGACGTGCCTGCAGAAATGCTACTAATATCAAGAACAGACAGCCAATCGGCAAGATGTTTATTAAGGCTGACTGGAAGCTTAATGATTTCTTCACAGCAATCATCGCTGATGAGCTTAATGTGAAGGAAGTTGAGTACAAGGATGATGTAAGAGATTTCACATCTTACAGCTTCAAGCCACAGCTTAAGACATTAGGACCAAAGTACGGAAAGATTCTAAATGACATCAGAAAGACTCTCTCAGAGCTGGATGGCAACAAGGCTATGGATGAGCTTAACACAAATGGAGTGCTCAAGCTTAATGTGGCTGGACAGGATATTGAGCTTACCAAGGAAGACCTTCTTATTGAGATGACACAGATGGAAGGATTTGTGGCAAATTCAGACAAGGGTATAACTGTAGTTATGGATACCAACCTTACTCCTGAGCTTATCAATGAAGGATTTGTACGTGAAATTATCAGTAAAATCCAGACAATGCGTAAGGATGCCGACTTTGAGGTTATGGATAAGATTGCCGTTACCGTATCAGGCAACGATAAAATAGCAAAGCTTATGGAAGACAACAAAGAGCAGATTCAGAAGGTTTGTCTTGCTGATTCTATTCTACAGGGCGAGGCTAAGGGCTTTGTGAAGGAATGGGATATCAACGGTGAGAAGGTAAGCTTCGGTGTTGAGAAAATCTGATTAATCAAATAATTGCAAATAATGGAAAAAATGTGTATAATCCTCATTAGGTTATGCACATTTTTTTACTTAATTAATGTGGCAGAGGGTGGATAACATATGGCATAATGCGAAAGAGTGAGTAATGAAGGCATGATGTGGAGAAAGAAAAACAAAAACTGGAGGGAAACTATGGCAGATACCAAAAAGGAATTTGACAAGGAAGAATTTAAGAAAAGCATTATCAGCAACTGTAAAACTCTTTACAGAAAGAATTTTGATGAAGCTGACAAACAGCAGCAGTTTCAGGCTGTAGCTTACGCTGTCAAGGATATTATCATTGATAAATGGATTGCAACCCAGAAGGAGTATGCAAAACAGGATGCCAAGTGTGTTTACTATATGTCTATGGAATTCCTTATGGGAAGAGCTTTAGGCAACAACATGATTAACCTCACAGTATATAATGATGTTAAGCAGGCATTGGAGGAACTGGGAGTAGATATCAATGTAATAGAGGATGAGGAGCCAGATGCAGCTCTTGGTAATGGTGGTCTGGGACGTCTTGCAGCATGTTTCCTTGATTCCCTTGCAACTCTTGAGTATCCTGCATACGGATGTGGCATCCGTTACAAATATGGTATGTTCAAGCAGGAGATTAGGGATGGTTATCAGGTTGAGGTACCAGACAACTGGCTTAAGGATGGTAATCCATTTGAAATAAAGAGATCTGAGTATGCTACTACAGTTAAATTTGGCGGATATGTACGTTCATATAAGGACGAGAAGACAGGAAGAGATATGTATGTCCAGGAGGATTACAGGGCAGTTACAGCTATTCCTTATGATATGCCAGTTATAGGATATGGTGTGAATACAGTTAACAGCTTAAGAATCTGGGATGCAGAGCCAGTTGATACATTTAACTTAAGCCTTTTCGATAAGGGTGATTACCAGAAGGCTGTTGAGGAAGAAAACCTTGCAAAGAACATTGTTGAGGTACTTTATCCTAACGATAACCATTACGCAGGTAAGGAGTTACGTCTTAAGCAGCAGTATTTCTTCGTATCAGCCTCTGTTCAGCGTGCAGTTGCCCAGTACAAGGAGAGACATGATGATGTGAGAAAGCTGTACGAGAAGGTTGTATTCCAGCTTAATGATACTCATCCAACAGTTGCAGTTGCAGAACTTATGAGAATCCTCATGGATGAGGAAGGCCTTAATTGGGATGAGGCATGGGATGTTACAACTAAGACAGTTGCCTACACTAACCATACAATTATGGCTGAGGCTCTTGAAAAATGGCCAATCGAGCTGTTTTCAAGACTTCTTCCAAGAATTTACCAGATTGTTGAAGAGATTAACAGAAGATTTGTTGAAGAGATTAAGGCTAAATATCCTGGTAACCAGGAGAAGATAAGAAAGATGGCAATTATATATGATGGTCAGGTTAAGATGGCTCATCTTGCCATAGCTGCAGGCTTCTCTGTAAATGGTGTTGCCAAGCTTCACACAGAGATTTTGAAGAATCAGGAGCTTAAAGATTTCTATGAGATGATGCCTGAGAAGTTCAACAATAAGACTAATGGTATCACGCAGAGAAGATTCCTTCTTCATGGTAATCCACTTCTTGCTGACTGGGTTACAGACAAGATTGGTGATGGCTGGATTACAGACCTGTCAGAACTTAAGAAGCTTGCTGTATATGTGGATGATGCCAAGTGCCAGAGCGAGTTCATGCAGATTAAGTATAAGAACAAGGTTCGCCTTGCAAAGTATATTAAGGAGCACAACGGAATTGATGTTGACCCTAACTCAATATTTGATGTCCAGGTTAAGAGACTTCATGAGTACAAGAGACAGCTTCTTAATATTCTCCATGTAATGTATCTGTATGACCAGTTAAAGAAGCATCCTGATATGGAGATGACTCCAAGAACATTTATATTTGGAGCCAAGGCAGCAGCAGGATACAAGATTGCCAAGCTTACAATTAAGCTTATTAACAGTGTTGCTGATGTTATTAATAACGATGCTTCAATCAATGGCAAGATTAAGGTTGTATTCATAGAGAATTACAGAGTATCTAATGCCGAGATTATATTTGCGGCAGCAGATATATCTGAGCAGATTTCAACAGCTTCTAAGGAGGCTTCTGGTACAGGTAACATGAAGTTCATGCTTAATGGTGCCATGACTCTTGGTACCATGGATGGTGCTAATGTTGAGATTGTCCAGGAGGTTGGCGAGGATAACGCAGTTATCTTTGGTTTAAGCTCAGATGAAGTTATTAAGTATGAGAACGAGGGTGGTTATGACCCAATGGAGATATTCAACAATGACCAGGATATCAGGGAAGTTCTCATGGAGCTTATCAATGGAAGGTATTCTCCACAGGATACAGAGCTGTTCAGGGACATTTACAATTCACTTCTTAATAACCAGGGTGGAAGAAGAGCAGATACTTACTTCATCCTTAAGGACTTCCGCTCATATGCAGATGCACAGAAGAGAATTGAAGCCAAGTACAACGATAAGAGTGGCTGGGCTAAATCAGTTATGCTCAATGTTGCTAACGCAGGTAAGTTCTCATCAGACAGAACTATTGAGGAGTATGTAGAGGACATCTGGAAGTTAGAGAAAGTTCATGTACCTATGGATTGATGACGATGATTTAATTTAAGATAAACACTCCGGTATGTGCGCGGGCACAGCCGGAGTGATTTTTATTTATTATTTTTGTTCTTTTGCAGTTGCTATTTTATCAAGCAACTCAACAATTTCTTTTTTCGTGTACTGTTCTTTATCTCCTTGTGCAAAAAGTAAACGCAATTCATATATAGTCGACATTTTTACAGTTTTCATTTCTTTTTCAGTCATTCCTTCCATCTTTCCACCGCCTTTTCTTAATGATAATAGTATTCTAGCGGATTTACGTCATTATGTAAAGTGTTACAATGTATTTATGGTTAATATATTAACTAAATTAAATATATAATAAAAAGTGCGTCATGTCAATGAAAATATTTTACCAATATAAATTTTAAATATTAAATATTGACAATACTTGTATTATAATATACTATAAATATAAATATTACATAAATAACATTTAGATTATAAAATGAATTGCTTTTGTGCGTACAAATTTGTATAATTTAATTATTAAATTAAAAACTATAATATATATAAGGAGAATTTGATTATGGCAACTAAAACTGCAAATTTGTATGCGAGAATAGAACCGGATGTGAAAGAACAGGCAGAAAGAATTCTATCTGTGCTTGGTATACCAGCATCTAATGCAATTAATATGTTTTATAAGCAAATAATATTAAATAATGGTCTTCCATTTGACGTTAAGATTCCAGCAGAAAAACCTGTGAATATGGCTGAATTGACTGATGCTCAGATAGATGAAGAATTACAGAAAGGATATACGGATATGGTAAATGGACGGACAAAGTATGCTGACCAGACATTTGCTGATATTCACAAAGATTATGGTATATGATTTATAAGGTTACAATTACTGATAAGGCGGAAGCTGACTTAAGGGGAATATATGAATATATTGCATTTGAATTGCTTTCGCCAATGAATGCCAGAGGACAACTTGACAGATTACAAAAAAACATTATGAATCTTGATAGATTTCCAGAAAAACATGAAATATATGGCAAAGAACCATGGCAAAGCATGAAAGTAAGGGTAATGCCTGTTGATAATTACCTTGTTTTTTATAAAGCTTACATGGATACAGGGATTGTAACAATAATGCGAATTATGTATGCTGGCAGACAACTTGATGAGCAATTGTAAATAACCCCGGCTTGGGAATGAAACAGGGAGTTTCTGCATAAGATATCTATGGGCATTTTTTGCCATGCACACCCATGGCAAACAAAAAGCCCAGAAATGGGGACTATATGCTTAAACATGTCAGAATACGCAAAATCGGTAAATGGCTTGTGCTTATTACAGCTTACCTGTATATTCCGCTTCTGGTTACTTTCATATTGAAGGGGGACAGGTCAGGAAGCTTGGATATTCCGGTGGAAAAAAGCGTGATTACGGGACCTAAAGTAAATATTGTATATAATAATGGAAGCCAGGCAGTAAGTCTGGAAGACTTCGTTACCATGGCAGTGGCAAGGGAATATAGTAAGGACAGCAATGGTATCGGAGACCAGGATGAGACGCTTAAGGCGCTGGCAGTACTTATAAGGACAGATGTGGTATGCCAGATGGACGGGAGAAATGTAATAGACAGCACCAGTCTTGAAAATGGTTATCTTCGCAAATCACAGATGAAAACTCTGTGGGGGAAGAACTGGCAGGAAACCTATGACAAGATTGCAGGGCTGGTGAAGGAAACATCTGGGCAGGTGATAAAATATCAGGAAAAATGTGTAAGAACAATGTATACAAGAGTCAGTACCGGAAAAACAATGTCCGGCAGCAGACTGTTGGGAGAGGAATTCAGTTATCTTGCCGAAGTAGAATGTCCTAAAGACCTGGAATCTCCCGATTACCAGGTGACAAAGGAATTCACGGGAAGCCAGATTCTGTCATGCATTAAGGACAAGAAAAAAGAAACAGGAATTGATACCGACAATCCATGTCAGGATATCCAGGTTGTATCCAAAACAGATGAAGGTTATGTTACCGGAATGCAGGTGGGAGACCTGGTAATGTCTGGAGAAGAATTTGCCCAGATGATGGGGCTTAATTCTGCATATTTATCAGTGGAATACAGGAAGGATTCCATAAAAATCACAAGCAGGGGCGTGGGAATGGGATTTGGAATGAGCCTGTATACAGCTAATATTATGTCACTGGATGGAGAAAATTATCAGAAAATCATAAAGCATTTTTATCCGGAATGTATAATTTTAAGCCTTTAGGACAACATATCAGTATCAAGCTAGGAATGGAGGTTGAGGCTGATATGAGAAATGCCAAGATGGTTATTAATAAGGAAAAATGTATTCTTGGAGGAATTATGGCAGTGGCACTGCTGTCAGTTGGGATTGGCCTGGCATCGGTATTATCCGATACTAAAGGCTATAAGAACAATAAAGAAAATGTTATTGATTTAAATGAAGGAATTGCCGGTAACACAGATGATGAGAAGGACGGTGGAGATGACGGACAGGAAAGTCTTGTGTCTTTAGGAAATGAGACAGGAAACGCAGGAGGCGCGGGAAGTACAGGCACAGCAGGAAGCTCAGGAAGTGCAGGAAATTCAGGCAGCAGAAATACCGGGAATGAACTGTATGGAGAGGATGACAGTGCAGGAATGACTGGAAGCACAGGCACAGCAGGAGAAGAAGGGGCAGGAACAGAAGAAGCTGGCTCAGAGGAAATGCCAGTGGCAGCAGGCGTGGCAATTGACCCACTGGAGGGATATACATTTGGCGAAAATAGCGTGCTTATGTGGCCTATAGCAGGGAATATTGTGATGAATTACAGTATGGACAGCACAATTCTTCATAAGACACTGGGAACTTACAAGACTAACCCTGCTATCAATATAAGCGCAGAAATAGGAACTAATGTAGGGGCGGCAGCCAGTGGAATAGTGCAGTCAATTTACGATAGTGAGGAGACAGGCACTACTATGGTGATAGCTGTAGGAAGCGGCTATGTAACCACATACGGTTTGCTGGACAACCTGGCAGTTGAAGAAGGGGACAGCGTAACTGCAGGTCAGGTAATAGGAACTGTGGGAGCGCCAACTGCATATTATGTAGAAGAAGGACCTAATGTGTATTTTGCAGTAAGCAAGGATGGCACACCGGTAGACCCGACTGAATATCTTGCAGAGTAAATACGCCTTATATCTTATACTACAAATGTACTACAAATGCAGCTGCAGCCACATATGCAGCGAACAGGGCAGAAACATATCTCTGAGGCAGGAATTTCTGCAGCATAGAAGCAGATGTAAGTGTATGTAAGCATGTGTAATATATGTACAATGGCTGATGATTGTACGTATGCTGACCAGATGCAGACAGAGACTGTAATATGCCGGAACCACATAAGGGTATGGCTGGTGAGGTGAAAACTCACACAGTGATTCGCCCAGTGAGGTGAAAACTCTTACAGGGGCAATATCCAGTGGGGATGATAACGTACGGGCAGTGATAAGGCGTTCATATAAATGGTGGGAGTCCTGCTCCCACTTACATAGGCAATCTGCACATATAATTTATTAAATCAAAGACCACATATAACCTAATATAGAATAGTCAGTTTAGAATATGAAAATATTGAGTGGCAGAAGAGTTTGTGATATTATAATCTTACATTTGTAAAGATGAGGAGGAGTAAGGATATGTGGTATGAGGAGGGTGTGATTTATCAGATATATCCCCTGGGGCTGTGTGGAGCACCAGAGAGGAATTACGAGCTGGGGCAGACCGGAACAGACTGGGACAGGAGCAGAGACGGACAGGCTGGAAATGGGGCTGACGGACAGAACGTAGCAGGTGGACAGGCTGGAATAGAGACCGAGGCGGTAGCGTGGCAGCAGCAGGAGAGGGACAAGCACAGGATATTAAGAGTTCTTGACTGGATTCCTCATATTAAGGAGCTGGGAGCTACATGCATAATGTTTAATCCTGTATTTGAGAGCGATGCCCATGGATATGACACAAGGGATTACAATCTGATTGACTGCAGGCTTGGAACTAATGAGGACTTCAAGCAGGTATGCAAGGCTATTCACGATGCAGGCATGAAGGTTATGCTGGATGGCGTGTTTAACCATACAGGCAGAGGATTTATGGGATTCCGGGATGTGCAGAAGAATAGATGGGACAGCCAGTATAAGGACTGGTTTAATATATCATTTGACGGAAATACCAATTACAACGACGGCTTCTGGTACGAGGCATGGGAGGGCTGTAACGAGCTGGTAAAGCTTAATACAGGAAATCCACAGGTAAGGGAATATCTGGCAGATGCCATCAGGGGATGGGTCAGAGATTACGATATAGACGGATTAAGACTGGATGTGGCATATCTGTTAAGTGGCGATTTCCTGCATTTCTTACGTGACCTGGCAAATAATATCAAGCCTGATTTCGCACTGGTAGGCGAAACTCTTCATGGAGATTACAACACATGGATGAATGATGGGGCATGCCACGGTGTGACTAATTATGAGTGCTACAAGGGACTGTATTCAAGCTTTAACTGTGCAAATATGCATGAGATAGCCTACAGCCTTAACAGGCAGTTTGGCGGTGAGAACTGGTGTCTGTACAATGGAAAGCATCTTCTGAGCTTCCTTGATAACCATGATGTGTCAAGGATTGGAACGATACTTACAGATAAGAATCATTTGAAGCCAGCATACGGACTGCTTTTCGGAATGCCTGGGGTGCCTTGCGTGTATTATGGCAGTGAATGGGGTGTTGAGGGCGATAAGTCAAAGGGCGACAAAGACCTTCGTCCGGATATAGCCGCTCCTGTAGAAAATGAGCTGACCCAGTGGATAAGCAGCCTGGCAAAGGCAAGAAAGGAAAGCAGGGCGCTTGTGTATGGAAGCTACAAGAATCTTCTTGTTATGCCTAACCAGCTTATATTTGAGAGAAGCTGTGATGGAGAGAGGGTTATTGTGGCTATAAATGCTGATAGCAGTACTTTCCATGCGGGATTCAATGCTGGTGCAGGAAGAGGCGTTGACTTAATTACAGGAGAAGAGCATGATTTTGGCGGAGGAAGTGATTTGCAGCCATATTCATGTTCATACTGGAAGGTCTGCTGATTTCGCAGAGTGGCAATGTTATAGAGTAGTAATATCATTGTTGAAATAAGGCTACCGCAATCCCACTGGCTTTAGGCAATGGGTAGTTCACTTCATGTGAGGTTAAATAAACGCACGCGTAAACACACGCGTGCGTTTATTTTATTGCGAAAACGCACGGGAAGTGATAGAATTGCCATTGGAGGTATGGACGATGAGAATGATACCAAAAAAAGAAACGCTTACAATTGAATTTAAAAGTGATGTTGACTGTATTGACGAGAAAGAACTCGTTTCAGAAATTGTCGGTATGACAAATACTGAAGGAGGAGTATTGTATCTTGGAGTCGAAGACAATGGTGATATAACAGGCGTACACAAAAAACACAAAGATCCGAATGGAGCCATGGCTTTGATTGCTAATAAAACAGTACCATCATTATCTGTGCGCGCTGAAATTATCGAAGAAGAAGGAATTGAGGTCCTTCAGATACAAATTCCTATGAGCAAGACGATTATTGCGACATCGGATGGAAAGATACAAAGAAGACGTTTGAAACCAGATGGAAGTCCGGAAAATGTTCCTATGTATCCGTATGAAATTCCTGGAAGATTATCAAGCCTCAGCCAGCTTGATTATTCGGCGCAAATTCTTATAGGCGCGACTATGGATGATTTGGATGTAAATGAGAGAGATAGACTTCGCAATATCATCAAATATCGCAAAGGTGATAAGACCCTACTAGAGCTTACGGATGAAGAGCTTGATAAGGCTTTGCAACTTGTAAAGGAAGAAGCGGGTGTTTTATATCCAACAGTTACAGGGATGCTGTTGCTGGGAAAAGAAGATAGAATCGCTGAATTATTACCTACGGCGAAATCAGTATTTCAAGTTCTTGAAGGTACAAAAGTCAGAAAAAATGAGCAAACATCAAAGCCTTTGCTTGCTACTTTTGAAATGTTTGAAGAATATATGAAAGCATGGAATCCGGAAAGAGAAATGGAATATGGCTTATTTAGAGTGCCGATTCCAGAGTTCTCAGAAGCTGCATATCGTGAAGGTTTAGTAAATGCGTTCTGCCATAGAGACTATACTGTAATTCAGGCTGTGCGAGTTGCTATAGAAGATGAGGGATTAACAATTAGTAGTCCGGGAGGATTTATTGAGGGCGTAAATTTGAAAAACTTACTGACAGTGGAGCCTCATGGACGTAATCCGGTATTAGCAGATGCATTAAAGAGAATAGGTCTTGCTGAAAAAACAGGTAGAGGAATAGATAGAATTTTTGAAGGTTCTATCGTATTTGGTAGACCGTTACCAGATTATTCGGAAACAACATCAACATATGTAAAGCTGTTTATTCAGAGAGCAGAGCCTGATTTGGCATTTACAAAGATGATTTCAAATGAGGAGAATCGATTGGGAAGGTCATTGCCTATTAACTCGTTATTGATTCTTTCAGCCTTGCAAAGCCAGCGTAGGTTAACAATTGCAGAAATTGCAGAGGTAACGAATATTGGGGAAATACGTGCTAAAGCAGTTGTGGAAAAGTTGGTTGAAGCTGGTTTGGTTGATGCTAGCGGTAATAATAAGTCGCGATTCTATATACTTAGTTCCAAGGTATATAAAGAGCAGGATAACATCGTAGGATATGTTCGTCAGACAGGAATTGATGCAGTGAAATATGAAGCGTGGATTATGGAACTAATACAGAAGCAAGGCGGAATGATTACAAGGGATAATGTTGTAAAATTACTAAATGTTACTCCATCACAAGCCTATCGTTTGTTGAAAAAAATGTCTGATAAAGGACGGATTAAACTTGTTGGAAGTGGTCGCTCTGCATATTATGAATTGGTTAAATAAACGCACGATAAACGCACGCGTGCGTTTACGCAATCTTTAATATCTCGCATAAAGTATGTTCCTCCAAAAAAGAAAGGCTCTGCTAATCCCCCTACCCAATCGGAAACAAAGCCACATACTTGAACATCATAATGAAGTGGCACACACTTCCTGCCATAACAAACAGGTGGAATATCTCATGGCTGCCGAAATTCCTGTGTCTTGCATTGAATATAGGCAGCTTCAGGGCATATATAACGCCACCAACAGTGTATATAATGCCTCCAGCCAGAAGCCATGCAAATGCCCCAGCCGGCAGTGCATTAATCAGCTGGGTAAATGACAACACACAAGCCCAGCCCATGATAATATACAGAGCCGAAGAAACCCAGCGTGGGCATGTAACCCAGCACAGCTTGAATACAATGCCTATAATGGCGATACCCCAGACAAGTGCAAGAAGCCCATAGCCCACAGGGCCATGAAGCACAATCAGGCACACCGGCGTGTAGGAACCGGCAATCATTACCGAAATCATGCAGTGGTCAAGCTTCTTTAGCATCTTATTAATCCTTGGTGATATGTCAAATGTATGATAAGTAGTACTTGCCCCGTACAGCATAACCATGCTTACTATAAATATAGACAGAGAAGCCACGTGAATCAGGTCCGGCGCCCGCAGAGCCTTAATAATAAGAGGCATGCCGGCAAATATAGCCATAAGCATTCCAATAAAATGAGTAATAGCACTGCCAGGGTCTTTTATCTTTGAGGTAGTGATTGTTTTAATCATCTTTTCCATATTAATCTCCATCCTCCAATCTTTCAGAAAAAATGTGCATGAGAAAGATACACATAACAAAACGCATAACAAAACACACAACACAATATACAACACATTATGCAACACAATACAAAACACAATATGCATAACTGTTACACATAGTAATTAAAACTACATGACGTGATTATAATATTACTTATCATGAAAAAATGCAACAGAAAAATAAAAAAATCCACAAAGAAAGACTAATATATGGTATCATATAGCTGTTATCCACAAAATGGATATTACGATATGCGGGTTAACAAGTCAGAACCTTTATCCTGCAAGCAGGAACGAATTCTGACCTTATGACTCATGTATTATCATATGGATATGGAGAAGGGAACAATGTACAAAAAAGTAAAAAAGATGTCATATGGATTGATACTGGCAGCTTTGCTGGCGGTATCTTTTACTGCGTGCCAGGCAGATAACAGGCAGGGCAGGGAAACAGGGATGAATGCAGCAAACCAGTCAGCAGGTCAGGCAGTAGACCAGTCAGCGGGGCAGGTAGCAGATCAGACGGGAAATAAATCAGGAAATCAGTCAGGAAATCAGTCGGAAAATCAAGTGGCAGGTCGGTCAGCAAACCAGGCAGAAAAGACCACAGAACACCAGCATACTTACCATGAAGAACAGGTGCCTGGCAGTTGCGTTGCCTACACTAAGACAGTATACACATGTACTGGCTGTGGCGATACATATGAGGAGATTCATGAGGAAGCAGGCTACAGCGGACATCAATATGAGGAAAGAAGAACTCAGGCAACATGTACAGAAGCTGCAAAGATAATATATACATGTTCAGTCTGCAAAGACTCCTATAGCGTTGATGATGAGAATAACCCTGCACTTGGACATGAATCCGTATTTCAGTCAGTTGTTGTGACAGCAACAGATACCTCCCCGGGAGTTAAGAGATTTGCATGTAAAAGATGTGGGGAATACAGTGATGTTAATTATGCTCTTCCACACAAGGTTAATGCCTATAATGGAACACAGATTGTCTACGGATATTGGGACAAGGAGTGCGAGAAGGAGATAGCATCCATACTTGACGAATACAGGAAAGCCAATGGCCTCAGACCATTCCTGTCATATTCCGAGCTTAGTCAGACAGCTCGCACACGGGCAATGGAGATAGCATACTCATACAGACATAATCATTCACGTCCTACTAATGCATCATGGAGAACAGCATATAACAGTAATCTGGGGACATGTGGTGAAAATATAGCAGCCGGACAGGAAGATGCAGAGACTGTAATGTATGCCTGGAAGAATTCAAGCAGTCATAATGAAAATATGCTTGACCCTGACTTTGACAGCGTGGGAATAGGCGTATTTGTGCGGGTGGACTGCGTAGAAAGTGGTGAGGTGACAGTGCCGGACCCTGAGGGCTTATCATATAATGACAGATATTACGTCCAGTCCTTCTCAGATTAAACCCAGGCAGTAAGTATCACAACTGAGTCAGCATACATCACAACTGAGCCAACACAACATAAAGGATGTGTAGACTGACAAAACCACATAATGTTGTGAAAGCCAGTAAAATACAGGCTTTCAGACAAAAAATATCTGATAATTTCATTGACAAAGGCGTATTATCATTCTATTATAAAATTAATTAATAAAATACACCAAAGGGGACAGAAAGATATGGTTAGATTAGCAAAAAGAATCAAAGCTGTTGTATGCGCATCCATTCTGGTGGCATCTACAGCAATTGCAAGTTTAGTACCTGCAACACCGGTTAAGGCAGAAGCACCTGCAGGCTGTTCAATCAGTATCGTTGCACAGGATGAGTACAATGCCGGAGAGACAGTAAAGATTAAGACAAGCTTTACAGACGCAACCAAGGTAACTTATGAATTCTATTCACAGAGCTTCAATCCATATTATGGATATGTACCTTCTACTAAGAAGTTCTCAGTAGAGAAAGATATTTCGGATGAAGATATTACAACAGGTGATGATGTGGTTATTGACATTCCATCTAATGCACGTGGAACATACACAGTGAAAGCTGTATTTTCTAATGATGATGATGAGGAAACAACTGTAAAAGCAGCAACTAAGTTATCAGTTAAGAACAGCAGCTATGACAAATCAATGGCTTACTATTACTATTTGAATGGTAATAGTGGAAGCATATCAGACCCATATCTGTATTATCTGTTATCAGATGATGAGAATACAGATAAGAATGCATTACTTTACTATTATTACCTGAATAATAACAGTGGAAGCTCAACAGTACCATCATGGTATTACTATTACCTTCTTGATGATGATGAAGATAATGATAATAACGCATTACTTTACTATTATTACCTGAATAATAACAGCACAAGCTCAACAGTACCATCATGGTATTACTATTATCTTCTTGATGATGATGAAGACAACGATAATGATGCGTTACTTTACTATTATTATCTGAATAATACCAGCAGCACAACACCATCATGGTATTATTACTATCTTCTTAACAAATAGAATGTAATTACGAAGTGCAATTATGCATTATATAATAAGCCCGGCAAGGAAGAATTATGAAAGCACAATTCTTCCTCTGCCGGGCTTAACGTATCAGATATTAATGGTACTTAATAAGTTATATTAAGCTTTATCGTATGATTAATACCGCCATACTTCGGATCGTTGAAGTACAGTCTTATGGTGTGGGTTCCAGGCTGCAGACTGTCCAGACTCTTGAAGTAATAATTAGAATTCTTAGTTGAGTAGGAAAGGGATGGGGATATACCGATACAGTTCATAGCCTCAATCTCCTTTGAAAGTTCTTCCGTTACATGTCCCTTTCGGAAAGTGTACTCATCCTTGGTGGTTTTAATATACGGGTCAGTCAGAACAATCTCATAGTTGTGGTAAGAGAACTTAGAAACATCCATATCTACATACCCTTCGATACCATCAACAGTGTTGGTAACACCGTACTGCCACATGTCATACTTGTACTTGAAATCCGGTCCAGGCTCCTTGGCAGTCCAGCGCTTGCTGGTGTAGTAGTTCTTCTTGTAATACATGGCAAGCCATACCTTGTATTTGCTGGTGAGAGTCTTCGCATCAACAATATTGTACCAGTCGTTGCGGCAGAAATATATCATCGGAGTATAACCTGCATCTGCTATCTTATCTGCAAATGTAGTGCAGATTGAGGTTAATGCAGATTTACTTATCTTATACTTGGCAACGCGGTAGCCCTTAGCAGATTCCCAGTCAAATGCCACCGGATATATGATGTTATACTTCTTAATAAGGTTAATACAGTATTCTGCCTCGGCAGCAGCCTCCTTAGTGTTAATTGCCTGGGAGAAGAAATATATTCCCACCTGTAATCCGTTGGCGAGGGCACCTTCTATATTCTTCTCAAATGCTTTATCCGTATACAATGTTCCATCAGAACCAGTTGAACGTCCTCCGCACTTAATAATTACAAAATCCATGCCAGAAGCCTTGACCTTAGCCCAGTCGATTTTCTTCTTATCACTCTGGTAATGGGATACATCTATACCGAAGCACATGTCTTTAGTTTCAAGCAATTCCGTGGTGGTTGGTTCATCTTCAACAACAGCAGCTTCATTGGCATCACTGGATTCCTCAACTACGTCACTGCTTGTCTTGGCGGCAGCGACAGCGGCTTCAGCGGCAGCCTTGGCAGCAGCTTCCTCCTCTGCCTTGATTTTCATCAGGCGTTCATTAACTATATTATTGTATGTGTCCTCATCAGGTATTGAATCTACTGATGCAAGATATGTTGCTGTATCAGATTCCTGATTGTAGTACGCCAGTTTCGATGATAAAGCTGATGTTACAGCATTATATTCCTTATATGTGAACCCGTCTTTAATAGAGAATGCAGAACTATACTCAAGCTTGTCTGTATATGGGGTATAAGCCTCATCAATAAGTTCGTCATTAAGTAACCGCTCAGTAACAGCGTCGACAATCTGCTGTTTCTCATTATCAAGCTCTCCGGGAGTGCTGTTGATGGCTGATAAAGCACCAGACATTACAGTAAGCTTTTCCGTTGCTTCACCATCTATATCATACAGAATTCCGGAACTGGAATAAATGTTCTGTAATTCCCTTAACTTCTGGGATTTAATAACCTGATTAGTCCTCTCCGCCTCAGCCAGCTTTAACTGTTCTTCTGCAATAGATTCTGATTCCGCTATAGAGGCAGCCTCTGCCGTAGCTAGAGCCGCCGCAGTATCCCTTGAATGCTTCATATACACAGCAGTTCCACCAATGGCAAGAATTAAAGCAGCCGCTCCAATGGCAGCTCCTGTTATAAGCTTCTTTTTAGATGTTTTAGATAGCTTGGTAGAATGATTGGTAGAGTGCTTCGAAGAATGGTTCGTAGAAGGCTTTCTTTTACGAGGTTTCTTGGAATGCTCCTTCTGAGGCTTATCATGAGAATCATCATGAGAATCATCATAAGAATCATCATAAGAATCATCATAAGAATCATCGTAAGAACCATCATAAGTATCATCCTGAAAATCATCATAAGTATCATTCTCAAACCCATCAGTATCCTTGTTATCAGTATCATCATCAAATTCATAATCAAGCACATCATCAAGCTGGACTTCCGTATAGTCTTTCATATTATTCTCTCTCTCATCCTTATTAGTATAGGGTATCCACATGAAGAATACTCAACAGCTATTATATTTCTTTGATGTTGGATTTTCAAGGATAAATATGGAGAGGATATTCTTTTATTATATAGAGAAATTAATGTAGAAGCTGAAGAAAAGGAAAAGATAAGATGACAAAAAATAGGCAAAATGTATAGAAAAAGAGAGGGTAGTGTGTTATAGTAAATACACTGGGTGGGTTGTGTGTATAATATGTTTGAAGGTGGTTTATACAATGGCAGGTATATCAAAGGTACTGGAAACAGAATTGAATGGCTTGAAGGTTAATCTTTTCGAATTTGATATTGAAAATGAAGAAAGCTTTAATGAGATAAAAGCATATTTAGTTAATAAAGTAAAAATATCTAAAGTACATGATATAGAAGAATATGATTTGACGTATTATGGAACAAAAAATTTGAACCCAGATTTTGTAGCTAGATTTAATGAGCAGGTTTCAAAAATCAATATCCCTAAAAAAACGAAAATATCACAATTTGATGTTCGAAGAGAACGCGTGACAGAATGGATGGCACAGTATTTGTTAGAACAAGAATATGGTTGTAAGTTTTACGATGAAGCTGATAAAAGAGTAAATTTAAAAACCGTTGAAATTGATAAGCATACTGACGGGATAGATGTTCCTGGTATTTGGATAGATAATGATAGAATTCGATTTGTTGTATGTGAGGTCAAGGCATCTGAAGAAAATAAAATACCATGTGATTCTGTGCAACCTTTACAAGAGGATATTCAGAAAGCTATTGATGATGTAGATAATCGGGTTTCTCACGAAATTTTGGAATATATGCATGGTATAAGAAATGTTAAAATGCAGGACGATATATTAGAAAAAATAGTGGACTTCTTAGCGCAATTAATTGCGGGAGAAAAGAAAGACTTAGCAGATAATATAATGTTTTTCCCGTTTTTACTTAGAAATAACGAGAAAATTGTTCCAGAGATGAACATAGACGATTATAAGAATTTTTCTTTACAGGGAGTTAAAAGAGAAAATGTCAAGAATATAATCTTATCATTTAGGAAGAAATTTTCTGAATTTAGCAATGAAGTCTATGAAGAGGCGATAGGTGAATAGCAATGGAATATATTGAGAGCATAATAAATACAATAGAAAAAGTGTTTAATGTAAGCGAAGAAAATATTTCTTCGCTTACTGTTATGCTCTCAGATATTGAAACTAGTCACTTATATAATAAGTTTTCAGCAGAAGAACAAAGTAAGAAATATTTGAATAGTGATTTACTTTCTAAGGCGAATTTGCTGAATGCGTTATTGGAAATTGTTTTAGAGAATCCTAATATGGATTTAATTGAGAGCGACAAACGAAAAGAGTTACTTGTAGGATTATGTGGAACAGTAGCATCCCTGTATGAACAAGTTCTAGATCAGATTAATGATAATGAGTGTTGGGAAAATATGTCATATCTGGTTATGTATAGTATGTTATCTTATATGGCAGATAAACAGACAATGTCTGATTTGGCTATTAAGGAATATAATGCTAAATTGACCAAAATGATGAGTTTATACAATGAATTCCCAATAATTCAGAAATTAGAATATGATACATACTATCTAATTGTATTATTGATGAGTAATATTAAAAACTATGATGGATTGACACAGTTAAATTCCTTTATTAAAAGAGCAAATGATAATTTAGATGAGGCTCAAAGGGAAGAGCTTGCAAAAGCTGAATTAGATATAACTGCTGGACTAAAGATTGCTTCTTATGGGAACATTATTTATTTGACAACGGTTTTAAAAGAATATCTTTTTAGCGGCAAGATTGATAGTTCGGAAAATCAAGATATATATAGTGTTATTGATATGTATTCATATAATGCATTTCATTTGCTGGATAATGAAAGCATTGACTTGAGACTCATTGGGCATTTGTTGCGATATGCATATGAAAGAGTGGCAGAAAATTCAATATGGAACATTGCAGAAAAGTCACCATTAATAAGAAAGTTTATCGAAGAAAACCTTTCCAATGGTAATAGATACATATATTCTTTATTGCCATCTCAGAGAGAGGTTATTTCGGATGTGTTAACGCCTAAAAAGAGTATTGTTGTTGGAATGCCGACTAGTGCAGGAAAGTCGTTGCTGGCAGAGATGCAGATATTATTTAGTATTCATAACTATAAAACAGCCGATTTTAATCCTACAGTATGTTATATTGTTCCAACTAATGCACTTATTGATCAAGTTAAAATTGATTTGCAAAGTGATTTTAAGGAATTTAATTTTAATATAGAAACAGCATTACCATATTATGATGTTGATGAGATAGAAAATGAAATATTGACGAGAACGCATATTGATATATTAATTAGTACACCCGAAAAATTAGAGGCACTTGTAAGACAGAATCATCCGGCAATACAAAACACTCGTTTAGTTATTATGGATGAAGCTCATAATTTAGGAGACAAATCACGAGGCTCTAAATTTGAACTGGTCTTATCGTCTATAAAGCAAAATATGAAAGAGGCAAATTTTCTTTTATTAAGCCCCTTTATTAGTAATGCTCAGGAAATAAGTGAGTGGTTAGCCGACTCACCAAGAAATGCAGACATTATTTCCATTGAGTGGGCACCAACCAAACAATATATTGGTTGTAATTTACTTGATAGAAAGAAAACAAAATCTGTTCTGCAGTTTTACAGATCACCAAGAAACCAATTGGGGACAGAAGATGTAGAAATTTCCCTGAACCTGAATCCGCAGGATGTGAAAGAAGAACTTGGATTAGATAGTATTGATAATACGGTTCGACTTTGTGTGGTTCTGAATGATTTTATTGAACAGGAAGGGAATATTCTGGTTTTGTGTGGTGGCAGAGGTACCACTTTGAAATTGGCATCATATACGAAAATGTATTTTGAAGAAAAAGGTATGCTGCCTGATATGAACTGTGACGAGGAAATTCAACGTGCAATAGAAATTGTAAAGTTAGAAAATGGAGAAAATGATCCTTTAATTGAATGTTTGAAATTTGGTATCTGTTATCATAATTCTGGATTATCAAGTTTGGTCAAGGAAACTATCGAGGAATTAGTTCGAAATAATAAGATAAAACTTATATTTGCAACAACAACATTGGCACAAGGAATGAATTTCCCGATTAATACGGTTATTTTTGATACAGTTAAATTGCGTAATAAAGGTGATTTATCAAATGATGAGTTTTGGAATATAGCAGGGCGTGCTGGTAGAGCATACAAGGATAAAGAGGGATATATTATTCTTTCCTATTCTAATTCCCAGAAAGAAACCAAGTCAATAGTGAAAAGATATATTGAATCAGATTTAAAAGAAGTAATATCTTCACTGAATGCTTATTTTACGGGAAATAGTACTATAAGTTTTGACTACAATGTGTTAAAAGAACCCAATAATGCACCAATATTAAATCTGCTGCAATATATAAACCATATATTAAACATTAGTTATGATTATAATATTAGCCCAAAAGATATTGCTAAAATCAGGGGAATATTAACGGATTCTTATTTGTATCATAGCTTGAGTAAACAGGAAGGTTTTGTTAATGCACAAAGAAAACTTAATACTTTTGTAGCGCAATATATTCGTCATGTTAACGAAAATAAAAAGGAAGATATGGCGAAGGCTGATGAATTAGGTATTAGTGATATAAGTTACACAAAGGTTAAAGATATCATAGGTGCGTTTATCCATAGACTGAAAGAAAACGGAGATGATGAGTATAAGGCTTCAGAAATTATTCTTCGAACTAAGAATATTGAGCGCTTGACAGAGATTATTAATATTATTGCAAAAATTCCTGAAATAAAAATTGATATGTTAGGGCAAGGGACGATGGATCCAGAAAGTATAGCTAAGTTGCTTATGGGCTGGGTAAATGGCGATAAGGTAAGAGATATTGCGAAAGAAATTAAACGACCAGGGCAAAGCGATGAAGATGCAATTTCTTTATGCAATCGTTATCTTAATAGCCAGATGAAGTCTTATATGCCATGGGGAATAAATATATATCAGACCGTGAGCTTTGATTTGCAGACAGAAAATGCACAAATGTTACCTTCTTATATTTATTATGGGGTATCAAGCAAGGAAGCAGTAATTGTATCGAAGTTGGGGGTGCCAAGATTTGCTGTTGGTAATGTGTTGAGGGTTCTTAAAGAGAAGAATCCTGAATTACCAATTACTATAGATAATATGAATCGGTTAAGGGCGGCAATAAACAAAATAGAATCTGCTGATTATGAAATCGAAAATGTGTCAAATAAGGTAATTAAGGAAATTGTTGATAAGCGAATCGGGTAGTATGCACAGCATTGGCAATAGTTGACAAATACATTATAAAGATATATCATCAAAATAGTTTGATTTATTACAAAAATACTAAAATACGTAAGTACGGAGGGGATAATATTATGAGATCTTTCATTAAACGGGCAGGTGCCATAATGGTGGCTGCAACGCTGGTTGTGACCAGTGGATTATTCAGCACACAGGTTAAGGCGGCTTCAAGACCCAATATAACTGATGTTAGCGTATCAAGTGATACTGTATCGGCGGGAGGAACAGTTACTGTAAGCATAGAATATCAAAGTGATTCGCCTGTTACAGTCCAGATTAATTGCTATAATCCATATGCTACATATGATTACAATTTATATTCATATGGAATAAGTGTTCCTAATTATCAATATGGTGGAATTGGAGGATTTTCGGCATCAGGAGCAGGAGCAGCAAGTGCACCGGGATTTTTTGGAGTAGTAAATATACCGGTTACTGTTCCGTCCACAGCATATGGAAGCTATGTGATATCGGCAAAGGTGACGAATGCTTTAGGTACTGACACTGGTTCGGGTTCGCTCTTTGTTAGTAATACAACATTGGATACTGCAAAACCATCACTTCTTAGTGCCACTGTAGGAATAAAAAATGATGGAAGTAAGCAGTATGTGGAAATAACAGCAACAGCAACAGATGATTACTCAAGAGCAGGTCAGACATCTTCAAGTGTTGCGTCAGTAAGTGTTGCATTCGAGAATGTTGAACAGCCTGGAACATGGACAAAGACAGTTACATTATATCCTCTTAATAAGATATATGTTGGAAGAATTGATATATCATCAATTGAGACAACAGGTACATATGTACTCAATTATGCTCAGGTTATTGATACATCAGGAAATATTGCGACATATAAAAAATCAGGAACTACACTTATGTCAAGTTCATCAGATGTGAAATTCTTTCCAAGTAATATGAATAAAGTAACATTCCAGGTAGGAGATGCTGCAGGTCAGCCAGTTAAAGATAATAAAAACGAAACAACACAGGCAGGAACAGGGAATGACCCTAATCTGTCTCCTAAGACATCAGAGAATGGGGTAATAATTCCAGCTCTTATTATGCTGGCAGTTGTTTTATCAGGAAGTGTATCTGTAGTAACTGCTATGGCAAGGAAAGTGAAATAATATGTAAAATACAGGTATTTACTGGATAGAATACACTCGTTCATAATTTGTTCAAAAATATTTAAAATAATTTTTAAAAAGGTGTTGACAAATTATGACGACAGGTTTATATTCATACTTGTAAAAAATATAACGGAGGCGGAAGCGTAATGCTGACGCACTTCAAATTTAAAAGGAGGATCTCAATATGAGAAAGAAGTTACTTGCACTTTTAATGTGCGCAACAATGGTTCTCGGTACAGTTGTAACAGCTTCAGCTGCAACATCTGAGAGCGATGCAAAGAAAGTATACGGCGACAACTATAATAAGTTTGCAGCTGAGTACTATCCAGAAGATTCAATTGTTAAGGCTGATGCTTACAACGGAAAGAAAGGTACTGTAGAGTATGGTTACCTTGATGGTACTGCAGCAGGTCTTTCTGATCAGTTCACACCTGTAGTTGTATACAAGGCTGGTGATAACTACGCAGCTCTTGGTGTAACAAAGAATCAGTACTATGCAGCTAAGGCAGTAATGAAAGTAGATAAGAAATTGGAAGTTACTGAGGGTGCTTCTGAGTCAGTAGCACAAGCAGCAGAGAGAAGAGTTTCAGAAGGTGTAACAAACGGCAGTATTACAGCTGATGGTGTATATGCTGTAACTGTTAAGGATGATAACGCAAATTCAAAGCAGGTTGTAACAGTTAAACTTGCTTCTGGAGTTCCATCTTATGATAACTTTACAGAGGGATATGTAACTAACACAGAATTATATGTTAAGGCTCCTAGAAATGGAGATGCAACAGCTGCTAATAACCTTGTAAAGGGTTCTAAGAGCATTCTTAAGTCAACAGATGAGAACGCTTATGGTACACTCTATGCTAACATTTCAGCTGGTGATGCTTTAGCAGCTGATTTAGATGCTGTTATTTCAGCTATCGACGGCAAGGTATTCACTAAGGATGCAGTAGCTGTTAAGGTTACAGCTTACCTTCAGGGAACAATTGCTACAGAGAATCTTGGTCTTGAGTATGCAAACATCTATGGTGGTAATGCTAAGCTTCTTTACAATGTAGATAAGCTTCAGGCAGGAACATACACATTTGATTCAGACCTTATCTCAAGAACAGCATTCAAGGATGCTGCTGCAGTTAACGTATTCCAGCCAACACTTGCAAAGACAAAGTTCGATACAGAGTTTGGTACTCTTGTTAAGGATTTCGTAAAGGTTGCTACAGTTGAAGTTGGTAAGACAATCACATTCGATAACGATGCAACATTCGTAGATGGTGTATTCGTATTCGATAAGGGTGAGCTTGCTGCAGAGCCAGAGGCAGACAAGAACGATGGCGTATCTGATAAGACAACAGATAACACAGCTTCACCAAAGACAGGTGATGTAGCTCCAATCGCAGCTCTTGCAGTTGTAATGATGGGTGCTTTCGGTGCTATGGTTGTAGCTTCTAAGAAGAGAGCTTAATCTAATCGGAAGATTGATTAAATCGAATCGAGGAATTACACAATTAAGCATTGTTGTAAACATTAAATTGAGAAGTTAATCTCAGTTCCCATGGTATACACGTTCAGTATACCATGGGAATTTTTGTGTTGTTGAATAATGCGTATATATCTGATAAACATAAATTAAGTTTATAGACTATACTATGTCGTTCACAAATCGTTAACATATAATTTAAATAATGTTTAATTAGAATGCATTGTTTTTTAACAGACATTTTGTAATATATAATTAACTTAAAGATAACAAGTTATATTTTTTACAAAACTTTTTTCTCATTTATTAACTGATGAACGTAAGGTTAATAAAATCCTCAAGTAAACAAAGGAACTGCTTTCGTGAAGCAGTTCCTTTTTTACGTCAATAGAAAATACTTTATTATTTACACATATTTGGAAAAAATTAATTTAAGCTTTTATTCACCATATGAAAGTAATGTGTTATAATCTTAAGAGGTGAAAATAGTCTGGAGGTTTAGATATATGTTTTATAAAAGAATAGCTGCCTGTATAATGACTGTTGCGATGGTGGCGTCAATGGCAGCATGTGCTAATAGCGTTGATACAAGCTCTGCTTCAGTTGAACCAACAACGGCAGCGTCAATAGAGAGTGCGGGACAGGCACAGACAACAACATCTGCGACATCAAGTATTGAAGCTGAGAAGGCTTCCGCAGAAGAAGCAGCCAGGAAGGCTGAGGAGATAAAGGCATCTATGGCTGCAGCCATTGAAGAAGCTTCCAGAGAAGCTGAATCTAAGGCGGAAGCGGCAAGGCAGGAGCAGGAGTCAATAATTGCTGCAAGACAGGAAGAGGTGGAATCTCAGGAGGCGGCTTTGAGAGAAGATATAGCACAGGAAGCAAACAAGGCAGCTGGACCGGATTCAGAAATAATAACAGTTGTAGATTCTTATGGTGTTGAATCTGCAAAGCTTCAGTATACAGCTAATTACTCTATATATGTAGAGCTTGTAAGACTGACTAATGAGCTTCGTGCAAGTCTTGGAGTTGCACCACTGACTATGGACGAGAATATATGTATTGCATCATGTAAGAAGGCAGTTGATTATTATCTGGCAGATTATTATGATGGTGAAAATCATAAGATGATTGATGGCAGACGCTGGCAGGCTTTATATGAGGACTTTAATATTGTAGCAACTGCCCGGGCTGAGAATCTTGCCAAGGGTCCTTCCTTTAAGACAGCAAGGGCGATGTTTGAAGGTTGGAAGAATTCTAAGATTCATTATGACAACATGGTTAATCCTGCTTATACAAGAGTTGGCGTAGGAAGCTGTGGATATGTGTGGTTTATGGATTTGGCTAACTAATTTGATTAATTGAACGTATTCATATAGTCTTTAAATATAAGGAGTTAATTAATGAGCAGTAAAATTAAGAAAACTAATAAACAGAATGATATTATGACAGACAACAAAAGAAAGCTTAGTAAACCTGCAAAAGTTGCGATTGTCATTGGATTGGTTATTGTGATACTGGTTGGAGTGGTGATGGGGGCATATGCTGTTATTAAGGATAATGGCAGGAAATCTCTTCTTAATTCGGATGTTGTGCAGGAGTATGATGGTCGTTATGTTGGTCGGATAAACTGCAGCATACATGATAGAATAGATGTTGAAAATCTATACACAGCAGGGGGAGCGGGAGATAATGAGATAATTGCCAATATGGCAGATAATAAGAATTTTGATATTATATATAACCATAAGAAATATACATATAATAATGGTATCATTAATCTTCTGGTACTTGGAATAGATGATTTGAATGTGGTAAGTGAGAAACAGGGCTTGTATGATGGTGGCCAATCAGATGCTATATATATGCTTTCATTAGATACATCTAATAAAAAATTCTGGTTAGTACAAGTGCCAAGGGATGCAGTTGCTTATGTAGATATATATGATGAGGAAGGTAATATAACTAATTCAATCGAAGCTCAGATAACTGTTCAACATGGATTTGGTAATGGTCTGGAGGAGAGTAATTACCGTTCTGCCAAGGCAATATCAAGGATGTTTTATGGACTTCCAATTCATTCCACAACATCTGCTAATATGGGAGGCGTTATTGCTGTAAATGATGCAATTGGTGGTGTAACAGTGCAGTCACTTTACACATTTACAACATATGGCAATGACTATGGAACTAATGAGACATTTGTTGAGGGTGAGACATATACTCTGATGGGAACATCCGCATATAATTATATTCATTTCCGTGATATTAACAGGATGAATACATCTTCAGAGCGCCTTGCAAGACAGAAGCAGTATCTGAACAGCTTCTTTAATTCGGCATGGAGTACAATAGCACACAATCCAACTAAGATTATAGATATATATAATACTGCTATGGATTACATAATTACGGACCTTTCTACAAGCGAGATGGTTACATTAGTTTCAGAAGCAGCAGAGTGCTCATTTGGAGGAATATATACCCTTGAGGGTAAGGTAAGAGATGGTCAGCAGGTAGGTGAGTCAGAACACTATGACCTTGACCAGGATAAACTTAAAGAGTACCTGATAAATAACTACTATATTGAGGTTGAAAAGTAGATTTTAGAAGACACATGGCGGTGAAAAGTAGAAACGACAAATGGTTGACAATATAGATACACCATAACAATGGGAATATACAGAAGCGGGGGAGAATACATTGCACAGCAGCGGAATAAAGAATAGAGACAGTATACAGAATGTAATATTATTCTTTACAGATGCATTATGTATATTTGCGGCATATTACCTGTCAGGACTAATATGGCTTGCCAAATATAAGAATCTGGGTATGCAGATGGTGGAGACGAAACTCTCTGACAATCTGGTTACAATCGTGATTGCTGTTCTGATAACGGCTCTGTTTGTCAATGTGCCACAGGATTTCGTAACCAGAGGAAAATTCATTGAATTCAAATCTGTTGTTAAGAAGTCCCTGATATTTGGAGCCATAGTGGCGGTGTATGAGCTGATTCGCAGGTCATCAGACATGCCTAGAGGTGTGTATGTGCTTACAGTAATTGGCGGTGCTCTGTTAATGTATGTAACAAGATTCCTTGTGAAGTTCTACCTCATATCAAGAAGCAGAAGCTTCATGCACTCCACTAATGTAATAGTTATAACCATGAAGAATCGGGCGAGGAGAATAGTGAAGGAGTTACGTCAGGGAGACGACTGGACTGTGACTATAGCAGGAGTTGTAGTTATGGATGAAGACATGACAGGCCGGACAATCAGCAAATACAGCGTAGTTGCCAATAAGAATACAATGATGGACTACATTAAGCGTGAAATTGTTGACGAGATATACATAGATGTAGACTCCAGGATGAGGGAAGAATTAAAGCCAATGGTCCTTCAATTCGAGGATATGGGTATTACAGTCCATTTAAGGTTAGAGGTACTGGATGGCTTTAAGGACTTTAATACAGCCATGGGAACATTTAATTCCATTCCAGTTATAACATTCTTCAACAGAGAATTTGATGCCAAGGATATGGCAGTTAAGAGGGCATTTGACCTGATAGGCGGTGTAGTCGGAACCATAATTCTTGCCGTGACAACAGTGATTGTGGGACCACTTATTAAGCTGGAGTCGCCGGGACCAATATTCTTCAAGCAGAAACGTGTGGGAAAGAACGGAAGAGTATTTGAACTGTATAAATTCCGTTCAATGTATGTAGATGCTGAGGAGAGGAAAAGTGAGCTGATGTCCCAAAACGAGATGAATGGTCTGATGTTCAAGATGGATAATGACCCACGAATTACCAAGGTGGGAAAGTTTATTAGGAAGACAAGCATAGATGAACTTCCGCAGTTTATAAATGTACTTAAAGGCGACATGAGCCTTGTAGGAACAAGACCACCTACAGTAAATGAATTTAATCAGTACGAGGGACATCATAAGAGAAGACTATCCATGAAGCCGGGAATAACAGGTATGTGGCAGGCTTATGGCAGGAATACAGTTAAAGATTTTGAAGATGTGGTTAAGATGGACCTTAATTATATAGATAACTGGAGCCTGGGGCTTGATATGAAGATACTGGGAAAGACTGTGGTTACAGTGTTTACTAATGGGGGGAAATGATATTCGTGTATAATAGTGTAGATATATCAATATAATTCGTTGAAAAAAGGAGTCTCTTCAACCAATGAAGGACTCCTTTCGTTGTAAATATAAGTTATAATGTCTCAATCCATATGAAACCTAATATATTAGGATTATCAATCTTAAGGTTTTCAAGAAGCTGCTTTAAAGCAGTTTTCTTATTAATTCCACTCTTAAGAGCAATCACTACGCCATCGCTTCCGTTAATATCAGATATACCGGCAAGGTAGCTGTCAGGATACTGAAAAGCCCTGGCAGATAAGGCGTCATTAGTAACATCGGTACATATAGATGAAAGAAGTGGAATAGCACTCATGGATACAATAGAAAGGGATTCATAGTTATTATTCTTGGCTATTGTAGCAATTCGTTCAGATATAATTCCTGCAGAGTTGGTATCAGCTTCCCTGCATTCACCAATTTTATCAAGTCCCAGATAATCAATCTCAGCTGGAATATCAATAATCTGGTCAAATACGGCTATGCAGAATAATATGCCAAATCCAAGAATAATGGAGGCAAGCAGTAAAACTATATTCTTCTTAGTCATGAGAGCAGACTTAAAACTGGTCTTTGCCACAGGCTGTTCAGCTTGTTCCGGAGCTACTGCATCAGTATCTGATATGGCGGCACCTTTACCTTTAGCCATCTCTTTATCAAGCCATTCAACAGCGGACATATTAAGAGCAGTAAAATTACCATCCTTTCCCTTGTTGTAGGCGTATACATCATTAGTTTCTATAGTAGAACAATTGCCAAGGTTGAAAAGAGTTTGACCTTTCTTAACATAAGAATCTACAGCTGCATTAAGAATACAGCGGATTCTGTCAACAGAACACTGTCCGTATATAGTAAAACGTAATACATCGTTACCATAGATATCACAGAAAATTAAGTCTGTACTGGTAAGGCTGGTAAAATTCTCAGAGCTAAGAACATTGTTAATGTCATTTTTAAATGAATCGTAGCTTAAGATGTTATTGCAGTTATTAAGAATTTCTTTTTCATAATTAATCTGGTTGTTAATTCTGCTAAGAATATAGTAGTTGTCCTCGTCTGATTTATCATTGGACACAGACACATCAGGATATATATCGCTCCAATCCACTTTCACATAGCGTACAATGCTAAAATACGTGGTTCCTGAAGGGGAAAGCCTACCTTCTGTAGAGGAAATGCTGTCTGATGATGCATCAGTGGCTGCATTCTGGTTTGCAGTGGTTGTGACTGTCTGGTTAGTGGAAGAAGCAGCTGGCTTGGACATTGCCTTCATGGTCATTACCCCTACGCATGCAACTCCCAATATGAATGTAATCAGTACAATGTACCAGTATGTGCTGAATACTCGCTTAAACTTCTTTAATGAGAATACAATCTCTTCTTCTTGATTCATTGTATTAATCTCCTTGTCGATAATTATTAAATTGATACAGTAACATAATAACATTGGAGAATGGACAAGACAAGGGAGAATTAAATATTGTAGAAATACTGTATTGGTTTGAAAATAAAAGTGTTGAAATAGATTATTCGTCTCAGTCGTATGTGTATGTAAGTGGGATATAGTTATATCTATTTGATGGTTTATCATGATAATAGTTATATTGTAACACTTGACAAGTAGAG
>CAMEWO010000026.1 GCA_945946665.1 uncultured Eubacterium sp.
ATGAAGATAAATTGTAAGCTGCTGAATACCATAACCACACCACCGTTTCGCTGTTATGATATATAGATGCACGGGCGATGCAAAAGGTGACACACAAATCTATTTTTGCAAAAAAATCAGCGGCAAGGATTTCTCCCCGCCGCCGTGTGCTTACTTATGTAGTTTTATTATAACCTCATCAACGATGTCAGTATTTCTTCTCTGTGCAAACAGTTTGTTGCGGTAGGCAAGTAAGGCATTGAAGATATACCGCCGTTCCTCTGTCGTGAGGTAAAGGTAATACTTCCGCTTTCTCATACGAAGATTACCTCTGTATTGACAATTTCTGTTACTCTGCTACGGATATTGTTCATCCGAGCAACCCACTCCATTTGGTTGTCTGCTTTAAGCTGTTCTGTCACGCCCTCTCGCTCTGCTATCTGCTTTACAATCCGAAAAAACTTATCCTCAGCTTGCTTGTCGAGGTCAGCGAGATAGTCGTACAGCTTGCCACTTGTCAGCAGATTAGTGTAAAACACCTTTCTGTGCCGCTTAATATACCGTAAGTGTCGCTGTCCCCATACACCGATATGTTGTTCTTTTTCTTGTGGTAAGGCAAGGTTAGGTAAGTAATAATCGCCCTGTAGAGTGTAGGTGATACCTGTTCTTCTGTCTGTGTAATGCTGTTTCATCTTGTAATCCTCCAATATGATTGATTTTACCTACAATTCAATCATTCTGACTGATTACAAAAGCCGAAGGGAGACAACTTCCTTACGAAGCGTCTCCCTTAAGCTGTCCTTTTTCTTTAAGGTATTTTACTAATTATGGGGTGTAGCAAAATATATAATGTATTGGGGGTTTTTACGTTATTATAGTATCACGCCCGCCATCATAAGTGTTGCCAAATATGTCAAAAGTTTGCAAATTTTTTTGTGCATATTATACAATTTCCATGTAATATATTAAATACATAACCATTCAGGCACCCACATAATTATTCTTCACATGCCCATAATCTCATTCCCGGTATCATACTACACATATCTTTTAATCTCAACGCCCTCAAACAATGCCTCAAACTCTTCCCTGTCAATCTTCTCTTTTTCAAGAAGAAGCTGTGCAGTTCTGTCAAGAATTCCACGGTAATCAGATATAATCCGCTTTGCTTTAGCATAGCAGTCATTAATAATATCCCTTACTTCATTATCAATTTCTGAAGCTATATTCTCACCATATACTCTGGTATGTCCGAAATCTCTTCCAATAAATACTTCATCACTGTCATTGTCATAATTGATTAAGCCCAGCTTTGAAGAAAATCCATATTTGGTAACCATATCTCTTGCGGTAGATGTAGCCTGTTTGATATCCTGTGAAGCACCTGTGGTAATATCATCAAATACAAGTTCCTCAGCCACACGTCCTCCAAGAGACACAATAATATCCTGAAGCATCTTGCCCTTGGTATTAAACATCTCATCCCGTTCAGGAAGAGGCATGGTATATCCCGCAGCACCCATTCCTGTAGGAATGATAGAAACAGAATGGACTGGTCCTACATCTGGCAGAACATGGAATAATATAGCATGACCTGACTCGTGGAATGCTGTAATCTTCTTCTCTTTGTCAGATATAACTTTGCTCTTTCTCTCTGTTCCAATTCCAACTTTAATAAATGCACGGCTCACATCATCATTAGATATGAACTTTCTGCCGTCTCTGGCAGCATTGATTGCAGCCTCATTCAGAAGGTTTTCCAGATCAGCACCTGTAAATCCTGCTGTTGTTCTGGAAAGGGAATCTAAATCAACATCATCCCCAAGAGGCTTCTTAGCAGAATGAACATTCAGTATCTCAAGTCTTCCCTTAACATCTGGTCTTCCCACAACAATCTTTCTGTCAAATCGTCCTGGTCTTAATATAGCAGGGTCAAGAATATCAACCCTGTTAGTTGCAGCCATTACAATAATACCCTCATTAACTGAAAAACCGTCCATCTCAACCAGCATCTGGTTAAGAGTCTGCTCACGTTCATCATGGCCGCCGCCCATTCCAGTTCCTCGTCTTCTTGCAACAGCATCAATCTCATCAATAAATACAATACATGGGGAATTCTTCTTGGCGTCCTCAAACAGGTCCCTTACTCTGGATGCACCTACACCCACAAACATTTCCACAAAATCTGAACCTGATATTGAAAAGAATGGAACTCCCGCTTCTCCAGCTACTGCCTTTGCCAGAAGAGTTTTACCCGTTCCTGGAGGACCAGTAAGAATAACGCCCTTAGGGATTCTTGCACCGAGATTAGTGTACTTAACAGGATCCTTTAAGAAATCCACAATCTCTTCCAGCTCTTCCTTTTCTTCCTCAAGACCTGCCACATCCTTGAATGTAACACGATTCTCATCGCCATTCATAAGTCTGGCTCTGCTCTTTCCAAAATTCATCATCTTGGAATTGCTTCCGCCTGCCGCCTGTCTGTTGGTAATCATAACAATAAACATTATTACAACAAATGCAACTCCCACTACAACAGCAACAATAAGCCATATATTCTGTCTCTTAACGTCTGATAAGGAGTAAGATACATTCTTCTCCTGCAGAAGCTCCTGGTCTTTATTAATATCCGAAGTGTACACTACCCTGGAGCGGTTTTCTCCCTCAAGCTCCACATACAGCTTTCCTGTAGGAACCTCAGAATTCTGGACTATTGTGACAGAATTGACCTTTCCATCACTTACATCTTTAACAAATGTGGCATATGAATAATCACCTGTTGATGACCTTGAACTGAAGGTTATTGCATAGATTATCATAAATACCAGCAAAATCACAAAATATAAGCCTATTCCTCCTGATTTTCTCTTTTCCATTCTTATTTTTTCGCCTCCTTACCGCCATTAATATATCTATTCAAAATGAAGTACGCCAATGTATGGCAGATTCCTGTACTTCTGGTCATAGTCAAGACCATATCCAACAACGAATTCGTCTGGAATAACAAAACCGTTGTAATCCACATCAATAGGAGCAGTTCTCCTGTCAGGTTTATCAAGGAGAGTACACACCTTAAGAGATTTAGGTTCTCTCGCCTTAAGGATAGGAACAAGCTGTGACAGAGTATTTCCTGAATCAACGATATCTTCAACAATAATTACATTGTCGCCCTTTATGTCCTCATCAAGTTCCTTCTTAATTACAACACTTCCGCTGGATTTGGTACCGCTTCCATAACTCGACACCTGCATGAAATCAAAAAGCACAGGAACTGTAAGCCTTTTGGCCAGTTCACATGTAAATATAATGCTTCCCTTAAGGATACATACCAGTTTAACTGTCTCGCCCTGATAATCCCTGCTGATTTGCTCTGCAAGCTGTACGATTCTGTCTTCGATTTTTTCCTCAGGTATTAAAACCCTGATTTTCTCCTGACTCATGTATTCTCCTCCATTAACTGACACTGATTTCCAGTATTCTGTCTGTTTTGTCAGTAACATAAAACTCCTCAAATCGTCTTACGCCAACAGCCCAGTATACCTTCTGGTCTGAAGCCAGCAAGAGGACAGTATCCCTCATACTAACAGGAATTTTCCTGTCAATAAGTTCCTGCTTCAGCCTCTTTTCGTGTCCATACTTATCAATCCTGCATCTGTCTCCTGTTTTTCTGAACCTGAAAACAAGATTATTCTTAATAATATCATAATCGAAATACTTCGTATAGTCATTATTTTCAAAGTTTCCAAATTCTTTTTTATCAAGAACTCTCCATTTTACAGTGGTAAATCCGCCATAAACTCCCTCTGGCAATTCCACGCAGCCCTGGTTACTGTCCACCAGGGGTATTTCAACATACTGTGCTCTGGCAGTCTGTTTCCTTGCCATATCTGCCAGATAACCATCAGAGCATATAAGAATACCCTCATGGTTTCTTACAGCAGTTATCTGTCCGGGAAGATTTACCCTTTTTCCTGTATTGCAGTCCTTAAGACCACATACAGCATCAATATGATACCGGTACAGATTCACAATATCACCATGAACATGGCAGTAAGCTCTTTTAATAAGTTCTCTTAAAATTACCAGCTCACAATCTAATTCACATTCTGGTTCACAAACCGGCTCACAGCCTGTTTCGTCACACCCCACAGCAGCAAAACATATCCGGGCAATCCCATCCCCTTTAACCAGATAACGCCTGGCAGCCTCATCAACCCGCCTCTGGACATAATCCCAGCACTCACTGCTGTCCTTAGCCAGATTATTAAGAGCCGTCTTAAGCTGGGGATTAAGCTTCTCCATAGATGGAATAAGGCAGTTCCTTACCATGTTTCTTCTATATTCATTGTCAAGATTAGTGCTGTCTGTTACATAAGAAAGTCCATTGTCCTTCAAATATGATAAAATTTCCTCCCTGGTAACACACAAAAGAGGTCTTATTATATCACCAGACACAGCTCTCATTCCATTAAGCCCTGCCATACCACTTCCACGTATGATATGCATAAGTACAGTTTCAGCCTGGTCATCCATATGGTGGGCAACAGCGATTCTGTAATCTGTCATTCCCCTGTCAGCTGCCACCTGTCTGAAGCACCTGTATCTGGCAATTCTTCCAGCAGATTCCTGGCTTATTCCCTCCTGCTTTGCCATTTTTGGAATCTCAAGATTAAAGCATACCAGCTCTATACCCATACTGTCCGCGATTCTTTTTGCAAATGCCTCATCCCGCAGGGCTTCCTCCCCTCTGATTCCATGATTAACATGCACCGCTGTAATATGAATTCCATGTCCGATTTCTTCAATGTAGTCATGGACAATCACAGACAATACTGAGAGGAGACACACAGAGTCAGCCCCACCAGACAGCCCTACCACAAGATTATGGCAGTCATCCAGCATTTTATATTCACTTATATATTTATATATTTTCTTAACCATAGTGAGATTATATTATCATTTATCATAAGTGTCAAACAGCCCCAGCACTAATACTGTCATATCATCTGATGGCTTATCCCCATTATATTTAAGGGATTTCCTCATAATTTCCTCCGCCATTGCCGCAGGTTTTTTCACTGTTATATCATTAATCAGATTCGCCATGGTTTCTTCCTTATCCACTCCCGGAATATTATCCAGGATACCATCACTTATCATCACAACATAATCTCCGTCATACAGTTTCTTGGAAACGCAGTCAAAATCCACCTTTTCCAGCACTCCAATAGGCAGTGTTGTGGATTTAATTATCTCACACATATTTTCTCTTTTAATAAATGTGGCTGCTGCCCCCATTTTAATACATGAAAGCATACCGGCATCACAATCAATTACACTCATATCCATAGTTACAGGATTAAGCCCCTTACCGCTGCCTGATATGTACGCCGCATTGACCAGATCCAGCGCTGCCTTCTCCTTAAATCCGGCTTCGATACAATTTTCCATTAATTCTATTACAATTCTGCTCTCTGAAAATGCCTTCTTACCGCTTCCCATTCCATCTGCAATTGCAGCTGTGGTTTTTCCACATTCCAGTCTTGAAATAAGGAAATTATCCCCGTTAAAACGGCTTGTCCCCTTTCCCCGCCTGGCAACTCCGGTAAGCAGCTTAAATCTCGCTTCCCTGATAAAAAGGTAATGATGAAACTCTTCTGTCACCACACTTTCACCACTTCCAGGCATATAATACTCCTGCCCCAAAACATCATTTAATGCATTTATAATTCTCTTAACGCTAACGCAGTTCCTTCCAATGGTTTTTGCACTTAATGCCAGCTGGACTATACCATTTTTTCCATATACAAGAGTTATGTTTTTTATCCTTATTCCAGCTAGCAGACATTTTCTAACCAGTTCTTTAGCCTTATCCTTGTCCATATCCTGGGAATACAGATTAACATTAACGCACTCTTCAAGCACGTCCGCCACCAGCAGCAGCTGTCCTGAAATCCCTGTTGATTCATAGTATGTTTCTCCCAATCTTCTGAAAGTCTTTGCCGTCTCCTCTATTTTGTTAAATGAGTATTCCAGCGCATAGTTATTAATATCCTCTTTCATATATACCACACCTTTCTTCCAGAATGTGAGGCTTAAAATATTGGCCTCTTTATCATGATGTTCCATTATAACCCACACGTCCTGCGAAAAAGGTCAATTTGTGCAACAAAAAAATCATACATCTGCTTTCGCAAAATGTATGATTTCTAATCCTGTGGTTTTACCAGAATTTCATCAGGATATATAAGTCCGAACTTATTCTTGGCAGTCTCCTCATAGAACTTCTTGGTCTGTACGTACTTGCTGTAGTCTTCCAGCTTCTCCTTGCGCTTCTGCTGCTCCTCAAGTTGCTGTTCCAACTGGGCTTTCTGTGTTTCATACTCAGCATTCTTTGCAGCCATTGACCTCTTTCCGCTCCACACTGCAATTCCAAGAACCAGCACAAGAACAATGGCTATAGACAATACTATCCTATTGGACCATTTTTGTTTTTTCGCGCGCCTGTTACGCTCCCACTTTGATTCAATAACCATGTTAACCCTCTCTTCCTATACGTATTTTAACCACTGTGGCAAACTTTTTCAATGGTTTAATAAGGAATTTCAAAAATCTGGTAACATATTTAAGATAAATCTTACCAAGAGATACCCTGTATATTCCGGCTCCACAACACAATCCGGCTATAATGTAGCCCCGTAATCCTCCATTAGTATCATAATAGAAAGTTACATAAGCGTGAAGAGTTATAAATATCCAGAAAATAATGTCCTCCACAGCAATCCACAGTACCTTTCTGTGAGGAAAAACCCTCCTTATTATCCTCAGGGTATCATATATAAATCCGTACACCATGCCTAAGAATACAGATACAAGAAGGATAACCAGCTCACCTCTTACAGATTCACTTAAGAAGCCTTCCAAGCAGTGATTCTCCCTTCTTATCTGCCTCTGAAGCCTTAGAATACTCCATGGAATGGATTTCCCCATCTATATCCAGTTCACCCTTATCAACTGTAAGCCTGCTTACATGAAGGTTAGAGCCTTTGATGGTTATGACTCCATAATCTGTTTCAAGAAGTACCTTATTCAGGTCAAAAGAGATAACATCTGTTATCCCCGTCATTTCCATTCTGCTCCTGTTCTCCATTGTAACTCTGTGCTGCTGCCTTGGTTTTAACCTTTCTTCCATCTGCTCCTCCATACTTTATGTACTATAAGTACTATAATGTATGTCCGAAAGCACTGATTTATGCAAATCACATATAGGTGAACATTTCAGAAGCATCGTCCTTCTTTACAGTTTCCTTCACATTCGTAACCTTAACCTTTACATTCCTGTTACCAAACTGGATTTCAATTTCATCTCCAACCTTAACCTCTGTGGATGCCTTGGCAACCTTTCCGTTAATAATAACCCTGCCTGCATCACAGGCATCATTTGCCACTGTTCTTCTCTTAATAAGACGTGAAACCTTAAGATATTTGTCTAATCTCATAAATCCTCCTTAAAAGTGAAAAAAGGCCATGAATGCCTCGGCATACATGACCTTTAACCTCATCAATCAAGCTAAAATTACTTCTTGTTAACAGTTTCCTTTAAAGCCTTACCAGCCTTGAACTTTGGAGCCTTGCAAGCTGGAATCTTGATAGCCTTACCAGTCTGTGGGTTCTTACCTGTTCTAGCGTTTCTCTTAGCTACCTCAAATGTACCGAAGCCAACTAACTGAACCTTCTCACCCTTCTTTAACTCCTCAGTAACAACGTCGATGAATGCCTTCAATGCCTTCTCGCTGTCCTTCTTTGTTAACTCTGTCTTTTCTGCAATTGCTGCAACTAACTCAGTCTTATTCATTATTTATCTCCTCAATAGGTATATATTTGTTGGAATGACCCCCAACTAAATTAATATATATACTTTTTCTTCCAGTTTGTCAATAGAAAAAGCCTTTTTTCAAGGGTTCTCATCCATTTTTATATTATTAAGATAAGATGTATTCTTAAAGCATGGTAATTACATCATTCCCATGTCAGCACCGCCTGGTGCAGGTGCAACTGGCTCCTTAATTGTAGCAACAACTGACTCTGTTGTAAGGAGTGTTGAAGCAACACTTGTAGCATTCTGAAGGGCACTTCTTGTAACTTTTGCTGGATCAAGAATACCTGCATCAATCATATTTACATACTTCTCATTAAGAGCATCAAATCCTGTACCAACCTCTGACTCTCTTACCTTATTAATGATAACTGCTCCTTCAAGACCTGCATTAGCAGCAATATGGTAAAGTGGAGCTTCCAGAGCCTTTAATATAATCTCTGCACCTGTCTTCTCATCACCAGAAAGTGAAGCAGCAAGCTTTGCAACTTCCTTTGAAGCATGAATGTAAGCAGAACCACCACCTGAGATAACGCCTTCCTCAACAGCAGCCTTTGTAGCAGCTAAAGCATCCTCGAGTCTTAACTTGCTTTCCTTCATCTCTGTCTCTGTTGCAGCACCAACACGGATAACAGCAACACCACCTGCTAACTTGGCAAGTCTCTCCTGAAGCTTCTCTCTGTCGAAGTCAGATGTTGTCTCCTCAATCTGAGACTTAATCTGTGCGATTCTTGCCTGAATCTCATCCTTGCTTCCCTCACCGTCAACAATTACAGTGTTCTCCTTCTGAACCTTAACTGACTTAGCACGGCCAAGCATATCCATTGTTGTATCCTTAAGGTCATATCCAAGTTCCTCAGAAATAACCTTACCACCTGTAAGAATTGCAATATCCTGAAGCATTTCCTTACGTCTGTCACCATATCCAGGAGCCTTAACAGCTACTACATTAAATGTTCCTCTTAACTTATTAACAATAAGTGTTGTAAGAGCTTCGCCCTCAACATCCTCTGCGATGATAAGAAGCTTAGCACCACTCTGTACAATCTGCTCAAGTACTGGAAGAATTTCCTGAATATTAGAAATCTTCTTATCTGTAATAAGAATATATGGATTGTCAAGAACTGCCTCCATCTTATCCATATCTGTTGCCATGTATGCTGAAACATAACCTCTGTCGAACTGCATACCTTCAACAAGGTCAAGCTCTGTCTTCATTGTCTTTGATTCCTCGATTGTGATAACACCATCGTTAGAAACCTTTTCCATTGCATCTGCAACAAGCTGGCCAACGCCCTCATCACCTGCTGAGATTGCTGCAACCTTTGCAATCTGGTCCTTGCCATTAACCTTCTGGCTCATCTTTGCAATAGCCTCAACTGCACAGTCAGTAGCCTTCTTCATACCTCTTCTTAAAATAATTGGGTTGGCACCTGCTGCCAGGTTCTTCATACCTGCATTAACCATAGCCTGTGCAAGAACTGTAGCTGTTGTTGTACCATCACCTGCTACATCGTTAGTCTTGGTAGCAACCTCTTTTACAAGCTGTGCACCCATATTTTCAAATTTATCTTCAAGCTCAATATCCTTAGCGATTGTAACACCATCATTTGTAATAAGTGGTGCACCATATGATTTATCAAGAACTACATTACGTCCCTTAGGTCCAAGTGTTACTCTTACTGTATCTGCTAACTGGTTAACGCCTGCTTCCAAAGCCTTTCTGGCTTCAATTCCATATTTAATTTCCTTTGCCATTACTTTAATCCTCCATAAATTCTTCTAAATTTACTTTCTCATTAATCTTCAATAATTGCAAGAATATCGCTCTGCTTTACAACGATGTATTCCTCATCTTCAAGCTTTACTTCTGTTCCTGCATACTTAGAGTAAAGAACCTTATCTCCAGGCTTAACCTGCATTGTAACTTCCTTGCCTTCAACAACTCCGCCAGGTCCTACAGCAACTACCTCTGCCTGCTGTGGCTTTTCCTTTGCCTGACCTGGTAATACGATACCAGACTTTGTTGTCTCCTCTGCCAACACAGCCTTTATAACAACTCTGTCACCTAATGGTACTAACTTCATAATGTATATCCTCCATTCCGCTGTCTTCTCAATTAATGGCAGCTGTAATATTTGTTAGCACTCATTGAATTTGAGTGCTAATCGAACTAACAATAAAATATCACTGTCCTTTTTCTTTGTCAACAGCTATTTTAAATATATTATATATTTTATAAATTATTTATCTTTTCACACCCATTTTTATTGTTTTTCCATAGTAGAAGAGATACTGCTGTGCATAGCCACCAAACTCACCGAAACGGCTTGTTCCAAACTCACCTATTCTTTCTGCCGGAGTGTCTATGCCATCAAAATACAGTGTTTCAACTATCCTTTTTATCCACACATCCACAGGAAATGCTTCTCTGTGCCCAAGCCCGAACAGACTCACACAGTTTGCGACCTTGACACCAACGCCTTTTATGCTCATAAGCTGCTGGTTGCACTGCATAACCGGCATTGCCCTCAAATCATTTTCATTCATCTTTCCTGCCAGCACATGGTCAATTGCATCCTTTATGTATGGAGCCCTGAACCCCGTTTTACACTCCTTTAAATCCTCTACAGTAACATTCTTCATCTGCTCCGGAGTTGGAAAGCTGTAGAATTCAAAGCTTCCTGCTTTTGCCAGGTAATTGCCATACAATCTTGATATTGTAGCTACAATCTGCTTAATATGTGGTATCTGCTTGTTCTGGCTTATAATGAATGATATCAGTGTCTCGAAGAACTCCTGATTCAGAATTCTTACACCCCACATAGTTTCAATAGCCTCGCCAAGCTTCTCATCCTCTTTAAGCAGCATTGCCTTAATCTGGCTATAATCCCTTTCAAGGTCAAAATACTTTATCCAGAATCTTTCCGCTTCATCTTCAGTAGTATCAAACAGGCACAAATCGCTTCCTTCCTGCTTTGCATGGAGAAACCTTCCGAAAGCCACCAGTCCGTACTCATCTTCCCCTAATTTGTTAAAATGGAAACACTGTCCACATTCCATGGTCTGTCCCAAATCAAAATCCCTGATATCTTTTACATAAACATTTTTATTATCCTGTACAATCTTCATTCCTCATACGTCCTTTATAAATTTCTCACTTAATATACCTTTTTTAATTTTATTATTTTTATTTTTTATCTGCAATTGGTTTTTGCATAATTCCCCAATATTTCCACATACTAACTCCATATCCAATGAATTGGACGCTTCTAATCTAATCATATAGAAAATAATGGAGGAAATACGAGGAAAATGAAAGCCACAGGAATTATAAGAAAAATCGATGAGCTCGGCAGAATCGTTATACCTAAGGAAATCAGAAGAACTATGCGAATCCGTGAGATGGATTCAATTGAAATATATACCGGAAGTGATGGAGAAATCATATTAAAGAAGTATTCTCCAATGGGCGAGCTTGCCCTGTTTGCCAGAGACTACGCAGATTCCCTTGCAAGAATCAGTGGCAACTGTGTCTGTATAACTGATAAAGAACAGATTATTGCTGCATCAGGAAGTGGTAAAAAGGTTATGGAAAATGCCCATGTTTCAAGAGAACTGGTCTCTGCAATGATTGAAAGAAAGAATATAACAGCATCTCAGACAGACAAAAACTTCGTCCGTATAATTGACAAGGGTCTTTCTGAATACACCCAGGAAATTATAAGTCCTATTATCTCAGAAGGAGATATTCTTGGAATGGTTATTATGCTGGCAAAGGACCCTTCTCCAAGACTGACACCAGTTGACGAAAAAATTATTTCTGTAGCAGCAGATTTCTTAGGTCGTCATCTGGCATCATAAAATATGACATGCACCATGAATTGTTTTTTCCATATTCTATATAGAACACGTTCTTTGGAAATGGAGAATTAACATGAATTACAGCAACGATTGTTCCCATCAGGTTCCCGGAATGGCGTATGTTCCGTGGCAGCGCTGGGGAGAATATTATGACCCATGCAAAGCTTTCAGACGAGGGACAATGTTTCCTATACTTGACAAACCTTTTCTGGGAGGTGCACGGAAATGAACAATATTTCACGTAATATGAGCAGACCCGTACAATCCGGACACATGACCTGTCCAAGATCAGGAATGAATATGAATAACAGACCTTGTGAACGTCCTGGCATGGATATGAATGACAGACCTTGTGAACGTCCTGATATGGATATGAAATCAGACAGAATGAGAATGAATAACAGCAGCCGGGACAGAGCAAGGATAATCCAGAATGTATATGAACTGGGCTTTGTCATGACTGAAATGCTTCTCTATCTGGATACCCATCCTAATGACCAGGAAGCCATTGAATACTATACCGTCATGAAGAGACGTTATAATGATGCTGTAGAGGCTTATGAAATGAACATTGGACCTCTGACATTTACCAGCACCAGTATTGACAATTATTTCAACTGGGAAGCAACACCTTTGCCATGGGAAAAGGAGGGCTTCTAAATGTGGAATTATGAAAAGCGACTTCAATACCCAATTAAAATTAAACAGATTAACCCATCACTGGCTGCAATGATAATAAGTCAATATGGTGGCCCTGACGGCGAGTTAGGAGCATCCATGCGGTATATCTCACAGAGATATTCCTGCGGTTTCAGGGATGTTGCCGGACTTCTCACCGATATCGGCACAGAAGAGCTTGGTCACTTCGAGATGATAAGCACCATGGTTCACCAGCTTACGAGAACACTTACAATGGAGCAGATTAAAGGTACTCCATTCGAAGCATACTACGTTGACCACACTGCCGGAATCTGGCCACAGGCTGCCGGTGGAATTCCATTTAATGCCTGCGAATTCCAGTCAAAGGGAGATGTAATCACTGACCTGACAGAAGACCTGGCTGCAGAGCAGAAAGCCCGTTCAACCTATGACAATCTGATTCGTCTTACTGATGATCCGGATATACTTGACCCGTTAAGATTCTTAAGGGAAAGAGAAATTGTTCACTTCCAGAGGTTCGGCGAAGCACTTTCAAGAGTTCAGGACCGTCTTGACTCTAAAAACTTCTATGCCTTCAATCCTGATTTTGATAAAAAATAAGAGATACATCAATTATTTAAATATAATCAGAAAACACTTGTATAAAAATATATTTTCATTTAATATAAATAACAAATCAATACAAATAATATAACTCGGGATACTTGACAAGACTTTTGGATATGATACAATGTCACTGTTAATAGTGAATGACTGCTGGGCGGTCGCGAAAGAGTCTTGGGATTTTGTTCCAAGGCTCTTTTTGCCGTATTAATAGCCATTACCATTCTTTCCAAAGACATATATTGAATTATACAGACAATAAGAATAGAATCTTTCAACATGGAAAAAATAACATACATAAGAAGAGGTGCAGTAAAATAACAGATATAAACTTCATCATCAGATTTACTATTGCCTCTTCACAAAAACACACGTAGAAATGGAGTTTAGTATGAAAATTTTATTCTATGATGCAAAGAACTACGATAAAGAATCATTTCAGGCAGCACTGACAAAATATCCCGGCATATCTATAGAATATTTTGAGACCGATTTGTCAGAAAAAACTGCCATTTACTGCAAAGGATATGATGCTGTATGTGCATTTGTTAATTCCATCCTTGACAGAAAAGTCCTGCAAATCCTTGTACAGAACAATGTACGTCTGGTGCTTATGCGCTGTGCAGGTTTCAATAATGTAGATATGGATGAAGCCGAAAAACTTGGCGTTACAATAATGACAGTCCCTGCATATTCTCCAGAAGCCGTAGCAGAACATGCCATGGCACTGGCACTGGCTGCCAACCGTAGAATCCATAAGGCATATATTAAAGTCCGTGAGAACAATTTCAGCCTACAGGGTCTTACAGGAATAACACTTTATGGAAAAACGGCAGGCATAATAGGCACAGGGCGTATTGGTGCTGCCATGTGCAGGATTTGCAGGGGATTTGGCATGAAGGTTCTTGCTTTTGACCAGTATCACAATGATTCCTTAGATTTCGTCCATTACGTATCCATGGAAGAACTTCTAAAGGAAAGCGACCTTATTTCCCTGCACTGTCCATTGACAAGGGAAACCTACCACATTATTGACACAGACACCATTAACCAGATGAAAGACGGAGTTATTCTGGTAAACACATCAAGGGGTGCCATCGTAAACACAGAAGCTCTTATAAAAGGCATCCGGGATAAAAAATTTCATGCCATCGGGCTGGATGTGTACGAGGAGGAGACGGATTACGTATTTGAAAATATGGAGAATGACATCCTTAAGCATTCAGTTACAGCAAGGCTTCTGTCCTTCCCTAATGTAATAGTAACCTCCCATCAGGGATTTATGACCAGAGAAGCCCTTGACGCCATCAGCACCACCACCCTTAACAACGCCATTTCCTATATGAACTCACACCTTTCCCCAACTTAGAGGCAACGAATATGATTTACACCCTCTTTCAGACTTCAGCGTTAAAGGACGCATAATACCTGCATAGCCAAATGCCAAAAAGTCACTACGAAGAGAATCTAAGCGTTGCAACGCATATGAATTACACTCGCTTATTTCAGCAAATGCCATCACTATGGTGCTCGGGCTGTACACTTAAACACAAAAAGGTCACGACGAAGAGAATCTAAGCGTTGTAACGTATATGAATTACACTCGCTTATTTCAACAACTGCCCGACAACTCGCCCCTGACCGGGGGGCTCAGACATTCGTGCAGTTGTTGGCGAAGTGTAATTCATACACATCCCAGCGCTAAGATTTCTTCTAATGTGACCTTTTTGTGTTTAAGTGTACAGTCCGAGCACCACAGTGATGACATTTTCTGGCGAAGTGTAATTCATACGCATTGCAGCACTAAGATTTCTTCTAATGTGACTTTTTTGCATTTAGCTATGCAGATACTATGCTGTTTAGCCTAAGCAGTTCAGTCATGGGTAATTTTATTCGTTGCCTCTACGCCCAATCCTCCCCATTACGCCGGAGGACTGGCAATCGAGCAGGCTGACAACTACACGATTTCGAACATAATTAACCCAAAGCATAGTTTCTCGCTGTTCCCCTCGCCAACAACTGCCCGAATTATGGCGGCTTAGGCTGTACCCTTAAACAGAAAAAAGTCACATTAGAAGAAATCTTAGCGTTGCGGCATGTATGGATTACACTTCGCCAGCAGCAGCCCGGATTGTTTGAGCCCCAAAGGGGCGAGTTGGAGGGCGCTGCTGAAATAAGCGAGTGTAATTCATATATGCCGCAACGGTTAGATTCTCTTCGTCGTGACTTTTTTCTGTTTAAGGGTACAGCCTAAGCAGCCATAAGTTGGGCAGTTGCTGTAATATCCCAGTGTGATTCATATATGCCACAACGGTTAGATTCTCTTCGTCGTGACTTTTTTCTATTTAAGGGTACAGCCTAAACTGCTATAATCTGGACAGTTACTAACCCTCTACTTTAATTCAGAAGTACAGTGTGGACACCTTGTTGCCTTAATAGATATCTTAGACATACAATATGGACATTCCTTTTCCGTTACTTCCTTAACCTCTTCATGCTTCTTAAACGAAGTCACCTTGTTAATTGCTTTAACAAGACAGAAGATGATAAATGCTGTAATAATAAAGTTGATTACCGCTGTGATAAAACTTCCATAACAAAGTATTGGAGCAGTTTCTCCGCTTCCCATCTTAAGAACAAGATTAGAGAAATCCACACCGCCAAATATGGCAAGAATTGGTGTAATAATATCCTTGTTCAGTGAAGTAACAATTGATGTAAATGCGCCACCAATAATAACACCCACCGCCATATCCATGGCATTGCCACGGGCTATGAACTGTTTAAACTCTGCTAAAAACTTTTTCATATCAATCCCCATTCCGCAGACGCTTTTGCGTTGCCTGATTACTTATCTCCCAGCGCCTTCTTTGCTTCCTCCATAGAATCCATATGTATCAGAATATCACATTTGCCATTGCCGCCCTTGTCCAGGAACTTAAGCAGACCACTGTGAGTCTTCCATCTCTCAAAATACGATATATTATTCTTACGGAGAATACGTTCAATCTCCTTGCTTTCCTCTAATGTAACATCTGAACGCAGCACACGCTCGTTGGTTCCAAAATTATTCATAATACGATACGCCTCTGTCAATTTACTCTACAGTGTATATCCAGCCCTTTGGAGCCTCGATTTCACCCATCTGGATACCTGTTAATGTCTCACGGAGCTTCTTTGTTACAGGTCCCATCTCATTTGCACTGTCACAGAACTCAATAATCTTTCCATGGTCATTTACTCTTCCAACAGGTGAGATAACAGCAGCTGTTCCACAAAGTCCACACTCTGCGAAATCACCAATCTCTGAGAATAATACTTCTCTCTCCTCAACCTCAAGTCCAAGATATTCCTTTGCAACATATACTAAAGAACGGCGTGTAATAGAAGGTAAGATAGAATCAGACTTTGGAGTAACAACCTTTCCATCCTTAGTAACAAATAAGAAGTTAGCTCCACCTGTTTCCTCAACCTTTGTTCTTGTTGCAGCATCAAGGTACATATTCTCTGCAAATCCTTCATCATGAGCCTGAACAATTGGATGTAAGCTCATGGCATAGTTAAGACCTGCCTTGATATTACCTGTTCCATGAGGTGCTGCTCTATCAAAATCAGAAACCTTAATTGTAATAGACTTAGCGCCACCCTTGAAATAAGGTCCAACTGGTGTACAGAATACTCTGAACTGATACTCCTCTGATGGCTTAACACCGATAACAGGGCCGCTTCCGAACATATATGGCCTGATGTAAAGTGTTGCTCCTGAACCAAATGGAGGAACATATGCTGCATTAGCTCTTACAACTTCCTCACATGCCTTAACAAACTTGTCCTGTGGAAATACAGGCATCTCAAGTCTCTTGCAGGAATTCTCCATTCTCTCTGCATTAAGGTCTGGTCTGAACATAACGATTTTTCCGTCTTTAGTTGTATATGCCTTAAGACCTTCAAAACATGTCTGTGCATACTGAAGCACACCTGCACACTCGCTGATTACAACCTTAGAATCATCAATTAATGCTCCCTCGTCCCATGCTCCATTCTTGTAATTAGCAACGAATCTCTTGTCGGTTTCCATATAACCAAAGCTGAGATTACCCCAATCAATATTCTTCTTTTCCATGTCTATTACTTCCTTTCCTACCCATACTGGTTGAAATTTGGTATAATTTTAACTCTATCAAAATTAGAAGTCAACACAATATGGCTTTCAAATCTTAAGTATTGTTTAATCCTCAATAATTGTCTGGAAGAAATTCAGATAATCCGTTCTCTTTTCTGCTGTAAATGCAATGGCTGTTCTTGGGTGCTGGTTTCTCTGTCCGGTAATCATGTACTGTACATCACAGCCCCATACATTGCCCTCTTCCTTAAGCTTATTCATATGTGTCTCAATAAATTTGAACACAGGTCTGATATTATACTTAGGATTACGAAGGAAACCAAGCAGCAGCTCCATGAAGCAGTTACCAGCACCTCTTCCCATACCTGACATAGTGGCATCAAGGAAGCTTACACCAAATGTACATGCCTCGATAGTGTTGGCAAATGCCAGCATCTGGTTGTTGTGTGCATGGATTCCAGCCTTCTTGCCTGCCGCCTCAGCAATCTTAAGGTAAGCCTCTGACATACGTCTTATCTCCTCAGGATACAGTGAACCATAACTATCTACCAGATAAATAACATCAACAGGGGTCTTGGCGAGAATATCAAGAGCCAGCTTAAGATCCTCCTCCTTGGCAGTAGATACAGCCATAATATTGATTGTTGTCTCATAGCCCATATCGTGGCAGTAATTTATCATTTCAACAGCTGCTGGAATTGTACTTACATAAGTAGCAATTCTTATCATGTCAATTACACTGTCTTTCTTTGGAATAATATCCTTACGGAAATCAGTCCTTCCCACATCAGCCATAACAGCTATCTTCAGATCAGTATTGTTCTCACCAACAATGGCCCTGATGTCCTCCTCATCACAGAACTTCCATTTTCCAAAGGAATTAACATCAAACTGGGCTTTAGAAGCCTTGTAACCAAACTCCATATAATCAACGCCTGCTGCCACATTAGTCTCGTACAGTTTTTTTACGAATTCATCTGTAAAGCCAAAATTATTAACCAGACCTCCATCTCTTATTGTACAGTCAACTACCTTGATATCCGGTCTGAAAGATATCAGTTCTCCCTTTTGTTCCATCATAACGCACTCCTATTATCACTTTTTTGATTTGACGCTTTAACGCATTAAATTGTAGTACATTATAACATAAATAATTAATTTGTCAAAGAAAACTTCATCAAATTAATTACATCCTTAAGTCCATTAAGATATTCAAAGCTGTTTGCGTACTTTTTCTTAACAACTCTCCATATAAATGCAGGGGAAGGACTGGTCTTCATAACAATAGCCCCGCCAAAGCTGTCTAAGAAGTCAGGTATGGCATCAGGATTAATATCTGCCTTAGGGGACATGGTCATCACGGTTCTGTAAACTGCAGGGCTTGATGAATCATCCAGTCCTCCCTTGATTTCCATAATCCCCAGCTTGTGAGCCATGGATTTAATCAGGGCAATCTCCAGCAGATTCTCTGCTGACTGGCTTAAAGTTCCATACCGGTCCCTAAGCTCATCCCTCATATCACTAAGCTCTTCCTCAGTTTCAATAGCAGCAATCCTCTTATATATATCCAGCTTCTGATATTCACTTCTTATATAAGAAGACGGAATATATGCATCCACTGCCAGGTCAACATTAGTCTCAAAACTATAATCATTTTTGATACCCTTAAGGTTATTGACAGCCTCATTAAGCATTTTACAGTACAGATCATATCCTACAGCTGCCATATGTCCATGCTGGCTCTTTCCAAGCACATTTCCGGCTCCACGGATTTCCAGATCCTTCATGGCAATCTTAAACCCGGAACCGAAATCAGAGAATTCCCGGATAGCGCTAAGCCTCTTTTCAGCCACCTCAGTAAGCATCCTGTCTCTTCTGTACAGTAAGAATGCATAGGCTGTCCTGTTGCTTCTTCCAACACGCCCCCTTAACTGGTACAGCTGTGACAGTCCGAATTTATCAGCATCTTCAATAATCATGGTATTAACATTAGATATATCCATGCCTGTCTCAATAATAGTAGTTGATATAAGCACGTCAATATCACCATTGACAAAATCAACCATGATATTCTCCAGCATCCTCTTATCCATCTGTCCGTGGGCGAAAGCAACATTTGCATCAGGAACAAGCTCCTGAATATGGGCGGCAGCCTCGTCAATACTTCTGACCCTGTTATATACATAATAGACCTGTCCGCCCCTTGCCAGTTCCCTGTTTATAGCCTCACGAATCATCTCATCATTGTGTTCTGTCACAAATGTCTGTATTGGTACTCTGTCCACAGGCGGCTCCTCTAATACACTCATATCCCTGATTCCCACAAGGCTCATATGAAGAGTTCTTGGAATAGGCGTTGCACTAAGAGTCAGAACATCAATATTATTTCTTAACTTCTTAATCTTTTCCTTGTGAGTCACTCCGAATCTCTGCTCCTCGTCAATAATAAGAAGTCCCAGATCCTTGAATACCACATCCTTTGATAACAGTCTGTGGGTTCCGATAACTATGTCAACAAATCCCTTCTTAAGGTCGGACAGAGTCTCCTTAATCTCCTTGCTGGTTCTGAAACTCGACAGCTGGGCAACCTTAATTGGAAATCCCTTCATTCTCTGCTCAAATGTATTAAAATGCTGTTGTGCAAGAATTGTTGTAGGAACCAGATATGCAACCTGCTTTCCCTCCTGCACAGCCTTAAATGCTGCGCGAATTGCCACCTCAGTCTTTCCATAGCCTACATCACCGCATATAAGTCTGTCCATAATCTTAGGACTTTCCATGTCCCTTTTCGTATCCTGTATTGCGTTAATCTGGTCTTCTGTCTCCTCATATGGAAACATTTCCTCAAATTCCTTCTGCCATACAGTGTCCGCCCCATACTGGTATCCAGTCTCTCTTTGCCTTGCCGCATACAACTCCACCAGGTCCTTTGCCACTTCTTCAACAGCACCATGAACCTTGGCTTTTGTTTTGTTCCACTCCTGTCCGCCCAGCTTGTTGAGCTTCGGCTTCTTCTCTGTGTCTGCTCCGGCATACTTCTGAAGTCTGTCCAGCTGGGTTGCAAGAACATACAGGTTACTGTTGTCTTCATACTGGATTTTTACATAATCCTTCTCAATTCCATCAACCTTAATCTTCTCAATACCCTTATATATTCCCAGTCCATGGGTTTCGTGAACTACATAGTCTCCTATATTCAGGTCATTAAAGCTTGCTATGCCCTTCCCGTCAAACTGCTTCTTCTGCTTTCTTTTGTTTCTTCTGGTAAATATATCATTTTCAGTAATAAGGATAAACTGAACCAGCGGATACTCAAATCCCCTGTGGATATTGCCATAGGTCACAAGACATGTTCCCGGCTTGACAGGTTCATTAAGATTCTCGCTGTAATAAGCTGATACCCCTTCCTCTGTCAAATCTGAAACAATTCTTGATGCACGAGTTCTTGAATTACACACAAGAACTGCACTGTATTTGTTTCTCTTGTATTTCTTGAGGTCGTCCGCCAGATAATTAAAGCTGTTATTGTATGTGCTTATGCCTCTGGCACCTATGTTTATGTAATCCTTCACATTGAAATGCACCGGCTTATATTCAAGTGTAGATAACAGAAGGACTCTCCCCCTGGCAATCCTTGAATATACCTCCTGGATAGTGCGCATAAGTCCAGCCTGGCTTGGCAGTGCATAGCCTGCTGCCAGTCTGTTTTTCATGCTCTCCTGGTATTCATAGGATATAAGATTCATCCTCTCCATTATTCTTCCCGGCTCATCAATAACATATAAAGTCTCATCCAGAGGAAAATAATCAACCAATCCTACACATTTGTCCACAAATGAATTAATGAATCTTCCGTAATCTTTAAGCCTTTCCAGGTCACCATACAGCTTTCTTATATGGTTAGCCCCCTCAATCTGCTCCTTTGTCTTCCTTTTGTCATTGAATCCGAACTTGTCAAGCTGGCTTTCTGTCTCTTTCTTAAGCCTTTCCAATCCATTTTCAATCTCTTCTTCTGTAAATATGGATTCTGTTGCAGGAAATACTGTGTAGCTGTCACATTTTTCCACAGAGCGCTGGCTTTCCACGTCAAAAAAGCGTATTGAGTCTATTTCATCATCCCACAATTCAATACGCACCGGTGATTCATCCACATGTGAAAATATATCTATTATTCCGCCTCTTACAGCAAACTGCCCCTGATGTTCTACCATAGGCATCCTCTCATAGCCATAATTTACAAGTCTGCTGCTTATGTCCTCTACGTCAACTATGTCGCCTTTCCTAAGTTCAAATTGGGCGTTAATGTATCTGTCAATTCCTACAAGCATGTCAATGCAGCCGTCAATAGTTGTAACTACCGTCAGCTGGTCAACATCAATTATTTTCTTAATACACCTTAATCTCTCGCCAACAATCTGACTGCCGTGAACATCTGCATTATAGAATATGAAATCCTTGGCTGGATAAGCAATGGCTGACTCATCAAAAAATCTGGAATCCTCCTGCATCTCAGCCATCCTTGCCTCATCATAGGTAATTATCACCCTGAATCTGTAGTCACACCCTACAGCCTGGGCAAAGTGGACTTTCTGGGTGTCAACGCACCCACTTGCCATTACCACATTCCCAGGCTTTTCAAAATCTCTCTTAATCTGTTCCATACCTGCCATATCCATAACAGGTGAATATAATGCCTTCAAAATATTCTCACTTTCTATCCGTTATACTTGTTCATACCGGATTCAATCCCCTCATTCATAATACATGCAACCGCCTCACAGGCCCTGTCTCTTCCCTGTTCAAGAATTTCCTTGTCTTCAGCATTAAACCTGCCTAATACCCAGTCCACAAGATCCCATCCTTTAGGTTTATCCCCTACACCGAATTTAATTCTGTTAAACTGCTCTGTTCCCAGATGGGCAATAATACTCTTAATACCATTATGTCCTCCTGCACTTCCTTTAGGACGCAGTCTCAGCTTCCCTGGTGCAAGACTGATATCATCGTATATAACAATCAGGTCCTCTGTTCCAGCTTTATAATAATCCATAACAGCCCTTATGCACTCCCCTGAATTATTCATATAAGTAAGAGGTTTCACAAGAATGACCTTGTTGCCATCAATAACCCCCTTACCAATAAGTCCCTTAAACTTTCCTTCAGTTACATCAATATTATACTTATCTGATAATCTGTCTATAACCTTAAATCCGGCATTATGCCTTGTTTCTTCATATTCTTTTCCGGGATTCCCCAGTCCTGCTATTATATACATATTTTTTCTCCCATCCGCTCCATATTACTTTATATAGCTTTTGCTACAAAAAGAGGAGCCTGTTGCCAAACTCCTCTTAATAATACTTCATATTATGGTTATATTTCAATGCAGCATTTTAAAAATTACTCCTCTGGCTCATCCTCTGCCTTCTCATAAGCCTCAAGAACTACCGCCTGAAGATGATCTCTCGTTGCCGTATTGATAGGATGGGCAATATCGCGGAACTCCCCATCTGCTGACCTTCTGCTTGGCATAGCAATGAACATTCCCTTGTCGCCCTCAATTACCTTGATATCATGAATAACGAATTCATTATCAAGCGTAACTGAAACAACAGCCTTCATCTTGCCTTCCTTTGTAATCTTTCTAACCCTAACGTCTGTAATATTCATACGCACCCCTTCTAATTGCTGTTGCAATTATAAATAATTAGTAATAAACAGGATCGTCCTCCATTATAATCTTAGGACTTCCTTCACCCACAAATCTGCTGTTAGCCTTAATCGTGCTTCCTTCCTCTATGATGCAGTTCTCAATATAGGAATTATCCCCGATATAAGCATTATTAAGTATGATACAGTTCTTTATCACAGTATTATTACCTATGTATATCTTCTTGAACATAACTGAATTCTCAACAGTTCCATTGACAATACATCCACTTGATATAAGACTGTTTCTTACATTAGCCCCACGATTATACTTAGCAGGAGGAAGGTCATCCACCTTTGTATATACTTCAGGATAATCTTTAAAGAAATACTTTCTTACATCTCTGTTAAGGAAATCCATGTTAGTCTTATAATATGAATTAACTGTTGAAATATTGCTCCAGTATGATTCAAGCTTATAACCATATATTCTCTTAACATTCTTGTATCTGATAAGAATGTCGCTGACAAAATCATGACGGTCTTCCTCAGCTGCCTTCTCAATAAGCTCAATAAGAAGTCTTCTTCTGATAACATATATACCAGTGTTAACTGTTGACAGATTAGTCTCAAGAGGCTTCTCCTCAATCTCAGTAATTCTGCCCTCTTCTGTCATTGAAACAACACCAAATCTGTTAATATCTGAGCGGTCTTCCAGCTTCTTTACAACCATGGTAATATCAGCCTTCTTCTCAATATGATACTGAAGCACCTTGTCATAATCAAGCTTATACACGGCATCTCCGGAAGCAATAACTACATATGGTTCATGGCTCTTCTTAAGGAACTGTATATTCTGGTAAATTGAATCTGCCGTACCTCTGTACCAGTAACTGCTGTCTGCTGTTATAGTAGGTGTGAATACAAATAATCCTCCCTGCTTACGTCCAAAATCCCACCACTTTGAAGAACTTAAATGCTCATTAAGAGATCTGGCATTATACTGGGTAATAACAGCAACTTTCTGGATTCTCGAATTTGCCATGTTGCTAAGAGTAAAATCTATACTTCTGTAGCTTCCTGCTACCGGCATCGCTGCAGTGGCACGAGTGTTAGTCAGTTCCTTCATTAACTTGTTGTTTCCGCCGGCTAAAATAATTCCTATTGCTTTCATTCGTTGTCACCTGCCTTAATTATTACGCCGCCGCTAGCAAGGGCGCCATCCTTATAATCCTCCAGTGTAGTCACGCCGGAAATCGCTGTATTCTTTCCAATCTTAACATTGTCCGGAATAACAGAACACTCACCAATAGTAACAAGCCCTGAATTGTAAATCTTAGGATTAAGAACATTCTCTGCTTCATCACCAATTCCCAATTCAACATTGTCTCCGATAGTAACTTCTTCGGCAATAATAGACTTGTACACTTTTGAATTCTTACCAATAACAGTATCCTGCATAATAATTGAATCCCTGACCTCGGCTCCCTCTTCAATTACAACACCTGAACCAATTACTGAATTAAATATCTTTCCGTATATTTCCGCACCATCGCCAATAATACTCTTTTCAATGAACCCATCAGATGAAACATACTGTGGAGGTATGGCATCTGTCTTAGTATATATCTTCCAGAACTCTTCATACAGGTTAAATACAGGAATAATATCAACCAATTCCATATTAGCTTCCCAGTATGAACTTAATGTACCAACATCCTTCCAGTATCCATTATATTCGTATGCGAAAATTCTCTTGTTATTCTCAAAGCAGTATGGAATAACATGCTTACCAAAGTCGCATCCATTCTGGTCCTTCAGCTTAATTAACGCATCCTTAAGCACTTTCCAGCTGAATATGTAGATACCCATAGAAGCAAGGTTGCTCTTAGGATTGGCTGGTTTCTCCTCAAATTCAGTAATTCTGTTATCACTATCTGTAACAACAATACCAAATCTGCTTGCCTCCTCGATAGGAACAGGCATAGCGGCTATAGTAATATCCGCATTGTTAGCTTTGTGGTAATCCAGCATTATCTTGTAATCCATCTTATATATATGGTCACCGGAAAGAATAAGAACATATTCCGGATTATACTGTTCCATATACTCAAGATTCTGATAAATGGCATTAGCTGTTCCTGTGTACCACTCACTGCTTGTACTCTTCTCATATGGTGGAAGAACTGTAACTCCACCAACGTTACGGTCAAGATCCCATGGAATACCAATTCCGATATGGGAGTTAAGTCTTAATGGCTGGTACTGTGTAAGTACACCCACAGTATCAATACCTGAATTAATACAGTTACTCAGTGGAAAATCGATAATACGGTATTTACCACCGAATGCTACTGCCGGCTTGGCAACCTTAGAAGTAAGAACACCTAATCTGCTGCCCTGCCCACCTGCCAATAACATGGCAATCATTTCCTTTTTAATCATGCTATCACCTCTGATGTTAATATTACCTGACATTTTTACTGTCCTAATTATAACATATTCACCTAATTAAGTAAAAAGAATTTTTAATTTTTTTAAGATTTTTTTGTCTTTTTTACAACAATTCATCCTGTATACCGGTCAATTTTAACACAATTAATACCAAATCTATTAATTATCAAACTATATCCAACAATATATAGTGCTTTTTATATTTTTTATTGAATATAATTATTAAATATGTTTGAAATTTCCACATAGTTGTTTATAATAGATGATACTAGGGGCAAAAGGTCAAAATGCCGTTCATGCTTGCATGATTAGGCATTTGAACTTGAGACCCGCCAAACATGAGGAAGTAGCGATTTACATAGTAAATCAGCGGATTCCGAATGTTTGCAGAATTGCGAGAGTTGCGAAGCAACGTAGCAATTCGTAATCATCTATTCACATTGGAGGCAAAAAATCTTTTGACCCCAAAGTAAGTCAAATCAGAAAGACAGGTATATATTAATGTATAGCATTGATTTTAATAATCCAGTTCATGTACATTTTATAGGAATAGGCGGCATAAGCATGAGCGGTCTTGCCCATATTCTTCTGGGGAGAAAATTTACAGTTACTGGTTCAGATAATAACCCATCATCTCTTACCGATGAACTTACAAGTGAAGGAGCTGTTATTGCATATTCCCAGACAGCAGACAATATCACAGATGACATAGATGTTGTTGTATACACAGCTGCCATCTCTGAGAGCAATCCCGAGCTTGCAGAGGCAAAGAACAGGAATATTCCTCTCCTTACAAGAGCCCAGCTTCTTGGACAGCTTATGAAAAACTACAGGGTTGCTGTTAATGTTGCCGGAACCCACGGCAAGACAACAACAACTTCAATGATTACACAGATTCTTCTTGAGGGTGAGTGTGACCCTACTATATCAGTAGGAGGAATTCTTCACAGTATCGGAGGCAATGTCCGTGTAGGCAAATCAGATATATTTGTCACAGAAGCCTGTGAATACACCAACAGCTTTCTTTCCTTCAATCCCACCATGGATGTAATACTTAATGTAAAGGCTGACCATCTGGACTTCTTTAAGGATATTGACGATATCCGCAATTCATTCAAACTGTTTACAGAGAGGCTTCCAGATGATGGAACCCTGATTATCAACACTGATATTGATGATTACAAATATTTCTTCAGTGAAATCAGCTGTGAAGTTATCACTGTGGGAAGCAGTAGTGAAACCAGCATGTATAGTCCTGCTGATATAACATTTGATGATTCAGGCTGCTGTTCATACAAACTGGTTGTTAATAATGAAGCTTCATTTAATTCATCATTTACAGATTCAGAGAGCAATGGAGCCGTTGTAAATCTTTCTGTTCCTGGAATCCACAACGTGTATAATTCCCTTGCCGCTATAGCTGTTGCAAGAAAACTTGGTATTTCCACAGATACCATTATCGCAGGACTTAACAAGTTTACAGGAACAGACAGACGTTTCCAGAAGAAAGGCTCATTTAAAGGAATAACCGTAGTTGATGACTATGCCCACCATCCGGATGAAATATCCGCTACTCTTGAATCTACCAGACATTTTGAGCACAACCGTGTGTGGTGTGTATTCCAGCCTCACACTTATTCAAGAACCAAGGCACTGATGAAAGAATTTGCCCAGGCACTATGCAAAGCCGATATTGTTGTTCTTGCAGATATATATGCCGCCAGGGAGAAAGACACCCTTGGCATAAGTTCAAAAGACCTGGCAAAAGAGATTATGCAGTTAGGAAAGGAATGCTATTATTTTCCTTCATTCTGCGAGATTGAAAAATTTTTACAAAAAAATTGTGTCAACGGTGATTTGTTGATAACTATGGGGGCCGGTGACGTATATAAAATAGGGGAAGCCCTTGTCAAAGGCTGACTCGAAATTCTTTAATCTATCCCATGACATTTTTTAAGACTTATCAACATTATCCACATAAAATTCTTAAACTATAAGAGTTTTTATGTGGATTTTTTGTAGATAACTTTATTTTCACAAAAGCCATAATTATAAGGCTTTTTATTATGCCAAAAATAGTTATCCACATTTTCCACAAAATCCCCAAACCCCTTGTCCCGTCTGGGGTGCAGTTGAACTTTTTTTGCCCTGTGATATAATTACATCATCTTAACATGTATTACACGAAATGAGGGTTTTTATGAACAGGCTTACTTTGCACACAGAATACGACTGCCAGAATACAATCGTATCCAATATTTTTATTGATAAATATATGGCTTCTGCCAACGGAGAATTTGTGAAGATATATCTGTATCTTCTGCGCTGTGTCACAGACCAGCAGACCACTATCTCCGTGTCTGCCCTGGCTGATTTCTTCAACCAGACAGAGGCAGATGTATGCAGAGCGCTTAAATACTGGGACAAGCAGAATGTTATCCAGCTCTCTTTTGACCCTTCCGGCAGAGAGATAACAGATATTACATTCCGCGACATATCAGACCTTGCAGATTCTGATAACCATCTCTCACCTTCAGAAGAACAGACAGGCTTCACTGACAGCCTTTTTTCGCCTTCTGAAAGCCATACAGACATTGACGGCAGCCGCTTATCCAAGAGCGTCAGCCTGTCTGGGCGCAGTAATACTGTAGATTTTGCCGCCGCTGCCAACAGAAGGATTACACCAATTCATGTCGATGCAGGGACAGCTTATACTCCACGCCAGATTACTGCCCTGGAGAATTCCTCAGAAGATTTCTCCATGATGCTGTACTGCATCCGCACAGTTTTAGGCGGCAATTTAAGCACAACAGATATATCTACTCTTGCGTATTTCTATGATACGCTTCATTTTAGTGCTGACCTTATTGAATATCTTATAGAATACTGTGCAACCAATGGACATACAAGTTTCAGATACATAGAGAAAGTGGCGTTAAACTGGGCAGAGAACGGAATCACTACAGTTAAGGAGGCCAAAGCTTACAGCATGAATTATAATGAAGCTACGTATTCCGTCCTTGAAGCATTTGGTATTACTAACAGGGCACCGGGAAAGATTGAGCTTGATTATATTAACAAATGGTCTGATGACTACCACTTAAGTACAGGCATTATTCTTGAAGCCTGCAACAGAACAATTAAGGCAACACACCAGCCAAGCTTTGAATATGCCGACTCCATTCTTACCAGATGGAAGGAAGCTGATGTGAAAACCCAGGCAGACATTAAAGCTTTGGATGCAAAATTTGAGCAAAGCCAGCAGGAGAAGCGCAGCCTTAAGGACAGCAAAACAAGCCAGAGAAACAATAGTTCCGCTGCTACTAACAGATTTAACAACTTCCAGCAGCATAACTATGATATGGATAGTCTGGAAAAAGCCCTTCTCAGCAAGAACGGTTAATTTATAATAATGAAAAGCAAGACACATAACACATGGCATGAAACATGGCACAAAATATAGTAAACATGACACATTACATCACGTATATAACGCTTAAGAAATGAGGATTAATATGGCTCTTACCAACAAACAATACGACATAATTATGAGGGAATATGATAACATACGCACGGCTAACCAGCATATCCTTAATGAGCGTTATGAAGAAGTTTATCGTCTTGCTCCTGAATATACTGAAATTGAGCAGGAGATTATCAACATATCCATGGAAGCTGCAAGAGGAAGAATTCTTGGGAAAAGCACAGATTCATCTTCTCAGGAAGCCAATTATAATAATAGTGGCTCCCAAGGTGAATCCAGCAAATTACATAGTAAGCTTTCTGAGTTAAATAATAGAAAAATCCAGTGTCTTATAAGAATCGGCAAGCCTGCTGATTATCTTTCGCCTGTGTACACCTGCCCTCTCTGTAAAGATTCAGGATACATTGGTCAGGAGCGTTGCAGCTGTTTTAAGAAGAAAGCCATTGATCTTGTATATCAGGATTCTAACTTAAAGAATATCACTGATAGCGAAAACTTTGATACATTTTCATATGAATGGTATGCAGATGATAACCCTAATCCAGCCAACGGGCTTACACCTTTACAGAATGCCAGACAGGCAGTAGCCAAGGCTAAGGAATTCACTGTAAAGTTTGATGAGGAATTTTCTAATATTTTGTTATATGGTACTACAGGAGCGGGAAAGACATTTCTTACTAATTGTATTGCCAGGGAACTGCTTAATTCCACCCATAGTGTCATATATCTTACAGCTGTTGAGTTTTTTGATAAGCTTTCCAATAAGGATTTTAACAAAGATTATGGAAAATCTGATACTTCTGATGGATTTGACACAGACTATCTAACAGAGTGTGATCTTCTTATAATAGATGATTTGGGTACTGAAATAGGAAACTCTTACACATCTTCCAAGCTTTTCTACATTATTAATGAAAGGCTCTTGAGAAAAAAGAGTGTTATAATATCCACTAACCTTTCCCTTAAAGAACTACGGGATTCCTATTCCGACAGAGTATTTTCAAGAATCACAAGTGCCTACAAACTCATACCACTTTTTGGTGATGACATCCGCGTTCTTAAAGCTACCAGATAATGTGTATATGTTGACCAAATAATGTGTACGGACTGATTTAGATTTATACATTTCTTAATAACTATACACAGATTAATAATGCTATCTGGAAAATTTAGGTAATTAAACCCTTAAAGTTATTGACTTCTACAGGGTTTTATTATATTTTATCACAGTGGGCCGACGCTATTATCTATCAGTATGTTTCTTCTTGAGTATAACTCACATACTCAAATGTATACTGGTTCATACACGCCACCACTTAATCTACTTTATATTACATTTATGGAGGATTATATTATGCCACGCGATGAAAGACATACCGCAACAATTCCTTATGGTACACTGGGAATTATTCCATTATCAAGCTGCGCCAAGATGGGCGAAAAAGTTGATAAATACCTTGTAGAATGGAGAGAGCAGAGAGAACACGATAATGCCTCTGCCCTGTCATTTGCAGGATACAAGAGAGACAGCTATATTCTTGATGCCAAAACTCCTAGATTCGGTTCAGGAGAAGGCAAGGGTGTGTTAAATGACTCTGTCCGTGGCTGTGATTTATATATCATGGTAGATGTGTGCAACTACAGCATCGAGTACTCTCTCTGTGGATTTAAGAACCGCATGTCTCCAGATGACCATTATGCTGACCTTAAACGTGTAATCTCTGCTGCCGGTGGAAAGGCAAGAAGAATCAACGTAATCATGCCATTCCTCTATGAAAGCAGACAGCACAAGCGTTCAGGAAGAGAATCTCTGGACTGTGCATTAATGCTTCAGGAACTGACTGATATGGGTGTTGAGAACATTATCACATTTGATGCCCATGACCCACGAGTTCATAACGCAATTCCTCTTAAGGGATTTGAGTCTGTATCATGTACCTACCAGTTCATCAAATATCTTCTTCTCGGTGTAGATGACCTTCACATTGACAGCCAGCACATGATGGTAATCAGCCCTGATGAAGGTGGTATGGGACGTGCTGTATACTTTGCCAACGTACTTGGTCTTGACATGGGTATGTTCTATAAGAGACGTGATTACACTAAGATAATAAACGGACGCAATCCAATTGTTGCCCACGAATTCCTTGGTTCTAATGTAGAAGGCAAGGATGTTATCATTATTGATGATATGATTTCTTCAGGTGAAAGCATGATTGATGTTGCTTCAGAGCTTAAGAAACGTGGTGCCAGCAGGGTATTCTGTGCCACTACATTTGGTCTCTTTACAAACGGATTTAAGAAGTTTGATGAAGCCTATGAGAACGGCGTTATAGATAAGATTCTTACAACCAACCTTATTTACCAGCCAGAGGAGCTTCTGTCTAAGCCTTGGTACATCAATGTTGATATGAGCAAATACATGGCTCTTCTTATTGATACACTTAACCATGACTCTTCTATCAGTGATCTTCTTAACCCAGTTGAGAGAATCCAGAAGAGAGTGAACGAATATAACAAAACACACTACGGAAAGTAATTTAACCCGCGTCAGGTTTCAGTGCTATAGGACGCATAGTACCTGCACGCCTGAATAGAAAAAAGTCACTACGAAGAGAATCTAAGTATTGCAACGTATATGAATTACACTCGCTTATTTCAGCAACGTGTCAAAACTCAGCCCTTCGGGCTTCAAACAGTTGCCCCGTTGCTGGCGAAGTGTAATCCATACACGCCGCAACACTAAGATTTCTTCTAATGTGACTTTTTTCTATTCAGGTGTGCAGGTACTATGCTGTTTAGCTTAAACCATTACTGACGGAGTTAACCCATACACGCCACACACATTTCCCCAGAAATCCTGGCGTTGTGGTGAGTATGTTTACGCACTTTTTCATGCTTTGCTACAGTTGTGCCTGCCTTATGGGGGGGGTGACTCTGTACTGCTGCACCGCTGTATATGTGGTCGTACTGGTGTGCTCCCTTATATGGAGTGAAATTGGAACATTAGAAGAAATCTTAGCGCTGCGGCGTGTATGGATTACACTTCGCCAACAACTGCACGAATGTCTGAGCCCCGACTAGGGGCGAGTTGTCGGGCAGTTGTTGGAATAAGCGAGTGTAATTCATATACGTTGCAACGCTTAGATTCTCTTCGTCGTTCCGATTTCGCTCCATATAAGGGAGCGCGCCAGTACGACCACATATACAGCGGTGTAGCAGTACAGAGTCACCCCCATAAGGCAGGCACAACTGTAGCAAGGCAATCGAGTAGGAGGAATTTCTCTTGATTGAGAAATTCCGACCTCTCACACCACCGTGCGTACGGTTCCGTACACGGCGGTTCAATCAACTTAACAAGTAACACACCTTTCGGTGTAGTAATCTAACATTGAGACTAGTCCAAATGAGGCTAATCTCTTGTTGTTTATGGCAACATTAACAGCACCTTTGTTGCAAACATAGGCTATTCTTTTCCCGGTATATGCAACTCGTCTTGCTGTATCTCTGTCTATTCCAAGTTTTACAAGGTTCTTTTCACGATTCTGTGGAGTTTTCCATTGTTTCCAAATGCACATGCGTAGCCGATAACGGATTTTTGAATCTAATTCTTTGCATAGTGTTTTCATACTGCCTATCTTGAAGTAGTTAATCCAACCTCTTATGAGCTGATTAAGTTTCTCCACTTTATAGCTGTTGCTAACACCCCAACTACGGCAAGTGAGTTCTTTCATTCTCTTCTTAAACTTCGCTACCGATTTTGCATGTGGTTTTGCCTTGTATTGGTGTACCTTTGAATCAAAATAGAATCCAAACCCCAGGTACTTTAATCCCTGTGGTTTATCTACTTTACTCTTAGTCATGTTGACCTTGAGACCTAGTTTCTCCTCGATAAATC
>CAMEWO010000027.1 GCA_945946665.1 uncultured Eubacterium sp.
ATAACCAAGAGCAAAGCAAGTGATACATAAGCTGATGATGGCTATAAAAAGTTCCGTTGTAAGCATAAGCACAAACCTCCTCGTTAGATTTCCACAAGTGGATTTCTATGTAAACGCAAGCTATAACTCTTGCGGAGAAGGCTAACCGCCTACCGAATAGGGTAGCACCAAAGATATTATAACAAACAAATGTTCGAAAATCAAGATGCGTATAACAAAAAATAGATTTGTAGGGATGATGTAAATGGCAAAATATAAGCTTGGTGATATCTGTGAAATAGTATCAGGCAGTACGCCTAAAACTGGAGTAGACGAATATTGGGATGGTGATATCAAATGGATAACACCTGCTGAGTTGAATGATGATACATACATTATTACTGATAGTGTGCGTAAAATTACTGAATTGGCTGTTAAGAAGACTGGACTGTCACCATTTCCAGAAGGAACAGTTATTCTTTCATCAAGAGCTCCAATAGGTAAGGTGGCTATAGCTGGCTGTGAGATGTATTGTAATCAAGGATTTAAGAATCTGATTTGTTCAGACAAAATCAATAATAGATATTTATATTGGTTCTTGAAGGGCAATACGAAATATCTAAACTCTATTGGGCGAGGAGCTACTTTTAAGGAAATATCTAAATCGATTGTATCTGAAATTGAGATAAATGTTCCTGATTTAAACGAGCAAGCGGTTGCAGTGGCAAATTTGGAAAAAATTAGTAAGATAATTGCTCTTAGAAGACAGGAATTATCAGCCTTAGATGACCTTATCAAAGCCCGATTTGTCGAGATGTTTGGTAATCCAGAACAAAACGAAAAAGGATGGAGAACATGTAGGCTAGGAGACGAGTGTACGGTTATTAATGGTCGAGCATATAAAGCAGAAGAGTTGCTTGACGAGGGAAAATATCGAGTCCTTCGTGTTGGTAATTTCTTTACTAATGATAGTTGGTATTATTCAGACCTTGAATTAGATAATGACAAGTATTGTGATGAAGGTGATTTGTTGTTTGCATGGTCTGCGTCGTTTGGTCCGAGAATATGGCATGGTGAAAAAGTTATTTACCATTACCATATATGGAAATTGATAGGATATGAAAACTGTTTAAATAAGGACTTTTTTGTAGAACTGCTAAATTATAATTGTGATGTAATGAAGAGAGGTACACATGGAAGTACAATGCTTCATTTTACAAAATCGCAGATGGAAGACCAACTGTTAATTTTGCCACCAATGCAGTTACAGGAACAGTTCGCAGACTTCGTCCACCAAGTCGACAAATCAAAAGTTGTCGTTATAAAATATATAATTTTTCTTGAGATTTTTACTAATACATTAAACAAATGTTCGAGAAATGGCATAATAATATTGCATAATTGAATGAGGTTCGGGTTTGAGTCTCTGATTGTTTTATGCCCTCTAGTTTAAAGATTTCAAATAATATTATAATTTGGATATATGTTTAATTAGGTTATGTCTTAATTAATTATGACAGGATACATAGTTTATGATAAGCTTTATATAGCACGAAAGGAAGAATAGAGCATGACTAATTTTGATTATTTGAAGAAAGACAATCAGTTTAGCAGTTTTGCTGATGTTGCAATTGCAGCTGAAAAAGTATTGCCTATTGATGTGGAGTCAAGTGTAATTAATTGCCGTCGTGCAATGGAGTTTGCCATTAAGTGGATGTATTCAGTTGATAATTCTTTGGAGATGCCATATCAGGATAATTTAATTAGTTTAATGAGTACAGAGGATTTTCATGATCTTGTAGATGATGATTTGTGGAAACGATTGGATTTAATTCGTAAAGTTGGCAATCGGGCTGCCCACAATGGACGAAAGGTATCAAGAGATGAAGCTGTATTGTGTTTGCGTAATCTGTTTATTTTTATGGATTATATAACATATTGTTATTCAAACTCATATGAAGAGAGAAAATATGATGAGTCATTGTTGACTCATTTAGATGCAGATTATGCAATATTCAAATCATCAGATGATGATATTAAATTAAAGGAATTGATTGAAGAGAATAAGGCTCTTAAAGAAGAACTGACAGCTCGTCGTGAAGAACAACATCGTACATACATTCCCAAACCCCTGGATTTGTCTGAATATAAAACCCGTAAGATTTATATTGATGCCATGTTGTTGGATGCAGGTTGGACAGAGGGCAGAGATTGGTTGAATGAGGTTGAGTTAGCTGGTATGCCTAACAAATCTGGAGTAGGGTATGCTGATTATGTTCTATATGATGACAGTCAAAGACCATTGGCAGTTATTGAAGCCAAGAGAACCTGTTCAGATGCAGTTAAGGGAAGACAGCAGGCACAATTATATGCTGATATTTTGGAGAAAAAGTATAACAGAAGACCTGTTGTCTTTTTAACTAATGGTTTCGAAACAAGAATAATTGATAATCAGTATCCTGAGAGAAAGGTTGCTGCATTTTATTCTAAGAGAGATTTGGAGAAACTTTTTAATCTTCAGACAATGCGTACAAGTTTATCACATATTATTGTTGATAAACAAATTGCTGGACGATACTATCAGGAAGCAGCTGTGAAGGCTGTATGTGATAGTTTTGATAGGAAAAACCGAAGAAAGGCACTTCTGGTTATGGCTACAGGGTCTGGTAAAACCAGAACGGTTATCGCCTTGTGTAAGGTACTTCTCAATGCGGGATGGGTAAGAAACATCTTATTTCTTGCAGATCGTAATTCTCTTGTTACACAGGCAAAGAGGAGTTTTGTTAATCTTATGCCTGATTTATCATGTTCTAACATTGTTGAAGAAAAGGATAACTACACAGCACATGGTATATTCTCTACATACCAGACTATGATGAATTGTATTGATTTAGTTAAGGATGATAGTGGTAAATTGTATACATGCGGCCATTTTGATCTTATAATATGCGATGAAGCTCATAGGTCTATATATAACAAGTATAGGGATATTTTTAATTATTTTGATGCTCCATTAGTTGGACTTACAGCCACCCCTAAAGATGAAATCGATAAGAACACTTATGGTATATTTGATTTGGAAAATGGAGTGCCAACATATGGCTATGAACTTGCACAGGCTGTTAAAGATGGATATCTTGTAGATTATATTTCTATAGAAACCAAGTTGAAGTTTATTGAGAATGGAATTGTATATGATGAACTTTGCGATGAAGATAAAGAAGATTATGAGAGAACATTTGAGTATGAGGATGGACATTTCCCAGAAAAGATAAATGCATCGGCTGTTAATACACGTATTTTTAACGAGGATACTATCAAGCAGGTGCTTCATGTGCTTATGAGAGATGGTTTGAAGATAGATTATGGTCAGAAGATAGGTAAGACTATTATTTTTGCACAGAATCATCAACATGCCGAAAAAATACTTGAAATTTTCAACAAGGAATATCCAGAATTAAATAAAAGTGGAAAGTCATTTGCTAAAGTGATTGATAACTATATAACTTATGCGCAAAGTGCTATTGATGAGTTCGCAGAACCGGATAAAAATCCACAGATTGCAATATCAGTTGACATGCTTGATACTGGTATTGATGTACCGGAAGTTTTGAATTTGGTCTTTTTTAAGAGAGTAATGAGTAAGGCTAAGTTCTGGCAGATGATAGGACGGGGAACAAGACTGTGTCCAGGTCTTATTAATGGAGAAGATAAGGAAAAGTTCTATATTTTTGATTTTTGTGGTAATTTTGAGTTCTTTCGAATGAGTTCTGGAAAGCCTACAGAGAAAACAGTTGCTTTGCAAGGAGCAGTCTTTAGTCTTGAATTTGAAATTGCTTTTAAATTGCAGAATATGGAGTATCAAGCTGAAAGATTGATTGCATATAGGGATGGATTAGTTGATAAAATGTCTAGAAAAGTGCAGGAGCTTAATCGTAATAATTTTGCGGTCAGACAGCATTTAAAATATGTTGATATGTATTCTGTTGTGGCAAATTACCAATCAATATCTTATGAAGATACTCTGGTGGTAAGAGAAGAATTAGCTCCACTGATTCAGGCAGACAATGACGAACCAAGTGCTGTTCGTTTTGATGCATTAATGTATGGCATAGAGCTTGCACATCTGGCAAACAAGAGTTATGAGAAATACAAGAAAGATTTAATAAAAAAAGTATCTCAGATTCCCCAAAATACACATATTACAGAGATTCAGAATCAATCTGGGTTAATAGAATGTATTCTTAATACTGATTATGTTGAACGGGCTGGGATAGAGGAGTTTGAACATATAAGGTTAAATATACGGAATTTAATGAAGTATATTTCAGGTGACGATACCATAAAATATATTACTAATTTCACAGACGAAATTTTGTCTACAGAATGGAATGAATCTGAACTTGATAATGATGAATTAAAGAACTATAAAGCAAAAGCAGAATATTATATCCGACAGCATCAGGATAATCTTGCTATTGCAAAATTAAAGACAAATAAACCATTGACTTCAGAGGATATACAGAATCTGGAACAAATTCTGTGGAAAGAAGTAGGCTCAAAGGACGATTATGAAAAAGAATACGGGCATAAGCCATTGGGAGAACTGGTTCGTGAAATAGTTGGATTGGATATGAATTCTGCTAAAGAGGCATTCTCTAGGTTTCTTGATGATGCTAATATGGATAGCAGACAGATTTATTTTGTAAATCAGATTGTTGAATATATTGTACACAATGGAATGATGAAGGATTTGTCGGTATTACAGGAATCGCCGTTTACTGATAAGGGCAGTGTTGTGGAAATATTTACAGATATCAATGTATGGTTTGAAATCAGGAAAGTCATTGATCAAATTAATGCCAATGCTGCGGCGTAGACTTAAGTTTACGCCGCATTATTTTATTGTGATTTCTTCAATAGACACAATGTTACCGCTGGTTGGCACTCTGTACAGGGTGTACTCATCTGTATAGTACTGGAAGAAGGTGTACAGGGATGTACAGTTTACAGAGAGGATTTCACCGGCAGCAATATATTCAAGCCGTGAGCCATCTGTATTAATTCTGTATAATCCAGGGTTAGCTCCACCCTCTGTAATAAGGAATATCTTGTTGCCATATCTGTTAAAGTTAATGACTTTGGAATCAGAGCTGGCAAAGATCTGCTCCAGGGTTTGGCTGGATATATTGTATCTTAAAAGAGAGTAACCCTTTGACATATCAATGTAGTATATGTAATCATTATCAACATCAAGAAGATAAGAATTGGCAGGATATACAAGAGATGTCTTGTTACTTGCTGTATCGAGAGAATATATCTGGTTCCTGTTATAAGGGTCAGAATAGTATATCTTGCCATTGCTGATACAAGCTGGGTTATATGGCTTATCGGCAACTTCAGAATCATCGGAATTGTCAATTTTGATTCTGCAAAGGCTGGATGGATATGAGCTGGCGTATTTCTGGTAATACACATAATTGCCATACATAGACATAATGGCAGCTTTATCACGTGAAAGAGTAATTTCATTCTTACCATCAAGGTCAGTTCTTATGATTCCAAACATCTGGTCACGGCTGCCTTCCTCAACAGCCTTCTTGTTAAGGTTATTCTTGACATAGTATATGTAATTTCCACAGACATTAATTGAACTTACCGTATCATTGGAGAGAAGGGCAGGCTCAGTGCAGTTAGAATCCATAACATAAAGCTTACCTGAATCACATGGATTTGAAAAATATATCTTTCCATCATATTCGCAGAATTTTCCGCCATTGTTAAGGTTTCCGGTTGTATTTCCTACTGCGTTCTTATTGTTATACTGGAATTTTCCCTTTGAGAAGAATAAGAAGCCGGCACAGGCAGCAACCAGTATAATTATTATTGGAATAATTATCTTTAAAGCTTTCTTCATATCAATCACCAATCCTTAAAAGTAATTAAATCAAAAATATTACTATAATTAATACATGTTAAAATCTTTCTCTCATAGTATACTATTTTTTATAGTGTAATACAAAACATTTTATGTTATAATACCTTCATTAGAGTTTTTTATTATATAAAAACATAGATTTTATGCGGAAATGCGGAATGAGGAGTATATGTTAGATTTAGGAGAAATCAGGGATAAGATTGATGTCATTGATAAAGAACTGGTAAAGCTGTTTGAAGAACGTATGCAGCTGTGTGAGGATGTGGCACATTACAAGATTGATACAGGAAAGAAGGTTCTGGACCCAGAGAGGGAGAAACAGAAGCTGGAGAAGGTGTGTGCCCTGGTACAGAATCCTGATAACAGGCATGCCATTAATGATTTGTTTTCACAGATTATGGCAACATCAAGGAAGATGCAGTATAAGCTTCTTGAAGAGACAACACAGACACTCCGTGAGCCATATGAGGCTATTGATGAGATTGACAAGAAGAACTGCAGGGTGGTATATCAGGGTGTGCCTGGAGCTTACAGTTACATAGCAATGAAGCGTTTCTTTGGAAAAGATGTTAATAATTTCAGTGTCCCATTCTGGAGGGATGCCATGGAAGCAGTGAAGAATGGTGAAGCAGATTATGCTGTGCTTCCAATAGAGAATTCTACAGCAGGTATTGTTGCAGATGTGTATGATTTGCTGCAGAAGTATGATAATTACATAATTGCGGAGACATATGTGAAGGTTGAGCATGCTCTTCTCGGACTTCCTGGAACAGATCTTGATAAGGTTACCACGGTGTATTCGCATCCACAGGGACTTATGCAGTGCGAGGAATTCTTATCTGGCCACAAGGAATGGCAGCAGATAAGCCAGGTCAATACAGCGGTTGCGGCTAAGAAGATTCTGGAAGATAATGACTGCACTCATGTGGCAATTGCCAGTGAGGATGCTGCAGAAGAGTATGGCTTGGAGATACTTAAGAGAAAGATTAATGATATGGATAATAACACAACAAGATTTGTTATTATCACTAATACAAGAAAGTTTGTTAAGAATGCCCGCAAGATGAGTATAGTATTTGAGACAGCTAATGAGACTGGTACTCTTTATAACCTGCTGAGCCATATTATCTATAATGGTCTTAACATGAATAAGATTGAGTCAAGACCAATAGAAGGAAGAAATTGGGAATTCCGTTTCTTTGTTGACTTTGAGGGGAATATAGATGATCCACCTGTAATGAATGCGTTGAGAGGTATTCAGGAGGAAGCTGTGTCAATCAAGCTTCTTGGTAATTATTGATATTATTTAAATTATTGAAAATATCGTAATTATTAATTACTATTGATTAAAATATCTGGTAGAAAGTCTTTTTATGAAGATTTTTTATATATCCGGCATATGCAGCATAATATTTGTGTGCTGTGTTGCCCTGAAAATAACTACAGAGAGGTTTTTGATTTATGGAAATTCAATCACTTGTTAATGAACTGTCTGGATGTGATTATCCGGGAAGAGGAATCGTTATCGGCAGATCAGAAGATGGAACTAAGGCAGTAACAGCTTATTTTATTATGGGAAGAAGCGAGAACAGCCGTAACAGAGTATTTGTTGAGGATGGAGAAGGAATAAGAACCCAGGCTTTTGATCCTTCCAAGTTAAGTGATCCAAGTCTTATTATATATGCACCTGTGAGAGTACTTGGTGATAAAACAATCGTAACTAATGGTGATCAGACTGATACAGTATACGATCTTATGAAAGAGGGGAAAACATTCGAAGAGTCTCTTAGAACAAGGGAATTTGAGCCAGACGGACCTAATTATACACCTAGAATTTCTGGCCTTATGACTGTGTCTTCTGGTAAATATGAGTATGCCATGTCAATATTAAAGAGCCATAATGGTAATCCGGACCAGTGTGACAGATATACATTTTCTTATGATGCACCTGTGGCAGGAGAGGGACATTTTATACACACATATATGAAAGATGGCAATCCTCTCCCAAGCTTTGAAGGAGAGCCAACATGGGTTAAGATATCTGGAAATATTGATGAATTCACGGATATGATATGGAATAATCTCAACCAGGATAATAAGGTCTCATTATTTGTAAGATACATTGATATTGCAACAGGAGAATATGAGACAAGAATAATCAACAAGAATAAGTAAAGGAAAGGAATTAACATAATCATGAACGAATTTCAGTTAAAATACGGATGTAATCCTAATCAGAAACCATCAAGAATATACATGGCAGACGGAAGTGAACTTCCAATCCAGGTTTTGAATGGCAAGCCAGGTTATATTAATTTTCTGGATGCATTTAATGGTTACCAGCTTGTAAAGGAACTTAAGAAAGCAACAGGGCTTCCAGCAGCCACATCATTCAAGCATGTATCGCCAGCAGGAGCAGCAGTAGGACTTCCACTTACAGAAGTGGAAAAGAAAATATACTGGGTTGATGACTCTATTGGAGAGCTTTCTCCTTTGGCATGTGCTTATGCAAGAGCAAGAGGTGCTGATAGAATGTCTTCTTTTGGTGATTTTATTTCCCTTTCAGACGTGTGTGATGTTGCAACGGCAAAGCTCATCCAGCATGAAGTTTCAGATGGAATCATCGCTCCAGGATACGAGGATGAGGCGTTAGAGATATTAAAGTCTAAGAAGAAGGGCAACTATAATGTAATTCAGATTGACCCTGATTATAAGCCTGAACCAATTGAGAGAAAGCAGGTATATGGTGTTACATTTGAACAGGGACGCAATGAGTTCGTAATTGATGAGAATCTTCTTGCTAATCTTGTAACAGAGAATAAAGTCTTTACAGAACAGGCAAAGATTGACCTTATAATTGCTCTTATTACATTGAAATACACACAGTCTAATTCTGTATGTTATGCAAAAAACGGACAGGCAATTGGTATAGGAGCAGGCCAGCAGTCTAGAATCCACTGTACAAGACTGGCAGGACAGAAGGCTGATAACTGGTATCTGCGCCAGAATCCTAAGGTGCTTAATCTCCCATTCAAGGATAGTGTAGGACGTGCAGACAGAGATAATGCTATTGACCTGTATATCGGTGATGAGTATGAGGATCTTCTTGCAGATGGCGAGTGGGAGAGAGTATTTACAAGCAAGCCAGAGGTATTTACCAGGGAGGAGAAGAGAGCATGGCTGGATGGCAACACAGATGTGGCATTGGGCTCAGATGCATTCTTCCCATTTGGCGATAATATTGAGAGAGCTTTCAAGAGCGGTGTTAAGTATATTGCACAGCCGGGTGGCTCAATCAGAGATGATAATGTAATTGAAGCATGTAACAAGCATAATATTGCCATGTGCTTTACAGGAATGCGTTTATTCCATCATTGATTTTATGAAGCTGTTGCATCTGTATCGGTGCATCAGCTTCTATTTTTTGTGAGCAAAAGTATGGTTGATATATAAATAATAGAAATGAGGAAATGGTGTTGGTTAATATATCCCTTATTGCACTTGATTTAGATGGAACGCTCCTTAACAGACATGGGACTATATCGGATGTTAATAAGAAAGCTCTGTTGTATGCCATGTCAAAAGGGGTGCATGTATGTATATGTACAGGTAGAGCATTTGATACAATACCACAGGAGCTCCTTTCATTTCCGGGAATTGAATATGCCATAACCAATAATGGAGCCTCAGTATACAGGATACTGGGAAAAGAGAAGATTAATTCCCTGTATCTTGAACCAGAAGCAGTATTAACAGTTCTTGAGCAGACCAGAGAGTATAGTGTAAGCTATGAAGCATTTTTAGATGGCGGTGCATATGCCTCCAGAGATTACGTAGATAATCCGGTTGCACATGGTGTTTCTCTTTCGGCAGTGAACTACATTAAGAGTACCAGACATCCTGTTGAGGATATTGAAAAATTCATGAAAGAACATATTAATGAACTGGAAAGCCTTGATGTTGTGGTGCCAGATGTGGTATTAAAGGATGAGATTATAGACAGGATAAAAGCTGCAACCAGAAAGGTATATATAACAAGTTCAGTGAAACAGCTTATTGAGATTTCCAGTATGTATGGAGGAAAGAGGGAAGGTCTTCGTTTCCTTGCAAAGTATCTTAATATTGGCAGGGAGAATATAGCAGCCTTCGGAGATGCTGACAACGATATAGATATGCTTGATTATGCCGGCTGTGGAATTGCAATGGCAAATGCAAGCCACAGGCTTCTGGAAGTGGCTGATTATGTAACGACCCACCATGATGAGGATGGAGTTGCCTACGCCATTAAGAACATTCTGCATATTCTTTAACGTGGAGGGGCTGCCAAAGGGTGCATAGGACTGTACCCATAAATATAAAAAGTTCACATTAGAAGAAATCTTAGCGCTGCGGCATGTATGGATTACACTTCGCCACCAATGGGGCAACTGTTTGAAGCCCGTAGGGCTGAGTTTTGAACCATTGGTGAAATAAGCGAGTGTAATTCATATATGTCGCAACGGTTAGATTCTCTTCGTCGTGAACTTTTTATATTTGTGGGTACAGTCCTATGCACCCTTTGGCAGCCCCTCCACGTTAAAGTAAAACAGTCAATGCCCTGCAAGTTTTTGCAGGTTCTTTGCAACCTCCAATGGGACGAACAGGTGACCCTTACCAGTGCCCAGCTGAATAGAAGGTTTGTTGGCCCCATGAAAATCAGAACCTCCGGAAATAAGAATGTTATATTCCTTCGCAAGATTCCTCATCTGGATTTCCTCTCCCAGTGTGTATGTGGAATATATGGCTTCCAGAGCCTGGATATTATTCTCCACCAGATAATCCATAAGACTGTGCATACTCGAATCAGACAGGTGGTAAAGCACAGGATGGGCAAGAACAGCCACGCCACCCACACTGTGAATCAGCTCAATGGCATCTTTTGGAGTGATTTTATCTCTGTCAACGTAACATGGCCCTCTGTCACCAATGAAACGGTCAAATGCTTCATTTCTGTCACGGACAATTCTCTTCTTTAACAGATAATCTGCAAAATGTGCCCTTGTTATAACAGATTCGGGATACATTTCTTTCATTTCATCATAAGAAACATCAATACCAATATCTTTGAATTTCTGGCACATTTTAATATTTCTGGTTTCTCTTCCTGATTTCAATTCTATAAGACGATTATTAAAAGCTTCATTCTCATAATCTATAAAGAGACCTACAATATGAATTTCTTTTTTTTGTACAAATGTAGAGAATTCAATGCCAGGAATCAGCCTTAGACCAGTGCCTTTGGCTGATTTAACTGCTTCTGGAATACCATCTGTAGTGTCGTGGTCTGTTAAGGCCAGCGCGGCAAGATCTTTATTAACAGCCTCTCTTACCAGTTCTTCTGGTGTGTATGTTCCGTCAGAGAAGGTTGAATGTACGTGTAAGTCCACTGGTTTCATGAAATATGCCTCCATTTCAGTAGTTTTCAGTATTTATTCTATATTTATGGTTAAGGAAAGTCAAATTAAAGTGAAACAGTTGTATTTTTTGTTAGTAAAGGTTAAAATATATCTTGATTTATTATTATAATTAATCAGAAATGGAGTAAAAATGGAAAGAGAACTTGTAATAGGCGGATTTTACAGACATTTTAAGAATAAGCTGTATCAGGTTAAGGGTATTGCTTATCACTCAGAGACTAAGGAGAAGATGGTGGTATATCAGGCACTTTATGGAGATTATTCACTGTATGTAAGACCCTATGATATGTTCATGAGTGAAGTAGACCATGTTAAGTATCCAGATGTAAAACAGATTTACCGCTTTGAACAGGTGTTTTTAGATGGCAGCCAGAGCCAGGAGAACCTTAGAGGTGATTTAGATAGTGTTTCTCAACAGGATTATTCGGAAAACAGAACAGATGAGGAAGATGGCCGGAGAGACCAGAAAAAAGATGGCATATTAGATGAGCAGGTTGACAGCAGGCTTATCAGGTTCCTGGATACTGATACATATCAGGAAAAACTAAAGTATCTTGAAACAATCAAGGATAATCTTGATGACAAGATAATCGATGCCATGGCTGCATCTCTTGATACAGAGGTGCCTCAGGGCAAGATTTATGACAGGTTTGTATCACTGAAGAAAGTAATTTCGGCTCATGCAAAATATGAGTGCACAAGGCTGAGAAATAAATAATTGTATTTAATAAAGGAATGAGGATAGTTATGAATATAGTAGTATTAGCAGGTGGAACAAGTACAGAAAGAGATGTTTCAATTGTTACAAGCAGAATGGTCTGCCAGTCTTTAAGAAGAAACGGACATAAAGCAAACATAATAGATGTATTTCTTGGAACAGATAAATACAAGGATGCACACAGCTTTTTTAATGACAACAATGATTTGGAAGAACTGTGCAATGAACTTGCGAAGAAAACAGCTGACATTCCTGAAATTGAAAGTAAGAGGTATGAATCAGGGGAAGGTTTTTTAGGACCTTGTGTTCTGGAATTCTGTAAGTCGGCAGATATTGTATTTTTAGGACTTCATGGTTCTAATGGTGAAGATGGAAGGATTCAGGCAATGTTTGACCTGATGAATATCAAATATACCGGAACAGGATATTTCAGCAGTGCTATTTCAATGGATAAAGAGTATACCAAGAAAATATTTGTTACAGAGGGAATTCCTACTCCTAAGGGAATTACTTTACATAAGGGACATAAAATTGAGTATGTTCCATTCCCATGTGTCGTAAAGCCTTGCTGTGGCGGCTCAAGTGTAGGCGTTTCCATAGTTCATGATGAGAAAGAATTCCAGAAGGCTGTGGATATGGCATTTGCCCTGGAGGACAGCATTATTGTGGAGGAGTACATACAGGGAGGAGAATTCACATGCGCTGTTCTTGATGGCGAGGCTCTTCCAATTGTACAGATTGAGCCTCTTGAAGGTTTTTACGATTATAAGAATAAATATGATGGCTCTACTAAAGAGACATGTCCGGCCAATATACCTGAAGAGATATCTGATAAAATGAAGTACTGGGCTGAAAAGGCATGTGAAGCAGCTGGAGTCACAACATATGCCAGAGTTGATATGTTAATGAACGAGGATGAGGAAATATTCTGTCTTGAAATTAACACACTTCCGGGAATGACACCAACAAGTCTTATTCCTCAGGAGGCAGCAGCTGTGGGGATGTCTTATGACCAGCTTACAGAGAAAATTGTTGAGATTTCTCTTGCAAAATATAATTAATAAATGGGGATAATTTATGAAGGGTTTGACAATTCAGTCAGTTACACAGGCTGTGGGTGGTGTTTTATATTACAACGGTAAAAGCTTTTCTGATGGTGCAGATGATACATGTCAGATAAGTGCGATAACCATTGACAGCAGAACTGTTACTGAGAACAGTTTATTTATAGCTGTTAAGGGTGAGAGGAATGACGGACATGACTTTATTAAAGAGTGTCTGGATAAAGGTGCGGCAGCAGTAATATCTGAAAAAATTATTCCTGATGAAAACAGACCTGTGATAGTGGTTGATTCAACACTGAAAGCATTAAGAGACCTGGCAGCATTCTATAGGAGCCAGCTTAATGTTAAGGTTGTGGGAATTACAGGAAGTGTTGGAAAGACCAGCACTAAAGAAACAATAGCATCTGTTCTTGCTACCAGATACAGAGTGTTAAAGACCAAGGGGAATTATAACAACGAAATTGGTGTTCCTCTTACAGTTTTCAGACTTACAGAGAATGATGAGGTTGCAGTGCTTGAGATGGGAATAAGTGATTTCGGTGAGATGGAAAGACTTACCGCTATCGCAAAACCAGATATCTGTGTTATTACTAATATTGGACAGTGTCATCTTGAAAATCTTGGGACAAGAGACGGAATCCTAAAGGCAAAGACTGAGATATTTAAAGGGATGTCCGATAATGGAGTGGCAGTACTTAATGGAGATGACGACAAATTATGTACTGTTAATGAGGTACATGGCAGAAAACCAATATTCTTTGGTATAGATAATACAGAAGGAATTCATGCCGGTAATATTATAAGCAAAGGACTTCTTGGAACAGAGGCAACACTTTATAATGTTCCATGTGCTGACAATATTACTGAATTCAATATCAATATATCAGTTCCCGGACGGCATATGGTATATAATGCCATGGCAGCAGCTGCTGTTGGAGCAACTTTAGGACTTACTTCAACCCAGATTGCTGAGGGTATAGCTTCTATGGAGACTATTGCTGGAAGAAATAATATTATTAAGACAGACCGTTTCCTTATTCTTGATGATTGTTATAATGCCAATCCAGTGTCCATGAAATCCTCCATTGATGTTATATCTATGGCTGAGGGAAGAAAGGTTTGTATTCTTGGTGACATGTTTGAACTGGGCAAGGATGAAAAGCTTCTGCATTATCAGGTGGGACAGTATATTGCCGGCAGTAATATTGACCTTCTTATTACAGCAGGAAAGCTGGCATTAAATATTGCAGATGGCGCCAGGGATGGAAATGCATCCTGTGATATATATTCATTTGAAACCAGGGATGAGCTTATGGAGCATATTTATGACCTGCTTCATGATAATGATAATATACTGATTAAGGCATCTCATGGAATGGATTTTGCTGCAATCGTGAGAATGCTAAATAACTCTGGGCTGTAGCACAGCAGAAAAGGAGGTAAGAGTGAAAGATTGTAAAAACATTAATAGGTTGGGAAGTAAGTTGCTGGTGATTCTTCTTTCAGCAGTTGTTGTTTTCGGACTTTTTGCCTGTGGGGAAAAGAAAGAATATCCAATAACAGGCTCGTGGACATGCGAAAATGGAAAGATAAAGGAAATTACCCTGAATGAAGATGGTACAGGAACAATCAGGAAAAGCAGTGAGATTTCTGTGAGTTGTACATATTCAGCAGAGGGGGACAAACTGACAATCACCACTAAAGTATTAAACCAGCAGACTGATGCAGTATATACATATACTGTGACTGACAGGAAACTTACTCTGACAGATGATTCAGGCTCATATGAGTATACCCGTCAGCAGTAATATCTGCAAGACAGATTTTACATGCTTTCTACATATCTTCTGAATTTCTTTGACAGCCTGATATTGTTGTAGGTGGAAGCGTACTGAATGGGATTTAGTTCATCAATATAATTAACATCATAGGACACATTGCTTTTGCTCTTTAGCATCTCCACAGCTTTGTTGTAGGCAATGGCCGCTTCTGTTTCACTGGAATAGTTTCCAAGGATAAAGTTGCCATTTATGTGGATATATGCCTGGAAAAGTGTGTGTCCTTTTTTTTCAATCTTTTTTACACCGAAATATCTGTTAATTACTTTTAAATTTTCATAGCGGTAATCTTTTGAATCTCCGTTAAGGAATACATAGTCCCTGCCTTTTACAGAGTGGGCACGGATTCCGTATCTGTTAAGTATGCTTGTCTGCATGCCGTAATCATTAACATAGTAATATCCGCCCCGGGAAATAATTCTGTGGTTGGAATAATAGAACAAATCATCCGTGTTGAATATAAGCACATTATCCATAGACAGAAAATACAGAAAATATTTCTTGCAAAGATATATTGGGGTTTTAATGTATATGCCATTATCCCGGAAATTAATAAGGGTAATGAATTTGTCAAATGGAATTGCCAGTGAAGTGTTATATGTTGTAGTGTGAAGCTCAGGGTTGACAATATATTCTGAATTGTCATTAATTATGGCAACTGCATTCTTATATACTTTTTCAGCCTTTTTAATGTCGTCAAAACTGCCAAGGCTTATATGCTTATTCTTAAATGTAAAAGATACTCTGTAATATTCAGTGTTATCCTTTTTTTTAGCAATGTATACACCTGTTGGCATTATTGTTTCCCCTTATTTGAATGAATTTCTGTATTCTCCGGCAGTGTTAAACAGATTTTTTATATAATCGCTGCATTCTTCATCATTGTCATTATCTATATGGGATTTGATTATATTTAATTCTTCGATGTATTTTCCTAAAAGAGTGGTGATTGCGTCTCTGTTAGTAACACATATCTGTTCCCACATTTCTGGAGAAGAGGCAGCTATTCTTGTTGTATCCTTGAAACCACCAGCAGCCAGAGTGTGCATGTGGTTTTCACAATCATCATTATTCTTTGCAAGCATTGCCAGTGCTGCTGAGATAAGGTGTGGAACATGGCTTATTCCTGCAACTGCATAGTCATGCTGTTCACAGTCCATAACTACAGGAATGGCATCAAGCTCTTTTACAGTCTGCTTTAGCCAGTTAAGCTTGTCAGCAGGAGATTCATTAGTAGGTGTTAATATGTATATGGCTTCCTTAAGAAGAGAGTCGCTGGAATTATTAAATCCGCTACGCTCAGAGCCGGCCATTGGATGACCTCCTATAAACTGGCTGTCAAGTCCTGCGTCATGAACAGCCTGATGAATGTAACCTTTAACACTTCCCACATCAGTGATAATACACTCAGGATTAATAACATTCTTTAATGCCAGCAGATACTGGGTAATTGTAATTACCGGTGTACATAAGAAAATATAATCACAATCCTTAAAACTGTTATCCACTTCAGGCGCAACAACATCCACAACTCCCTGTTTCTGCGCTTCATAGAGCGGTGTCTTGCTTCTGCTTGTTACTATTATTCTATATTCTGGGTGAACCTTTTTAAGCCCTTTTGCAATAGAACCTCCAATAAGTCCAAAACCAATAAAACCAATATCCATATATGTGACTCCATTCTAAAAATGCTAAACTATGAATGACTTTACTTTAGCACGATAAAGCACAAAGCGCAAGGCTTTAATCTTGACATTTGCTACTGTTATGCTAAAATGGTTGCTAGCGTGCAGACCATTGGGATTGTCTGCGGTAAGGTGCCATTTTGGGCAGAATGGAGGAAGTATCATGGCTACAGCTTATAATCATAAAGTTGTTGAGAAAAAGTGGCGTGGTAATTGGGAAGCACACCCAATTAACGTCAATGACGGAAAAAAAGAGAAATATTATTGTCTGGATATGTTCCCATATCCTTCAGGTAATGGTTTACATGTTGGCCATTGGAGAGGATATGTAATAAGTGATATCTGGAGCAGATATAAGATTATGCATGGATATTATGTAATTCATCCAATGGGATGGGATGCATTCGGACTTCCAGCAGAGAATTATGCCATAAAGAATGGTGTTCATCCTAAGATTTCAACTGCTAACAATGTGGCTAACATTAAGAGACAGATTCAGGATATTTCTGCCGTATACGACTGGGATATGGAGGTCAATACAACAGATCCTGAATTCTATAAGTGGACCCAGTGGATATTTGTTAAGATGTTTAAGGCGGGACTTGCATATGAGAAAGAGATGCCAATTAACTGGTGCCCATCATGCAAGACAGGTCTTGCTAATGAAGAGGTTGTAAATGGATGCTGTGAGAGATGTCATTCTGAGGTAACCAAGAAGAATTTAAAGCAGTGGATGCTTAAGATTACAGCATATGCAGACAGACTTCTTGATGACCTTGACAAGCTTGACTGGCCAGAGAAGGTTAAGAAGATGCAGACTGACTGGATCGGAAGATCTTATGGTGCAGAAGTTGATTTTAAAGTGGATGGCAGAGATGACCAGATTACTGTGTACACAACAAGACCGGATACTCTTTATGGTGCAACATTTATGGTGCTTGCTCCTGAACATGCACTTGCAAAGAGCCTTGCAACTGATGAGACAAGAAAAGATGTAGAGGATTATATTTACAGAGCTTCAACACGTTCTAATATTGACCGTATGCAGGATAAGGAGAAGACAGGTGTATTTACAGGCTCATATGCCATTAATCCATTAAATGGTAATAAGGTTCCTATCTGGCTTTCAGATTATGTTCTTGCAGATTATGGTACAGGTGCAATCATGTGTGTTCCAGCCCATGACGACAGAGACTTTGCTTTTGCAAAGAAGTTTAATCTTCCAATCATCCAGGTTATTGCTAAGGATGGTAAGGAAATAGAGAACATGACAGAAGCTTATACAGAGGCATCTGGTACAATGATTAATTCAGGTGAGTGGAATGGAATGGAATCATCTGTTCTTAAGAAGGAAGCTCCTGATATTATTGAGAAGAAAGGATTCGGCAGAAAGAAAGTTAATTATAAGCTTCGTGACTGGGTATTCTCAAGACAGAGATACTGGGGCGAGCCAATTCCTATTATCCATTGTCCAGACTGTGGATGTGTTCCTGTTCCTGAAGACCAGCTTCCAGTTCTTCTTCCTGATGTTGAGAAATATGAGCCAACAGGTACAGGAGAATCACCACTGGCAGCTATTGATGAATGGGTTAACACAACATGTCCATGCTGCGGAAAGCCAGCTAAGAGAGAGACCAATACTATGCCACAGTGGGCAGGTTCATCATGGTATTTCTTAAGATATGTTGATAACAAGAATGATAAAGAACTTGTAAGCAAGGAGAAGGCTGACAAATACCTTCCGGTTGACATGTATATCGGTGGTGTTGAGCATGCTGTTCTTCATCTTCTTTATTCAAGATTTTACACTAAGTTCTTATATGACCAGGGTGTAATTGATTTTGATGAGCCATTTAAGAAACTGTTTAACCAGGGTATGATTACCGGTAAGAATGGTGTCAAGATGAGTAAGTCAATGGGTAACGTAGTTTCACCTGATGACCTCATAGAGGACTATGGATGTGATGCTTTAAGACTTTATGAACTTTTTGTTGGACCACCGGAAATGGATGCTGAGTGGGATGACAGAGGTATTGATGGTGTCCGCAGATTCCTTAACAGATTCTGGAATCTTGTTACAGAATCAGCTGACAAGAATATTACTGCAACAAGTGAGATGATTAAGATAAGACACAGAATTACCTGTGATATCACATCCCGAATTGAAAGCTTCAGCCTTAATACAGTTGTCAGCGGTTTCATGGAGTATACAAACAAGCTTATTGATATCGCTAAGAAAGAGGGCGGTATTGATAAGGAAACTCTTGAAACAGTTGTAACACTGCTTGCTCCATTTGCTCCACATATCTCTGAGGAACTCTGGGAACAGCTTGGACACAAAGAGAGTGTATTCGTTAATAATCCATGGCCTGAGTACGATGAGGCAGAGATGAAGGATGATACAATCGAGATAGCTGTTCAGGTTAATGGTAAGATGAAGGGCAAGGTGGCAATCCCTGCTGATGCTAACCAGGAGACTGCTTTAGCAGCAGCAAAGGAAGCCCTTGGAGATAAGTATCCTGAGAACGTAGTTAAAGAAATATACGTTCCTGGAAGAATTATTAATGTGGTTGCCAGATAACTATTTGTTCATCATGGCAAGAATTTCAGGTATAAGTTTTCTCTCTGCTTCAGTGAGCTGACTGTCTACCTGGGATATAACAATAAGTAAATCATCTTTTGTGAACTGTACTCCCGCCTGCTTAGCCTTGTTACTTAAGGCAAGCATAAGCGGGAGTAGTTCTTCTTTGCTTTTTCCTTTTGATAGAGTTTTGAATTCATTAATCAGCAGCTGCTTTCGGAATTCCAATTCAGCCATATATTTAATATTCTCCAGGTTAAGATTATTACAGTATATTATCCAGTTCCTTTAAATATTCGTCATATAGTTTTTGTTGCTGTTTTGACATATTAGACATAAGTATTGAGGAAGGGTCAGTAAAATTAAATCCAGATTCTGCTTTCCTGCCCGAATTGGAATTGGAATCAGAATCAGAATTAAAACCAGAATCAGAGTTGGAACCGGAGTTGCTGTCATAATCAGGATTAGGGGATGAACCGGACATTACACTGTTAAACAGATTACCCATATCGAATGGTGGTATGCCTCCCTCACCATCACTGCTGAAGTTTTTGAATATATCGGACATGGCAGAAAAGGTTTTATAATTTCTTATTATGTTAATCAGCATAGGTGGACAGTATGGAGATATACAGTCCTGGAAATCCTTATTATTCATAAGCTCAATTATTGACGGCATATCGAAGTCTGCAGGTGTAAATCCATTATTGCAGGTGTATATTCCGTTAGCCCCTTTATAATAATTAATAGTGAATTTTAGTTCCATACATCGGATTACTAAGGACAACTGGCGTTGGACATTATAATCAAAAAAAGGAAGAGCTGCCTTTGCCATCTGAATCATCCATGGTGTTGTATTTAAATCAAAATCAGTTAAGGGGGCTTTTTTCTCCATGATGATTCCTTTCTGTAAAGATACATTTATATACTATGTTAATTTATTATATGATGGCAGTTATCATTTATTCATTATGACTTTGTATCATATGATGTTGGAGTTAAGTATAAAATATGAGATGATACCACGGATTGAAGCTTGCATCGGATTTTTGTCTATTTTACCCTGGTATCATCATATCATATATTATAAATAATAATCCGCTGGATTTTATGATGAAAAACAGCAGATTGGGGGATATATGGCAAACAAAAATAAAAATGGAAAACTGATAATTAATGGAGAGGAAGTATATGAATTAGATGAAGATTGTCTTATAAGAGGTGGTGTTAAAACTGCTGGATGACTATTATATGAAATGAAAGCTGCTTGGAATGAACATTTTTTGAAAGGAAAGTTGTCTGAAATAAAAGAAACCCCCGGGCAGTTGTAAGCCCGGAGGTTTCAGCATAGATTGTTATAGTCTATGCAGGAATCTGCATACTCATTCCGGGATTAGCATCCACAGCCACATCCGCCGCCACAGCCAGGGCCACCGCTAAAGCCCATGCCGCCACAGAAGAAAAGAAGGATGATGATCCAGATGCAGCTGCATCCATTGTCGCAGTCACCGCCACTTCTGAATACGCCTGAACCATTACATCCACAACCTCCGCAGAGAAGTAAGAGGATGATAATCCAGAAGCATGAAGACATTCCTCCACATTCACTGCAGCCTCCGCCACAGTTTGTTGCTGCTAAATCACTCATTTTGAATTCCTCCATATTACATTTACAATACAATTCTATGCCGCCTGGCTTGGCACTGTTACATTGTGTTTTTCAAAATAATTTGCAAATCAGTGGATAGTATTATACAATGTAGATTGGTTTAGTGTCTAATATGGACTGGGACTGTCAAGGCAGTACTTTCAGTCTAGTTGAGAGCAAAATGCTTTAGAAATGAGGGGTATATGAATATTTCTGTAATAATACCATCCTTAAATCCGGATGATAAGCTGATAAAGGTGGTTGATTCACTGGTTGAGTATGATTTCAATGACATAATTATTGTCAATGATGGAAGTGACAGTGATCATCAAAAGCCTTTTAATATACTATCTAAGTATCCACAGTGTACAATACTTTCCCATTCTGTTAACAGAGGAAAGGGAAGAGGACTTAAAACAGCCTTTGAGTACTGTGTTAATAACAGGCCAGACATTGATGGTGTGGTGACGGTTGATGGAGATAACCAGCACAGGGCAGAGGATATTAAAGCCTGCTGTGAACAGATGATAAAATCAGTGGATAAGGTTATATTAGGAGTGAGGGATTTCTCCGGAAAGGATGTTCCTTTTAAAAGCAGATTTGGAAATAATATGACCAGCTTTGTATTTAAATTTGCCTGTGGACTTAATATATCTGATACACAAACAGGGCTGCGTGCTATTCCATTAAAGTATCTGCCTATATTCGGTGAGATAAAGGGAGAACGCTTTGAATATGAGACGAATATGCTTCTGGAACTTAAAAACAATAATATAGGTTTTGAGGAAGTGCCTATACAGACAGTGTACATAGAGGATAATGCATCAACTCATTTTAATCCAATAAAGGATTCATTGAAAATATATGGTGTAATATTCAAATTCCTCTTTGGTTCCCTGTCAGCATCGTTAATTGACCTGGCAATGTTTTCAGTTATAGGTGCGTTGCTTTTAAACCATATGTCAGATTCTGTAAGGATATTTATTGCAACCTGCGGTGCAAGAATAATCTCTTCACTGTATAACTATACATTTAACAGAAAAGCAGTATTTAAATCTAAAAGTGGTGTAAGGGCAACAATGATAAGATATTACATATTGTGTGTCTGCCAGTTATGTGTATCTTATTGTCTGGTTTATTTTGTGACAAGGGTTCTTTCGCTTGGAATGGTGGCAACAGTTGTAGCAAAAGCCATAATAGATATATGCCTGTTTATAATCAGCTTTCAGATTCAGAGAAGGTGGGTATTTAAATAATTATGATGTATGACAATGATGAAGAAGTTGAACTGATTGATATAACGGAATATATGGATCAGGACAGCACAGATGATTCTTATAATCAGGATTCGTACAGTAATGATGCCTCTTCGGAAAGGAGAGGGTCTTTAGATAAAAGTCCTTTGGGAAGAAAATACACTAAAACAGATAAAGATAGCAGCAAAGATAGGACGTCTAAAAGAACTGGTGCTGGGGTATGGGTTGGGAGAGTATGTGCAACCCTTGGGGTTACTGTACTGGCACTGGTGGTTTTTCTGTATGGTGTAATGGCGATTCTCTGCCTTGGACCTTCCAAGACAGCAAGAACACAGTTCGTTCTTTCAGTTCAGGAAACGTCGGCAATAGGAGGACTTGCAAGATTGTTCTGTTCAGAGCAGGAAATACAGGAGATAAAGAATAAGAATTCAATTAAAGACACCAATGAAACCTCAGACGCATCTTTAGTGGTAATAGATTCAGTTGATAATGAAGAGGTGCCAGATATCCAGGTAATAGATGTCAAAGGCGCCACATACAAGGGAAAGCTGATGATAGTTAAGGATCCATCAAGGCTTTTTGTTGGAACTATCAGTGAATTTGTTGAAGGCAATGGAACTTCAGTTGCCAGAATGGCAAAAAGATACGATGCTATAGCAGGTATCAATGGCGGGGAATTTGTGGATGGAGAAACTACATGGACCGGTATGCCTGTTGGTCTTGTTATGGTGGATGGCAAAGTGCTTAATGGCAATTCATCAACAACATACCATGTTACAGGAATCACTTATGATAATAAACTGGTGGTAGGTAACATGACGGAGGCTGAGGCCAGGGATAATAATATAAGGGATTGTGTCAGCATCAGCAGCTCAATTGGACCTTTTCTTGTTGTTAATGGCAATCCTCAGGATGTGTCTGGTATCGGGGGCGGTATTAATCCAAGAACAGCCATTGGACAGACTGCAGATGGCTCAATATTGCTTCTTGCCATAGATGGACGTATGGCAAACAGTCTGGGAGCATCATTTTCTGATTTACAGGATATAATGCTTCAGTATGGTGCTGTAAACGCATCAACTATGGATGGGGGAACATCCACACAGATGTATTATGACGGGGAGATTATTAATACACCATATCTTCCTAGTGGACCACGCTCCTGTCCAACATCTTTTTTAATTAAGTAAATGAGGATATTTATGAAAAGTATATATAAAGGAAAGCGGCATTCCCACACATTTCTTAAATTCTTATGTATATATGCTGTAGTCCTTACAGTTGTAATTATCTCTGTATGGGCGTTACTGTACAGCTTTATAGGGGATTATGAGGAAAGCAGGCCATCCAATGTGATGGATGAAGTTGTAAAGGATATGTCCATGGGCAAGACAGAAGATGTATTACGCAGGGCTGACCTTGCTGCAAATGAATTTGAACAGGATACTGACAGGCTTATTTCATATGTTGACAGTAAAATCCATGGGTGCAGCCTTAGCTATTCCAAGAAAAGCGGAGAGTATTCAGAAAATAATCCTGTATACCTTTTATATGCCGATAAAACCCCTGTTGCCAAGGTTACCCTGAAAGAAGCTGGAAAGAATGCATTTAAATTTTCCAGATGGAAGCTGGGACAGATATATGTTGGAAACGACCTGCCTAATTCAGTAAAACAGGATGATGCTGTAAGCATTCTGGTGCCTGCTGGCAGTACCGTTACAGTTAATGGGGTTACAGTAAATGATTCCTATATAGAGGAAAATGACGTGGAATTCGTTCCCTGTAAGAATATTGGTGATTTTGTTGAAAAACCAGTAAAGACCAGGTATGCAATCAGGGGACTGATGATGGAACCTGAAGTTAAGGTTGTGTATAACGGAAATGAACTGGAGACTGAAAAAGAAGGTTTGGAATATACAAGCTCATATCCGGGGGATGATGAGCTTATGCAGAGGATGGAGCCAGCTATAATAGAACTTAATCACAGTTATGGAAAATATATAATTAACAAGGGAAAGCTGTCTGCTGTTACATCTAAGATGGTGGGAAATGCTAAAGAATATATGAGCGATATTCCCGCTGTATGGGCTTTCCTGTATGGCAAGGAATATGTATATGATTTTCTGAACGAAGAGATTAGTAATTTTCACAGATATTCAGATGACTGCTTTTCATGTGATATATATTATGATTTATATGTAAAATGGAACAATGGTAATGTTACATACAGCACAGCACTGACATATACATATGTATATTATGATGGAAAATGGGTTGTTGCTGACTTTATTATCAAATAAGACAATAATTGTATTAATTTGAACCGGGGATTAAAAAGATGTCCAGAGAAAAGAAAAATACATTTTTATTGCATGGTGGTATTCTTGCGCTGGCTGGAATTATTGTGAGAGTAATAGGAATGCTTTACAGGATTCCTCTTATTAATATAATTGGAAGCGAAGGCAATGGAATATACAGCGTTGCATTTAATATTTATAATATAATGCTTGTGCTTTCTTCCTACGGTCTGCCAATGGCAGTTTCTAAGCTGACTTCAGCAAGATTTGCAAAGAAACAGTACAGGAATGCCGGCCAGATTTTCAGGTCCTCTGTCATTGTGTCAGTGTGCACAGGTGGCACAGCAGCTCTGGTTCTTTTCTTTGGAGCAGGTGCAATAGAAAAGTTCTACAAGACAGTTACTGGACTGGCAATTCCCTTAAAGGTTCTTGCGCCTACAATATTTTTTGTTGCTATACTGGGTGTGGTAAGGGGATTTTTCCAGGGTCAGGGAACAATGATTCCTACGGCAGTTTCCCAGCTTATTGAGCAGATAATTAATGCTGCGGTAAGTATTATTGCAGGATTCATGCTGATGAAGGCATTTGCATCTTCAACCTCTGCTTCGGCATATGGTGCAGCAGGTGGAACACTGGGAACCGCAGCAGGTGCTCTGGTGGCACTGTTGTTCCTTGTTGGAATCTACATTATATACAGACCGGTATTCCTTAAAATGATGCGTAAGGACCATGTAAGTGAAAAGCTTCCTTCAGGGAAGGTTTACAAAACAATTGTGCTTACAATGGTTCCTATAATTATTGGACAGACATTGTATAATATAAGTGCAGTTATAGATGATGCAATGTACAGTAACATGGCTTCATCAATGTATTCTGCATCAAAGATTAAAGCAGACCTTGGAAATTTTGCTTCATGCTTCACGCTGCTTATTAGTATTCCTCAGGGAGTGGCATCTGCCATGTCCTCATCAATGCTTCCAAGTGTGGTGGCATCATTTACTGAAGGTAAGATTCGTGATGTAAGAACCAAGATTTCCAATACTATTAAAACTAATATGTTTATTGCAATTCCGTCATTTGTTGGACTTACAGTTCTGGGAGAACCTATTATAAAACTGATATTCTCCAGTGCTGACAGTGCCCAGGGCGGAATGATGCTTAAAATAGGAGCCTGTGCCGTTGTATTTTATACATTGTCTACAGTTACAAGTTCAGCATTACAGGGGATTAATAAAATGAATGTTCCTGTAATACATTCATTTATATCACTGGTTATTCATATTATTGCTGTATTTGCAATGCTAAAGTGGTCAAGACTTGGAATATATGCTATAGTAATAGGCAACGCATCATTTCCTGTATTGATTCTTATACTAAATCTGATATCTTTAAGAAAATATATTGGATTTAAGATGGAATATGTACAGACTTTTGGCATGCCTCTTGTCTGTTCTGCTTTTATGGGGATTGTGACTATCCTGTCCTACAGATTGATGTATATGCTGACTTCGTCTAATGCGGTGTCGGTAATTGTTGCATTGGTATTTGCACTGGTTTCATATTTTGCACCGGTGGTATTGTTAAAGAAAATGAAGAATAGGAGATAAATATGAACATTAAATATACAGCCAAGGCGGCGGAAAGCCTGAGACATGCTGAAGATATTGCTGACATGCTTGGACACAGCTATATTGGTTCGGAGCATCTTCTTATTGGTCTTATCCAGACAGAAGGATGCCTTGCATCGTCTATACTTATCAATAATGGAGTAACTGAAGATAAAGTGATTAACATGGTCTATGAACTTATTGCTCCAGATTCATCCCTCTGCCTGAAGGACAAACTTGATTATACACCAAGACTTTCTCATATTCTGGAGGTTTCTTCTGTTGAAGCAGCCCGTTTTAATGAGAAAAGAGTTGGGACAGAGCACCTTCTTATTGCTTTGATGAAGGAGACAGAAGGTGTTGCAGCAAGACTTCTTAATACCATGGGAGTCAATGTAAAGAAGCTGTTTAAAGATATCATTGTTGCCATGGGCAGGGATATAGCGGATTTTAAGGATGAATTTAAAACCGGGCAGCCAAAAAGCAGAAAGCCACAGATGCTTGCCCAATATAGCAGGGACCTTACTGAGATGGCTAAGAATGGGAAGCTGGATGCTGTAATCGGACGACAGAATGAAATTAACAGAGTTATTCAGATATTGAGCAGGAGAACTAAGAATAATCCTTGCCTTATCGGTGAACCTGGCGTTGGTAAAACTGCTATTGTGGAAGGCCTGGCATCAAGAATTGTGGAGGGGGATGTACCTGATACAATTATTAATAAGCGTGTCCTGACATTAGACCTTTCGGGAATGGTTGCCGGTTCTAAGTACAGAGGCGAATTTGAGGAAAGAATCAAGAAAGTAATTGATGAGGTAAAGACAGACGGTAACATTCTTCTTTTTCTTGATGAACTTCATACTGTTATAGGTGCAGGTGGAGCTGAGGGAGCTATTGATGCTTCTAACATTCTTAAACCTTCTCTGGCAAGGGGTGAGATTCAGCTTATTGGTGCCACAACTCTTGAGGAATACCGTAAGCATATTGAAAAAGATGCTGCCCTGGAAAGAAGGTTCCAGCCTGTTAAGGTTGAGGAACCTACAGAGGCAGAAACAGTAGAAATTCTTAATGGCCTTAAGGAAAGATATGAGGAATTCCATAATGTTGTAATCCTTCCTGAGGCTATACAGGCTGCGGCTAAGATGTCAAAGCGGTATATTAATGACAGATTTTTGCCAGATAAGGCTATTGACCTGATTGATGAGGCAGCTTCCAAGAAAAAACTGTCATCTCATGTTAAGCCTGATAACATTAAGAAGACTGAAAAGGAAATCAAGTCTCTTGAGGAGGAGAAAATTGACTCTATAGAGGCAGGGGATTTTGATACAACAAGAGATATAAAAGTAAAACTGGAAAAGAAAAAGGAAAAGCTTGACAGGCTTAACAAGGCGTGGGAAAAGGGAACTGCGGAGAATAATCTTACTATTGGAGAGAATGATATTGCTGAAGTAGTTTCAATGTGGACTAAAATTCCTGTCAGCAAGATTCAGGAGGAGGAGACAGAGCGTCTTCTTAAACTGGAGAATACACTTCATGACAGGGTTATTGGACAGTCTGAGGCCGTCAGTGCAGTTGCAAAGGCTATAAGAAGAGGCAGAGTAGGGCTTAATGATCCAAACAGACCTATTGGCTCATTCCTTTTCTTAGGACCAACAGGTGTTGGAAAGACTGAATTGTCAAAGGCACTGGCTTATGCCATGTTTGGAAGTGAGTCATCACTTATAAGAGTTGATATGTCTGAATTTATGGAAAAGCACACTGTATCAAAGCTTATTGGCTCACCTCCGGGATATGTGGGATATGATGAAGGAGGACAGATGTCTGAAAAGGTCAGACGTAATCCTTATTCAGTAGTCCTGTTTGATGAGATTGAAAAGGCTCATCCTGACATATTTAATGTGCTGTTACAGGTTCTTGATGATGGAAGAATTACAGATTCTACAGGAAGAGTTGTAGATTTTAAAAATACTGTGATTATTATGACATCCAATGCAGGTGCACAAAATATCATCCAGCCGAAGAATCTTGGATTCATGTCTCAGACTGATGAGAAAAAGGATCATGAGAATATGAAGAACAAGGTTATGGAGGAAGTGAAGAAACTGTTTAAACCTGAATTTCTTAACCGAATTGATGATATAATTGTATTCCATACATTGAGCAAGGATGAGATTGGCCAGATTGTGGATCTGATGATTAACTCTGTCAATAAGAGAACACAGGAGCAGATGAAGATATCTATTGAACTTGATAAGGATGCAAAGGATTACATTGTATCCAAAGGATATGATTCAAAGTATGGTGCAAGACCTTTAAGGAGAACTATACAGAATGAGATTGAGAATGTCCTTGCTGAAAAGATTCTTGAAGGAGAAGTAAAGAATGGCAGTAAAGTTCTGGTTTCCTGCAAAGATGGAAAGCTTTCATTTTCTCTTAAAAGAGGCAGAAACAGGTAAAACGTGTTAATGAAATAACATGAAAATATACTGGAATATTCATGAGTAATATTGTATAATCAAGTTATAAAATTTAAGGGTATTGTTGCATAATTTACATGTATATTGACAGGTTAACAGATTATTGCTGATTAAGCTGTTGCAGCTTTTTTGAGAAACCGGTTACTAATATACAGTGGAGTTGTAACATTTCAAAAGAATATATGATTGGGAGGACACACAGATGGCAGTAGTTAAAGAATTGATTCGCTCAGAGAAGGATGGCACATTAAGCTTTGGTGATTTTACACTGAATACCAAGTCTAAATTATCTGACTTTGCACACGGCGGGGATATGTACAAGGTTAAGACATTTTATGAGATTACCAAGCTGGAGCGCAATGGTTCTTTTGTATATGAATCAGTTCCAGGTACAGCAGTTAATAATTTTGAGGCGGCTGATGACGGAGTTTCTTTCATGGTTGAGGGAAAAGAGGATGCTCAGATTACTCTTGAACTGGAAGAGGGCACATCATATGATATTTCAATTGACGGAGAGGATGCTGGCACAATGAAAACCAACATGGGTGGCAAGCTTGTTCTGTCTGTTGAGTTTGATGGTGGTAAGCCTGTAACAGTTAATGTTAAGAAAGCATAATGGCTGAGGATATATAGTATTTTTGTGGTGGAAGCAATTGTACTTGCTTCCACCTTTTTCATGGTAATTAACAAATGGTTTGTAATTTTTATGCGGATATTTTCTTAAGCAAATAGTAGAAATGAGGATTGTTATGGCAAAAAAGGCAACAGCATTTTTTTGTAAAGAATGTGGATATGAGTCTGCAAAATGGTTTGGACAGTGTCCGGCATGTAAGGAATGGAATACATTTGTGGAAGAACCTGTATCAGCTGGAAAGCCGGTTAAAGGTGTTGTTAATGTTAACAGCAGAAAATCATCAGGAAGTGCTGCTTTGTCTCTGTTGTCAGAGGTGAGCACTGCTGACAGCACAAGAACATCTACAGGAATTAATGAGCTGGACAGAGTGCTTGGCGGAGGAATTGTTCAGGGCTCACTGGTACTTGTAGGAGGAGACCCTGGAATTGGGAAGTCCACACTTCTTCTTCAGATGTGCCACAATCTGTCATCTAATGGTAAGAGAGTGCTGTATATTTCGGGAGAAGAATCCCTTGCCCAGATTAAGATTCGAGGGGAAAGATTAGGCGCGGATTCTGGCAGTCTATTTGCATTGTGTGAGACAAGTCTTGATGTGATAGAGGAAACACTGAAAGAGCATAAACCAGAGATAGTAGTTATTGATTCAATCCAGACAATGTACAGAGAGGAAATTGGCTCTGCCCCAGGAAGTGTTTCCCAGGTCAGAGAAACTACGGCAGTTCTGATGCAGCTTGCAAAAGGTCTTGATATCAGTATATTTATTGTTGGGCATGTTACCAAGGAAGGTGTGGTGGCAGGACCGAGAGTTCTTGAACACATGGTTGATACAGTGCTTTATTTTGAGGGTGACAGGAACCAGTATTACAGGATTTTAAGAAGTGTTAAAAACAGATTTGGCTCAACTAATGAAATAGGTGTATTTGAGATGCAGGAGGAGGGGCTTAAGGAGGTGCTTAACCCTTCGGAATATATGCTCACAGGAAGACCACTGGATGCGTCAGGTTCTGTTGTGGTGTGTCTTATTGAAGGAACCAGGGCAATTCTTGTTGAGGTTCAGGCACTGGTATGTGATTCCAATTTTGGACTTCCAAGAAGAACTGCGGCTGGAACAGATTATAACAGAGTTAATCTTCTTATGGCAGTTCTTGAGAAAAGAGCTGGACTCCACCTAGGAGGAAGTGACGCATATGTTAACGTGGCAGGTGGAATCAAGGCAAATGAACCAGGGCTTGATCTGGGGATAGTTATGGCTGTTGCCAGCAGTTTCAGAAACAGACCTGTTAGTGATAAAACTATTATCTTTGGTGAGGTGGGGCTTGCTGGTGAGGTAAGAGCAGTAAGCCAGCCACAGATAAGAGTGGATGAGGCGGTTAAACTTGGATTTGATACCTGTATTCTTCCAAGTGTATGCTTGAAAAAGGTTAAACATAATGATAGAATTAACTTAATAGGCGTAAGTAACGTGAGTGAAGCAATTAAATTAATTTACTAGTACTAATGTGGAATTGGGGGATAGTATGGACAACAATGATAACCAGACAATGATTAACAACTTGTCTAATATACTTAACGGATTGGATGATTCTCAGGAGAAACTTGAAAAGATTGCTTTTGATGTAATTAACTCTTCTGATACATCATTGAATCTTGTGAGAGAAAGTATTGGAAGTATTGAAGAAATTCTTACCATGATTGATGATCTTAATAAAGTGGTAGAGGAGTCTTCAGAAAGAATTAAGGAGCTGGAACTTTTGTCAGGTCAGATTGAGCAGTTTGCCAGTGTAATAAGCAGTATTTCCAAGAAGACTAATATTCTTTCTCTTAATGCGTCAATTGAGGCTGCAAGAGCCGGAGAACATGGAAGAGGCTTTGCAGTGGTTGCCAGTGAAGTTAGAAATCTTGCGTCACAGTCGTCAAAGTCATCTAAAGAGATAACAGATACAATTGCAAAAGTGCAGGCTTCTGTTGCAGAGACAGTAAGTTCAATGAATACTGTATTTGAGAATGCTGCATGCCAGAAGAAGAAGGCCGATTTAGTCGGGAAAACTCTTCATCAGGTAGTTGACGCTGCGTATACAGCCAATGAACAGGCAAGAAATATTGAGAATGAAATTGCATACCAGAGAGAGATTACTGACGAAGCAAAGAATGAACTGGGAAGATAGCATATGAGCGTGTTTTACTAATAATAGAGCCAGTATAATGGGCAGCATATTGAGATGGAGATAATTCCTCTCTGTATGCTGCCTTTGCTTTTCGTCACAAGAACCTCAAAAAAAATTAATAAAAATATTAAAAAAGTTGTTGACACAGGTCGATTAAGATGATATTCTATTAAAGCTGTCGGCAAGAGAGCCGGCACGAACCTTGATAAC
>CAMEWO010000028.1 GCA_945946665.1 uncultured Eubacterium sp.
ATGGAGCCATCCGGATGCATAACTCCCTTGACAGAAGCATTATTAAAGAAAGCTGACAGAGAATTATAGTCATCAGCCAGCCCGGTAATGAGTGGAGCAATCACCGAATAGCGCATTAAAGCGATTGCATTCTTCTTTTCCTGATCCATTAGAGGGTCCTCCTTTGTTTTTTTCTTTAGTATAAGGAGGAATTGAGCAAAGGTCGTGTAAGGTTATGTGGTATTTAACAAGAGAATATTTACTGTATTTTTTATCTGCATAAACTGATACGAAAAGTATGCAAAACAGGATTTGATAAGCTGGAAGGCCGGACAAAGTCTGATACGTTCAGAGATTAGTTTCTCGTGCCAGTACTTACGATAGTTTCTGATGACATGGCGAAAGCAGCTTTCATCAATAGAAGGCGTAGAATTCATTACAGACTCCTGAGGAAGGTCATTCAGATAGTTACTAATAATAGATATCTGATCTGAGATGGAAATCTGAGAATAAGGAACCATTGAAGAAAGAATGATGGCATGGGTATGACCACAACATTCGCATTTAACCCGGCAGATGTTAAAAACGAGTTTGCCGGAAGAAGATTTGATTGAACGCTGATAATAACCATGAATAGACAGGCAGCCTGAATGTCCACAAGGGCAGGTAAGCAAGTGAAACTGGAGGTTATTTATCACTTCATTATAAAAATTTGGTGTAAGAGGATTGTTTTCTTCGACGAATAAGGTTATCATAGTCTTGCAGGATAGGTTAACTTAGGTTTTCCTATGTTGGTGATTGAGGCAGGAAACCAAACTTTGGTCGGGGAGGTTCCTGCTTCTTTGTTTATAAGTAACTAGGTTATAATAACAGAAGGTACAGGATAAAACAATCTGACGTATTATACATCAGAATAATTTATACTGTACCTTCTTTTAATTTGCAGAATTAGAGATGGATTTGGAGCGGGTAAAGTTACGAATAACAGTATATGATGAAAGTACATTTGTCATACACAAAGCATAATCGTACGATAGAGAGTATAATAGATAAAATAGACTTAAGTCTATCGGAAGATTTTGATAATGGATGTTATGTTATGATGAGTGATATGGAGAATCTTTATCAAGAATTAAGAGAAAGGATTATTACAAAAGGTAAGAACTATGACCTGGCAGGAGAAGATTACAATTTAATTGAGAAACCGAATAACTATGTTATGAATGTTTTGGCACAAAAGGATATTCAATCGTTTCGTGTTTTTTCATGTGATTTAGCAGGAGATAATAGAACAGAATTTCAAAGAGATCGAGAAAGAGTTGTGAATTGCAAAGCGTTCAGACGATTGGTTGATAAGGCACAAATTTTCGGAGCAGAAAAAGGTGATTATTTTAGAACGCGTATGACACATTCACTGGAGGTAAATCAAATTGCAAAAGCTATTGCATATGCATTGGGGCTGAATTTAGATTTAACTGAGGCAATAGCATTAGGACATGACTTGGGACATACACCATTTGGACATCAAGGTGAAAGAACCTTGGATGATATATTGAGTGGCAAGATAGATGCAGGTATAATTCTTGTGAAACATGAAGAAGATAAAGAGTTAAACGAAAATAAATGTTCAAAGATTAGCACTAAAGATTTATTGCAAAAAAGATGCTTTGGAGGTTTCAAACATAACTATCAGAGCGCACGAATTCTGACTGAATTGGAGGAAAAGTATAAAGAACATCCAGGATTAAATGTGAGTGTTCAGGTTGTAGAGGGTGTTTTAAAACATACCAAATTAAAATTGAAAGATATTGAAATATCAGATTTTTTATCGGAGGAGTATATATCAAAAATTAAGCTCAATAAAAGTGAAGAGGTACAAGTTTGCTCTAGTTTAGAAGGACAAGTGGTTGCTATTGCAGATGAAATTGCTCAGAGGGGACATGACGTAGATGATGCCCTAACTTCAGGCGTAATGACAATCGATGAACTTATGGATAGATTTGCAATTGAAAAATGCAGTGTATTGCGAGGTAGAATAGAAGAAGAAATTAGAGATATAAATAATTCTGCACATTCTATTGTTGATCGAGAGGAGTTGAAAATAGCAAGAATAGTTTCGATTATTATAAACTATTTTATTGAGAATACGATTAAACATTCTATTGCTAATATTGATAAGCACCAAGATTTGGGCGAAATAACAATGGACAATGAAATTAAATTTATTGAATTTCCTGAAGATGTTAAGAAGGTAAATGACTATTTGGAAAAAGTTGTACAGAAAAAAGTAATATGTAACAGTGAGGTCGCTAGAGCAGATTATAATGCAAGCATGATAGTACAGACCTTGTTTGAAAAATATTATAGCAATCCAAGATTATTGCATTCAGGAACAGTTCATAGAATATTCTTGGAGACATTAAAACATCGTAATGATGAAGTCGCAAACAGAGCAATTAATTTGAGTGATGGTAGTATTAAGTTAGTTAATATGGAGATTGATGAATTGACAAAACGAGAATTAGACGGAGACGCTATTATGGCGTATCTAGAAGGTAAGGATGTAGATACTACTTCGGAAGATGTTATCATATTTGAAAAACGAAAAATTTTAGTTAGAGCAATAGTTGATTATATAGCTGGAATGACAGATGGTTATGCTTTGGCGGAATACGAAAAACTAAAATAAGTAGATGAGTTGGTATTGTAAATATTAATATTTTGAGTGGCTGTTGCTTTAACGAATGTAATTTCGTGAAGCGACAGTTTCTGTATTATTTTGGATGATGTTTGAAAATTTGATTATATTAAATTTGTATATTATGAGTTATAATGTAACTGTATTAAGAATTTATTTTGAGTATGACAGAAGAAGTCTTACGGTAAAATGGGGGATTTATGCAGATTACATATCTTCATATTATGAATTATAAATCAATTAAAGATCTGGAATTAAAGGATATTGAGGATGTACTGATTCTTGTGGGGAGAAACAGCACAGGAAAGAGTGTGGTTCTTGATGCCATAAGATTAGTATCAGGAGACTGTGCGGTGTCTGATAATGATTTTAATGATAATGAAGGAAATATAAGTATTAAAGTCAGACTTTTAATTGATGATAACGATCTTGAGCTTTTATATGAAAGAGGAGTTGTAAGTTCCTTTAAGCATTTCAATCTGTGGCTTAAAGATTTTAAGAGCAAACTTCCATCATATAATGATAATGTACTTGAATTTGAATATATATACACAAGAGATGGTAAAGTAAAATATAGGGACGGTTTTAAAAAGAATAATACATATATCAAAGCCGTGATTCCCAAGATATATTATGTTGACCATATGAGAAAAAAATCATCAATCCAGGATACGATTGTTATGCTTCAGGGCGGAACGGAGTATGCTGACCTTAAAAGTAATGTCTGTATGTTTGATAAACATAAACACTGCAACCAGTGCTTTAACTGTATAGGAATGATTAACAAAAAGAAGCCATCCCAGTTATCATTAAGTGAGACGACCAGACTTCTCCAGTTTAAGTTGTTTAATCTTAACCTTGTCAATTTTGAGAATCGTCTTAATGAGAATTTTAAAGAGAATGGCGGAAAAGGACAGACAATACATTATAAAGTTAATTTTGATGTTGATAAACTTATGTCAATTGACACAACTGTGCATAACGCGAACAGAAATACAATAAGTGATATTGATGGACTGTCGGATGGCCTTAACAGTATCTATATATTATCTTTGCTGGAGACATATGCTGAATATGGCAATACAGTGCCATATATCATTTTGATAGAAGACCCTGAGATATTTCTTCATCCACAGCTTCAGAAGGTTGCAAGTGAGATACTTTACAAGCTGTCACGCAAGAATCAGGTTATATTCACAACACATTCTCCACAGATGCTGTTTAACTTTACAACAAGGCAGATAAAGCAGATTGTATCAGATGAGTATAATAATACTGTTGTTTATCCTAAGGCAAACATTGATCATATACTTGATGATCTTGGCTATGCGGCTAATGACCTGATGAACGTGAGCTTCGTATTTATTGTGGAAGGAAAGCAGGACAGGAGCAGACTGCCGTTACTTCTGGAAAAGTATTATTCAGAAATATATAATACAGATGGCCAGCTTAACAGAATTGCTATTATCTCTACTAACAGCTGCACTAATATAAAAACCTATGCTAATCTGAAATATATTAATACGCTGTATCTTAAAGATCAGTTTCTTATGATAAGAGACAGTGATGGAAAAGATCCCAATATGCTTAAGAACCAGCTTACTAATTATTATAAGGAAAGATCCAGAGAAGATTACGGGAATCTTCCAAGAGTGACTGACAGAAATGTGCTTATTCTTAAGTATTATTCTTTTGAGAATTATTTTCTTGATCCGGAAGTTATGTCTGAGATAGGAGTAGTTGAATCAGTTGATGCGTTCTATGATATACTCTACGAAAAATATAATGAATATCTGTATAAGTTGAAAAGCACCAGAAATATGCTGGAAAAGACAGGGATCACAATATCCTGCAGACAGGACATAATTGATAATATGGAGTATATAAGGACATATGTCAGGGGACATAATCTGTACGACATATTCTATGGAAGATATAAGGGAAGAAAAGAGACGGCAATATTAAGAAAATATATAGATGCAGCTCCTAAAAGCAATTTCGATGATATATTTGAAGCAATTGACCGTTTTGTGTATTTTAACAACAGGGTAAAGGAATAAAATTATGCATATATCCAAGACATCGGCAAAACAGATTGTAAATGAAATATCAAAGCTGGTAAAGCAGAATATTAATCTTATGGATGAAACAGGCTGTATTATTGCAAGTTGTGATAAGGACAGAATTGGTCAGTTTCATGAAGGTGCATATAAGATAATAACAGAAAAGCTGGATGAATATTATATTACAGATGATCTGGCTACAGATACAGCTAAAAAAGGTCTGAATCTTCCACTGGAACTGGAAGGAGAGATAGTAGGAGTTGTTGGTATTACTGGTTCTTATGATGAGGTTATTAACTCAGGAAGACTTATTAAGAAGATGACAGAGATTCTTCTTATGGAAAAGCGGGCAAGTTATCACCAGCTTATGGATAAACGTGTACGTAATGCTTTTCTTGAGGAGTGGCTTATTAATACAGGGTACGTTAATTACAGGGAGCTTGAGGAGCGTGGAATGGCTCTTAATATAGACATTAACAGACCGAGAAGAATTATTATTGCCAGTGTTGAGGAACTTGACAGATATAAGGAAACTCAGGAAGGACAGTCAAAGATATCCAAATTTGAGAATGCAATTGATGCTTATCTTAACAAGATTGAGGGCGCAATTCATTTCAGAAATGCTTCAAGGCAGATTATTCTTGTGGACAGGATGGCTACGGAGCAGCTGGTTGTATTTTCAAAGAAGATGACTAAGTATGTGTATGATAAAGTTGGGTTCAGGCTGAATATTGGAATCGATGGTACAGACAGAGATATGCATTATGCATATATTCAGGCTAATAAAGCCTGGGAGAGTGCCAGTGATGAGGGACAGGATATTGTATGTTATGAGAATATGAGTTTTGAACTTGTATTAAGCTGTGTTCCTACTGAGAGAAAAAGAGAATATATTGGTAAAATTTTTAATGGATGCAGTCATGATGAGATAAAAGATTATATTACCATGCTTAATATATACTTTAAAACTGATGGCTCAATACAAAAGACGTCTGATTTAATGTATGTTCATAAGAATACATTGCAGTATAGGATTAATAAGCTGAAAGATATATCGGGGTATGATGTGAGAAAACCATCAGAAAGTGCTGCATTATATATTGCGATGAGAATAGCATATGACCTTGATTACTAATGATATGCATGTGTGCTGGTACATAATTATATAATATATTTTAACAAATATTTATAATAGATATTATATGTAACAATATTTTTTACAATAATATGTTATGGGTAACATATACTTGATTGAAACACCGTGTTATAATTGCACCATAATAAGTACAATGATTTGTACAAAGTGAACATTCAAAAGAAAGAGGTGTTTTTATGACAGGGTTACCATTGATAATTGTGTTTGTGCTGGCAATCATTGTTATGATTGTAGCGATTTCTAAGTTTAAGGTTCATCCTTTCTTAGCAATCATGGGTGTATCTCTTATCCTTGCTATTCTTGCAGGTATTCCATTTGTGGATAAAACAGTTGATGGAAAAACAGTTGCAGGAATTCCAACAGTAATTGGACAGGGATTTTCAGGAACATTCAGTAGTATCGGTATTGTTATTATTTTAGGTGCTTTGATCGGTTCTGTTCTGGAGAAGACAGGTGCTGCACTTAAGCTTGCCGATATGGTTATTAAGATTGTCGGCAAGAAACATCCTGAACTTGCAATTGAGCTTATGGGATGGGTTGTATCAATTCCAGTATTCTGTGACAGTGGTTTTGTTATCTTGAATCCAATCAGAAAAGCTCTTGTAAAAAGAACTGCGGTTTCAAGTGTTGCCATGACAGTTGCCTTATCTGCAGGTCTTTACATTTCACATGTATTCATTCCACCTACACCTGGTCCTATTGCAGCAGCTAATACCCTTGGAGTGGGAGATAATCTCCTGCTTGTTATGGGCTTAGGTGTTCTTTGTAGTATCTTACCATTAATTGCTGGTCTTATGTATGCAATGTATATTGGTAAGAAAATAAAGAGTCAGGATGAGATTGAAGATAATGGTGAAGTGACAAAGACATATGAGGAGCTTGTTGCAGAGTATGGAAAGCTTCCTAATGGATTTAACGCTCTTGCTCCAATTATTGTTCCTATTATTCTTATGGCTTTAGGTTCAATTTCGTCTATGGCAGGATGGAAGGGTGCTCTTAATATTGCATGCACATTCCTTGGAAAGCCTATTATTGCGTTAACTGTTGGTACATTATTTGCAGTACTTCAGCTTGGCTTGGCTGGCAAGATGAAGGATTTTTACAATATTACCAATGAGACATTAAAGACAGTTGGACCAATCCTTTTTGTTACAGCTGCTGGTGGTGTTCTCGGTAAAGTTATTTCTTCAAGTTCAATGGTAAGCTATATCACAGCTCATGCTGAAGTTTTATCTGCTGTTGGTATTTTCTTCCCATTCATACTTGCAGCAATTTTGAAATCAGCACAGGGATCTTCAACAGTTGCTATTACAACAACCGCCGGAATCCTTGCTCCACTGCTTCCAGTTTTAGGTCTTGCTACACCAGTGAGAGCAGCACTCTGTGTAATGGCTATTGGTGCTGGTGCAATGACAGTATCTCATGCAAATGATTCTTACTTCTGGGTTGTTACTAACTTTGGTGACATGAAACCTGAACAGGGATATAAGACTCAGACCGCATGTACATTGATATTAGGTATTGCCTCAATGGTTGAAATATTTGTTCTTTCATTGTTCTTATAGTTTGATTTTTTGAGGCAGGATTCATTTCCTGCCTCTTTTTTTAAAATGTATAACTCGTTGTGATTTTTTGCATATTAATTATAATCAGGAGGTAGTGCAGGGTGGTAATTGGATTTATCGGACTTGGTATAATGGGAAGACCCATGGCAGAAAACCTATGTAAAGCAGGTTATTCATTAATAGTTAATGACCATCATGAAGAAAATATTGCCCGTCTTGTTGCCGCAGGTGCTAAAGAGGGAAGTTTGAAAGAAATTGGTTTAAACAGTGATGTTGTTATAACCATGCTTCCTAACAGCCCACAGGTAAGAGAAGTTATGCTTGGTAAAGAAGGTGTGGCTTCCTATATGAGACAGGGAACTGCTTTTATTGATATGAGTTCAATTAATCCTGTTGACAGTAAATACATAGGAAGTGTATTAAAAGAAAAGAAAATAGATATGCTGGATGCACCTGTTTCAGGAGGGGAGCCAAAGGCGATAGATGGAACAGTTGCATTTATGGTTGGAGGAGACGAAGCAGTATTTAATAAGTATAAGCCAATTCTCCTTCACATGGGTTCTACAGTAACAAGATGTGGAGAACTTGGAGCTGGAAATACTACTAAGCTTGCTAACCAGATAATTGTAGCATGTAATATTGAGGCACTGGCTGAGGCACTTACACTTGCACAGAAAGCCGGAGTTGATCCGGGATGTGTATTTGAAGCTATAAAAGGGGGTCTTGCAGGGTCAACGGTTATGAACGCAAAGGCACCAATGATGATAAGTGGTGATGATAAACCAGGATTTAAGATTGATCTTCACATTAAGGATTTGAATAATGCCCTTGAATGTGCACATACTGTTGGAGCACCTGTGCCTATGACAGCCCAGGTTCTTGAGGTTATGCAGTATCTTAATAATAATGGTGACGGAAAAAGCGATCATAGTGCAATTGCACATTATTATGAGAAGCTTGCTGATATTAAAATTGGCAGAGAAAAATAATATGATACAAATTATGTTTTAAAATAATTGAAGGAGGAATTATTACATGAATAGCGAATTAAGAAGAATTTCAGATAATATAGTTGATGCCGCTATTAAAGCAGTTCTTCCTGATGAAGCTGTTAAGAGAGCTTTGAATGGAATAGAATTTACTGGAAGAGTTTTTCTTGTGGCAGCTGGAAAAGCAGCATGGCAAATGGCAAATGCAGCTGAAAAATGCCTTGGTGACAGAATTCAGAAGGGTGTTGTGATTACTAAATACAATCATGTTAAAGGACCAATTAGTGATTTTACACTTGTTGAGGCTGGACATCCTATTCCTGATGAGAATTCATTTTCTGGAACACAGGCTGCCATTGATTTGGTCGCTGGCTTGAAATCTGACGATACAGTTCTGTTCCTTTTGTCGGGGGGCGGAAGTGCATTATTTGAAAAGCCACAGATATCAGGGGAGGAACTTTCAGACATTACCGGTCAGCTTCTGGCATGCGGTGCAGATATAGTAGAGATTAACACGGTAAGAAAGAGGCTGTCTTTAGTTAAGGGTGGAAAATTTGCAAAGATATGCGAACCTGCAAAAGTTTTTTCCATAGTTTTATCTGATATACTTGGAGACCCATTGGATATGATAGCCTCAGGACCTGCATGTCCTGATTCATCCACCTGTAATGATGCTGTAAGAATTATAAAAAAATATAATATAAAACTTTCACAGAAAGCAAGAGAACTCATTGAGGTAGAAACTCCAAAGGAATTGTCAAATGTTACAACCCAGATTACAGGAAGTGTCAGGGAACTATGCAGGGCAGTTGAAAATGAGTGTATAAAATATGGCTATGAGCCGGTTGTTCTTACAGACCAGTTATGCTGCCAGGCTAAAGAAGCAGGAAGTTTTCTTTCATCCATTGCAAAAACACATGCCAACAGTGGGAAGAAGCTTGCTTATATAGCAGGTGGCGAGACAATAGTAAATATTACAGGCCATGGAAAAGGAGGACGTAATCAGGAACTGGCATTATCTGCTTCGGTGGGAATATCAGGATTAGATAATGCTGCTGTATTTAGTTTTGGAAGTGACGGAACAGATGGTCCTACAGATGCTGCCGGAGGCTATGTAGATTCATATACCTATGAGGAATTAAAGAATATGGGAATTGAGGTGTTCGATGTTTTAAAGGACAATGATTCTTATAATGCTTTGAAAAAAACGGAAGGACTTATTATTACTGGTCCAACAGGAACAAATGTTAATGATGTTTCAGTTCTTCTGATAGGATAAACTGTTTATAATATTTATTTTATGTGGCTGCTGCATAACGATTATCGTTGCAGCAGCCTTGTTTATTGTATGAAAGATATTTTTGTGCTAAAATAAGTACAATATAATTATACAGGGGATTTGATTATGGCAAATAAGGTAAATAATAATAGTGATAAAAATAATAATGAAACATTTACTGTTGCCGGATATACATTTACATCTAAAGAGGCTGCTGATGAGGCAAGAAAAGAGATGAATGCAATCCGGTATGTATCCTCTAAAACTGACAGAAAAGACCCTAAGCAGATATATATTTTGTATAATACAATGCTTGATAAGGAATTGTTCAAGACTCCGGTTGGACTTGATTATCTTAAAGAACTTCAGCAATATCTGTATATTAATCAGGAAATTCCCAATGAAAAAATAAGGCCAATTCCAATTAATTCTGAACTACAGGAGATGCTGTCAGACAGCCGTGAAATGACAAAGGCAAGGGGAACTATAAGAAACCTTACCAGACAGAGAGACAGATATAAAGACAAATTCATTAAAATGATTATAGTTAATGTTGCGTTAGTAATTATTATCGCTGCAATGGCTGTCATTATGATGACTTCATCCAATCCAACAATAATTGACTATGAGAATAAGCTTCAGGATAAATATTCTGGATGGGAGGAGGAATTGTCTTCAAGGGAGGCTATTATTAAAGAAAAGGAAAACCAGCTTAATATGAAGTAAAATGTATTTTATTTTTGTTTAAGTTATTTGATAAAGACTTTTTTATTTGGTCACATTATTAACATAAATATGTTTTATCATTATTGTAAAAGAGAAGAAAATAACGCTTTAGGAACAGTAATTTCTATTGTAAGTGGAAAAATGTTGCCTGGAATGGAGTAGTATGGATAAGATAAAGGTATTGATGGTAGATGATGAAAGCAGAATGCGTAAGCTTGTTAATGATTTCCTTTCAAGAAAGAATTATGAGGTGATTGAGGCTTGTGATGGTGAAGAAGCAATCGACAAATTCTATGCTGACAAAGATATTGCACTGGTGATTCTTGACGTTATGATGCCTAAGATGGACGGCTGGGAGGTCTGTCGTGAAATCAGAAAGAATTCCAGCGTGCCAATTATTATGCTTACTGCTAAAAGTGAAGAGAATGATGAGCTTACCGGATTTGAATGTGGTGCTGATGAATACATATCAAAGCCTTTCAGCCCCAAAATTCTCACTGCCAGAGTTGATGCTCTCGTAAGAAGAACATACCAGATTGATAATTCTGAAATAATTGAAATTGGCGGTATTGAGATTGATAAGGCAGCTCATATAGTAAGGATTGATGGTAATGAAATTGAACTGAGTTATAAGGAATTTGAGCTGTTAACATATTTTGTTGAAAATAAAGGAATTGCTTTGTCACGTGAGAAGATTCTTAATAATGTATGGAATTATGATTACTTTGGTGATGCAAGAACAATAGATACCCATGTTAAAAAACTTCGTAAAAAGATGGGAGAGAAGGGCGACTATATCCGTACAATATGGGGTATGGGATACAAGTTTGAGGTATAGGATATGAATGTTCACTCAATCAGATTTAAACTTACGGCGCTTTTTACAGGTATTATAACTGTACTTATTTTTTTGCTGTTTATTTTAAATAGTACTATGGCAGAGAATTTCTACCTTAGTGTTAAAAGAAAGCAGATGCTTTCAGGATATGAGGAGATTAACAAGCAGGTCTGTGCATATTCTGACGGAACTATTACAAAGTCACAGATGGAGGATAATTTAGAGTATTATACTTCTGCCAACGGAATGTCTATTCTAATTACAAACAGTGACTGGACAACCCTTTATACAAATAATAAGGGTGAAGCAGAACTTTTGATGAGATTAAAAATGAGTTTTTTTAATAATGACAAGTTTCAGGATAATTCACCTGCTCCTTCTGGAGAACTGGAACCTGAGCCTGTTATGCCTGAATCTATGCCATCTGATTTATCATCATCCAGTCTGCCTGATAGTAATGGGAAAGAAGAAGGAAGTTCTTCCGACAAGGACAAGCCACAGAAGAAGCAGTATGGTGAGAGAGCTAAAGATGAATTGATATATAACATGTATGGAAGCGGAGTTGGTGAGAACAGAGATATTATTGTTGAGACAGACGCTTATACTCTCCAGAAAGTATATGATGGAAGACTTCTGGATTACTATTATGAACTGTGGGGTACTCTTGATAATGGTTCATCAATGATTGTAAGAGTTAGTATTCAGGGAATCAAGGATAATGTGACTATTTTTAATTCATTTATTACATTTACCGGTATTGTTCTTATTATAATTGGAGTTGTTGCTGCAATTGCATTTTCAAGTTATATTGCAGGCCCAATTAAAAAGCTTTCCGGAATAGCTGAAAAAATGACTAACCTTGATTTTGACGTTAAGTACGAAGGAAAGGATAAAGGTGAGATAGGAATTCTTGGCAACAGTATGAATAACATGTCAGAAAAGCTTGAAGAAACTATATCACAGCTTAAAGCTGCCAATCTTGAATTAAAGAAAGATATTGCCCATAAAGAAGAAATTGAGCAGATGAGACAGGGGTTTCTTTCGAATGTATCCCATGAATTAAAAACACCTATTGCGCTGATTCAGGGATATGCAGAAGGACTAAAGGATGGTATATCAGATGATCCTGAGAGTATGGATTTTTACTGTGATGTTATAATTGATGAGGCAAATAAGATGAACATTATGGTTAAAAGGCTCCTTACTCTTAATCAGATTGAATTTGGTGAGGATGAGCTTGTTATTGAAAGATTTGATATAGTTGAACTTCTTCAGTCAGTTGTTGCAGCCAATGACTTAAGGGCAAGCCAGAAAGGCATCAATCTTTCTTTTATCAGTGAGGATGATAAGCTGGATGTATGGGCAGATGAATATAAGACAGAAGAGGTTATAACCAATTATCTTAGTAACGCCATCAATCATTGTGACTTCGATAAAGAAATTAAGGTTTATTATAAAAAGCTTGATAATGTAATTCGTGTATATGTTTTTAATACAGGAAAGCACATTCCAGAGGAAGATATTGATAATATCTGGGTTAAGTTCTATAAAGTAGATAAAGCCAGAACAAGAGAATATGGTGGCAATGGTATAGGTTTGTCCATCGTAAAGGCTATTATGGATGCCTATGGAAAAGAATGTGGTGTAAATAATGTTGATGGCGGCGTTGAGTTCTGGTTTGACCTTGATGCAAAGGCGTGATATTATACAATATATTAGATTAGTATAAAGGTGGTAGCAGCGTGAAAAAGTCTATTGCAGTATTATTGGTTTGTTTATTACTTACATCTCTGGTAGGATGTGGTGATGATATAACACTTGATAAGAGGGAAAATGATCTGGTAGCTGAATACATTGCAGGAGTAATGCTTAAGTATTCTTATGACAATGAGTGGAAGTACACCAAGGTAAGCAACGCTCTTAATAAATATCAAAGCAATGGAACTATTCCTCCTTCTACAGTTATAGGCGCAGGTTCGAGTCAGGAGAACTCCACAGCGGTGTCATCTAAGCCTTCAGGGAACCAGTCTTCATCTGTAAATGTATATGCGGCTTTGTCAGATGCTCTTGGCCTTAATGGGGCAGATATCAGCTTTAAGTCATATACAGTGGGGACAAGATATCCTATGGATGAATATGCAGTCTGTTTTTCTGCCAAGGATGGATATAGAATTGTTACGCTTGAATTCAATATTAAGAATAATTCTGGTTCAGACATGGTTATGAACACAGCTTCCAAGGGAGTGACCATGAAGCTGGATATTGGCGGTAAATCAGTAGTCCAGTCAGCTTCTATGCTTTATAATGACATTATTTCCCTGAATAAGGTTAAGCTGGCAGCTGGGGACAGCTACACAGCTGTTGCCTGTTTTCAGGTTCCGGAAGCTAATGCTTCCTCAACTGACATTACATGTACAGTCTACAATGGTGGTCAGTCACTTGGAACAATAAGTAACATTAAGTAATACTGTATTTAGAATCCGATAACTTTTTCCTGAGTATATTCCCTGCTTTCTTCATCTGTCAGCTGGTGGGTATAGGAAGGACGGTTATCGGTATTGCTTCCTTTTCCGAAGCATTTGTATTCTGCATAATAACATGTATCGTGAGATTCTGGTTTGTTCCAGTCATGAAATGCATAATCTGTAATCTGTGAAGAAAAGTCACATCTTAAGAATACTGCTTTTGCGTATATTCTCCATGGTCTGCTTAAGCAGACAGTTTTGTCAGGGCAGTTGCCTGTGAATTTACAGCTTTCAAATACATATCCATATTTTTGTTCCTCATATGTTGATGGAGCAGTATAATAAGCGTTGATTTCTTTGTCTCTGTTAATTGCATATAATTCACAGTTTTTAAAATATGCGATTGCACTTCCAAATATAAAATCAATTTCTCCCTCAATATAACAGTCTTCATATAACTGGTGTCCTGGAATTCTATCTGCATGTTCAGTAGGGCCTCTGAATCCTCCAGGTTCTTTTTCCTTTTTTGGCAGAGGACCAGTGAACAGGGTATCCTGGTGTCCAAGCATCTTGCAGTTTTTAAATGTAATTCTGTCACCTTCTGCATAGACCGCTATAGCTTGTCCTACTTTAGTGCCAAATCCTGATGAATTAATAAATGTAATATTGTATGCATTGAAATTATTAGCGTTTACAAGGAATGTACTTGTCCTGAATGTACCTCTTTTTAATCCATCTTCCATAATCATGTTAGCATAGTAATCATATGTAATAATGGTGTTATCCTTGGATTCACCTATGAGAGTGATATTATCAAGCCTTATATCAACCCTTTCTTTATATATTCCATCTTTGATGAATATTGTTTCGGGGCCGGATGTAATTGAATCAACTGCAGCCTGTACAGTTTTAAAATTACCGGTTCCATCTGTTGCCACTGTAATCATAATAATTACCTTCCTTTTTAATAAATTTATATTTACATTTTAAGATGTTGAGAGTATACTTTCAATAAATTTTGTTAAAAAGGATTAAGAAAATGATTATTTTTAAAGAAGATTTCAGAAATGTTGATACATATTTGTCTCTCAGGGAACAGGTTGGATGGATTAAACTGGACATTAACCAGGCACAGAAAGCTCTGGATAACAGCCTGGCTGTTATAACAGTATTTGATGGTGACAAAGCTGTTGGAATGGGAAGAATAGTAGGAGATCAGTCTGTTATAAGTTATATACAGGATTTAATTATTATTCCAGAATATCAGGGGAAGTCAATCGGTAGCCAGCTTTTGAACCGGCTTATTGCCATTGTGGATGATATGACAGTTCCGGGAACAAGGATGATGTTATGTCTTATGTGTGCTAAAGGAAGAGAAAAATTCTATATGAAACATGGTTTTATTGCAAGACCTACAGAAAGCCTTGGTCCTGGTATGATTCAGTATATTGAAAAATAAAAATCCCCCTGCTGGCAATGCTTAAGCCCAGCAGGGGATTTATTTAACAAATTATTAGTTTAAAAGAGTAGAAACATAGTCTTTAAGCTTGTCGCACTTGCAGTTTGCAAAGAAAAGCTCTTTAAACTTTTCACCGGCAACAGCACCTTTAACAAGATCCTGGTCTAACTGCTTTAATATTTCAACAAGATCCTGCTTTAATGTGATTTCTCTTACTCCATCAAGAATTTTCTTATTTCTCTGTTCTGGAACAACTCTTTCTTTTGGATATCCGCCGCCTGGTTCACCCTCAAAAAGTTTTTCAAAGATATATGTAAGATTTAATTCTGCTCCCCAGCCAAAGCCCTTTGCAAATGGAAGAGCAATAGCATTTCCATCGTTAATCTGCATAAACATATATGCATCAGAAGGATCAACAACATGTCCGCAGAGAACACCTGGAAATGAATTAAGGGCAAGCATAGCGCCTTCACCTGTACCACAGCCTGTTACTACAAAATCTGCAGCACCACTGTTAAGAAGAATAGCTGCAAGGATACCATTCTGTACATATGTAAGAGATGCAGCGTCCTCGGCACTGTACATTCCATAATTATCTACAGTATGTCCTTTGCTTTCGGCAACTTTCTTTAAACTTTCATAGATTAAGCCATTCTTTGCAGCCTGGCTGTTTTCATTGATTAATGCAATTCTCATTATTACAATCCTGACCTTTCATAAATATTCTTCAAATCCCCTAAACAGACAATTTGCATTACTTTTAATATAAGCAAATATAGATTTTTTGTCAATGACAAAGTAAAGGGGGTATGATAGAATGGTTGTATCTCAGATTATTGAGGAGGTTTGTAATGTCAGATAATAAAGAAAAGCAGGCTCTGTTTATGGAGGCTCTTAATGAATTAAAGGAATATGCAAAAGTTAATGGCAATATAGTTACCAGGGATGATGTAACAGGCTACTTTAGGGGAATAGACCTTGATGAATCCAGCCTTAATATGGTTTATGGTTATTTATTGGCTAACAATATAAAAGTGTCTGGTGAGGATTTAGGTGATAATCCATTTCTTGCCATGATGGAAGAAGAGAAGGATGAAAAAGACAGTGATGAGAATGAATCATTTACCATGCTTAGTGAAGAGGATTACAAAAAGGATGAAGAATATATAGCTATGTATCTGGATGAATTAAGTAAAATTGAGCAATTATCAGATACTGGCAGAGCATTTCTTCTTATGAATATTGTTGAAGATAAGGATAAGGAATCATTGAAGATATTGTCTTCATCTTTCTTAAGTAAGATTGTTGAATGGATTGAACCTTTCAGACGCAAGGGTGTCCTATCAGGAGATCTTATCCAGGAAGGTAATCTTGCAATGATGGCATATATAAGTGAAGAAAGATTCTTAAACAATTATGAATGGAAGGATAAGATAAAGGAAGGCAGTACAGAGGACTTACTCTATGTATTAAATGAAATTGAGAAAGAGGTTAAGGGCGAGGTGGAAGGAGCACTTTCCATGCTTATAGATGAACAGTCTGAATCTGACAGAACAACAGGAAAGGTTCTTTCCAAAGTTAATCTTGTAAATGACTGGGCTTTAAGACTTAAAAATGAAATGGGAAGGAAGCCAACTGTACAGGAAGTTGCTGATAAGATGGGGGTCTCAAAACAGATTGTTCTTGATGCAATACAGTTGTCTGCCAATAACATAGAAGATATAGATGTTGGTGATAATAAAAAGAATCAGGAGAATGTATGATTAGGTGTTATAACTGCGGAGCAGACATTGAAAATGATGTGGTGGAATGTCCATATTGTCATGCATCACAGCATGGCAATGCTGAAAAGAAATACATGAATAATCTGTATTCCATGCATTCTTCTTTAGATAAGCTGGATGATAATGCTCTTAAAACAGAGTTGAGGATTACTGTTAAAGGAGTGCTTTTCCTTGCTTTGGCTATTATTTTTTGTATTGCATTAGGTATCGGCTGTGGAATGAAAAGATACAGTTATTATCATGATAACCGTAAGGAACAGGCAAAGATAATAGAATCCTACAAGTGGTATGATGATAATATACATAAGCTTGATGAATTATATGAAAAAAAAGATTTTGATGGTCTTTATGATATGTACAACAAGTTCAGTGACAATAAAGAAACCAGTTTTCTCAAGATGTGGGAACATTATGGAATATTAAATTTGTACATATGTGATTATATGCCGGTTAAAAGATATATTGAGGATACGGATTACATGGACCATGAGTGGGCATATGTGAGTGCATACACTTACAGTGTGAATTTTTTAGCTGCAGCAAATAACACTAGAGAAGATAAATATAGTCCGTACTATGATTCGGTTAATGATAATGACTATGAGATTCTGGAACAGTGGGAAAAGATAACAAGGGATTTTGTCTACAATTATTTGAAGGTTTCAGATTCGGAATTACAGGCTGATATACAGAATAGCTATGATTATTCCAGTAGTTCAATAAGGGAAAATGGAAAAAAGTATTTTGCCAGAGTCAAACAATAAATAACATATCAGGTTTTTTGAGGTAATAAACTATCATAATTCCTGCTAAAGAAATGAGGGCTGGTATGAAATGTGAAAAATGTGGAAGTAATATAAGCATTAACGATAAATTCTGTCCTAACTGTGGAGCCAGGAATGAAATTGGAGCACAGCATGTTGATGATATGATGCTGTATGAAAAAAGATTTTCATCCACGGAAAAAGATGTTAAAAAGAAATCGGGATGGTATATTAAGTATGTTACACCTATGATAATTCTTGTTATCTCGGCTTTGTTTTTTGTAATTGTATCAGGATTAAGTGCTGGGATGTATGGATACGAACTTGCTGACAGCAAAGTAGAAAACTACAATAAGAAAAATGCCCAGGAAATTAATAATCATATCCGTTTACTTCTTGAGAAAAAAGAATTTGTACAGGCATATATGCTTTATAATATTGCAGACCAGAGACCATTTTCGGAAGAAGGAAAATATAATGGCTGGTATCAGCTATATAACTGTATTGATTCCTATATCACAGTGAGACAGAATATTATTGCATATTATTCTCCAGTGGATTATGAGTACAACAGCCAGATTAGTAAGGCTGCACAGGGAATAAATGATTTCTATGACAGAATTAATGCGAGAGATTTAAGTAACGCTGACAAAGACAGTATTATCTATATTGAACAGTTAAAAAGCCAGATGGAAGATTTTTTAACTGCTTATTGTTGTTTTTCACAGGATGATTTAGACAGTCTTCCTGAGAAAGATACTACAGGTATAGTTTCTTTGCTTACAAGGAGAATGCTGCATGAGGAATAATATTATAATAAAGGATAGAAAAGCCGGATTTATTTCCGTACTGATGTACATTGCCGCAGTTATTTTTTTATTATTGTCTATATTTGTTACAGCTGAGATCGCATATGATTACATAAACCAGACTGAAAGAGTGCGGGGATATAATATTGAAGATTTTGACAATGATTTCCAAAGTGGTAATTATGGTAATCTTCTCAAAAAAACTGCATATAATAGAGGTATAGGAAAGGATATTCCAGAGGATGAAATGGACTATTACCTTTTCAGTGATTATTATAACAGCATCATAAATTACAATGTATACATGAAGAATGGGGATACAAACAGTGCATTAAGTGAACTGGAAAAATGTAATTCATATTTTGACAAGATGAATCATTTGATTTTTAAAGAAAAAGCCCTGATATTAAAAGAAAATGTTAATATTAACTGATTTTACTATTGTGTATACAAGAGGGATGAATTATAATAACAGTAACAAATAAATGGCTGAATTCCTGGAGTGTTCGACAGCCTGTCATATTTTGATCCTACATTTTTTCGAAGGGATTCCTATATCTTTGTTCCAATGTCAGGCCTCCTTAGTCAGTGGAAGGCAGCGGTTCAATTGCGGTTACCCACCTAGCGTGGCTAGGAGTCGAAGAAGACGGGAACGGCATGCTGGGAATTATTTAAAGAATGGGTGGCTTTAAGCTGCCCATTCTTTTTGTTCTAATTTGTCCTTTTTTTTCATAATAATTAAATATGAGAAATAGATTTGTTTATAATAGTTTTAATATTAAAAAACCAGTAAAGAGTATAATATTACTTTTATTAATGGCGATTCTTGCTGTTTTAGTTGCTTTTCTTGTCAATATTAACAGCAGGAGTGGTATTGCAGGTAAAAATTGTTCCTTTGCCTCTGCATGCAAGGTTCTTGCATATATTACCGGATATAATGAAAAAAAAGTCACTGAAAAAATAGATTATAACGGAATTACCACATCCTATTGGTTTACAGATTATTATAATTATCTATGTGAAATTGGAATGTTTCCTAAAGATATACTTTCAGATAATAAAGTGGACAGGGCACTGATGGAAAGTGACCTTAATTATGTATATCAATATTTGGGAATAAATTTAATTATCGATGAAAAAAAAGACAGGGCTATCTCTAATGAATCTTTTATCAATATTATCAACAGCAATATAGATAAGTTTCCACAGGGGAATAAGCTGGTTACTATTAATGTGGGGGTTGTTGCAACCAGCGGTGAAGCCGATTCCACAGATAGTGTATTTAATGAACCATATACAGTGTGTACTAATAAAGGTTCATTTCATTACAAAGGTCTTAACCTTACTGGTTTCAAGGATAAAACCATTGAGGTATTAGTGGTGGATGATGAAATCCTTATGATTAAGGATATTATTGATGATAAGACTACATTCAAAAACGTCTGGATTTCGGATTTTTATGATAATACGTTGTTTGTTAATATGTATGGTGTTAACAGGGAGTTTATGATAGGTGGTACATCAGAAAATGTAACTGGAATGATTGCTGACATTGAATTAAAGGACGGAAAACTAATTGGAATTACAATTAAGAAAAATATTACAGACACTAACGTAAGAATATTGCTGTATAATTCAAAATCAGATTCAATTAATCATGATAATGTGGTTGTTACATCAGATAACATATTCTACAGCCAGAGCAAAGATTATATCGAGGAACACCAGCCAGGTGAACAGATTACAATATCACGGGAAGATGTGTTAGAAGGAGAAATGTGTGTATATTCCAAAGATAATGGACAGATTCAGATTATGTCAATCAGCAAAAGTCAGGGGAATCCATGCTATGAAGGAAATATTAATATATATTCTAGTGATAATGGAGTTGTTATTGTTAATGAATTACCTATTGAGAATTACCTTAAGAGAGTTGTTCCCAGTGAGATGCCTTCTAGTTTTGGTGTTGAGGCTTTAAAAGTGCAGACAGTTTGTGCCAGAAGCTATGCGTATGCACATCTGGAAAGTTTTGCATACCCTGAATATATGGCTCATATGGATGATACAGTTAATTTCCAGGTATATAATAATACGGTGGAAAAACCAGAAGCTAATGAAGCTATTAATGCAACATGTGGAAAAATGCTATACTATGCAGATCAGATTGTAACAGCATATTATTACTCAACATCCTGCGGAGCAGGAACAGATGTAAGTATCTGGGGAAGTAACCCAGCAAGCTATCCATATTATGTAAGCCGTGAGATAACATCAACGGAACAGGGCATAGATTTATCAGATGAGAACAGTTTCAGAAGTTTTATTAAGAATGAGAATGAAAATGACTATGATTATGGATGCAAATATTACAGATGGAAAAATAGTATTAAATCCACAGAAATTAATAAGAATTTGAAAAGCATGGGATATTCAGAAATTGGTAATGTTAAAAGCATAAGGATAAATAACCGTGTATCGGGAGGTGCTGTTAATAATATTACAATATGTGGTTCAAAAGCAGATGTAAATCTTTCAAGTGAAGGAGAAATAAGGAAAATATTTAATCTTCCAAGCGCGTTTTTTGTAGTTGACCCCAGTGGACAGGGCAGTGAAAAGACATTTACGTTTACTGGTGGCGGATATGGCCATGGTATTGGAATGAGTCAGAATGCAGTAAAGAAAATGGCTGATAACGGAATGGATTATATTTCAATTCTCAATTTCTTCTATGCCGGAACTTCTGTCTTTTAATTTTCTGTATTCTTTAAGAAAAACATTGAGTTCTGCTCCAAGAAACAGAATTATCATACAAAAATACAGCCAGATTAATGCAAAAATAAGAGTTGATACTGTTCCATACATAGAAGAAAAATTATTTGAATGGTTTGTATATAAAGAATATACAAAAGAGAATAATAACCATCCAATTGATGCTGTTATAGCTCCAGGAAGTTCATTTAATAATTTTGTTTTTCTTTTTGGAATAAAAGTATACATAGCCAGGAATATAATCATGAGAATACCAGGAAATAACAGAGATTTATTATTGAAAACAGATTCAAATAAAGCTGATATTTTTGGTACAAACATATATAACACAATTATAAGGTGCTTGCCAAATACAAACATAAGCAGTGTGCATACAATTATTAATAGTAAAACTATGGTATAAAGTGTGGAAAAAATTCTAGAAATAATCCATCCCTGTTTTTTCTTAGTACCATATATCTTGTTAAAGCCCAAAAGAATTGCAGTGAATCCTTTTCCTGCAGACCAGAGAGCGATTATTGTTGTAACAGAAATTATTGCAACATTACTGTTATAATATATATCATTAATGATTGATGTAATAATTGGAGAAAGCTTTGCTGGAAATACACCGCTGACAATTTCGATGATGGCATCTGGTGTGATTGGAAGATACTTAATGAGACTCATGAGGATGAGAATGAATGGAACAAAGCTCAGTAAAAGGAAAAAGCAGGACTGGGCTGCGTATCCTGTAAGGTTATCGTCACTGATTTTGTTAAACACTGCCAGAAGTATTCTTTTTCTTTTTTCTAATTTGCTCTTATCCATTGTTCCCTCCACTTATTTTATCAATTATATTATATTTTTGACGAATATTCAAAGAAATAATTTGCAAATATAAAAAGATTTCGTTACAATATAGGTTGCGATTATAGGCGCATAATCTGATTTTGATGTAAAATGTACGGAGCTGTTATGGGAATTAATGTTAAACTGCAGGTGTTTGAAGGCCCTTTGGATCTGCTTCTCCACCTGATTGATAAGAATAAAGTTAATATATATGATATTCCTATTGTTATGATTACTGAACAATATATGGAATACGTTAATTCCATGGATAAGGAAGATTTGGATGTTGTTAGTGAATTCCTTGTTATGGCAGCAACACTTCTTGATATTAAGTCAAGGATGCTACTTCCTCAGGAGGTTAATGAAGAAGGCGAAGTAGAAGACCCAAGAGCTGAACTTGTGGAAAAACTTCTTGAGTATAAGCTGTTTAAGTACATGTCTTATGAACTTAAGGATAAACAGGTAGATGCTGAGAAGTCATTTTACAAGGAGGCAACAGTGCCACCTGAAGTAGAGGCATATAAACCTCCAATGGATATGGATGAACTTGTGGGGGATACAACACTTGCAATGCTTAATTCTATCTTCCAGGACGTAATGAAACGTCAGGAGGAAAAAATTGATCCTATACGAAGTAAGTTTGGCAAGATTGAGAAAGAGAAGGTCAGCATGGCTGACAAAGCACTTGAAATAAAAGAATTTATATCAAAGCATAGAGTCTTTTCTTTCAGGCAGATGCTGATTAATAACAATTCAAAGGAATCGGTTATAGTTACATTTTTAGTTATGCTTGAATTGATTAAGACAGGAATTGTGAAAGTATCACAGGATGCAACATGCAGTGATATCAGTATAACAGTTGTAGGTAACCCTGAGGATATGACAGACATTTCTGATGAATAGAATAATAGAATTGGAGCTGATAATATGGATATGGATAGAATTGAAGCTGTAATAGAAGCAGTTTTGTTTGCTATGGGTGATTCAGTGCCTGTTGACAAGCTGGCGGTAGCTATTGGTCATGATGAAGAGACGACAGTTAAAATTATTCATAATATGATGGACAAATATGAATCATCAGACAGAGGAATAAAGATTATTGAACTGGAGAATGCCTTCCAGATGTGTACTAAACAGGAGTTTTATGAGGATTTGATAAAAGTTGCAGCTGCTCCTAGAAAATATGTACTTACGGATGTACTACTTGAAACTCTTTCAATTATTGCGTATAAACAGCCAATTACTAAGATGGAGATTGAGAAAATCCGTGGCGTTAGTTGTGAACATGCAGTTAATAAACTGGTTGAATATGGGCTGGTTAAAGAACTGGGGCGTCTTGATGCACCAGGAAGACCAATGCTTTTCGGAACAACAGAGGAATTCTTAAGAGCATTTGGTGTTACATCAATTGAGGAATTACCTGCAATCAGCGAAGATATTATTGAAAAATTTAAAGATGAAGCTGAGATGGAAATAAGTCGTGATTCATCACAGGATGATTATGATGAAAATCAGCTTACTCTAGATATTTAACTATTAATAATTGATGTAAGTGAAAGGTGGTTAAGTAACATGGAAAGAAAAGTAGCATGGAATGAGTATGACGAAGAAGGCAGGAATAACGTCTTTGATTTTGCAAGAAAATATACTAAATTCATATCTGACTGTAAAACTGAAAGAGAGTGCGTAAAAGAAACTGTTGCGCTGGCAAAGAAAGCAGGATACAAAGATTTAAATGACTATATTAAAAAGAATAAGAGACTAAATCCAGGTGACAGGGTGTATGCAGTTAATAAGGAAAAGGCTGTTATTTTATTCTCTATAGGAAAAAAGCCAATGGAAGAAGGAATGAATATTCTTGGAGCACATATTGATTCTCCAAGACTTGATATAAAGCAGAACCCTCTCTATGAGGATTCAGGACTGGTTCTTCTGGATACCCATTATTATGGTGGAATCAAGAAATATCAATGGGTTGCTCTTCCTATGGCGCTTCACGGAGTTGTAGCCCTTAAATCAGGTAAGGTAATAGAGGTTACTATTGGTGAGAAAGGGACAGACCCTGTAGTTGGTGTATCTGATCTTTTAATTCATCTTGCAGGTGAGCAGATGCAGAAGAAAGGCGATAAAGTAGTTGAGGGTGAAGACCTTAATGTTCTTGTTGGCAGCATGCCTCCTGTCAAGAATGATGATACTAAACTTTCAGATGATGATATAAAAGATAATCATACTGATAAAGAGCTGGTAAAGAAAGCTATTCTTGCTCTGTTAAAATCTGAATATGGAATTGAGGAAGAAGATTTCCAGTCAGCAGAACTTTGTGTTGTGCCAGCTGGACCAGCAAGGGACTATGGATTTGACAGAAGTATGATTATGGGATATGGACATGATGATAAGGTGTGTGCCTATCCTTCACTTATTGCCCAGTTGGAATCTGTTAACCCGGACAGAACCAGCTGCTGTATTCTTGTTGACAAAGAAGAGATAGGAAGTGTTGGTGCTACGGGAATGCATTCCAGATTTTTTGAGAACACTGTTGCAGAAGTTCTTGACAGGCTTGGTCAGTTTTCAGACCTTGCATTAAGAAGGACCCTTTCCAATTCAAATATGCTTTCATCAGATGTTAATTCTGCATATGATCCTAATTATGCTGGCGTAAGTGAGAAGAAAAACACAGCTTATTTTGGAAAAGGTGTTATATTTATTAAATATACAGGCTCAAGAGGAAAGAGTGGTTCTAATGATGCATCTGCTGAATATATTGCCAGATTAAGGAAAATAATGGATGATGCAGGAATAATATATCAGACAGCAGAACTTGGAAAGGTTGATGCTGGCGGTGGCGGAACAATTGCATATATCATGGGAAACTATGGAATGAATGTAATTGACTGTGGCGTTGGTGTCCAGAATATGCATGCGCCATATGAGGTGATTAGCAAAGTGGATTTGTATGAGGCATACAGAGGATATAAAGTATTTCTTGAAAAGTGCTGATATTGTGAGGGTGGAACGGAGATAATAATATGAAGTGGAATAAGTATTCAATTAAAACTACAACAGAAGCTGTTGATTTGATAAGCTGTATGTTAAGTGAATATGGAATTGAAGGTATAGAGATTGAAGACAATGTACAGCTTACCCAGGAGGAAGCGAAAACAATGTTTGTAGACTTTATCCCGGAACTTCCACCTGATGACGGCACTGCCAGGGTTAATTTCTATGTGGATTCTGATGAAGATGATAATACAATTCTTGATAAGGTTAAAGAAGGTCTTGAGGAATTAAGAACATTTACAGACGTTGGAGAAGGCACAATAACAGAAAGCCAGACAGAGGATAAAGACTGGATTAATAACTGGAAACAGTACTGGCATACTTTTTCCATTGGAGATTTATATATTAAGCCAACCTGGGAAGATGTTACTGAAGAAATGAAAGGGCATCCTGTTCTCTCCATTGACCCTGGAACTGCATTTGGGACAGGTTCCCATGAAACAACAAGAATGGTTATCAGACAGCTTCAGAAATATACTACACAAAACTGTCAGGTGCTGGATGTAGGTTGCGGTAGTGGTATTTTGTCTGTTGTTGCGTTGAAATATGGCGCTGCCCATGCTTTGGGAACTGACCTTGACCCTAATGCAATTATAGCTTCAAAGGAGAATGCACAGCAGAATAATATTAATGATGCTGATTTAGAGGTTATTGAAGGTAATATAATAGATGATACTGCAATACAGGACAGATGTGGTTATGAGTGTTATGATATAGTATGTGCTAATATTCTTGCAGATGTTCTTATTCCTTTATCATCAGAAATAACAAAACATATGAAACATGGGGCATATTTCATTACTTCTGGAATAATCGATTCCAGGGAAAATGATGTTGCGGATGCGTTTAGAAAAAACCCTGAACTTGATATTGTTGAGATAAATCATGATGGAGAATGGGTTAATATTACGGCAGTGAGAAAGTAGGAATATAATGTATCATTTTTTTGCCCAGCATGAGAACATTCATCAGGAATATATTGATATTGTTGGAAGTGACGTCAATCATCTTAAAAATGTATTACGGCTTACTGTGGGAGATAACATACTAATCAGCAGCGGTGATAATGTGGATTTCACATGCTGTATTTCACAGATAGACAATGATTATGTAAGAGCAGATATTATACAAATAGATTGTGCAGGAAGAGAACTTCCTGTAAAAGTATATCTGTTTCAGGGGCTGCCTAAAGGTGACAAAATGGAACTGATTATACAGAAGATGACAGAACTTGGTGCATATGAGATTGTTCCAGTATCTATGAAAAGGTGTGTTGTCAAGCTTGATAATAAGAAATCAAAATCGAAAGTAGAAAGATGGAATACAATTTCCCAGTCAGCTGCTAAGCAGAGTAAAAGGAGCATCATTCCAGTTGTTACAGATGTGATGACATTTAAAGAGGCTGTACAATATGCACAGGAGTTAGATGTAAAACTATTGCCTTATGAATGTGCCCAGGGAATGGATTTTACCAGACAGATGGTTGAATCTGTTAAGGAAGGGCAGAGTGTAGGGATATTTATTGGACCTGAAGGCGGATTTGATTTGGATGAACTTTCATATGCAGAATCTGCTGGCTGGAATGTGATTACTCTTGGGAAGAGAATACTGCGGACTGAAACAGCCGGAATGATGTTAATGTCAGTTCTAATGTACAATTTTGAAAAGTAATGTGGCAGATGCTACAGAAATGAGGCATATATGGAAGTGTATCTTGATAATGCGGCAACCACCAGAGCCGCAAAAGAAGTAGTTGATATGGTTTCCAAAGTAATGCTTGAGGATTATGGTAATCCTTCATCAAAACATTTAAAGGGTGTTACTGCTGAGAATTATATTAAGAATACTGCTTCAATTATTGCGAAATCATTAAAATGTCAGGAAAAGGAAATTGTGTTTACTTCAGGTGGAACAGAATCCAATAACATGGCAATAATTGGTGCAGCTATGGCAAACAAAAGGAAGGGAAACCATGTTATTGTATCTGGAATAGAACATTCCTCTGTGAAGGAACCATTTCTATATCTGGAAGACAACGGATTCAGGGTAACATTTCTTCCTGTTGGATCTGACGGAGTTGTTTCACTGGATGCATTGAAAGAAGCCCTTGATGATGAAACTATACTTGTTTCTGTCATGATGGTTAATAATGAGATAGGAACTATTGAACCTATAGGTGAAATAGGTGATATTGTTAAGAAATATAATAAGGATATTATATTCCATGTTGATGCTATTCAGGCGTATGGTAAACTTAGGATTATACCTAAAAGACTTGGAATTGACCTTCTTACAGTGAGCGGACATAAGATTCATGGTCCAAAGGGAACTGGATTTATATACATCAGGGAAAAAACTAAACTTAAGCCAATAATACTGGGTGGTGGCCAGCAGAAGGGAATGAGATCAGGAACAGAGAATGTTCCTGGAATAGCCGGATTGGGAAAAGCAGTTGAATTAATATACAATTCAACCTTTGAAGAAAAGACAGAGGCAATGTATGAACTGCGAAGATGGTTTATCAGTTGTTTAAAGGAAATAGAGGGTGTTAAAATAAACGGAAGGGAAGATGAACAATCTGCTCCTCATGTGGTTAGTGTCAGCTTTGATGGTATCAGGGCAGAGGTTCTTTTGCATGCACTTGAGGACAAGGGAATATATGTGTCTTCAGGTTCTGCCTGTTCCTCTAACAGACCGGGACTAAGTTCAACTCTTGTTGCTATTGGACTTGATAAAAATCTGCTTGATTCAACACTCAGGTTTAGTTTTTCATATGAGACCACAAAGGAAGAACTGGAATATACTGTTGGTGTACTAAAGGAACTTCTTCCGGTCCTTAGAAAATATCGTAATTATTGATTTTAACAGTGGAATGGAGATAATATGTATAAAGCTTTTTTAATTAAATATGGTGAAATCGGTGTAAAGGGTAAAAACAGATATCTTTTTGAGGATGCACTTGTAAGGCAGATTCGGTATGCTTTGAAGAATATTGATGGGGATTTTACTGTATCCAAGGAAAACGGCAGAGTGTATGCAACAGCTGGTTCAGATTTTGATTATGATGAAGCTGTTGAAGCATTATCAAGAGTTTTTGGTATAATTGGCATCTGTCCTGTTGTTCAGATTGATGATAATGGATTTGATGATCTTGCAGAACATGTAATAAAATACATAGATATGGCTTATCCTGATAAGAATTTTTCTTTTAAAGTAAATGCCCGAAGAGCCAGAAAGAATTATCCATTAGATTCAATGGAAATTAATATGGAACTTGGAGAAAGGATTCTTAATGCATTTCCTGAACTTAAGGTTGATGTCCATAATCCAGATGTACTTTTACAGGTTGAGATTAGAAATGTTATAAATATATATTCTGTTGAAATTCCTGGACCAGGAGGAATGCCTACAGGTACAGCGGGTAAGGCTATGCTTCTGCTGTCTGGAGGAATTGACAGCCCAGTGGCAGGATATATGATTGCAAAAAGGGGTGTGTCTCTTGAAGCAACTTATTTTCATGCACCTCCATATACAAGTGAGCGTGCAAAGCTTAAGGTTGTAGAACTGGCAAAACTTGTTGCCAGATACTCAGGTCCCATTACTCTTAATGTAGTTAATTTTACTGATATCCAGCTTGCAATATATGAAAAATGTCCTCATGATGAGCTTACAATTATTATGAGGCGTTATATGATGAAAATTGCAGAGAAACTGGCAAAAGATAGTGGATGTCTTGGGCTTATTACAGGAGAAAGTATTGGGCAGGTTGCAAGCCAGACCATGCACAGCCTGTATTGTACTAATGAGGTGTGTACATTACCGGTTTTCAGACCTGTAATCGGATTTGATAAGCAGGATATTATTGATATATCAGAAAAGATTGGGACATATGAAACATCAATACTTCCATTTGAAGACTGCTGTACTATATTTGTTGCAAAGCATCCTGTAACCAAACCTAATCTAAATATTATTAAGAATGATGAACACCATCTTGATGATGTTATAGATGACCTTATGAAGAAGGCATTGGATACAGTTGAAAAGATTGTTATAGAATAGAAAATAGCGTCTGTTCACAAAGGAACGGACGCTATTTAAATAACTGAAACAATTATGTAACACTGTTATACCATGTATGGAGCGAGAACAGAAAGGATAGTATCTATCTCGTTATCTGCATGGATATTTAACTCAATTGGCTTTGACAGATCAAGACTGAATATTCCCATAATAGATTTAGCGTCAATAACGTATCTTCCTGACACTAAATCAAAGTCCACATCGAACTTGGTAATATCATTAACAAATGATTTTACCTTATCAATTGAGTTAAGTGAAATCTGAACAGTTTTCATATAAAAACCTCCTGAAGTAACAATTATTATTAATATTATAATAAGATTTTACTGGAGCTATGTCAATGAAAAGAGGAGATATTTAATGAATAAAGTTGCAATTCATAACTTAGGATGTAAAGTTAATTCATATGAGTCGGAATCAATGGAACAGCTCCTTAAGAAAGCTGGTTTCGAAATTATTCCTTTTGATGAAAATGAAGTGGCTGATATTTATATAATTAACACATGTTCAGTAACTAATATTGCTGATAGGAAATCAAGACAGATGCTTCATAAAGCAAAAAAGATGAATCCAGATGCAATTGTAATAGCTGCCGGATGTTATGTTAATGCCGATGTAGAAAAGGCAGCACAGGATAACTCGGTCGACATTGTTCTTGGCAATAACAATAAAATAAATATTGTTGAGGTTATCAGACAGTATTGTCAGGACCATAACAAAAACAGACTTGTTACTGATATTAATTCAGAAAGCAGTTATGAAGAACTAAAAATTGACGAAGTAAATGAACATACAAGAGCATATATTAAGATTCAGGACGGATGTAACCAGTTTTGTTCATACTGTATAATTCCGTATACCAGGGGAAGAATCAGAAGCAGACTTTTGCCTGATATTTTAGGTGAAGTAAGAGGACTGGTTGAAAAAGGATACAAAGAAATTGTTCTCACAGGTATTCATCTTTCATCATATGGTATGGATAATAACTGTGGTTCTTTACTTGAAGTGATTGTAGAGTTGAGTAAAATTGATAAACTTGAAAGAATCAGACTTGGTTCTTTAGAGCCAAGAATAATAACAGAGGAATTTGTTTCTACAATAAGCAGTATCAGTAAAGTGTGTCCTCATTTTCATCTTTCTCTTCAAAGCGGGTGTGATACTGTGCTGAAAAGAATGAACAGAAAGTATAATTCCAAAGAGTATTATGAAAAATGTACTATTTTAAGAAAGTATTATGATAATCCTGCAATTACTACTGATGTTATAGTGGGATTTCCAGGAGAAACAAATGAAGAATTTCATACAACAGAAGAATTTATTAAAAAAGTAAATTTTTATGAAGTGCATGTTTTTAAGTATTCAAGAAGAAAAGGGACATCAGCTGATAAAATGCCTGACCAGATTGATGATGTAATTAAAACAGAAAGAAGTAATATTCTTCTTTCACTTACATCACATATGAAAAAAGAATATATAGAAGGTTACATTGGAACAACACAAAAGGTTCTTGTAGAAGAAAAGAGTATTATTGATGGTGACGAATATAGTTATGGATATACACCTAACTATATAAGGGTTCGTTTTCCCTCTGATGAAAAAATCTGTATTAATTCTAATGTAGATATACAATTGTTAACAGTAGATGAATGTGGTATTGTAACAGGCCATCTTGTATAGTGTTTTTTGTTCTTGTTTATTTCTACAAAATAATATAAAATTCATCAAAATAATTGTTGACATATTATCTTACAGATGATATTCTATTAAAGCTGTCGGCAAGAGAGCCGGCACGAACCTTGATAACTGAACAGTAAAACAACCCTGAAAATTCTTTAAGAATTTCAGCGATTAAACCAAGTTTAATCGATTACGAACAGTCTTGAGAAATCAAGACATCCTTAATTCAGTAAAGAGATTAATTAGTAATACTAATAAGTCTTAATACGGAAACTATTTAGCTAGTTAGTTCAAAACTAACCAGACAAACACTTTTTATGA
>CAMEWO010000029.1 GCA_945946665.1 uncultured Eubacterium sp.
GGTATGTTCGGGACTTACACCCGTTAGAGCGCGCCCATGGCGCGCAAACTAGAAATGGGCAATCCCACTATGGGACTGCCCATTCATTCCGTAAATTATGCGATTTTTTAGTCTCTGCACCGTTTTTAGCACCGATTGGTGTAAATTTGGTGTAAAGAGGTAAATTTATTCGGTTTGGAAAGTCCCGAAACCCGCATAAATACTGGGGTTTTCTTACTTGTCGTTCGGTAAGGACTTCATTGTCGGGAACAGCAATACATCCCTTATCGCTGCAGAATCTGTCAGCAGCATTACCATTCTGTCGATACCGAATCCGATACCGCCTGTTGGTGGCATACCATAGGCAAGGGCATTAAGGAAGTCCTCGTCTGTGTGGTTAGCCTCTGCATCACCTGCTGCCGCAAGAGCATCCTGGGCTGCAAATCTTTCCCTCTGGTCGATTGGATCATTAAGCTCAGAGTATGCATTAGCCATCTCCCATCCATTCATGAAAAGCTCGAAACGCTCAACATACTCAGGATTATCAGGCTTCTTCTTGGTAAGTGGAGATATTTCAAGAGGATGATCCATAACGAATGTAGGCTTGATAAGATGCTCCTCAACATACTCCTCAAAGAACAGGTTAAGGATATCGCCTCTCTTATGTCTCTCCTCGTACTCGATGCCCCTCTCCTTTGCAAGAGCCTTGGCTTCCTCGTCAGTCTTAACCTCAGTGAAGTCCACACCAGAATACTTCTTAACAGCATCAATCATTGTAATTCTCTCAAATGGCTTAGAGAAATCAATCTCCACATCTCCATACTTAACAACTGGTGAGCCGTTAACCTTCTCACATACTGTCCTGTACATGCTCTCAGCCAGCTCCATCATACCGTAGTAATCTGTATATGCCTGATATAACTCCATAAGAGTGAACTCAGGGTTATGTCTTGTATCAACACCCTCGTTACGGAATACTCGTCCAATCTCATAGACTCTTTCCATTCCGCCAACGATAAGTCTCTTAAGATAAAGCTCCAGGGATATACGAAGATTAATATCCTCATCAAGAGCATTATAATGTGTCATAAATGGTCTTGCTGCGGCACCACCTGCATTTGCAACAAGCATTGGAGTCTCAACCTCCATGAAATCCCTTCCATCCAGGAAGTTACGGATTTCCTTGATAATCTGTGATCTCTTCACAAATGTCTCTCTTACCTCTGGATTCACAATAAGGTCAACATATCTCTGTCTGTACCTCTGGTCTGTATTAGTAAGACCATGGTACTTCTCAGGAAGTACCTGGAGACTCTTGGTAAGAAGAGTTATCTCTGATACATGGATTGACATCTCGCCTTTCTGTGTACGGAATACCTCTCCCTTAACACCTACAATATCACCAATATCAAACTTCTTGAATGCAGCATATGGTTCCTCACCAACACAATCCCTTGCCACATACAGCTGGATATTATCCTTAAGGTCAGCCACATTACAGAATGAAGCCTTTCCCATAACTCTCTTCTGCATAAGTCTTCCGGCAATGGAAACCTTCTTGCCTTCCAGCTCATCGAAATTGTTCTTGATATCGCTTGTATGATGTGTAACATCATACTTTGTAATCTGAAATGGATCTTTGCCGGCCTCCTGAAGAGTCTTAAGCTTATCCATACGATTCTTAATCTGCTCGTTCACATCTGGTGTCCTAACATTGTTTTGTGTGTTCTGTCCATTTTCAAGCTGGACATTCTGTGTATTATTATTATCTGCCACTTTCTAACTCCTCAATCAATTCTTAACTTCTATAATCTTATATTCAATCTCACCAACTGGAGCTTCAACCTTAACTGTATCTCCAACCTTTTTGCCGATAAGTGCAGCACCAAGTGGAGATTCATTAGATATCTTGTTATTAAGGCTGTCTGCCTCTGATGAACCTACAATTACATATTCAATATCTTCGTCATATTCAACATCGTGAAGCTTAACAACGCTTTCCATCTTAACTTTGTTACTCTTCTTTCCGCCTGCTTCATCCTGAATGATTTCAGCATTCTTAAGAATTTCTTCCAGTTCAGCAATCTGAGCCTCAATATCTCTCTGCTCATCCTTAGCTGCATCGTACTCAGCATTCTCTGAAAGGTCCCCCTGCTCTCTTGCCTCTTTAAGCTTCTGGGCTACTTCCTTTCTTCTGACAACCTTAAGGTTCTCAAGTAATGCAACTCTCTCATCATAACCCTTCTTAGTAAGAAACTGCTTCTCTGCCATAATAATCCTCCAATCTTGCTGCACCTGTCATCAGCAGGCCAATATGCTAGCTTTCGCCATAGCAATAAATAAAATATGTTAAATAATCACTTAACACAAATAGTCATAATATTATATCCCAGCAACCCTATTCTGTCAACAGCTGGCAAAGTTTCTCCAGCTCTTCAAAATGCTCCACATGATTTACTTCATTTCTTAAACCTGATGCATGTCTCATTCCAGTTGTATACCAGGCAAAATGTTTCCGCATTTCTCTTATTCCTGTGTACTCACCCTTAGCATCTATAAGCATTCTGGCATGCTTAAGAATCATGGATTTAATCTCATCTGCAGTTGGCTTGGTCATTTCCTTTCCACATGACAGATATTCATTAATCTGCCCAAATATCCATGGATTCCCTCTGGCTCCACGGCCTATCATAACTCCGTCACAGCCCGTCTCTTCCATCATTCTAACTGCATCCTGTCCCGTTAATATGTCCCCGTTGCCGATAACAGGAATCGACACATTCTCCTTGACACGGCGTATTACGTCCCAGTCGGCTTTTCCAGAATAATACTGCTGCCTTGTCCTTCCGTGGACAGCCACAGCTGCACCCCCTGACTCCTGGATTATCCTTGCAATCTCAGGTGCATTAATATTATCCGGGTCAAATCCAGCTCTTATCTTAACAGTTACCGGTTTCTTCACTGCATTTGCCATAGCCTCAACTATCCTGCCCACAAGCAGGGGGTTTTTCATCAGCGCTGAACCCTCACCATTATTCACAACCTTAGGAACAGGGCATCCCATATTGACGTCTATAACATCAAATGGACGTTCCTCCATCCTTTTTGCCGCTTCTGCCATAACCTCCGGCTCTGAACCAAAAAGCTGGACTGCAATAGGATTCTCCCCTTCTGTAACTGTAAGAAGGCTTTCCGTATTCTTATTGTTATACATTATGGCTTTGGCGCTGACCATCTCGGTATACAGATACCCACAGCCATTTTCTTTACACAGAAGCCTGAAAGGAAGGTCCGTCACCCCTGCCATTGGTGCCAGAACCACATTTCCCTTAATATCTACATTTCCAATTCTCATTATTATGTTCCATTCTCTATTTTAACATTATGCTTCAATAGCGCCATGAATAACCTGAATATACAGTTTTCCAATGAGCCAGTGATACTCTGCATACTTAAACCTACATCTACTCTCCCAGGAAGAATACCTTATAGAACATCTCCACTGATTCCAGCAGTTCCCTCTTCTCATACTGCATTTTCTTAATATACATGCCGCATGCTATATCATCATACAGCAAATCATCCTCATCTGCCTCAGTTGTAAACATAAGGCTGCCGTCCTCATCAAACACAAGCTTAAGCACGCCTCCTACTTCCTCAGTAAAAAGCACACACATTATCTTTAACTCATCCTTAATCTCATCAGGAAGCTTACTGAAATCCTCATTAAGGTAAAACTTCTTGTCATATGCACTGGAAGCACACAGAACAACATTTTCATCATTAAACATATCCGTATAAACCTCTCACCGAAACTTCTCCTGCAACAATTCTCTGGGTATTCCCATCCTTTTCCACAATAAGGCTTCCTGTCTCATCTATTCCCACAGCCTTTGCCACAAAGCTTCCGTCTCTTTCCACAATCTTCACATCTCTGCCAACATTTATAAGAGCCTTATTATAATCATCTGCCAGCCCTGACAGGTTACACTCTTTCAGGAATTCGTCATAATACCTTGAAAAATGTCTTGCAAATGCCACAACAACGTCACTTCTCTTAACAGAACTTCCTGTCTGTAATAATATTGAAGAGGCCGTATCTTTAATAGAATCGTCAAATTCTGTTGTATTAACATTAACACCAATTCCTATTACCACATAATTAATCCAGTCGGTTTCTGCACTCATCTCAGTAAGCATGCCACAAATCTTCCTGTCACCAAGCACTATATCATTAGGCCATTTGATTTTGCAGTGAATTCCGCCTTTTCCTGCTCCATCTCCAGCATTATCTCCGGCAACGTCTCCATCACCGGCTCCTGCTGTAACTCCGTCACCAATTATCTCCTCTATGGCATCCTTCATTCCCATGGCAGCCACAATTGTAAGCATTGATGCGTCAAATGGCTTAATCTCCGGGCGAAGAAGAAGACTCATCCATATTCCTGACCCTGCCGGTGATTCCCAGCTTCTGCCCCTTCTTCCTCTTCCTCCTGTCTGACATTCAGTGATAAAAAGTGTTCCTGACTTTTCCCCTTCCTCAGCCGCCTGTTTTGCTCTTATATTGGTAGAGTCAGTCTCATGGTAATATACTACATTTGTTACAGCAAGCCCATCCGGAAGCATACTTTCTATCTCTTCCCTTGTTATAATATCCGGGTACTTAACAATGCGGTATCCCTTGTTGGACACCGCATCGAATTCATAGCCTTCTTCCTTTAACTGGTTAACATACTTCCATACTGCCGTTCTTGACACTCCAAGCACTTCACACAGGCTCTGTCCTGACACATAGCCCCTGGACTGTCTTATCATTCTTAAAATACTTGTCTTAATATCCATAATCTATCTCACTACACCTAAACATAAAAAAGCAAGAACATATATAACTACTGCCGCACCGATAAGAACCCATCCAGGCACCATATTCCTGTTCAATATCTTCTTGATTCCCGAAAGCAGATTCACAGTTCCCCCTGTTGCAAATATAACAGGAAACAGTATTCCGCTGCTGCTCCTTAAGAACAGGATTACCACAGCCATAACTGCTACTGCCGCACATAGCACTATATTGACATAATCTATTATCATCTTGGCTCTTCTGTAAGCCCCTGTTGTTGTATAATACATATTATCTCCATTTTACAGACGCTTTTATATCGTCTTATTTATATGCTCCCAGTGTTGCTGCCATAACTGCCTTAATTGTATGCATTCTGTTCTCAGCCTCCTGGAATACTACTGACTGCGCTGATTCAAATACCTCATCAGTTACTTCCATCTCTGTAAGTCCGAACTTTTCATATATCTGTGTTCCAATCTTAGTCTTAAGGTCATGGAATGATGGCAGGCAGTGCATAAATATTGCATTCTTAGACGCATTTGCCATAACCTCTGAGGTCACACGGTATGGAGATAAAGCTTTGATTCTCTCCTCCCATACCTCGTCTGGCTCACCCATTGAAACCCACACATCTGTATACAGAACATCTGCATCCTTAGTAGCTTCCATAACATTATCTGAAAGAGTAATTGAGCCTCCGCTTGCCTTAGCCCATTCCTCACACTGTGCTACAAGCTCTGCATCAGGGAAATACTCCTTTGCTGTACATGCTGTGTAATGAAGTCCAAGCTTTGCACACGCTATCATAAGAGAATTACCCATGTTGTATCTTGCATCTCCCATATAAACAAACTTAATACCCTTAAGATATCCAAATTTCTCCTTAACAGTAAGCATATCTGCCAACATCTGTGTAGGATGATATTCGTTAGTAAGTCCGTTCCATACTGGAACTGAAGAATATTCAGCCAGTTCCTCAACAATTGACTGTCCAAACCCTCTGTATTCTATTCCATCATACATTCCTGAGAGAACCCTTGCAGTATCTGCTATGCTCTCCTTCTTGCCAATCTGTGAACCAGTTGGGTCAAGATATGTAGTTCCCATACCCAGGTCATGGGCTGCCACTTCAAATGAACATCTTGTTCTTGTACTTGTCTTCTCAAATATAAGTGCAACATTCTTTCCGATAAGAGGCTGCTCAACAACACCTCTATGCTTCTTATCCTTAAGCTCTGCCGCCAGATCAATAAGATATAAAATCTCTTCAGGAGTATAATCCTTAAGTGTCAAAAAATCTCTACCCTTTAAATCCATCTCAATCTCCATTCCGCAGACGTTTTACATCACAATATTCGCCAGCCAAATCTCATATGGGCTCTTCCATAAGGCTGCTTTGTGGCGTCTGCGACACAAACAGCCCTGCTATTCTCTCCAATTCTATCGCAAATCCCAATTCATTGCAACCCCCCCCCCGACAGACGCTCCGAGAACTACTGTATATATGAAAATTTGAAACTAACGAAGAAATCATCAGTGCTATGGCTGTGTGAATTACAATCGCTTATTTCACCAACGTGTCAAAACTCGCCCCCTGTTCGGGGGCTCAAACAGTTGCCCCGTTGGTGGCGAATTGTAATTCCCGCAACCACACCACTTGTGATTTCTTCTAATGTTTCAAATTTTCATATATACAGCAGTTCTCTGTGCTCATGTTTGCCACTACCCCAGCCTCAACATGAGGGCCACAGCTTTGCTGCAGGCCAAGGAAGGAACGTAGCGCTGCTGGATTCTCCAGCAGCCGCTGTGTTCCCTCCATTCCTCCTCCCCAGCAGAGGATGTCGTGCTTAGAAAATCAAGCCAGGTTAGGGCGCAGGCTCTGCCGCACGCCCGTATATAAAAAGAAATTGGAACATTAGAAGAAATCTTAGTGTTGCGGCGTGTATGGATTACACTTCGCCAGCAACTGCCCGATTGTCTGAGCCCCAAAGGGGCGAGTTGAAGGGCTGTTGCTGAAATAAGCGAGTGTAATTCATATATGTCGCAACACTTAGATTCTCTTCGTCGTTCCAATTTCCTTTTATATACGGGCGTGCGGCAGAGCCTGCGCCCTAACCTGACTTGATTTTCTTAGCACGACACCTTCTGCGTCATGTCCTCAATAGAACACGTGGCTTCCAATAATTGTAAAGCTTGGAAGTGTCTCAAGAGCTATACTGTATGATGGTCTGAATGCAGTATACTCTCCCACATTGTTAGTTCCTGACAAAGCATCCATAGCAGCCATGAGACACTCCTGGTTTCTAGGCCCTGAATTAAGTCTTGCCTGGAATGCTGCACTTGGTCCGCCAGCCCCGTCAGATACCCCTGAAAACTGTGACCTTGCGTATATTACACCTGCAATACTTCCAGGATATCTTGAACTTCTGACCCTGTTTAATACTACATTGGCAACTGCCAGCTTTCCTTCATAGGACTCCCATGCAGATTCCCAGTCAATTACACATGCCAGCATCCATACCTCCTGGTCTGAAACTGACATAACCGGATTATAAGATATATCAATCTCCTGCATAGCCGCTGCAATCTTGGCTGCCTTTGCTTCCTCAGCCCTTCTTGCCGCCTCTGCCGCAGCTGCTTCCTCCTCTGCAATCTGCTCTGAAGTCTTTCCAAATGCAAGATTATAATTAAGTGCCATGTCTGCCTCAATTACATAGCCATCTCCATCTTCAGTGGATACTATCATGTAATCTCCGCATCTTCCTACAGCCTGAAGCTCATCTCCATTATCAAGAGTACATATAAGCCCCACATTGGCTGGTGTTTCATATACAAATGCCCTGTCAGACATAACAGTGGCTGTCATATCACCGCCAATAACCTGAGCCTCTTCTCCAAAGCAGAGATATGCAGTATTTACATACCCTTCCAGCTCGCCAGAAATAATTCTGGTCCACACAGGTCCTTGTTCAATTACCTCTGCAATATTATCAGTAAACAGTCTTCCAGCAACTTCTGATTCCTGGGTTGGCTGGCTGTATACCTCAAGGTAATCCTCGATGATTCCAACTGCCAGGCCATCATATATGCCGGTTATCTTACGGCTTTCCATGCCTGAAGCAACTATATCAGCTGTATTCTCAGAGTAAGTGGCCTCTTTTACAACATTCTGTGTATCTTTCTCACTTCTCTTTCCAGTAGTAACTGCACTGCTTATGCCGGGCACCAGTGGCATTATGAAAAACACTGCCAGCAGCCCTAAGTACACCAGTACTCTGCTACATTTACGCTTCATTAAAATCCCTTTCTAACATTTGACATCCTCTGAAAGCCGTCTGCATCATACTTTTTAATCAACATGCTCCTGCTTATCATATTCAAATGTTACATAAATGTTACATTTATTTCAAAGGCATTGTAACAAAGTTTAATATTTTTGTCAAATTTATCCAGCTAACGTCTCTGCCTTGCCGCCTCAAACGCCAGAACAGTACAGGCTATAGCTGCATTCAGGGACTCAACCTCCCCTGACATAGGAATCTTAACAAGACAGTCAGCAACTGAAACTGCCTGGCTTGTAAGGCCATTTCCTTCATTTCCTATAAGAAATGCTGTTCCACCAGTATAGTCAATATGTGTATAATCACTGCTGCCCTTAAGGTGGGCTGCATACAGCTTAACCCCCTCCTTCTGTAACTGACCCAGTGTATCTGTGAAGCTTCCGGCAATTACATATGGCACCCTGAATATGGAGCCCATAGTTGACCTTATTGTTTTAGGATTGTATATATCAACAGAATTGCTGCTGATTACCACTCCTGTAGCACCTGCCGCCTCTCCCATCCTTATAATTGTGCCCAGATTCCCAGGGTCCTGCAGATTTTCCACACACAAAACTAAAGGTGCACTGCCTTTTCTGTCCTTTCCTAGAACGTCTGAGAGAGTGTACCTTTTCATTTTCACAACTGCCATAATCCCCTGTGGTGTTTTAGTGTCGGACATATGGTTATACACATTGTCACTTACCACCTCAGTTATAGCTTTATCATATTTATATTCACAATTCTTTGAGAAGCTTTCTGAAATATATATCTTAACAAGATCAGAGGATGGTACCTCTGATACCATCCTTATCCCTTCAACTACATACTCGCCGTATTCTCTTCTTTCCTTTGCCTTGGATAAAAGCCCTATAACGTGCTTTACCTGTGAGCTTCCTGTACTTGTAATCATAATTATCTTGAAAGCAATGTACTGATATTAAACTCATATTCGTTAATATCCTTTTTCATTGCTAAAGCCTCATCAATATCATAGTCTACAAACTTACCATTCTTATAAGCCACAATTCTGTTGCTCTTGCCCTCTGCCAGAAGGTCAACTGCATAAGCGCCCATAACTGAAGCATACATTCTGTCCTTACATGTTGGTGAACCACCACGCTGCATGTATCCAAGAATTGTTGCTCTTGTCTCAATACCTGTAGCAGCCTCAATTCTCCTTGCCATTCCTGTTGAATGTCCGATACCCTCGGCATTAATAATCAGATGATGCTTCTTCCCCTTCTTTCTTCCTTCAATAATATGGTTAATAAGAGTCTGCTCATCATTATCGAATCTCTCTGGAAGCAGAATATCCTCTGCACCATTGGCAATACCACACCAGAGAGCTATATAACCTGCATTACGTCCCATAACCTCAATGATTGAACATCTCTCATGGGATGTAGATGTATCTCTGATTTTATCAATAGCCTCCATGGCTGTATTAACAGCTGTATCAAAACCAATTGTATAATCTGTACATGCAATATCAAGGTCAATTGTTCCAGGAAGTCCGATGGTGTTCACTCCATTCTCTGCAAGCTTCTGGGCACCTCTGAAAGAACCATCGCCACCGATTACAACAATACCATCAATCTTATGCTTCTTACACACTTCAGCGGCACGCTTCTGTCCTTCCGGAGTCATGAATTCAAGACATCTTGCTGTATAGAGAACTGTACCACCTCTTGAAATAATATCTGACACACTTCTCTTATCCATATCTATAACTTCATCATTAATAAGTCCATTGTAACCTTTCTGGATACCCTTAACCTTAAGTCCCTTGTTGAGTGCAGTTCTGACAACAGCTCTGATAGCTGCATTCATTCCCGGTGCGTCACCACCACTTGTAAGTACACCAATTGTTTTAATCTCTTTTGCCATAACTACTCCTCCCTCGTCACACACAGACTTGATAATTTACATTTTGTTATTTTTTCTACAAATCGACATTATTGTACATCAATAAAAACAAAAATGCAATAAACATTATGTGGTCTCAATATTCTTCTCTCCATATATTTTACGCAGGTCGTCAATAAGCTGTGAAGTGACACATATATTTTTGCTGTCAGGCCACTTGTAACGCTTGTTTTCCTTGGTACAGTACACTATGACAGAATCCCGTCCGTCAGAGTCTTTAAGCATCTCCTCCAGCAAAGGACCCTTTTCCTTATACATTGCCTCATCTTCCATACGAATCCACAGTACTCTCGGTACCTGTGAAAATGGAGTAATGGACTCACATATAAGCCTGCCATTCTCATCGGCATTGGCCTGTACCCTTCCTGTTATGAATATTTTATCATTACTGTCAATAGCACTTCTGTTATTGGCAAAACTCTTAGGGAATACAACTACCTCAACTGTTCCAAACAAATCTTCAATAGTAAGAATTGCCATAAGCTCGCTTCTCTTGGTAGTCATGATTTTTTTGTTCATAATCATACCACCAATAGTCTGCTTAGATCCATCTGCCACCTTTGTCTCTCCCAGTTCATCATCAAGCTCGAAGTCCTGTGAGTTTGCTGTAACGTGCTTTTTCCACATTCCTGCATATTCATCAAGAGGATGTCCGCTGACGTATACTCCAAGTACTTCCTTTTCATATTCCAGCTTTTCTTCCTTATTGAATTCATCCAAATCAGGCATCTTAATCTGGAATTCAGACTTTGCACTGTCATCCACTATATCAAACAGTGACATCTGACCTGATATGGCGTCCTTGCCCTGTTTTACCTCATTATCAAGAATCTGGGAATAAACCCCCATCATCTGTCGTCTGTTTGCTCCAAATGTGTCCATTGCCCCAGCTTTAATAAGGTTTTCAACTATCCTCTTATTAAGAGAATTATACAGCCTTCCAATGAAATCCTGCATGCTTCCAAATCTGCCATTCTGCTGTCTGTCTGTAATAATTGCCTCAATAACAGGTCTTCCAAGTGCCTTAATAGCAGAAAATCCGAAACGTATAGAATTCTCCTCGGTTGTAAATCCCATATAGGATTCATTTACATCAGGAGGAAGAATAGGTATATTCATCTGTCTGCATGCATATATATACCCCTCCACCTTGGAAGTATTGTCTGATACTGATGTAAGCAGGGCACACATATATTCAACAGGATAATGTCTCTTTAAGAATGCAGTCTGATAACACACCACAGCATATCCTGCAGCATGGGATTTGTTAAATGCGTAAGCTGCAAAGCTCATCATTTTATCAAATATAAGATTACCCACCTCTGCAGAAACACCATTCTTAATACAGCCAGGAATCCCCTCTTCTTCATTGCCATATATGAAATTCTGTCTTTCCTTTTCCATGACTTTAAGCTTTTTCTTAGCCATGGCTCTACGAACCAGGTCACTGCGCCCCAGGGAATAACCTGCCAGGTCACGTACAATCTGCATAACCTGTTCCTGATACACAATAACACCATAGGTTGGCTTAAGAATAGGTTCCAGCTGAGGGCAGTCGTACTGGATGTTATCCTTGTGCTTCTTTCCCTCCACATACTGAGGTATATAATCCATAGGTCCTGGTCTGTACAGGGAAATTCCCGCAATAATGTCATCTAAACATGTAGGCTTAAGTTCCTTCATGAAGTTTTTCATGCCACCACTTTCCAGCTGGAATACGCCATCACATTTGCCGGAACTGATAAGTTCATAGACCTCCGGGTCCTCATAACTGATTTTACTGATTGAGAATTCTGGATTTTTCTTTCTTACAAGAGCTTCTGCATCGCTTAGAACTGTCTCTGTACGCAGTCCTAAGAAGTCCATCTTAAGTAATCCCAGTTCCTCCAGGGTATCCTTCTCAAACTGGGCAACAATCTCCCCATCAGCACCTATTGACAGAGGAACATACTCTCCAACCGGTTTCCCGCTGATAAGCACCCCGGAAGCATGGATTGATGCATGACGTGGAAGTCCCTCCAGCTTCTTACTTTTATCAATCAGATCCTTTACCTGTGAATCATTCTGATATAACTCCTTAAGGTCAGGATTTTCCTGAATAGCTTTATCTATTGTTATATTAAGTTCTCTCGGAACCATCTTGGCAATGTTGTCCACCATGGCATAAGGCAGATCCAGAACTCTTCCCACGTCCTTAATAACAGCCCTTGCTGCCATTGTTCCAAATGTAATAATCTGGGAAACGCAGTCCTTACCATATTTGCTTATTACATATTCAATAACCTTCTGGCGGTCGTTATCTGAAAAATCCACATCAATATCGGGCATGGTTACACGCTCAAGATTAAGAAAACGCTCAAAGAGAAGATTATATTTCATAGGATCAATATCAGTAATCGTAAGGCAGTAAGATACAAGACTTCCCGCAGCTGAACCACGTCCAGGGCCCACTGCATAGTCATGCACCTTTGCGAAATTCACATAATCCCACACAATAAGGAAATAATCCACAAATCCCATAGAATGAATAACAGAAAGCTCATAATCCAGTCTCTGGCAGAGGTCCTCATGATCCTCTACAGGTGTAATAACAACCTGCTTACGGTCCTCCACATCCAGTTCTCTGGCATGCTCCATTATTTTATCCATATCCACATCCATAGTTTTGTCCGGATATCGCTTTTTTAAGCCATCAAAGCACAGGTAATTTAAGTAAGTCCATGATGTATACCCATCAGGCACCTGGAATTTTGGAAGTTTTGTCACACCAAATTCAATGTCCACATTACACCTGTCAGCTATTTTACAGGTGTTTTCCAAAGCCTTTGGCGCATACGGAAACAGTTCTGCCATCTCCTCCGGAGATTTCAGGTAGTACTGTCCCCCTGTGTAACGCATTCTGTTCTCATCACTAACCTTCTTACCAGTCTGTATGCACAAAAGAATATCATGAGCCTCCGCATCATCTGCCATAATGTAGTGGGAATCATTAGTACATACAAGTTCAATTCCCAGTTCATCTGACATTCTTACCAGCTGCGGATTAACGTATTTCTGGTCAGGAAGACCATGATCCTGAAGCTCCAGGAAGAAGTTTCCCTTTCCGAATATTTTTTCATATCTTTTAGCAGCTTCCACTGCCATCTCATACATTCCCCTTGACAGGAATTTCTGCACCTCGCCTGCCAGACACGCACTTAAGGCTATGATACCCTCCGAATATCTTTCCAGCACCTCATAATCCACACGGGGCTTATAGTAAAACCCTTCGGTGAATCCTGCTGAAACGATTTTCATCAGATTATCATAGCCTTTGTTGTTCTCTGATAAAAGGACAAGGTGATAATACTTGTCATCACCTGTCCCTGCTTCCTTATCAAATCTTGAGCCTGGGGCAACATAAACCTCACATCCCAGAATTGGTTTAATTCCTGCATCCTTGCAGGCTTTATAGAAATTAATCACACCATACATCACACCATGGTCAGTTATAGCAAGGCTGTCCATTCCCAGTTCCTTTGCCCTTGCAACTAACTCTTTGATTTTGCTGGAACCATCCAGCAGCGAATATTCCGTATGGACATGTAAATGTGTGAAGTTCATCTGAAACCCTCAATCTATCTTATGATAATTAATTATTCAGTTTTTTCCTGATTCTCTGCACTGTTCTCAGTGTCCCCCTGATTACCGGCTTTCTGGGCTTCTTTCTTCTTATCAAGATTCTCCCAGAAATCATCAACAGGACCACTTACTGTAGAAGAATAGCTTCCATCCTCGTTAAATGTTACACTCTCAGCCACCTTCTCTGATTTAGTCATATCAGAAGTGTCTACAGGTTCAGGAATACCCTTTACCCTGCGGAATATCTTCATGAATTCCTTACCTGTAATAGTTTCCTTCTCATACAGATATTTCGCAATCTCATCAAGGACATCCCTGTTCTCAGAAAGAAGCTTCTTAGACTCCTCATAACACTTCTTAAGGAGTTCCTTAACTTCTTCGTCAATCATGGCAGCTGTCTCGTCTGAGCAGTTAAGTCTTGCTGTTCCGTCAAGATACTGGCTTTCAATAGTTTCCAGGCTCATAAGGCCAAACTTCTCTGACATACCATACTGTGTAATCATCTCTCTTGCAATCTTGGTTGCCTTTTCAATATCGTTGGAAGCGCCAGTAGTTATTGTTTCAAATACAATCTCCTCTGCAGCACGTCCTCCAAGAAGAGTAACAAGTCTTGCCATAAGCTCATCCTTGGACATGAGATACTTCTCTTCCTCTGGAACCTGCATTACATAACCAAGAGAGCCCATTGTTCTTGGCACAATGGTAATCTTCTGTACTGGTTCAGCATCCTTCTTGAGAGCAGTAATAAGCGCATGACCAACCTCGTGGTAGGCAACTGTTCTCTTCTCCTGTTTGCTTAATATTCTGTCCTTCTTTTCCTTACCGGCAATTACAACTTCCACTGCCTCAAATAAATCCTTCTGGGATACAACATTTCTGCCATTCTTAACAGCTGATATGGCAGCCTCATTTATCATATTGGCAAGGTCTGAACCAACAGCACCACTTGTTGCAAGACCGATTTCTTCAAGGTCAACAGTATCATCCATAAGGACATCCTTCGAATGAACCTTAAGGACTTCAACTCTTCCCTTAAGATCCGGCTTATCAACAATAATTCTTCTGTCAAGACGGCCTGGTCTTAAAAGTGCCTTATCAAGTACCTCTGGTCTGTTAGTTGCGGCAAGAATGAACAATCCCTTAGATGAATCGAAACCATCCATCTCAGCAAGAAGCTGGTTAAGAGTCTGTTCTCTCTCATCATTACCGCCACCGTATCTTGAATCACGGCTCTTACCAATGGCATCTATCTCATCAATAAAAATAATACATGGAGCCTGCTTCTGGGCTTCCTTGAACAGATCCCTTACTCTTGAAGCACCAACACCAACAAACATTTCTACGAAATCTGAACCTGCCAATGAGAAAAATGGAACCTTGGCTTCACCGGCAACCGCTTTTGCAAGAAGTGTTTTACCCGTTCCTGGAGGGCCTACAAGGAGCGCTCCCTTCGGAAGCTTTGCACCAATCTTGGAATATTTGTCAGGGTTATGGAGAAAATCAACAATCTCCTTAAGAGATTCTTTAGCCTCATCCTGTCCCGCAACATCCTTAAATGATACTCCGGTATTCTTCTGCACATAAACCTTGGCAGTATTCTTGCCAACGCCCATGCCTCCCATAATTCCGCCGCCACTGTTCATTCTCCTGTATATAAATGCGAACATGGCAACCATAAGAACCATTGGAAGAACATATACAAACAGGAACTCAATGATAGAAGAACTAGAATCTGGTATATGTCCTTTAACTTTAACATCAGGAAGTTCTTTCAGTTCCTGGATAAGCTCATCATCACCTACATATCCTGTGTAGTAAGTATAGGATATTGGTGCTCCCCACATTCCCTCTTCAACATAGCCTTCAATAGGTTTAATTATAATCTTGTCTGAATCAAATTCCACCTCAGCAACATTGCCATCCTTCACCATCTGAATGAATTCTGTGTAAGATATTTCCTTATATCTGGCACTGGTAACAAGTCCACGGAGAAGAGTTATACCAATAATTGAAACAAATAATACTGCAATCATTCCAATAATCATGTTGAAATTCTTTTTCTTGTTATTATTCTGATTATTATTATTGCGGTTGTTATTATGGTTATTATAATTATTGTACCCATTAGGACCTCCTGGTCCATTGTAACCATTGTATCCATTATATCCGGGCCCCTGCTGTCCACCATTGTTATATCCCGGTCCGTTATAACCACCCGGACCATTGTAACCGCCCTGTCCGTTATATCCGCCCTGACCATTGTAACCGCCCTGTCCGTTATATCCGCCCTGACCGTTATATCCGCCCTGACCATTGTAACCGCCCTGTCCGTTATATCCGCCCTGACCATTGTAACCACCCTGACCGTTATATCCGCCCTGGTTGTTGTAACCATTTCTATCATTATTAATGTTGTTTTCTTCGTTTCCCATCTACGATAATCTCCTCAATCTTATACAGGTCTTGTGTCAGATTTATTATACATAAACCTGTTTCTTCATCTTTAATAAAAACACAAAATTACGTGTACATTATATATAGTAACCACTTATAAATCAATTAAAAAATAATAAAGATTATTTTTAGTTTCCCTTAATTATAAATATTTTTTAAAAATGTGTGGAAATAAACCTAAACACGTTGTATAATAGTTGGCAGATAGTTTTTAGCCGGTGGTGATATTTTGCTACCGGATATTTTTATTAAATTTACTAACATTATTATTTCAAAGCCGATTAACGGCAGAACGGAGGAGGCTATGCCTGTTAAATACGTATTCGTCACTGGTGGTGTTGTATCAGGACTTGGGAAGGGAATCACCGCTGCTTCTTTAGGCCGCTTGCTTAAAGCCCGGGGGTTCAAAGTTACAATGCAGAAGTTTGACCCATACATTAATATTGATCCAGGAACAATGAACCCAATACAACATGGTGAAGTATTTGTAACTGACGATGGAGCAGAAACAGATCTTGACCTTGGACACTATGAAAGATTCATTGATGAAAGCCTTAATAAGAATTCCAATGTGACAACCGGTAAAGTATACTGGACAGTTCTTCAGAAAGAACGCCGTGGAGATTTTGGTGGGGGAACAGTTCAGGTTATCCCACACATTACTAATGAAATCAAGAGCAGATTCTACCGTGATTATTCTTCTGACGATATGAAGATTGCTATTATTGAAGTAGGTGGAACTGTTGGTGATATTGAAAGCCAGCCTTTCCTTGAGGCAATAAGACAGTTCCAGCATGAGGTTGGACATGAGAATGCTATTCTTTGCCATGTTACACTTATCCCATACCTTAAAGCTTCTGGGGAGATGAAGACAAAGCCTACACAGGCAAGCGTTAAAGAGCTTCAGGGAATGGGAATCCAGCCTGACATCATCGTATGCCGTACAGAACATCCACTTGATAACGGAATCAAGGAAAAGATTGCATTATTCTGTAATGTGCCTAAGACACATGTACTTCAGAATCTCGATGTGGACATCCTCTATGATGCACCACTTGCCATGGAAGAAGAACATCTTGCCCAGGTTGCCTGTGAGTGCTTAAATCTTGATTGTCCAGAGCCAGACCTTAAGGAGTGGAGAGACATGTGCACAGCATGGAAGAACCCAACAAAGAAGGTCACAATTGCCCTTGTAGGTAAATATACACAGCTCCATGATGCTTACATCAGCGTGGTTGAAGCATTAAAGCATGGTGGTGTTGCCAATTCAGCAGAAGTCAATATCAAATGGGTTGACTCAGAAACAGTTAATAAAGATAATGTTGCAGACATCTTAGGTGATGTTTCAGGAATCATTGTTCCTGGTGGATTCGGTGACAGAGGAATTGAAGGAATGATTGATTCAATCCAGTACGCAAGAGAGAACAAAGTACCTCTTCTTGGTATATGTCTGGGAATGCAGTTATCTATCATTGAATTTGCCCGCCACGTTGTAGGCTTTGAAGATGCATTCAGCAGTGAATTCATGCCAGATACAACCCACCCGGTTATCCACCTTATGCCTGACCAGGAGGGCATTGATGATATCGGAGGAACATTAAGACTTGGTTCATACCCATGTATCCTCGACAAGTCAAGCATAGCTTATTCCCTCTATGGTGAAGAAGAGATTCATGAGCGCCACCGTCATCGTTATGAAGTCAATAACGATTACAGAAATGTATTAAAAGAGCACGGCATGAAGCTTACAGGTATTTCACCTGATGGAAGAATTGTAGAAATGATTGAGATTGAGAACCACCCATGGTTTGTATGTACACAGGCTCACCCAGAGCTTAAGTCAAGACCAAACAGACCACATCCGCTGTTTAAGGGCTTTATCGAAGCTTCTCTTAAGAACACAAAGTAATGTATAATCAGACATAAGGCTGCACGCTAAGCAATTAGTGTGCAGCTTCTTATTTTTGTCATCGATAAGTGAAGCATTATTTACATTTTATGAATTTGACAAATAAGAATTTGTTTAACTGAACAAACTAGAATAGGTAGGTCCAAAACATGAAACGAGGCTGATTTGGACTGACATGCAGGAAGAAGATATAGGCCCAAAGCACGATATTAAGTTAGTTTGGGCTGACATGTAGGAAGAAGATGTAGGTCCAAAGCACGAAATGAAGTTAGTTTGGGCTGATGTTAAGAAAGAATCTGTAGGTCTAACACTTAAAATGATAATTGATTGGGCATATATGATTTAATTGCAATTCCGTTTTTGACTTTTCAACGATGAAAAAGGTAAAGAAGGAATGAGGGCGAAGTATCAGTTTGGCGTTTCGACAAATCGGTCTTTGATAAGGTCATCTGAGACTGATAATTCCTGTCTTCTAAGAACAATTATCTTACTAATTTTTCCAAATTTGCCACTGCAACCGCTTGCTCGTTTAAATCAGGAACATTTATCTCAATTTCAGATACATTATAAATTATCGACTTACAGTAATTTCCAATTCCAGGGCTTTATCCTCCAGCAGTCCTATATAATAGTTTTCATACCTTATACTGGTAGCCTCATACATATCCCCCAGTTCATATACATCCTGTTTCATCCCCCGATAGACACCCTTCCCTGTAATCTTTCCATAGGCTTCCTTCAGTGTCCATATCTTGAAGAAATCATCATCCGACCTGATACTGTTCCTTTCGTTGTGGGTGAAATATTTTCTTGCAATCCCGGCATTAACCTTTCTGTCTCCTTCCACATCAATTCCTACATTATGGTCAGATACAGCACATGCCACATATTTCCCGGAATGGGACAGACTGAATCTGATATCGCTGCCCACAGTATTATCCGACTCATCAAAATAAGGCTTACCATGCTCATGGAACTTCATATTCCAGTTAAGGCTTTCGTCAACACAATTCAGGGCTTTTTTCACATTAAGTACCGGCAGTTTGCCTACATAATATTCTATAGCCTCCTTCCACCCTCTCGTGGAATGTCCTTCATTTTCACCAGACTTAACAAGGTATTCCCCAAGGCACAGATTAAGAAGAATCCCCGCTCCCACTGACCTGCATTTATCCTTATAAATAGAATATTTGTGAGCCTTCTGTCTTCTCTGCTCACTTACCAGAAGACAGCTTTTCTCATATAACTCTTTATCCTCAAAGAGAGGTGTCACATCCATCAATGCAGCGTACAATACAATATCCTCCTATATGTAGTAATACACCGGCAGAAGCCAGCAGATATATCTTATAACAGGCACCACTCCTGTAAGGTTAATAAACACCGGGCAGAATACCAGGCTTGCCACAGTAAGTACCGGTATTGCCCCTGCTAAAACATTGGCATTCTTAACCACCAATCCCAGAATACCAGCCACTGCCGTAAGAAGCAATACATATAAAAACATTCTCCACATTTCATATGGAAATGCTCCAATACCTGTAAAAGCCAGAGTTATTTCAGCTGAAACAGCAAATAAAGATGTAGGAACCAGCACATAAAGAATTGCCAGCAGAGGCACACTTTCAGATGAAAGAGCAGCAAATGCTCCTTTCTTCCTGTCAGAACTGTAAAATACCGCTCCACATAGTGCTGCAACCATAACCAGAACTCCCAGCACTCCCCTTACAGGATAAGAAACAGACACATTTTCAAGGGATGTGGTGTCAAGGTCTTCTCCGCTGCCACTTTCAGGGTCCAGCATCTCAAACCTGAAGTAAGATATTTCTGCATCCATGGAATATTTCTCAATCTTATCCCTTAAAGCCACTTTTAAAATATCCTTATCTACCATTTCCGTTTCCAGCTTCACAATATAATTTTCGGCAATTCTGGCTGAATATTTACGGAACATCTCCTTAAATACAATTTCATTGGATATGGCTGTTATATAGGACTCTTCCTTTGCCACCATTACAATGGCTTCATCATAAGACTTTCTGTCAAGCCTTCCAGACAAATCTTCCCTGATGATATATCCAAAATCTGCTTTGCCAGAGGATATATCCTGATACAGTGCATTCTGGCTGTCAGTTCTGTAATATGTTATGGTGCCACCTGACATAATGAGCTGTTCAACAGTGTCCTCTGCTATCTCATCCTTATCTTCGGTATACAGCACAACTCTTGGCTTACCGTCACCGGACGCAGATGGCAGATTATATATAATAAATCCCACCACTGGCATGGCAATAAGCAACACCACCATCAGTGGTGAACTTAGCACCCTCTTTACCATCAGCCAGACCCACGTAATTATACGAGAACCATATTTCATATTATTCCACCCTTTATTAAATCATACATCCATCTTGTTGGAAGTATTTTCCCTGCTTTTCTTATCCATTCTGGAATAAGTGTATTGTCAACAATGCATCCTGATGCGGTAAACATAACAATATACACAATACACAGAACTAAAATTGCACTTACAGAGCCTGTGTTTTCTCCACTGCCCCTGCCTTCTCTTCCCTGTTTTTCTGCTGCCAGATAATATATTATCCCAGCCATTGAGGAATTAATAAGAATAGCACCAAACAGTCTTACAAGTCCCAGACCAATATTTATAAACGCCCTGAGGGCACCTTGCAGGGTATATTCGTAAAATCCATCTACAGCAGTAATAATCTTCCCCACACCAGTAAATCTCATGGCTGACAGTGCAACAAGAAGATATATGGTACCATATATAATGAACAGTATGGTTGTAACTCCAAGCACTTTTGAAACATAGGAGGCAGCCGTTGAAATTCCTTTCTGTTTAAGGGAATCAGCAAAGTCCTTTCCGTCAGGCTTTAATACATTCACGCACATGACTCCTCCCATGGCAATAATAACCATTATTCCGGCACATACAAAGGACTGCACCACACTAAGACCTTTGTCATTAATGTATTCCGTAGTAAAATATACACTTCTGTCAAAGGCATATGACATATATTCCTTATTCAGCTCCACATCTGCTTTTAGTATCATTGGAATGCTGTTAAAATACTCCCGGATAACATCATCCACAGAGTATATCCCAATCTGTGCAGACCCCACATCTGAAGCCGCCGCCTCCATCATCTCCTGAAAAAGTGCTGAAGATATGTTAGCTCCGCTGCCTGCAAATATAACTCTGGCTGGATTCTCTCCTCCCGATATAATTGTCTCTATAAAATTCTCCGGTATTACCAGTACTGCTGCATATTCTCCATTTTTAAGCTTCTTTAATGCTGTATTCTCATCATTACAGTATTCAAATCTTCCAACATTTTTCACAGCTTCCAGACTGGAAACATAATCTGCCGCTGCCTTTATGTATCTGGACTCATCCAATATACCACCTTCATCTTGTGGAAGACATATTGCCACCACCAGCATATCTTCTGACTGGCTGGCTGTTTCACTGCTTATCTTTATGCCCATTGTTCCAACCGAAAGAAGAATAACGAACATAACTGTTCCTGCAGCGGCCTTGGGAAATGCATTCATCATCTGCCTGATTCGTATAACAAAAAGTGCAAGATATTTATTCATGGCTTTTACTCCTTATGTAATCAAGAAGCTCTGTGCCACGAAGCACCCTTGTAAGTTCTGTAAGCTTTCCTTCTGCAATAACCGCCATTCTGTCTGCCATTGCAATCTCCTCATCCTCATGGCTGGAAAATACAATCATTCCCCCGGAAGCCTTATAATCATTAATGAATTTCCTGATATCAGCCTTACATATCAAATCAAGAGATGCACCCGGCTCATCCATAATGAGAATTTCAGGATGACTCCCATATGCACAGGCAATGCTTACTCTCTTCTTCATTCCTCCTGACAAAGCTGAAACCTTCTTATCCAGATAAGAGGATATATTTAATGTCTCCACCAATGGTTCTTCAAGAATATCCACAATACTTTTAATACCCGGCTTCCCCGCATACCAGAATTTCAGATTATCCCTGACAGACAGTTCCTCTATAAGAGGATTATCCTGTGGAACGAAGCCCACCTTCTCCTCAAAAAACCGCCTCCTCACAGCCTTTCCAGACAAAACCGCAGGGGATACATTATCCACACCTTCTATGCAATACAGCAGGTCACCACTGTCAGGCTTTATCACCCCTGCCATAATACGGAGCAGTGTTGACTTACCACAGCCGTTGCTTCCGGCGATACATACAGCCTCCCCGGGTTTTACTGCCAGATTAATATTGTCAAGAACCACATGTTTTCCATAGCTCTTTGTTATATTTCTAACTTCAAACATATAACTCCTTCTGCAGTTTTATCTCACTATCACAGCATATATTTGCCAGAATCACACCAGCAGAATCTGTTCCAACGCCTTAATGCTGTAACACCTTTTCTTCATGAAAAAGCTGCTATACCTTTCATAATTGGTATAGGAATGTTCAAACTGCCTTGAATACAGATGGGCAATATCCACATATTCATCAAAATCAAGTTTTCCACTGGCATCCCATACAACCATATCCAGATGCTTTACCACCAGATATCCAACCAGCGCATTCTTCATCTTAAGAACAATATTAAAGTCATTAACTGCATCTATAAAATATCTGTACACATAGTAATCCAGCAGCTGTCTGTAACGAAATTCCTGCTTTCCATAGTATTTATCGAACTTCCTGCGACAGTAAGAATATATTTCGTTGTATTCTATGTCTGGATTTTTATTACATTCTGTGTATTCCCCTATGTTATGTCCGTTTTTTCCAATGTCCAACATCAGTTTTTCTTCAAAATGTTTCTCCATTCCTGTATACTTAAGCCAGTCAGGATTAATAATTTCCATTCCTTTAAAGCTGCTGAAGAATTCATCTATGCAGATACGCTCTGTTTCTTTAGAAACCTCTGCTTTTCTCTTCTCCACCAGCTTCTTTAAATAATCCCTGTCCTTAAATTTGTCTATTGCCCTTGGAATATAATTATCCATGTTTCTGTCCATGTACCACTGGATTTTCTTAGCATATTCCAGCAGAATCACGCATACCTCATCTGTAGTGAAATCCTCCATGTCAATTATATCGAATGCGGTATTTCTTGCATTATTAAGCTGCAGATACAGGAATCCATCTATATCATTGTACATATTCACAGGCTTGCCGTCTTCTTTCTCGTCAAAATGCATTCTCTGCCTGTCTGCAAACATAATCTCACCAGCTGTTATACAGGATGGAGCTAACCCCACCTCCCTCAGGCTTCCGTATTCATTAATAAATCTTGGAAATTCATCACAGGTATCACACAGGTGCTCTTCTCCCAGTGCAATATACAAGTCACACAGATTGCTGTCATTAAGAAATGGACATCTGTTATCCTCAGTCAGTGTAAATGTGCATCCTCCCTCTGAATCCGGCACCATCACACTTTTTAGTCTCTTTCCGAAATCCCCCTTTACCTTCTTGTAAAAACTGTAGGACTTCTCATCTACATCCACATCCCATCCGGCACAGCAAGTGTCCCTGCAATCCCCGGCAATACATTCAAAATTTTTATAATAATAAGGTGTTCTTTTCTTCATAAAAATTATTTTAGCCTTTTTTATATTGTGGCACAAGACATTTTTGTGTATAATCAATGTCAAATGTACGAATGAGTCTGTTTTTGAACAAACTTACATATTCGTCAATACAACCCCAAGGAGGAAAGAAAGCGTGAAAAACATTCTAAAGCAATTAACACTGCTTGCCATCACGATTCTTGCTGTTGCCATGCTTTCCGGATGTGGAAAGAAAGCTGAAAACACCGTATTTTCCGTAGATGATCTGTCTGGAAAAAAGATTGGTGTACAGCTTGGAACAACAGGAGATATTCTGGCAAGTGATATGGAAGAGGATGGTTCCGGCACCGTCATTGAGCGTTACAACAAAGGTAATGATGCTGTTACAGCATTAAAGCAGGGAAAGATTGATGCAGTAATCATCGATGAGATGCCTGCAAAAGCATTTGTTGAAACTAACAGGGAGCTTATGATTCTTGATGAAGAATTCGTAAAAGAGGACTATGCCATCTGCATTTCCAAGAGCCGTCCTGAACTTACAGCTTCAATTAACGAAGCCCTTGACTATCTTAAGAAGAATGGAACTCTCCAGAATATAATCGACAATTATATCGGCGAGAATGCGGGAAAAAAACCATATGTTTCGCCTGCAGGCACAACCCATGACAAAGGAACTCTTGTCATGGCAACCAACGCCTACTTCAAGCCTTATGAATATTATGAGAATGGCAAAGTTACAGGTATTGATGTGGATATTGCCACTGCTATAGCAGACTACATGGGAATGAAACTCACTGTTGAGGATATGGAGTTTGATTCAATCATTACCGCAGTTCAGTCAGGTAAGGCTGATTTTGGTGCTGCCGGTATGACAGTAACTGCTGACAGACTTAAGAATATTGATTTCTCTAACACATACACAACATCAAGCCAGGTAATTATTGTAAGAGATAATGAGGCTATAGCTGAGAATACAAGTTTCATATCAAAGTTTAAGAGTGACTTCCTTACCGATAACAGATACCAGTTCATTCTTACAGGTTTAAGAAATACAATTATTATTGCATTCTGTGCCGCATTAATGGGTATACTCATCGGATTTATAGTTGCTGTAATCCGCTCAACACATGATAAATCCGGCGGTCTTAAGATTGCAAACTTTATCTGTAACATATATCTTACTGTAATCCGTGGTACACCTACTATGGTACAGCTTCTGATTATATACTATATTATATTTGGTTCAGTAAGTATTAATAAGCTGATTGTAGCTATTCTGGCATTCGGTATCAATTCAGGTGCCTACGTTGCAGAAATATTCCGTTCAGGAATTATGTCAATAGACAACGGCCAGTTTGAAGCAGCAAGAAGCCTTGGTCTCCCATACAGGAATACATTTATTCATGTAATACTTCCTCAGGCTTTCAAGAATGTTCTTCCAGCCCTGGCTAATGAATTTATTGTTCTGTTAAAGGAGACATCAATCAGTGGTTACATTGGTCTGACTGACCTTACACGTGGCGGTGACATTATCCGAAGCATCACCTATGATGCAATGCTTCCACTGTTTGCCGTAGCCATTATCTATCTTTTACTGGTTGTAGTTCTTTCAACCCTTGTAAAGAAGCTTGAAAGGAGATTGAGAAGCAATGAGCGCAGATAACAATACTAACACCGGCGATGTAATCATCACTGTTGAGAATTTAAAGAAAGTATATGGGAATCATGTTGTACTTAACGGAATCAGCACAACAATCAAAAAAGGAGAAGTTATTGCGATTATCGGACCTTCAGGCTGTGGTAAATCAACATTTTTAAGGTCTCTCAATATGCTTGAAATACCTACAGAAGGACATGTATATTTCCATGATACAGACCTGACAGATAAATCTGTCAACATTAACCAGATAAGAGAGAAAATGGGAATGGTTTTCCAGAACTTTAACCTTTTCCCTAATATGACTGTCAAGAAGAATATTATGCTTGCACCTGTCCAGCTTAAAGTAATGACAGAGCAGGAAGCTGAGAAAAGAGCTTATGAACTGCTTGACAGGGTTGGATTAAGAGACAAAGCTGACCAGTATCCTGACATGCTTTCAGGTGGTCAGAAACAGCGTGTGGCTATTGCCCGTTCAATGGCTATGGGACCTGAGGTTATGCTTTTTGACGAGCCTACATCTGCCCTGGACCCGGAGATGGTTGGAGAGGTTCTTGCAATCATTAAGGAACTTGCTGAATCAGGAATGACAATGCTTATTGTTACCCACGAAATGGGATTTGCAAGAGAAGTTGCAACAAGAACCATGTTCCTTTATGACGGGGTAATTGCAGAGGAGAATACTCCTGACAAACTCTTTGGAGATCCACAGTCACCAAGACTTAAAGATTTCCTGTCAAAGGTACTTTAAGAATAACAATAAAGGAGCCAGAAACATGAATAAGTTAAAGTCATTGCTTAAGCTAGCCATAATCTGTATTGCCGGTGCCGCCTTTCTTTTTCTTATGTTTGACAGGCTCTGCATATTTTCAATTATTACAGGTTTTCCCTGCCCTGGATGTGGAATGTCACGGGCTCTTATGCTTTTATTAAAGGGTGACTTTTCCGGGGCATGGAACATGAATCCGGGAATATTCGGCTTTGCAATTATTGCCCTGTATATAATATATGCCCTGGTACGTGGTATACCAGGGCATAATAATAAAATACTGGATTGTCTTATATATATAACTGGTGGACTTATGATTGTTACATATATCCACGGCATGATAAAGTATTTTCCTGACAGGGAGCCATATGTTTACAGAGATTCCTGTGTACTTTCTTTCGTCCTGTCTTTCTTTAAGCGTCTGTTCACATAACAGAGTACAACTCCGCCAGCCACAGCAAATAATGAGATAAACTGGGAAGTTGAAAATGGTCCTACAGAGCCACGGAAATCATTTCTTAAGAACTCAATGAAAAACCTTCCAATTCCATACATCCACACATACAGGCATCCTATATCACCTGAAACCAGCTTAATTTTCTTAACAAGCACATCTGCCACAACTATAAGAACTGCCGCAATAACAAAATCACCAACAGCAGACATAAGCTGGGTTGGAATAAGCTTCACCCCTGAAGGAGCCATGCTGTCCGCTGGAAATGTTATTCCCCACGCAGCATCAGTTTCTCTTCCGTAACAGCAGCCTGCGAGGAAACAGCCTATTCTTCCAAACCCCTGGGCAATTGCCACCTCTGGCATAACTAAATCAAAATAATCAAGGAACTTAAGCTTCTTAATTCTGCAATATAACATGCAGCACAAAACTCCTGAAATTATTCCTCCATACACTACAAAGCCTGATGTCTTAAGAAAAACAGCAGGAGATTCCAGAAATTCCCTGAAACTGATAATAATATACAAAAGCTTTGCTCCAAGAAACCCTGTAAGTATTGCAATAATTGCCAGGTCGATAACAGCCTCTGCATCAAGCCCCTTTTTCTTTGCCCTGTACCCTCCCACAAGAAGAGCTATAACAAACCCCAGGGCTATCATAAAGCCGTAGCCGGGTATGCTTAACTTTCCAATTTTAAATAATACTGGACGCATTAGTCTTTCTCCTTTTCATATAATTAATCCATTCCCATAACGTGAAGGGCATCTGATATCCTATGTCCGATTTGTCCAAAGAAATCCTTGTCATCAACGAAAGGTGTAAGATAGAATGTCTTCAATGTATACATACATATGGTGCGAATCTGTGTTTCCTTCTTATTCTGAATATTCAAAGATTCTGCCCCCATGACATCTGCATGTATCTTATCATCATATCCTTCACTCTGTATATCATACACTGCTTTCCTGATTCTCACAATGTATCTGTGCCAGTCCTTAATAAACTGATCATACCCTGGGTCTGCAGGGTTATTAATCCATTTCTTAACCTTTATCTTGCTTAAGTTCTCCTTGTGGCACTGGTCTTTCTGGAATATGTACTTATAATGTGTGTCATCCTCCCAGTACCTGCCCAGGGGAAATAATCTGCATACGCCAGGTCTTGCATCATGAATTGTGCATTTATTACTGGAATCCAGAAATGAACAGGCATCAGTATCCTTATTCATGGCAAGATTAGGAAGCATTATTCCGTCAACTATATTAATCTCTACCGGACCTTTAAGCAGCTGGTCAAATGTGGTATTAAGGCTTATTGTCAGTCTGTGTACGTCATAGGGATCAAGGACAATAGACCTTTCCATTCCCTTACAGCATACCTGCCTGCACCCTGCACAGTTTCCTGTGTCTGTCCTTACCATATCATTCTCTGTATACATTCTTCCATCACATATTTCATTAAGGGATTGTTCTCTGTACATTACTGGTCTCCATTATTTATTATCATTGCTTTTCTTAACCCCATTCTTCTTACATATATCGTTAAGACAGCATCTGTCACAGAAAGGACTTGTCCTTGCAGTACATACCTCTCTTCCATGGTATACAAGCCTGTGGCACAGCGAACTTCCCTCATCAGGAGGAACAATCTTCCACAGAGCCATCTCAACCTTCTTAGGGTCCTTTTCATCCTTTACCAGACCTATTCTGTTAGACAGCCTGATACAATGAGTGTCAGTAACAATGGCAGGCTTTCCGAACACATCACCCATTATAAGGTTGGCACTTTTTCTTCCAACTCCGGGAAGTGTAAGAAGCATATCGAAATCATCTGGAACCTGGTCGTTGAATTTTTCATGAAGCATTTTCATGCACTCACTTATATCTCTTGCCTTGCTTTTACCAAGACCACATGGGCGTACTATTCTTTCAATATCCTCCACATCTGCTTCCGCAAGAGACTTCACATCGGGATACTTCTCAAAAAGTCCCTGAACCACAACATTTACTCTGGCATCTGTACACTGGGCAGCCAGTCTAACACTTACAAGGAGCTTCCATGCCTGGTCATAATCAAGGGTACAGTCCGCATCTGGATATTCTTTTTTTAATCTTTCTATTACCTCAAGGGCAAGCATCTTTTTAGTCATATTGATTTCCTGTCTCGCTGCGTTTGATACGCGAATTGCTCCGTTGCCATGCAACTCCCGCAATTCTACACACATTCGGAATCCGTTGATTTTTCAAGAAAAATCACTACTTCCTCATGTGTGTGCGGGTCAACAAGTCAGAACTCTTATCCTGCAAGCAGGAACGAATTCTGCCCTTTTGACCCTTGTATCATATAGTATAGCATGATTTACCTCTAAATTAAATCATAAATTGATATACTACCCTTAATATGATAAAATTAAGGATAATAATTATCGTGAAAATGTAAAGAAAGGATTATTCATGACAGTTTCTTATTATCTTACTACAATTAATGATGTTCATTATCTTATGCCCTTTGGTCAGGCTGTTTCAAACCAGGGCAGGGCTGTCAAGCTTAATGATACAGGAGTTATTATGTGGAAATGTCTCCTGGAATACATAGATTCCGAACCAGACTATACAGCCATCCTGTCATGTCAGGGCAGGGCATATAATGCCTGGCTTAATGATTTATATGATGCATTTCAGGCTGACTGTGACAGTGACAGACAGATTATAGATACTGATGCAGCAGAGTTTATCAGAATGCTTTACAACAGTCACGTATTCAATGCTCCCCTGTTTCATAATAAGATTAATATAGACAGTACCCATAAGGATTTCACCATAGCAGGAATTAATGTAAGCTTCGACGGGCCATCACTTATGTTTCCGGAAGATTTCAATTCTTTTCTTAATACAGATGATTCCTTTGTAACAGATTTGGGTATTACAGTTGATGGTACAATATCAAGGAATTACCCTACTGGAACACTGATTATCGAAAACGGGGATGTATGTATATTCCAGGAACCTGACAAGAGTTACCTTATCCTTTTTAACAACTTTAGTGTAATCAAGGAATGTGAGATTGAGCCTGACTTTAAGTCATGCCATCTCTTCTACCAGATTCCTTCTATGAAAGAAACTAAGAAGTGCATACACGCTCTCCTTAACGAAATTGATTACAGGAAGGGAACTTACGAGACGTTTCATGCCATAAGAATGGCATTTCTTCTGTATGCCAAAATGAAAGGCATATATGCTCTTCATTCTGCATCTTTTTTATACAGGGATAAATTATGGCTGATAAGTGCTCCGGCTGGTACAGGGAAATCCACCCACGCAAATCTGTGGAACAGGGAATATGGCACTCCTGTTATTAATGGAGACCTTAATTTTATTGATATTACAGGGGACAGCTTATATGTAAAAGGTTCCCCCTGGTGTGGAACCTCTGGAATATTTGATAATAAAACCTATGAACTTGGCGGAATATTATTTCTATCCCAGGGCAAAGACAATACAGCAACTGAGGCAGACAGCCCTGCTGAAAGAACTCTTTTAGTTGCCAACAGGCTTATCTCACCATCATGGACAGCAGATATGCTTGAAAACAATATTAAGGGTGCCTCTTCCATTGCCAGCGGGTGTCTGGTATTCAGTTTATCCTGCGATGCCACTCCTCAGGCTGCAAAAGTCTGCAAAGACTTCATAGATGCACATATTCAGCCATTAAACTCTTTATCAGATTAAATTAATATGTGATGCAATATTATGGAATACTAATACATTTTTCATAATATTCATCCAGAAATGGGGCTTATATGGATAGTACCATAAAACACGCTGTACAGCGGATAAAAGAAGGACTTTTAAAAGAAATATGGGATAACACCAAATGGATGTACCGCTACGTTAAAAGGTACTGGATTGCCATAATCATATACACTCTTATTGGAATGTCAGGAGTTATTATGGGTGTTGTGACCAGCTACATTTCCAAGGATCTTGTGGACATTATTACCGGTCACCAGACAGGCGAAGTAATAAAGACTTTCTGCATGATGATTGGCTTTGGGATTGCCAACACCGTTATTTCCCAGCTAAGCAATTACGCATCCACCTGGATTAACATCCGCATTGATAACGAAATCAAGGCCGAGATATATGATAAAATCCTTATCACCGACTGGGAATCGCTGACTACATACCACACAGGAGACCTGCTTACAAGATGGGGTTCAGACGCATCCAACATATCCGGCGGAGTATTAAGCTGGGTTCCAAATATGCT
>CAMEWO010000030.1 GCA_945946665.1 uncultured Eubacterium sp.
CCGTCTATTTCTTCTCTTTTCCACAATACTGCATCAGAATCACTGACTCAACGTGATAAGTATTCGGGAACATGTCAATTAGACACGCCTTGTCCACTTTGTATCCTCTCTCCTGGAGCATCTGTAAATCCCTTGCCAGGGAGGTTGGTTTGCAGGATATGTATACAATGTTGTCCACACCATAATCAATAATCTTGGAAAGAGCTTTTGGATTAATTCCATCCCTTGGCGGGTCAAGCATAATAAGGTCTGGTGTGTCCTCAATGTTATCAAGGGCTTTAAGCACATCATCAGCTATGAATTCACAGTTAGTAAGACCATTGAGCGTGGCATTCTCTTTTGCCGCTTCCACTGCCTCCTTGACAATCTCCACTCCCACAACCTTTTTTGCAACAGGGGCAAGAATCTGGGCAATAGTACCTGTTCCGCTGTAAAGGTCGAATACCACCTTGTCCTTAGTAGTTCCCATATATTCACGTGCCTTAGAGTACAGAACCTCAGCCCCTAATGAATTAGTCTGGAAAAATGAAAATGGACTAATCTTAAACTTCAATCCCAGAAGTTCTTCTTCAATATATGCCCTTCCATACAGAAGTTCTGTGCTGTCATTAACCACAGCATCAGCCAGACTGTCATTGTTAGTATGAAGAATCCCTGCAATCTCTCCCTCCAGAGAAAGATTAAGAAGTGCTTCCTTCCATCCATTCAAATCATGTGTTTCCTGTGTAGTTGTAACAAGATCAACCAGAATCTGTCCTGTCTTACTGGTTCTTCTTACAAGCAAATGTCTCAGATAACCTTCGTGAGTCAATTTATGTAAATATCGGACATTTCTCTCTTTAAAATATTCAAGTGTGCACATAAGAATTTTGCAGAAATCATCATGAATAATCCTGCATCCATCCACTGTTACAATATCATATGTGCTGTTTCTCTTATGAAGTCCAAGGGCAAGCTCACCATCCTTAACCTCATCACCAAAGGAAAACTCCATCTTATTGCGGTAGTGTTTATTAACAGGACTCCCTATAATTCCTTCAAACTGATACTCACCATTAATGGCATTATCCAGAATTTCCTTAACCTGGTTTTCTTTAAGTTCAAGCTGGGCGCTGTAATCAAGAGACTGATATGTACATCCCCCGCACCTGCCAAAATGCGGACAGACATCAGCTGTCTCCTGTGGTGATTTGCTAAGAACCTGCAAAAGCCTTGCCTCACACTTATCCCCACGCTTTTTATTAATCATGAATTCAACAGTCTGCCCTGGAATTGAATTCTTGACAACGACCATTCTGCCATTGTCCTCCGGATTATCTGAATCCACTCTTACATATGCCTTATTTGGAAATGAAACATATTCAACTTTCCCTGTAAGTACATCACCTTTTTTCATATATCAATCCTCATTCTACATATTATTTCTTATCAAATGCATTTCCTGGTATTTTCAATTTCGAGATAATATTATCCATTTCGAGATATCATAAAAAAATAATCCACACCTGCACCACTTAAAAAGCCACCAGCCGGACATCCCAGCCAGTGGCCATTACACTTATGTTGATATTAATTCTGATAATTACTTGTCATCTTCGTCTTCGAAGTCGTCTTCAAAATCGTCCTCGAAGTCATCTTCGAAATCATCATCAAAATCATCAAGATAATCTGGTGTAAAATATCTGTATACTGCATATGCAACACCAGCCATTGCAGCTACAATTCCAACAATCGCAAGGATTACAAGTAAGACATTGCATACTTTGCACTTCTCTTTCTTCTCCTCTTCCTTATGGAGAAGGTTGTTAAGTTTAGTAGCAGCAAGAAGTTCTTCAATCTTATCTTTGCTCATAGTTAATACCCCTTTCCGTTTGATACTCTCATCTGCAAATGATTATATCACAGCATTTTCTACTTTACTAGACTTTTTGTAAGAATTTAGAGTTTCTTAAGTCTTGCAAATCCAGCAAGCATTTTCTTGGTACCAAAATCGTCAAAATCTACTGTAACCATATAATCCTTGGTTGCACTTACGATTTCCCTTACCACTCCGTTTCCGAACTTCACATGGGACACAGTATCTCCGACACTGTATCCAAGCCCATTTACAGGCTCTGCACCATACTCCTGATTATTATCAGTCTGTATGCCCTGAATCTGACTGCTGCCAGACCGGGATCCATGTACGGGAACATTTCCCATAGGGAATTCTTTACCAAAACCAACCTTTTTATTCTCTTTTGCCAATGAAACATCTCTGACTGCTGCGGAATATGCAGGATTCACCACCTGCTGGCTGCTGCCAGATGTTCTTGCAGAACCGTAATTAGTGTTGCTTCTTACAGTAGAACTATAATCAGTACTGCTTTTTGCAGAACCATAATTAGTCGGCTTATATGTCCCGTAGATTCCCTTGGAACTGTTACCACTAATAGCTGTTCTGTTCTTATTGTATGACGCATATTGAGCCGAATTGCCGCTTCCGTACCTGTTTAACACATCTTTGGCATGAGCCCTTGGGCTGAACAGGTTCTGTGAACCAGGCTCCTTCTCGCCACCATAGTTTATCTTTGATTTGTTATATCCTGTAACATTATTCTGAACCTCAAGAAGTTCCTGTGGAATCTCCTTCACAAAACGTGAAACCTTGTTCATCTGGGTCTCACCACGAACCATCCTCTGCTTGGCACAGGTAATGACTAACTCTTTCTCAGCCCTGGTAATTCCCACATAACAGAGCCGCCTCTCCTCTTCAATCTCATCTGGATCATCAGCCACAATAGTCATATAACTTGGAAATAATCCGTCCTCCATACCTGTAAGATACACAATAGGAAATTCCAGACCCTTTGCAGAATGAAGCGTCATAAGCATAACCTGGTTATTAGATGAGGATAAATTATCAATATCTGCAATCAAAGCCACTTCCGCCAGGAAAGCACTCAGCGACTTGTCATTCTCATCTGAGTCTGTTTCGTTCATTACTTCCCCGGAATCCGGATTACTGCCAGGTGTTCCTGTGGCAGGTTCTTCATTGCTTCCCTGCTCAAATTTGATTATCTTATTCAGGAATTCATCAATATTCTCCTGTCTAGCCTCTACCTCTTCCCTTGTCTCCGTCTCAGCAAGACTTTCAATATATCCTGTATCCTCAAGTACAGCGTTAGTAAGCTCCTCAATAGACATATACTGTGCCTTCGCCTTAAAGCTCTGTATAAATGTCACAAAATTTTCAAGTTTGCCAAGGGCCCTGCCTATATCAGGAATATTTTCTGCATCACACAGTGCCTCCCAGAAGCTTATGTTATTAACATCAGCATAGGTCTGCACTTTTTCAATAGTTGCAGCTCCGATTCCCCTTTTAGGAACATTGATTATTCTCTTAACCGCCTGACCATCACTGCCATTATCAATAGTCTTAAGATATGCAAGAATATCCTTGATTTCTTTTCTCTGGTAGAAATTCACACCACCGTACACTCTGTATGGCACATTACGGTAAATCAGCTTCTCCTCTAACAGACGGGATTGTGCATTAGTCCTGTAAAGAACAGCTATGTCATTATAATTCCAGCCATCCCTGACTTTGCTGCATATGCTGTCAACAACGCCCTCAGCCTCTTTATACCCATCTTCATACAGACAGAAAGGTATTTTTTCTCCCTGTCCATTGGCAGTCCACAGAGTCTTATCCTTCCTGCCGATGTTATTGGCAATCACACCATTTGCAGCATTAAGAATAGTCTGGGTTGACCTGTAATTCTGCTCCAGCTTGATTACCTCTGTATCCTGAAATGCTTTCTCGAAATTCAGAATATTCTGTATATTAGCCCCTCTGAACTTATAAATAGACTGGTCATCATCACCTACTACGCACAGATTGCCGTATTTTGCCGCCAGCTGGCTTACAAGATGGAACTGGATTGTGTTAGTATCCTGATACTCATCCACCATAATGTACCGGAATCTGTCCTGATAGTAAGCAAGCACGTCAGGAGCCTTCTCAAACAGTTCCACAGTCTTGTATATCAAATCATCAAAATCAAGAGCATTATTCTGTTTCAGGATTTTCTGATACTCACCATAAGCCTGGGCAATTCTCTTTGCATTATAATCACTGCCAGCTTCCTCAAGGGCTTCTGCTGGATTCACATACTCATCCTTAAATCTGGAAATGTGGCTCATGATGGTGCGCTCTTTTAACATCTTGGTATCAATGTTAAGCTTCTTGCACACTTCCTTGATAACGCTCTTCTGGTCATCCGTGTCATATATGGTAAAATTAGTGTCATACCCTATTCTGTCTATATATCTTCTTAAAATGCGCACACAAGTAGAATGGAAAGTGCTTACCCATACCTGAAAACCACAGTCAGTGATGTTATCCACTCTCTCCTTCATCTCAGCAGCCGCTTTGTTAGTAAATGTAATGGCAAGTATATTGTAAGGACTTACCCCACATTCCTCAATCAGATACGCTATTCTGTGAGTAAGTACGCGGGTCTTTCCTGAACCTGCCCCTGCAATAATAAGCAGACTGCCCTCGGTGTGCCTGACAGCCTTACGCTGCATATCATTTAAACCTTCTAAATTCATCTTTCCTCACTTCTTGCTGTCGGAGCATGTTCCTGCCTGATAAATGTTCCTGCCTGATAAAGCATCTAATTATATTATATCAGGGGTTCCTTCTATACAAGCTTAGTTCCGCAATTGCTGCAGAACCTGGCTCCGTTAGCTGGCTGTCCACACTGTGGGCAGAACTTATGTGCACCACCCTGGTTAGCGGTTTGACCTGCATTCATCCCAGCTCCCGGCATCTGACCGCCAGCCTGGTCATTCATATTCTTCATCATCTGATTGCCAATTGCCATACCCATAGATACATTCATCATATCCCCGGCAATGTTAGAACCGCCTTTGCCAAGATTATCAGCCATAGCCATCTGGGTATATTTGTTCATATCTCCAACCATTGACTGGGAAGCAGCCTTATTCTGCATCTTCTGTATCTCTTCTGGATAGTTAAAGCTTGCGATGTTAAAGCCTGTAATCTCAATACCAATCTTGGTTATCTCCATATCCAGGTCCTGCCTTATGCCATTAGCAATATCAACGGCATTAGCCTGAAGGTTAAACATATCCTTGCCTTCTTTGGAAATCCACTTCATAAGAAGCTGGTCAAGAACAGCCACAACACGCTCTCTCACATCATCAACAGAATAAATTTGCTTAACGCCTGCTACCTTGTCAATAAGTGCAACATAGTCACTTACCTTGAAATTAAATGTTCCAAAAGCCCTTACAGGCATTCCACCAGGAAGTGTCTGGGTTGGTATTGAAACCGGATTCTTGGTTCCCCATTTAACAGTAAATTCCTTGGTATTAACAAAGAGAACCTCTGCTCTTATGCCACTGTTAAATCCGAACTTGAAGCCTTTGAGTGTTGAGAGAAAAGGAATGATATCAGATTCAATATCAAAACTTCCTTCATCCTTAAATATTCCCTCTATAACGCCATTATACATAAATATGGCATCCTGCCCTGGTCTTATTATAAGGCGGCTGCCTTTCTTAATCTCTCTGTTGGTCCATTTCCAGAATATAACGTCATCTCTGTATTCTTCCCACTCAACAACGTTAGCCAACTGCTTATGAAATAATCCCATAATCTTACTCCAATCCTGGTATTAGTTAAGTCCCATCTTTGCCTTAAGGGCTGCAAGTTCATCATCAACTGCTGTATTAGCCGGCTGTTCGTCATATTTTGCAGCTAAAGCGTCTACATCTGTATCTTCCTGGGACTTATTAAGCTCAGCCATTGCATTAGCCTCATCTAACATCTTATTAGCCTTGGCTTCCATGCGGTCAAATGCTGCCATATCATTGCCAGCACCCTTGAAGCTTGCTCCCACCTCATTAATTCTTTCCTGTGCTTTAGCAGCCTTCATAGTTGCCTTGATTGCTGCTCTTCTTGCCTCTAAGCTGTCAATATCCTTTACCAGCTTATCATGCATCTGACGCATCTTTGCAGCATTGTCCTTAGCCACATCATAGGCTTTCTGTAAAGCAGCCTGTGTTGTAGTAAGCTGCTGCTTCTTCTCCAGAAAGCTTCTGGCATCAGCCTCATTACCTGCCAGTAACGCTTTCTCTGCATATGACTGCATCTTGGCAATCTGCTCGTTGCAATCATCAAGTTCTCTTTTAGCCCTTGTCTCCTCTGCCATAACTGAAGCTGTCTCAGCCTTAACATTGCCAAGGTCACTTTCAAGATTTCTCATATACTGGTCAATCATCTTCTCAGGGTCCTCACATTTATCAAGCAAAGCATTGATATTAGAAGCCATAATGTCCTTAAATCTTGTTAAAATCCCCATCACAAAATCCTCCGTAACATAGAATATTTTATTTCTATCAGGTATATGCCTGAATATCTATCATTATATTATATCCATAATAATTTGTCACGAAAAATCACCCTCCACCTCAAATATACTATTACCAGATATCCATATTTATCCAGAGCGGAAAGAAAGTTTTAAGGACAAAATACTTGCCATATAGTTTTTAATACTATATAATGTGTTGTATATATCAGAAAGGAAATGCACGGACATGAGTGACGATTACAGATTAAATATTAATTCTGTGCTTAGGAAGCTTGCAAAACTGAATACTATTAAGCCAGGGGACGTTCCTAAAATCAAGCTGTACATGGATCAGGTCACCACATTTATGGACGAGCATTTAAGTGACAGCAAAAGGCACGAGGATGACAAGATTCTTACCAAGACTATGATTAACAATTACAGCAAGAATGACCTGCTGCCACCTCCTGTGAAGAAGAAGTATTCCAGTGATCATCTGTATGTTCTTACTTTCATATATTATTTGAAGAATATTTTATCAATAAGTGATATCCAGAAGCTTATTAACCCGTTGACAGATAATTTCTTTGAGAGCGATGATATTCCGGATATGGAAAAGATATATTCTGAGATATACGACATGTGTAAATCTCAGGTTTCTAACCTTTCAAGGGATGTGATTAACAAGACAAACATGGCAAAGGAATCGTTCTCCTATGTTGAAGACCCTGAAGAGAAGAATTTCCTTGAGTTGTTCTCTCTTGTCTCTCTGTTAAGTTTCGATGTGTACCTTAAGAAGAACATAATTGAGACTCTTATTGATGAGTATGCATCATCCCAGGATGATGGAAATGACAGCAAGGACAAGAACAAAGGTAACAAGGATAAGAAGTAAAAATACAAGGATATTAATATCAGCCACAGGTAATTCCGTGAATAGGAAATTCCTGTGGCTGTTGTCTTTCGTCTAATCTTTTATTACATCAAGTTTCATGATTATTCGTCTCTTCCATCCTTTTTCACCCCCAGTTTCTCAAATATCTTGTCATAGCTTTCATTGCCATAATTCAGTGACCTATTAACACGGCTTATTGTGGCAGTGGATGCTCCGGTAAGCTGGGCAATCTCCAGGTAGGTTCTGCCCTCTCTTAACATCTTTGCCACTTCAAATCTCTGGGAAAATGACAGAATTTCGTTGATTGTACATACATCCTCAAAGAAATCATAGCACTGTTCCTTATTCTCAAGACTTAATACAGCATCAAAAAACAAATCAACTGACTGGTTATTCAATTTCTTATTCACAACAATTACCCCCAAATGATAGTCAAAGGAAATACCTATTTATATAGTTTAACACACTAAATTATAAAAGTCTACTAAAGGTAATTTAACTTGCCAATTTAATGTATACATTTTATAATTGCAGTATGTGAGCAAATGTTATGATACAAGGGCCAAAAGGTCAGAATTCGTTCCTGCTTGCAGGATAAGAGTTCTGACTTGTTGATCCATACAAATATGAGGAAGTAGTGATTTATCCCATTAATTTAAAGTAAGGAGTTCCCACAGGTTTAATGATAAAAGTACGAAACAGGATTATATGCACATTTGTTATGATTATTGCCATGACCCTGTGTTTTGGAATGGTTGCGGAGGCCACAACCACACAGGAACAGATTAACCAGACACAGGGAAAGTTGGATGAAGCTAACGAAACTTTGAACCAGCTTCGCGAAGAACAGGCAAAGCAGAACGAAGAACTGTCTAATATGAATACACAGATGGATTCCATCTCCAATAAAATCGCTGGTCTTCAGAACCAGATTAGTGATACGCAGGCAGATATTGACAAGCTTTCTGAGGAGATGGATTTACTTTCGGCTGATATTGAAGAACAGTATAATAACATGAAGTTAAGAATTAAGTTCATGTATGAAAATGGTACTCACAGCGCTATTGATATGATTCTAAGCGCAACTGATTTCAAAGACCTGCTTTCAAAATCAGAGTATGTGTATCAGATTACGAAATATGACAATGTCATGATGGGCAACCTCAATGATGCCATGAACCTGCTGGCACAGACAAAAGCTTCAGTCGAAGAAGATATGGCAGAACTTAATACCCTTAAGACTGATGCAAGCAATGAATCCGACAACCTTAAATCTTTAATCTTCAATATGCAGAACCAGATAGATATAAACAGTACCAATATTGAGGAAACTGAGGCTCTGTGCAAGAAATACGAAGAACAGCTGGAAAAGGAAAAGCTGGAATACCTTATGTCTCTGGGAGAAGGTGTTGACAGTAAATATGTAGACGGAGGCAAACCTATTCCTTATACTGCTGATGATTTAGCCATGCTGGGAGCTATTGTTGAATGTGAAGCCGGAAACCAGCCTTATGCCGGTAAGCTGGCAGTTGCCAGTGTTGTCTGCAACAGAGTTAATAATCCAAGATTTGACAATACTGTATCAGAGGTTATCCTCGCTCCAAAGCAGTTCTCACCTGTAACCAGTGGACGTTTTGCCATCGTATTAGCAAGAGGAGCCAACGCAGAATGCCTTAAGGCTGCCAAGCAGGCTCTTGAAGGTGGCATCAACGTTGACTCACTTTACTTCATTGCATACAGAGGTCCTCAGGATGACAACAAGCTGAAAATCGGAGACCATGTATTCTTCTCTGACTGGAAGCTGTATTAATAAGATTATTTGTTATCTGTTCCATAAACTCTGCTTTAATTATATTTATGAATTACTCATCTGCTCCATGATAAATAACAGATTCAACTGTCATTGAACCAGGCTCAGATTTCACTCTGTTATTGTGGCGGATAAACATACCATTTTTCATACCAACCCATCTTCCTGCTTTAGCAGGTATAGTAAGTGGGTTGGTATATTTTTTGCCATCCAGACTTACTTCTATTGTTGTTTCTTCAACAGGAGCACCAAGAACTGGCAGACCTAATTCATAATGGTCCATGGTTCCTGTTCTTTTTACTGTATATCTTACATATACATTTTCAGTATTGTCTTCAAGTCCATCAACCTGAACTTTTTCTTTCTGTTCTTCTGTATATGCACTGTCACAGTCAAAATCCTGGAATCCCTTTACATGATATGCTGTGAGCTTCCCATCACATTTTTCGAAAATAAATGCAGAATAATTCATTCCAAGGGATATGTAACCTGCTGTATCTCCATCCTTTATGTCCGAAATGTTCAATTTAGTTACACATGAGAATTCTGGAGCAGGCCATTTCTGCAACAGAATATTTCTTGTATCCCCAAATGGTCTTAAAGGTGTTGTCAAAACTGCATTAAGCGTAAGTCCCGGCTTCCTTAAGCTGTACCAGTTCTGGTCGAAATTGGCATTCCACTGCCACTGAAGCCCCAGAGTATCTGATGAGAAATCATCGGATGTATCCGGTTCACACACAGGAAACTTATCTGAATCTGCCAGTTCTTCCCTTGATTTCCCTATATCTGGCTTGTCATACTCCATAACAGGCTCACCGTACTCATTTCCATCCTTATTAACGCCAATAACAGGCCAGTCATTTTCCCAGTGCATTGGCTGAAGGTGAATTATCCTTCCAGCAGCATACACATCCTGAAAATGCAGAAAGAAGTCCTGTCCTGTTACTGTATCAACCCATGCGCCCTGATGAGGCCCGTTAACAGGGGAATCTCCCTGTCTCATTACAACACGGTATTCATATGGTCCAAATGGATTCCTTGCACGAAGCACTGTCTGCCATCCTGTTTTAACGCCACCTGCCGGAGCAAATACATAATACCAGCCATTTCTCTTATACATCTTAGGTCCTTCAATAGTAACCTGGTCATTAGTATTACCATCAAATATAACCTTTTCTTCACCGATAAGTCCCATTCCGTCTGGCTGCATCTCAACCATATGAAGAACGCTCTTGTAACCGATTCTGCTCTTTGCCACACCTGCCACAAGATAAGCCCTGCCATCATCATCCCAGAATGGGCATGGGTCAATCCAGCCGGCTCCCGGGCGGATATTAACAGGTTCACTCCATTTTCCCAGAGGATCCGTGGCTGTTGTCATATATATTCCCTCATCAGGCATTGGGAAGCATACATAATAGATTCCTTCATGATATCTTATAGACGGAGCCCATACTCCACATCCATGGATTGGATTGCGGTAACGGAATTCAGGTATTCTGTCGATGCAGTAATTAACTACTTTCCAATTCACTAAATCTTTTGAATGAAGCAGAGGAAGTCCCGGAGCATTGCTAAAGCTGGATGCTACCATGTAATAATCCTCACCCACTCTTATAGCATCAGGGTCTGAATAGTCAGCATATAAAACCGGATTCCTGTATTTTCCATTTTCCAAGTCTGATTTCCACATAAAAACACCTCCAAAATTTATACTGATATTATACTAGACATTTGAGAGCCATGCAATAACTTTTATAAAGCAGTTTTATAAAAGTTCTCCTGTGGATTTTATTTAATATTTATCCGACTATGTTTTATGCATAGATTTTAAGCATAGTTTTAATTATTATACTTAATTATTTACAGATTATGTCGATATGAATATTAGTTCCATAAATTTGAAATGGAGCCCTTTTTAGATGTGTTCATTGCATTAGTGTTCATTGCTGAAATCATTTATGAAGGGTGGAGAATCTATGATTATTCAAAGCAGCAGGGTTAACCTTGCATCTTCCAGAGAGTACACATATTCTTACGGAAGAAATCTAACAAGAACCACAACTTATGGTGGACGGACTAATTCTTTCAGCCAGACATGGGAGAAAAGCTATACTTCCAAACAGGACTACTACTCATCTTCCAGCTCTGACTCTTATCCTGCCACAGATTCACCAGGAATCAGTTATGGTCTTGACAAGGACGGGACATTAAAAATCATGGATGAGGAAACTACAGAAAAAACAGATTCTGCTTCGGAAACAGAACCAGCTAAAGCAACGGATATCGGAGAACTCATCAGGTATCAGGATGAGATCACAACACGTCTTTTTTTATCCATAATGAGACTGATTCACCAGCTGCGTTTCCGGGCAAAATTCGAGGGTAACTGGAATTACATGAACCTTCGGGAAACAGCAGGACAATCAGTATTTCAGGTTGAGAAGTCAGTAAGCTATTGCATTTCAGAAACAGAATCTACCACATTTTCAGGAGCAGGAACAGCAGTAACGGCAGATGGCAGAGAATTAAACTTTAATGTTGACTTTACCATGTCCAGGTCATTTATGGAAGAATACCAGATTAACTCCTACGAGGCATATCCTTATGTATTTACAGACCCTCTTGTAATCAACCTTGACAGCAATCCGGTTGAAATATCTGACCAGTCTTTCTACTTTGACCTTAATTGTGACGGAAAAGAGGAAGAAATTGCGCAGCTCGGCTCAGGCAGCGGATATCTTGCACTGGATAAGAATGGGGACGGAATAATAAACGATGGCAGTGAATTATTTGGTGCAAAAACAGGAAATGGATTCAGAGAACTGGCAGCCTACGATAAAGACAACAATGGATGGATAGATGAAGCCGATGACATCTATTCATCATTAAAGGTATGGAAAAAGGACGAGAATGGCAACGACGTTCTTCTGTCTCTTAAAGAAGCGGATGTAGGCGCAATCTATCTGGGTAAGACAGCTACAGATTTTACTGTCTATAGTGATGACATATCTGACAGACGACCAGTTGCTAAAGTTCGCTCTTCAGGAATTTATCTTCATGAAGATGGCAGGTCAGGGGTTGTGCAGCAGATGGATTTCTAAATTGTTGCTACATAAACATAATAAAAACCAAACAAATAAGCTGGGTTTATACCCAGCTTATTTTAATTATAACATATACATTGGGGCTGTGCCCCATGTTGATACCATTACATAATTCACCATCGATAGTATACCACCTTATATACGGAACGATACTTCCTTTCGACCTTGAGCAGCTTTTTTCTTACTCTGAATATTCCTTGGTGTACTCTTTATCTGTTCCAAAAGATTCTTTGCTTCTTTATCCAACTGGGCAACAGACATCTTCCGGTACTGCTCAGGGATTTTGAATTCATCATTTTCCATTACCATCATTATCCATTACCTCCTTAATCACTATTTCATAAGTCTCTTGCATCTGTTGAAGCGTAATAATCCTTGCCTCACAATCATTATAGCCCAGATTCAGTTTCTTAGCAACTACTGTCAAAGTATCGAGATCAATCCAATACATATCCTCATACTCAGTTCCAGCTCTGTGCTCTAACATCTTTTTTGCTAATTGGTAAACCAAGCGATTTAATTCTTTTGAATCAGATAATGAATCGAATTTCTTTCTGTACTCTCCACCGTTAATATATCCATTATTAACTTGTGTGGATTTATTACGTCCTGTTCGTTGAAATTCAACTTCATTCTTTATCATGTGCACTTCCTTTTTCGTTTATTATATTCTGTATCAGAGTTCCCATAATCTTATCAATTTTTCAAATAATTAACATTGTTGATATTTAAAAAAAAGCATATCATCATGAGCAGTACAATTCACTATAGTAACAGTCAATAGTTTGATTAAATAAAAAATACATTTTAGGTATATTTATAATACAACGGGCACTATATAATGTCAATATAAAAAATTCTATTACAATATTTATACAACACATTGTGGGGTATCCTGTAGATTGTCAGTATTACTCTAATATAACAGGCTGGTTCCAACTAGTTGATTATATTAACGAAAAAGTGTCTGGCGCGAAAACACGCCAGACACTTTATTATTATCTCTTACCTTCCAACAACAATACCTTTACAAGCATCATTGAAAGAATACCTAACACAGCTAATACAATATCATATATACAGCTTCCTGAAATTATGCATATTACCATGGCAACAGCTAACAATGCCATAGCAGCAATCTGTACCAGCTTCTTACGCTTAAGTAACAGTTCAAGAATAATTCCTGCCAGAGCTATAAGAAGTATAATCCAATGCATAAAGCACTTATCTGGTTTAATCTGTAATGTACTGCCATCAGGTGAAAGCACCTTTCCATCAGAGGTAAGCATGTCAGCAAGTCTGCCTGTTCCATCCTCATACACGATTACGTAATATGCTCCTGCTTTACCTGTAATAGTAAGAGTTCCTTCTTCTATACTCTCATTTGTAAGAACAATAATATTGCTATCGCCATCAACTGTAACAGCATAAAATGTTCTGCCAGAAGCAATCAGTTCATCTGGAATCTTAACTGTTATTCTAACAGTCTCGCCTTCTTCATATCCATCATCATCAATCTTGATAATGGCACCAGGCTCAATAGATGGATCAATTGTCTTAATAAGGTCAACTGCATCATCAAGCTTGCTCTGTATATCTTTAGGAACATTATCTGGTGAAATAACATCTGCATCGCCTGTTGGAATCCTGCCTGATGAATCAGGCTTATTTCCTGAATTGTCTGGTTTATCAGTACCAGGTTCTGCCTCAGCTACTTCAATATTATCACCCGGTGTGCTTCCAGAGCCGCCTGGTATACTATCTGAACCTCCTTCCGAAGCACCAGAATCTCCCTGTGTACCACCTGAGACATTAGTATTATTACCATTACCTGAATTGCCGTTATTATCTGGTCTTGATGGACCAGATGGCTGTGCCGGGTTATCTGATTCAGGTGTATCTTCTACCGGAGAATCCGGTGTGTCTGGTGTATCAGGGGTTGTTGGATTCTCTGGAGCAACAGGTGTTGTTGGCTCCTCTGGTACTACAGGGGTTGTTGGTTCCTCTGGTACTACAGGGGTTGTTGGTTCCTCTGGATTTACCGGAGGTATAACAGGATTATCTCCACCTGATGTCTTATCAACATAAGCTATTGTGTACACTGAGAATCTGTCTGCTGCAAATGACAAAACACCCTTCTGCGAATCATAGACAGGAGTAATCTTATCTACAATTCCATTATGACAGAAGAATATGTAATATGTACGTTTTACACTGCTGTCTGTCTGCTTTAACTCATCAGGAAGTGTAACGTATACAGTAACCTTAGCTTCTCCAGTCTCACTGATTTTTTCTGGTGCTGCATCTCCAACCTTCTTAAACAGTGAAACATCAAGATTAGCACCAATCTGCATATCTAAATCTACTGTTAAAGCCTTATCCTTAATAGCATCTACATCCTGTGCTATTAATGAATCTGTCTCATCTGCATCAGAAAGCATAAGGTATATAAGTGCATCTTGTCCATTGTCCTTAACCTCTGTCACCTCTTCTGGCTTCAGAAGTTTCTCCGCAAGTTCAACGGTAAGGTTAGTCTGCAGCTTGGTATCTGGAAGTCTCTCTTCATCCTTAATTACAACCGTCTTAACAACACCACTGGCCGGAGTATCAAACTTGACACTTCCGCCTGTATCTTCATCACCTCCAGGATTCTCGCCGGAACCGCCTCCGGAGCCACCCTCAGAGCCGCCCTCAGATGGTTTTGCAATAACTGTAAGAACACCATCTTTAGTAGTGCCTGACAATTCATAATTCTGTGGCTGTGGACTAACATCCTTAAGGGTTCCCACATCAGTTACCTTTAATGCATACTTTCCAGCCACTGCAATATTTGCACCAGATTCTGGTGTTACAGTAGGCTTTCCATCAATTGCCTTATTATCTTTATTGTCATCACCTAAGAATCCTTCATACTCAGCATCCATTGCTGCAAATGCCTGTCCAGCCATTATAGCCTGATTAACCGCTTTAACAGTAACAGGTCGTTTAGCAATATTAAATGTAAATTCAACTTCTCCTTTATATAAAGGATTATCATCAGCCACAGATACTACCAGCTTATACTCTCCTGCATTGACGGGCTGTGAATAAAGCTGTATGCCATCTACATCTTTATAAGATATTACAAATTCTGTGGTACCTCCATCATTTAATGAAGGAGTTCCTGTATATCCTGAATGAGGCTCACCATCATATACATAGTCCTTAGTTGTAAGCTGAACTCCTATAGCTGATATATCCTGTGCAACAGCATTAACCGTCAGAACGCCAGGCTTATAGATAATATTATAATTATCACTGGTAAGACCCGATGGCATTACCTTATATGAACCATATATCTGACCTTTAACGTAATCATACGTGTACTGCAATGTTCCTGAAAGGACCCTCTCATCCTCACCTGGAACAAAGCCATCATATGTAACCCCGTCATCAGCCGGTGAATCACCCATCTTAATAGTCTTATCATTAGCTGTAACAGTAAGTGTTGCTTTGGTTATATTTACAAGCCTAGAGCCACTCACCAGAAGCTGTCCGATTGCAGATGACGTGCCACCTTCTGATGATGCACCTCCTTCAGATGATTCCCCACCCTCAGAAGTTTCTCCGCTCTGTACAACGTAGTAGTATACTCTCTTAGAGCCAACATCCTTAATTCCAGGACATACTTCGCTGGCACTTCCAAGTCTTGCTACGGCTGATAAATCAGTAAGTTTTTCAAGGCTGTAATATACCTTGGCATTGCCAGCATCCTCACCAGTTAATGTAACAGTAATGCCATGCTCCGTGCCATCATATACATAATCAGCAATAGCTACACTAACATCAAGGTCAAGGTCAATCACATGATATGTACCACTAACAACATTAATTGTGTAGTTGCTGTCTGCCACATAGGTTACACTGATTGGATAATCTCCAACAGTATCTTTATCTGCTATGGTGTTAAGTGTAATCTGAAGCTCATCACCTGACTTAACATTACCTGTAATAGTGTATGTAAGTTCTTTGATATCACTTCCTTGTTTTGCTGTTATATCATCTGCTGTAACTGTTATCTCTGCCTTTGATATAGTAAAGCTTACAGGAGCGCTCTCGAAGTAATCATAGTCAGCCGTTCCGTCAACTACTACCTTCACAAAATATGTTCCTGCATCCACAGGCTGTGAAGCTGTGTATTCTCCACTCTTAAACTCGCTGTATACATACCTTGTTGTTCCATATGCAGCATTTCCTGCAGGCTCTGATGGTGTATCTCCATATGTCCAGTTGTCCAAAGTAAGCGGAGTTGCAAGGTAATTAGTTCCCTTACTTATACTCCATGTCTGTACAGCACTTCTCTCATCAGAGGCAATAGTATAATTATCTGCATTATCTCCTGCAAGGCCTGTAACCTTAGCCGTATATCCGCCTACCGCAGTTGCTGTATTGCCCTCATATTCAAGGGTTACAGAATCGGTGCTTTCCAGTCCCACTGGGGATGCTGTCATAACTTTCCCGGTTCCATCATATACATAGGCATTATCTGACCATTCAAATGTAAGATTCTTTGCATTTACTCTTAAATATCCACTTACATACTGATATGTATAATTGCCATCCTCTGACAGTCCTCCTGGAGTAATCTTATATGTTCCAGTCTTCTGATACTGTATATAGGTGTATGTATATGCAGGAGCAAGACCAAGTGAAACAGCCGAATCTGTTCCTACAAATCCATCGAAACGCACTCCACTTTCTGATGGTTCCTGTCCATATGTAATGCTGTTATCATTAGCAATAACCTTAACAGGCTTCTTGGTTATATTTACTGTCTTCGAACCAGCAACCCCTTCATAATTGACAGTATGTACATAATAGTAAACTGTTCTTTCACCTACATCTGTATACTTAGGACTGCTTGTGCTGCCGCTTCCGTAGTTTGTACTGTTTAATGGTGTTTCACTGTAGTAAACAACCGCATCATTAATATTATTTCCATTGCTGTCCTTAACTGTAACAGTGATTCCATGTCCGTTACCGTCATATTTATTTGTGTAACCAGAAGCTGTAACGTTAAGTCCTGATGTGCCGGCTTTTACATAGTATACAGCATCAACAAATGTAACATCGTAGTTTACATTTTCCTGCCATTCAAATGTAATTGGATAACTGCCCACATTGGATTCGGCTGTAGCAGTTGTAGTTGCCTTAATCTTTAAGTCATCCCCCTGCTTAATCTGTCCTGATACAGAATATGTAAGTTCAGAAACAGGCGAACCATAAGAAACAGTAACATCATCTGCAACAGCTGTAATCTTTGCCTTGCTTACTTCGAATTCACACGCATCACTGATAATCTCGTCATAATTGTCTGTTCCGGCAACCTTTGCTTTCATATAGTAGGTTCCCGCCGCTGTTGGAACGGTCAGAGTATAAGCACCATCTACACTACTGCTATAGAGATATACAGGTGTACCAAACCGGCTCTCTCCCTCTGGTGAAGAAGCTGTCTGTCCATATGTCCAGTCATCAATAGATGGTTCCAGAACAAATGTATTTCCAACTCCCTGTCCAGAACCGGAAGCCTTGTTAATCTTCCATGCATGGTTAGCTGAATCAGCCTTGATTGTATAATTATTCCAGTTAACTCCTGTAAAGCTTACAGCATGTGCTGTGTATTCTCCTACATCTGTAGCAAAGTTCTGAATCTTGTCAGCTTTTCTGTATTCATATCCGGTAACCTCAATGCTGTCTCCTGAATACAACTCATTGCTGTCAACTGATGCAGTAACTTCATGTTCCCTGCCATCATATGTATACTCTGTTCCAGACCATGTGAGAGAAATCTCTTTCTTATTAACTGTAACAGTGCCTGGTGCATATATAATCTCATATTCTGCCTGTTTATCAGCTTTAACTGACAGACCTTCTGGCACTATCATATATGTTCCAATACCGTTTCCTGCTGAATAGTTTGTAATAAACTGCAATCCGGTAATTTCAGCAATATCTGTTAATGCCGTTTCTTCCGGTAATCCTGCAACAGTTAAATTTGCCACGTTGTATCCTGATGTATCAAGGGTATTACCGTACTCTACCGCAACTGAAGGTGCTGTAACTGTGATTGTCTTAATCTCACCTGCTCTTGCCTTAATCTCGAACTGGACAGTTTTAGTAAGTCCTGCATAGCTTCCACTATCCGCTACCTCAGCCTTCATCCAGTATGTTCCGGCTGTCTGTGGCTTATCACCTGAATATGTACCAGACTCACTTGTACTGTATGTAAACTGTACTTCGCCATATTTAGCGGCTGCCACAGGTTCGGCTGCTGTTCCTCCCTCAGTCCAGCTCTGAATTGAAGGTGTTATAGTCCACTCATTTGAAGCCTGTACGATGCTCCAGTTCTTAACTGTGTTCTCAGCACCTGCTTCAAATGTATAATTAGAAGCCTTTGCTCCTGTCAAACTCTTAATCTTAGCAGTATATGAACCAACTTCCTTTGCGTCAGCACAGATATTATTAGCTCTGTCCTCCTCGTAAGAACCAACTCTTACGTCATCAGCTACACCATTAACAACTATATCTGATGCATTTATCGCAGCCTTAATTCCCTGAACACTTCCTGTATATGGAAGATTTTCTGTCGGCTCACTCCATGAGAATGTTACATTCTTAGGGTTAACCTTTAATGTTCCAGAAACCTTCTTAATCTCATAGTTAGTAAGTGACAGACTCTGGTCATAAACATAGGTCTTATAAGCACCTGCATCGCCGTACTGTACATAATCCGTGGTTAATCCTAATCTTGCAGCTTGTGATACATCTGCAAATACACTTTCCTTAGCGTCGCCTTCCACAAATCCTTCATATGTGAATCCGTCATTGCTGTCAGCCAATGCTGTAAGTTTACTATTAATTTCGGAAGAATCCATACCATATGTAATTTCTGTGCTTCCGGCTTTAACTGTAAGCACCGCTTTGTTAATCTTAACATCAACGCTTCCGCTTACATGCTGGTAATTGTCACATACAGCATAGTAATATAACGTATATGTTCCTGCATCTTTAAATGAAGGAATCTCTGTAGTCTTGTTCTGGTAATTCTCAGCTGTTACAGGCTCTGAGCTGCTGTAATATATCTTTACTGTAGAATCAGCCTCACCAGCCTTGACAGATATGACAGGACTATGTTCTTTTCCGTCATATACGCCTTCATATGCCTTTACAGAAGCCTGTAATGCAGATTCCGTAACAGTATAATCCGCTTTAACAACGCTTACCCTATAATCAGAATTATCAACATCATACTCGACGCTTACTGCATTTTCATATATTCCCTTTGCATATCCCTTCTTAACAGATGTAACTGCCTTAAGATTAAGCTCAGATGCAACAGTTTCTGTTTCCTGTGCATTTAAGCCATCAATAGTATATGATAGGCTGGCTATATCTGCCATATAAGCACTTGTTGCAGCATTTGCCCTAACTGTAATATCCTTAGCCTGTATGCCAAACTTCTTAATAACGCTTCCACTGTAGTTACCGTTGTCTGTAGCTGTTATAACAACCTTAGCATCATTTCCGGCATGAATATTATCTTCATATGTTACAGCAAAGTCTGTATTATCAAGATAACTGTCAACAGTGGTCTTTCCCACAGTAGGCTCATATCCATTACCGTTATATGTATATCCGCCTTCTGGAATACTAAGCTCAAACATATCCTCACTAAGAGCTTTCTTAGAAACTGTGAGTGTTCCTGCCACAGGTGTATAGCTGTAATTATTCTTTCCTGCTGCTGTTGTTATAACAGGGAAAATCTTATAAGTTCCAACCTCACTACCCTTAGCATATTCTCTACCAGATGATGCTGTTGAATCATTAGTCTTATATACATATCCTACAGTAACACCCTCAGATTCATCTGAATCATTTCCAATGAATCCCTCAAATGTTACTCCCTGATTAGCTGCGTCACTACCAAATGTAACCTCAGCAGGTTTAGCAGTAACAGTTACTTCCTTAGGTGTAACAGACAGTGTTACACTTCCCTTGTTATCCTCATAGTTTTCAGCCTTCACATAGTAGTAAATACGTGTACTTCCTGCATTTGTTATAGTTGGTGGTGTAAGGCTTCCACTTCCGTAATTGGTGCTGTTTAATTCAGAAGTACTATAGTAAATCACTGCAGACGACAGCTCTGCGCCTCCTGCCTTGACAACAGGGGCTGTTATACTGTGAGCTGTGCCATCATATACATATGACGCATCAGAAGCTGTAACTGTTAACTGTGCTGGTGTAACCCTATATGTTCCATCAACAGTCTCTACTTCAATATTGCTGTCTGAAGAAGCTGTAACTGTAACCTTTGCTGGATATACACCCACTGGAAGCTTGTCCAGTTCTAATGTTGCATCCTGTGGGTCAACTGACACAGTTATTCCAAGTGCAGCTTTATCTTCATCTGTCACTTTACCCCTGATGACTGTAACATCAGCTGTAAGTCCGGATGGAACTGTTCCATATACACCACTGCCATCATTAGCTGATACTATAGCCTTAGCCCTTCCAATAGTAAATGGAACTTCCTTAGTCAATACATTGTAACTTCCAGTACCTTCCACTGTTGCTACAAGTACGTACTCACCAGCATCTGAAGGCACTGTCTGTGATGGTGTATTATCCTCAGAACCGCCTGCATCATCTTTCTTATATGTAAATTTAACTTCTCCAAATTTTGCTGTTGCAACAGGAGTCGAAGATTCTTCTCCATATATCCATCCCTGGATATATGGCTGTATTACAAATGCATTTTGGGCACTTGTTATCTGCCATCCATGGGATACAGTCTCTCCTGTTCCTAATGTATAATTATCAGCATTAGTTCCTGACAATGTCAGTGCTTTAGCGGTATAACCGCCAACCTCTGTTGCCTTGGCATTCTCGTAGGTGCCAATATATATATTGTCGCCTGAAATAATATCTTCCAAATTAACAGTAGCTGTAACAGCCTGCTCATTACCTGTGTATTCTAATGAATCATCTGACCATGCAAGAGATACCTCTTTCTTATTGGCTGTAAGAACAGCAGTCTCATATATGAATTCATAAGTTTCAGATGATAAGCCACTGGCAGTTATTACATACGTTCCAGCTCGTCCGTTAACAGCGTTACCCTTTACATAGTTAGTATTATATGTAAGCGAACCAGTCACACTGCCATCTGTTAATGTAACATCATTTCCCGACTCATCCTTATATCCTACGACAATACTATTAACATCTAAGTCCTCGCCATAGGTAATTGTCTTATTAGAAACAATAACCCTGACCTTTGTCTTTCCACTTGAAGCTGTAATCTGGAATTCAACTGTTTTCTCAAGTCCACCGTAGTTATCAGTTTCTTCAACTACAGCTTTCATAGAATACTTTCCAGCTTCTGTTGGCTTAGTATCTGTGTATTCTCCCACTACTTCCTGTGCTTCAGAGTTTGTTGTTACTGGAGCATATGTATACACAGGCGAACCGTACTTAGGTGCTGAAACCGGTGATGAAGCTGTACTGCCTTCTGTCCAGTTCTGAATTGATGGCTCTATAATCCATTCATTTGTTGCCTTAGTTATAGACCAAGCCTTAGTCAGCGTGCTTTCAGAATCTGAATATACATAATTGCCAGCCTTCTTACCAGCAATACCGGTAATCTTAGCTGTATATGTTCCCGCATATACTGCTGTATTATTCTCATAAGAAGCAACTGTGACATCATCGCCATTGACAACTCCGTTAACTGATGCAGTAACACCCTGGCTGCTTCCTGTATATGCGTAAGAAGCATTTCCATTCCATATAAATGTAATGTTCTTAGGTTTTACCTCTAACTCACCTGCTCTGTAGCTTATGTCATAATTAGCAGATGTAATGTTTCCTGATGGTTTGCAGGTATATGTACCAACATCACTAAACTGTCTATAATCGTCAGATGTATAAGATAACTGACCTGACAATGTCAAATCTGATGGTGTCTCTCCATTTACAAAGCCTGAGATAGTCACACCTGCAAATCCAGTATCTGACAAGTCTTCTACTGAATCACCATAGGTGATAGTATGCTTATTAGCTGTAACAGTAAGTGGTGCCTTAGTTATAATCACTTTGGCACTGCCTGGTGTTCCAGTATAATTATCAGTCTTTGCAAAGTAATATACTGTGTATTCCCCTGCATTTTTAAATGCTGGATTATCATTACTTCCGGCTGTACTGTAGTTTTCTGCAGTAAGTGCTGTAGATGTACTATAGTAAACTGTCACAGTGTCATTATAATCAAATGTATCTGCTGTAACTTCTATACTATGTTCATTGCCATCATATACGCCTGTATATCCTTTGGCAGTAACTTCAAGTTCACCAGCCGGTGTAATAGTATAATCTGCCGCAACTGTTGTAACATCATAGTCTGTGTTAGATGCGTTGTATTCAATTGAAACTGCATCAGAATAAGTCATTACACCATAGCCAGTTTTCACTGATGTAACAGCTTTAATGTCAAGGTCTGTTTTATCAGAATCTGTGTATATACTTCCTGATGAAACGTTATATGTTAACTCCGCAATGTCTTTTCCGTACACACTTGACGCAGCTTCAGCTGTTATAGTAAGAGGTGCTCTAGCTATATCAAATCCTAATGTTACACTTCCAACATAGTTGTGGTCTACACCTTCCTCATCATCAGCTGTGATAGTAACTACACCTCTACCGGCATGAATGTTATCAGAGTATGTAACGAAATAATCTGATGGGTCAATTATATTTTTTTGCTCATCATTACCAGTTTCTTCATTTTTAACTGTTGCCAGATCTTCTGAAGTGATTTCTGGTGTCTGTTCTGCACCATTATATACTATTGCCTTGCCGCCTATAGTAACAGCAACTGTGAACATATCAGCTGTCAAAGTTTTAGGTGTAATAGTAACAGTAATATCTGCAAGAGGTTCAAGGTCATAGTTAGATGAATTCTCTCCTGTCAGCTGTGCTTCGCCATTGATAATAACATATTTGTTAGCTCTGGCATTAGGAGAATATACCTGTCCCACTGAACTTGCCAACAGTCTGACATCATCACCTGTAACTACTCCAGATAAAACAGCCTCATCTGCCTTAATCTGAATCTTGGTTGAACCATCATACTCTTTGTCCACAGCCTTAAGATTATCTACAGAGATAGTCTTCTTACTTATTGTGTACTTAGTATTATCTCCTGAATATTCGCCTGTATAGTCACCAATACCTGTAACAGTAATAGTTATGTCACCGGCATTAATAGTATTATCTTCTCTTCCGCCTGTAGTATTAGTGTTAGAATATGATAATGTATAATCTGTTCCTTCCACTAATACTTTATCTCTATCTTTTACTGTAACATCAGGTTTCTGTGACTCTCCGTTGTATGTGTAATCTACTGTTTCCAGTTTAATCTCAAGACCTGACACAGCTGTTCTTTCCCATACAGGAACTAATGTTGAAGTCTTTGTTATTGTATAAGAACTACCTTCTTTATAAGTTGTTGAAGATTCCTCTCCTTCAACTGCCCATCCGGCAAATGTCAATCCACCATTAACAATTCCAGCCTGACCCTGAACTGTAACAGCAGTGCCAGAATAGTATATTGCATCATCAACAGGGACTTCACCTGTTGCCTGAGAATTCTCTGGAATATTATAGGTTACTGTATAATAGTTACATTCTATATCTGAACCATATGAAACACCTGTTTTACGCGTAACCCCATCTACAGAGATATCACCTGTGCCCTGCTCAGTACTTACAAGGCTGTATGTACCAACACTTTCACGGACCATATTAGTTTGTCCAAGTGTAACTGTTCCAATATCTGCAGGTTCACCATCTATATATGTCTTAACAGAAGTTGTACGATGTACATAGGTGATGTTAACAGTATTGTCCTGTTTAAATGTAACTGCACTTTCACTCTTCTTCTCGCCATTAATATAGATATAGTACTCTGTATTATGCGACAAGAGTGTAAGTGAGTATGCACACTTATTCGTCGCACCATCTTTCTTGCCATCCATATATAATGAATTACCTGATGCATCACGCAGTTCTACCCTGTCAATATCATCAGTACTGATTCCATCAGTTGTAATATTTACTGTTGTAGTGAAATAATTTACTTCTGTTTCTTCTCCATAAGATACAGTTTTGCCTACATCCTCGCCATCTACATAAATATTAAATTTGCCTTTAACATCTTGCGCAAGGCGTTTAGTACTGTATGTATAACTCTTTTCTACTATATCTACATCTACCGTAATAAGAGATGGTACAGCAATGCCCGAAGCATCATCAGCCTGTGTCAGTCTTACAGATGACGGCTCCTTGCCGGTAACCTTTACCTTAAGAGTTTCGTACTCTATGGTTGTATCGCTGTTTATTATGCCTGATGAATCTGCATCTCCAAAATCAGCTGTAGTACCAACATATTCTCCATCAACATATATGGCAAGATTATCTGGTTTAACCGGATTATGTGATGAATCATTTGTAGTCTGCACAATAAGAGAATATGAGCCATCCTGTGAAGGTGCTACACTCTTTTCGCCTATCTTTACATTATTAACAGTTGTTGGATAACCATCAAGTGTGAATTTCACATTATACTTAAAGTATGAAATATTCTTATCAGCTGATGTATTAATAGTAATCTTGTTAGTATCATCATCACGAATTCCACCAATGGTTTCAGTTACTGCAACAAATGTTATATTGCCATAAGTTGATGCATCCAGAGTAATTGTTTCAGCAGGCTGGTATCTTTTTGTATCAGTACTGGTTGTTAATGGGCTTCCCGATTTTGTACTCTTTGCATATGTCTGAAGCTGCCATCCGTAGAATATAACATCTGGGTCACTATCCTGGTATTCTGGGAATGTGATGGTATATGATTCACCAAAATAATAGTTTAAAGAGGCAGGTGAAGTTGATGTACTTGATATATTGCTAAACGTAATAGTATATCGTTTCTTATCAGCATCTTTCAGGGATGTGTTGCTATTTGATACGCCGGTTGAGCCTGCGCTTCCACCTGCAGATCCACCATCACCACCATATTGGGATGAATTATATTCTCTGTATCCAGTTCCACCTGAGACAGCTCCAGTTCCGCCTGCTCCTCCAAATCCATTACGGCAATACCATGTACCAGTGTAATCATCTTTGCCAGTATCCTCATACCATGTTCCACCTGAGCCACCGCCACCGCCTGAGCCACCGCCAGCTCCTCCTGTTCCTATACCAGCTCCGGCATAACCGGCGCCGCCGCCTCCTCCGCCGCCACCAGCTCCTCCTGTCCAGCATTTCCCCCAAATACCTGCAGATTTATTATTCCATGAGTAACCAGACGAACCTCCTGAACCAGAACTTCCAGATGTTCCACCATATGCAAATACTTTTACGCTTGGTGCATATTCCAATGTTCCCATGCTATTAGCTTTAGTTCCTGAATTACCACTTGAGCCAGAGTATCCATTAGATTTGTTACCTCCACCGTCAGGTGCACCTTGAATATTCTGAGAACCTCCTGATACTGATGAACCTCCCGTTCCACCATACGTTCCTATTCCAGCTCCAGCTCCTCCACCGCCGGCTCCTCCATACCCACCGGCTCCTCCGTAATATTGGTCTGGGCTTGAATAATATCCACCACTTGAACCAGAGCCACCATTTGAACCATTTCCTGCAGCACCACCTTGTGCTACAACTTTACCTTCACCAAGCAGCACAAGTTTTGATGAAGATGGTACATAGATTCCAGCTCCACCGCCAATGATGCCTGAACCAGAATAACCTGTGGCAGTTAACGTAACACCACTTGGGATATAGATATAGACCGTTGAATTATTATTTACAATAAGAGCACTTCTATTATATGCACTTGAAGAACTTGTTGCATATGGATAATAGCCGTAAATTGTTACATCACTATCCAGATAATAATATCCTTCATAGAGGAAATGCGTACTGCTTGTAATCTTTGTTGCACTCTCCGATGTTCCAACAGACGCGGTTACTCCATTGACAGCCACATATTCACCGCTGGCATCTGTCACTTCAACCATCATCGTATGCTCAACATTAGTTTTATACTTAACAATAACCTTATTCCTAAGGAAATCCTGTGCCTCTGCCATTGATATACTGTTAGTAAATTCTATTGTAACCTTATCGTCAGAAGGTGTAATAGTATATTTTCCATCTGCTGGGCTTGCAGATGCTACTCCATTAATAACTTTGAGATTATTTGTCTCATTAATTATAATAGATTCAGTATTGGTTGTAGTAAGGAATATTCTCTTGATTGCATCATCGCCCTGCTCAAAACCTGATATTATTGTGTTTGCCATGCGGTAACATGTGCCGTTTACTGATATGTTACCACTGTCATCTGTGTAAATAACGTCACCTATAATAATAGTTGGTTTATAGAAATTAGCATACAAATCGAAATCCTGATTAACTGGCTGTGCAAAATCATAGGCTGCACCACCCTCAATCTTCTCATCTTCTTCAGACCACCTTGTCTTACTCCAGCAGTTGAATGTATATCCATTAAGATTCACCTTGTTTTTGTATACTGGTAAGAGATTGCCATCTCTTACATGTACAGTATCAAGCACCTGATCGGTACCTGTCTTGTCTGTTTTATCTGATGTATTCTTAACATATCTCTTGTATTGTACTTTCCATAATTGGATAGTCTTTTTCTTATCATTACTATTAATCTTTTCTGGGTTTTCATCCACAGTATTCTTTACAGTAACAGTGTAATCTTTTTCACTGCTTCCAGAACCATTTATCAGCACATGCTCTGCCTTGTATGTATGGATTCTTTCAACAGCTGTTCCCGAATTATCCTCTGAAAATGCGTATTCTTCTACGCCATTTGCAATTATTATATTTGCATTTAATATATCGCCTTTTATTGTAACTTTAGCTGTATAATATGTTATATGTGTTGTATTGTCAGTATTACCATTAGTAACTGACTTATGTGTATCTATACCGTCAACATATACAGAATATGTTGCTGGCGACTTTCTCTGAATTACTTTGCCATATGTAACTGTGTTGCCATTAACAGTATATTTTTCAAGTACTGCATATGCTCTTCCTGCATTGTCCTTAAGTTGTACAAATGCATCCTCCCAAGGTGCATCATCTGTTATATCAACCTGGACATCACTATAATTTACTTCCATTGCAGGTGAAGCTGCACTAATGTCCACATCAGTATCTTCTCCTGCAACAAATATGTCATAAGAGCCTTCGCTTGCCTGAATATATTCAATGTATACACCACCACTTCCTGCTGGAATGTATACAACTCTGTTATTCTGGCGCATAACAACTAAACCTGGCACAGAACTTGGTGTTCCGTTCAGATTTGTTGTAATAGTTACCTTATTGTAATCAACAGTCTGTCTTACTGATATTGACTCCTGTTTCGAACTTACAGTAATAGTCTTATCTGATTTTCTTCCATTGACATAGATATCATATGTACCATTTATAACTTCATGGTTCTCGTATGAGCCATTGGCATTTGATAATGTATATTTTAATCTGCTGTTCTGGTATAACTGCACATTCTGACCATCCCATGGAGAGCCATCAAGATTTAATGTCACATAAGCAGTATTCTTGATATATTCATATATAGGATATAGCGTAATATCATCATCAGGATATATCTGCTCTCCTGGCTGATACATATTCTCACTGCCATCTTCAGCTGTATTCCAACCAAGAAATCTGTATCCATCTTTAAGAATAGCTTCTGGAATCATATACGGATCCCCATCTTCTATTGTCACACTTTCGTTAGTTCCACCTTTCTTAACCGTTATAGTTTTCTTAACAGAAAGACTTCCTGAACTACCACATCCAACAAGGACAGACTTCGCCACAACTCCATTAGCCGGTATGGAAATATTCTTCCATGAGAAAGCTACTGTCGAATCAATTCCACTCTGATTTTCTCTATTATTGTTAAATATATTACTGGTATGCTTTGAATATCTTCCAGTCCACAGGGTACTTACCCCCGTAACTTCATCAACATTATCATAATACAGACGAAATTCTGAAGATTTATCACGCATTAATACATAATCCGCACCTTCCTCTCTTTCAAGTATCAATTGGGCACGATCATTATTTCCAATCTGCACATCAGCTGCAGCACCAAGATTAAAATTATTAACCGGAGATGTTCCTTTATTCCATATATAATAAGTATACTTTACAAACTGTCCCCGAAAAGATGCCACCTGAGCAACATATACATCACTTCCAACACTTACATATATATCTGAGCCAGTACTTGTTTTTATTAGTATACCACGTCCAGAAGCTGATGAATTAAATGCATAATAAGCCCGATATCCACCTGAAAAGAAAGTTGTCTTAATATCCCTGCCATTAATTATACCAACAGAATCCATAGAACTGCTGCTATATGAATATTTCATTGTACTTCCTGTTACTGTAGTTGAAGTTCTTCTCCATTTTGCATAATATGTTCCACCTGCACTAGGTGTAATAACCTGTCCACCACTGTATGAGCTGTCGGTATACCATCCGTCAAATGAAGTTGCCGCATCTGACATGGTTACCGTTGGGAATTCAGTAGCTGTAGAAGATGTATATTTTCCTATTGCTTCTTTAGTCCACTGGTTGTTCTTAATAACTCCTCCTGCTGTATACAGAGTAATAGTATTTGCCGCCTTAGCAAGCTTAAGAACATATGGTGAGAAATGCACAGCCTGTGCCTGTACACTGTTTTCTGTGGTATTAACCTGTGTATCAAGCTGTGTAGCCTGCATTGTACTCTCATCTACATGGAATACCGACATATCTGTGGCATCATATTTCTCCGGCTCTGGATTAGTAAATGTAACTGTTACAGTTCCCTTACTTTCATCAGGCTGGATTTCATTGCCATTCTTATCAAGGATAGTAATATCATATACATATACATCCTCTGATATAATCTCTCTATTCTCTGTACCAGAATTCTGTTCTGGCTCATCAGCAGATAAAGCCTGTGCCGCACTGGCAGCTGCTTCAACCTCCGCTGTCTCTGCCGCCTCTGTCAGCTGTTTTACTGTAGCATCATCTGTAATCTTCTTAACACTTAAAGTTACGCCCTGAGGGAAAACGCCCTTATCTGCTGTGACAGTTATAGTAACTCCGTCGATTGTTGAAGACTGTGAGAACTCCACTTCCTTCTTTTTAACAATAGTAACTGTAATACTAGGAATAACGATGTCATCTAATACGAAAATATCCTCTCCAAATACAGGAGTATATACGAATACAGCCCCTGCTTTGACTGATGAGAATTCAGAAGCTGTACTTTTCTCTGTATCAATCTTCCATGTAACAGGCAGTTCCATTTGCTTTGTTGAAGCAACTGTTTTGGCATTGGATGCTGAATTACCATTATTGCCGGTTGTATCATCCGCACCTGTTGTAGCTGTATTGTTAGTTGCTCCGGTTGTGCCTGTGTTGCCAGATGAGCTTGTCTCTTCTCTGTCATTATGCTGGGTAATATTAAAAGCCTGTGATTCGCTCTGGGCAGGAGTTGATTCTGTGCCAGATGCTCCCGTTGAAGGCTGTGTAGAATTCTGGTCTGATGCTGTATTCTGATTTGATGTAGTTGTCTGTGTTGTACTCTGATTTGTATTTTGATCTGATGTTGTTGTCTGTGTTGTACTCTGATTTATATTCTGATCTGATGTTGTTGTCTGTGTTGTTGATGTTGTAGCTGGCTGTGTTGCGCCCTGAGTTGGTGTCTGGGTTGGTGTCTGTATATTAATGGTTGTGTACTGTGTAACTGATGCATCAAGAACTGATGGCATAACAATATCAGCTTCAGATGAACCCACCTCAAGCTCCTGTACTGCAATATCCTCCTGTAATGCCGTTACACTGTTAATATATGAAGCAGTGTTACTTCCTGTAGAAGTCCCGCTTCCCTCTGTCACAGCAAATGCAGCCATGTCAACATTGGTAAATACCATAAGTGTTGCCAGTAACGCTGCTGTAACCTGCGTAAATCTCCTTCTTTTTCTCATGCAACTCACAACCTTTCAACATCATTAATCACATCAATGAATCATTCTTTCAACGCCCTTCAACCAAAAAGGGTATAATATGGCACGTTATTATATTAATTTTACCAATTAAAAGTTGCTTAAATGTTGCTTTTTGCAAAAATTGTCGGAAAATTTTTTAAATATATAAATATGGCGGCAGGAGTAGCTGAATTGGAATCTGAAGTTCCAGTTCGCAAATTTTACTTCCAGTTTTGATAAT
>CAMEWO010000031.1 GCA_945946665.1 uncultured Eubacterium sp.
GGACCATCACTTATCATTGGTTATGCACCTTGCGAACTTCACGGTATCGCTAAGGGTGGTATGAACCACTGCCAGGATGAGATGAAGGCAGCTGTTAAGGCTGGTTACTGGAACCTCTTCTCATTCAATCCAGCTCTTAAGGCTGAGGGCAAGAATCCATTCACTCTTACATCTAAAGAGGGAGATGGTTCTTACCAGGCATTCCTTAATAATGAGGCTCGTTATACAAGACTTGTTAAACCATTCCCAGAAAGAGCAGAGAAACTCTTTGCTAAGTCTGAGCAGGTTGCTAATGAGAGATATCAGCATCTCTTAAAGCTTGTTGAGCTCTACAAGTAATTAATATAATTATATGATTTATCTGGCTGCGTATCTGCATGGGTGCGCAGCCTTTATTTTATGCATGAATATTTTAGAATAGAAAATAATTAATTTGTGTATTATGCAAGAATATATTATAATAACCTGATAGAAGAACGGATATATACGTTTGATATTAAAAGGATTGGTAGAAAGAATGTTTATTTACAATGGATACGATTGGCTGGGACTGTTCTTTGTATACTCATTTGGTGGATGGATATTAGAGACTATTGTTGCGGCTGTAAGACAGAAGAGATTTGTAAACAGGGGACTTGTTAATGGGCCGATGTGTATCATATATGGTATATCAGCTGCTGTTATGTCCTTTGGTATGTACGGGATGAAGGGTTTTGAACTGTTTATGTTCGCAACTCTCTATGCCGCAGTTATTGAATGGATTGCCGGACATCTCATTGCAAGATATTTACATGAGAAATGGTGGGATTACAAGGATATTAAATGGAATCTGGATGGATATATATGTCTTCCGATTTCTTTAATCAAAGGTGCTCTGGGATTTCTTGTTGTAGCATATGGAAACAGATTTTTTGTAAGCCTGTTTAATATGCTGCCTTCGTTAGTATTCCATATAGTGCTTCTGGTACTTCTGGGGCTGCTTGTTTTAGATATTGCTGCTTCCTTCATTCTTATGAAAGGGAAAAAGAAGCATAACCAGATATGGGAAAATACTAATAACAACCTGGACAAAGTAAGCAATGCCATGGGAGACTGGATTGCTGCAAGAATTGAACGAAGAATTAACAGGGCTTATCCCCAATCAAAAAAGATTGCAGCTGTTCCTGTGGATAAGAATGTATTTGCCAGTGGATGCAGTATCTATAAGCTTATTATGCTGTTCTTTATAGGGGCATTCATCGGTGACATTGTTGAGACGATTTTCTGCAGAATTACCATGGGAGTGTGGATGAGCAGAAGCAGTGTGGTATGGGGACCTTTCAGTATTGTGTGGGGGCTTGCTATTGCCCTGGCAACAGCTATGCTTTACAGATATAAGGACGCAAGTGATGGTTTTTTATTCATAACAGGTACATTTCTTGGAGGTGCATTTGAGTATCTGTGCAGTGTGTTCACAGAGGCAGTGTTTGGCAAGGTTTTCTGGGATTACAGCCATATGAAGTATAATCTGGGAGGCAGAATTAATCTTCTGTACTGTTTCTTCTGGGGAATTGCAGCTGTGGTATGGTTTAAGCTTTTATATCCTAAACTGTCAGATTTAATTGAAATGATTCCGGTGAAAATAGGAAAAGTACTTATCTGGATTCTTGTTGCTTTCATGGCGGTAGATGCTGTGGTGACAAGTATGGCTTTGATAAGATATGACCAGAGGGACAATCAGGTTCAGGCAGAGCAAAGCTGGCAGATATATATGGATGAGCATTATGGAGATGAAGTTATGCAGCGGATATTCCCTAATGCAAAGAATTGTGATTAATATTAATTTGATAATTATTTTTTAATATCCCCCTCTTGACAAAGTGTCTGGAAGGGGGTATTTTATATATAGTAACTGTACTATCATGCATAGTACAGTTATAACAAAGCTGAAACAAATATTTGTGTACAGGTGCCAATCATATGTAAGCACCTAAAGATTTAGCATCACCAAAGGAGGTTAAGGATGAGCAATAACATGTTTGTAATTGATGTTATGTCAAGAGTTCCGGTTTACGAACAGGTTATTAATCAGGTGGAGGAGAAAGTTTTGAAGAAACTTCTTCTTCCAGGTGCAAAGATGCCATCAGTAAGGGGCCTTTCCATGGAACTGGCAATTAACCCCAATACTATTCAGAAAGCATATACGGAGCTTGAGAGAAGAGGAGTTATTATTACAGTACCGGGCAAAGGAGCATTTATAGCTGAGGATGGTGTAGAGAAGGCAAGAGTATTAGCTACAGATAAACTGTCAGATTTCAAAGAGACAGTTGCTGGACTTTTACTGGCAGGAGTGTCCCGCAAGGACCTGATTAATATTGTCAATGACTGCTTTAAGAATGATATCAATAATGAGAAAGATGAGGTGGGAGAATGATTAGAGCGGCTGGAATTACAAAGAAGTTTGGCTCTTTTACAGCACTGGATGAAGTTACCTGCAATATACTGGATGGCTGTGTATATGGTCTGGTAGGTTCTAATGGTGCCGGTAAATCAACATTTTTAAGAGTCCTTGCCGGTATATATAAACCGGATGAAGGAGTTGCATATTTTGATGATGAACCTGTATATGAGAATCCTTCTGTTAAGGAACAGATATCTTTTGTTGCGGATGAACTGTATTTTCTTACAGGGTCTAATATGAAGAAGATGGCATTAATGTATAAGAGATTATACGATAACTTTGATATGGACAGATTCAATGAGCTTACTAAGATTTTTGGATTAGACCCTGACAAGAATATTGCTAATTTCTCTAAGGGAATGAGAAGGCAGGCATCAATTATTCTTACATTGTCAACCAGAGCAAAGTATATGTTTTTTGATGAGACATTTGATGGTCTTGACCCTGTTATGAGAAATCTTGTTAAGAAGCTTATCTGTGATGATGTGGCAGAAAAAGGCTCAACAGTTATTATTACCTCTCATTCCTTAAGAGAGCTGGAGGATATATGCGACCATCTTGCTCTGCTTCACAAGGGAGGACTTGTTCTGGACAGTGACGTGCTTGAGATGAAGACAACACAGTTTAAGGTTCAGGTGGCTTTCGAAGAAAAGTTCAATGAAAGTAAATTCTGGGATATGAATATTACAAGATACCGTCAGGAAGGCTCTGTTGCTAATATGATTGTCAATGGGGACAGGGAAGAGATGATTAAACGTTTCAGAGATATGAATCCAATTATTCTTGATATACTGCCTCTTACACTGGAGGAGGTATTTACTTATGAGATGGAAGCTCTGGGATATGAGTTTAATAAGCAGATGGAGGTAAAGGAAGATGAATGATAAGAAAATATTCAGCATTAAGCTGTTCATTAATAATTTCCTTCAGCTTAAGGTTATGGGTATTCTTGGAACAGTGCTTATTACATTGTTCTCAGTTTTGTCAATTGTTTCACAGGGTATAAGCATGATTGAATATACCAAAGAAGGAATCAGTGTTAATGGTATGTCTGGTGGAGTGTCTACAACATATCTGGGCGCAGGTGATCTGTGGCCTCTTGTGTTAACATTTGTGTTTGTTACTCCTGTACTTATGCTTATGGCATTTAGTTATAATAACAAAAGAAATAGTTCTGATTTTTATAATTCCCTGCCTTATACAAGGCTTAATATGTACCTTACAAAGCTTTCAGCTGTTTTTACATGGCAGGTTATTGTCTATGTATGTACTGTAGCTGGTATAGTTATTTCTATTGCAGTATATAAGAAGTATTTCGTATATTCTGTAAACACAATTACATGGTTAATTATTGGTACCTTCATCTGTAATCTTTTATGTGGCGCGGTAATTGCTCTTGCATGCTCTCTTACTGGAAGTCTGATGAGTAATATATGTCTTACAGGTATTATTTTGTTTATCCCTGCCATATTAAGAGTTATGGTTACCAGTGGAATCAGTGCATTGTTTGATTATGCATCACACATTCAGGCTGTACCATTAATTGGCGTTGAAAGGAATATGATATCTGCCCTGGTTGTAGGTGGAGCATTGAATGGAATCCAATATAATGAAATTCTTCTTAACAAAGGATATATGGTATATTCCCTGGTATTAGCCATAGTTTATGCAGTTATAGGATACCTGTGCTTTGTACGTAGAAAGAGTGAAGTTGCCGGAAAAGCAGCATTGGGTAATAAGATTCACGTAATAATAAGAACTGTAATAGGATTTATCTGCATGGCTGTTGGTTTTCTCCTTCTTTTAATTGAAAGAGATATTATCAGCATGATTATATTTGTATCTCTGGCAGTAGCTGCAATGATTATATATGAGTTGATTGCAGGCGACAGAAGCAGGCTTGGATTTAAAACAGGAATCTCTTCGGTGATTGCACTGGCAGCAGCAGGCATATTCACAGGATTACTGTGGTCTGGTTCAATTGTGATGAAGGCATATAAACCAGAGACTTCCAGAATCAAATATGCTGTAGTAGAATCAAATTCTTATTATCATTATTATTATTCTTCAGACAGTTTATCTGATTATTACAGCACGAAGACAGCTCAGTATAGAATAAAGGATTCAGATATAATTGATATTCTTGTCAATGGATATAATTATTGTAAAGATAAGACATATACGGAACTTTCACCGAGCAGAAAGAACGTATATACAATTAATGTGTACTTTAAGGATGGCATTATAGGAACAAGAAGAGCCATTGCACTTACGGAAGATGATTATAATAATCTTATGTTAAAGTTGGGGAATGATGAGGAATACCAGAAGATATATCTTGAACTTCCTGAATTTAAAAATGTTTCTCTGACATTTAATAATGATGTTAATTTATCTGATTCTGACAAGCAGAACATATACAACAGCCTACAGTCTGAGATAAAAAAAGTAGGTTATAACCAGTATATTAAATCCTTTGACCAGACAGGTGTGTATGATAGTGTAAATATTAAATTTGTTGAGAATGGCAAAAACTACTATATAAGAATTCCATTTTCTGAATATCTTCCAGAAACAACAGAAACTTTTATGAAAATGGTTAACAAAGGAAGCCTTAATTATGCTTTAGGCAGTGTGACCAGCAAAGATGCTAAAGAACTAGTAAAATCAGCTTTTGATAATAAGCTTTCTATATCTGGGGACTATTATTATCTTAATGTTGAAGTCCTTGAGATTAATCTGCCTGAGCAGAGACAGACCACATTGTATGATGCATACAACAATGGAACATCACGTATGGATGATGTTATAACTAATGATACAAAAGAGAGGACAGGATTCGATAAGGATGTTATTATTGATAAGCTTAACAGGTTAAATGCTGATACGCCTGTTGACCCTCTAAAATCATTTTATCAGGTTAATGTTCGTATTCAATATTCAGATGATTATGTGGAATATTATTTCTATATCCAGTAATGCTGTATAGATTTCTTCCTTCCGGGAATAATTAGTATGAAAAAGACCGGAAGGGAGAAGTATATTATGGCACAGTCAGATACATTATATAATGCAGGCAAATTTTTGGCCAGCATAGATGAAAACCTTTCCTTAATGGAAAACCGGCTTAATACTTCTGCCAATTTTGACATCTTAAGAAGAGATGTGTTAATTGGCGGCAGGAAAGCCGGCTTTTTCTTTATAGATGGATTTGTACAGGAAGATATGGTAGAGAAGCTGATTCAGTTTTTCTATTCTTTAAAAGAAGATGACTTAAGTGATTTAGATACATTTCTTGAAAGAGGAATGCCTTATACTGAGGCGGAGAGCTGCAATGAAGTGGAAAAGGCTGTGACTATGTTTCTTTCAGGCGTAACCCTTATGTTTGTAGATGGGTTTGAAAGTGCAATCCTTATCGACTGCAGGAACTATCCTGCAAGAAATGTACAGGAGCCCTGGAAAGACAGAGTGCTTAGAGGCTCCCGGGATGGTTTTGTTGAGACACTGGTTCATAATGCTGCCCTGCTTAGGAGACGTATCAGGGATGATAAATTCTGTATGGAACTTTTAACGGTTGGAAGCCGTTCAAGGTCTGATGTGGCAGTGTGCTATATTGATGATTTGGTAGATAAAAAACTTCTGACATCAATTAAAAAGAGGATTGATAATATTAAGGTTGAGTCTCTTACCATGAATGTGGAGAGCCTGGCAGAGTGTCTTTTTCCTCACAGATGGATAAGCCCTTTCCCTAAATTCAAATATTCAGAGAGACCAGACACTGCAGCTGCGGCAATACTTGATGGCAATATTGTTGTGCTTGTGGATAATTCCCCGGCAGCAATGATTCTTCCTACATCAATATTTGATATGGTTGAGGAAGCAGATGATTATAATTTTGCTCCGGTAATAGGAACTTATTTACGGCTGTCAAGATTTGTATTTACTTTCGTGACAATGTTTCTTACTCCTGTATGGCTTCTTCTTATACAGAATCCTGGGTGGATACCGGAGTGGCTTAAGTTTATCACAATAAGTGATGATATAACTGTGCCTGTTATATGGCAGCTTCTGCTGCTTGAAATGTCTGTGGACGGACTGAAAATGGCTGCTGTTAATACACCAAGCCTTCTGTCCACTCCACTAAGTATTGTGGCTGGTATTGTTGTGGGAGAATATGCAGTCAGTTCGGGGTGGTTTAATACGGAATCACTTCTTTATATGGCTGTTGTTACTGTGGGAACCTATTCCCAGGCAAGCTTTGAAATGGGATATGCCATGAAATTTGTCAGGGTTCTCACACTTATTCTTACAGCAGCCTTCAATCTGCCTGGGTTTGTGGCGGGCTGCATAATAGGATTTATTTCAATAGTATTTAACCACACAATTTCAGGAAAAAGCTATATTGCTCCTCTGTATCCCTTTGATGCAGACAAGCTGAAAAGGGCAGTGTTCAGAATCAGGCTGCCTCACGGAAATCAGGAAAATAACCAGAATCAATAATGATTTATAAAACTTTTAGAAATTTATAGCCTGTATTAATATTATATTCATGTGAAGTGTGATAGAATAAAAACTATATAAAGACTGGCAGGTATGCTGGCATAGGACAGTAATGTTTCGTGAAATGGAGTATTTATGGGCAGGGTTATTGGAATTGATTTAGGAACGACAAATAGTTGTGTTGCTGTTATGGAAGGTGGTGTGCCTAAGGTAATACCTAATAATGAGGGATACCGGACAACACCTTCTGTTGTGGCATTTTCCAAGGATGGACACAGGCTTGTTGGAGATGTGGCAAAGCGCCAGGCAGCAGTTAATGCTGACAGAACTATGTTTTCTATCAAGAGACATATGGGAACAGATTACAGGAAGAAGATAGATGGTAAACATTATACTCCACAGGAGATTTCAGCCTATATCCTTACTAAATTAAAGAACGATGCGGAAAGCTATCTTGGAGAGGAAGTAACAGATGCTGTTATAACTGTGCCTGCCTATTTTAATGATGCGGGACGTCAGGCTACCAAGGATGCAGGACGTATTGCAGGACTTAATGTTTTAAGAATTATTAATGAACCAACATCTGCAGCACTTGCTTATGGACTGGACAATGGACAGCCACAGAAGATTCTTGTGTATGATCTGGGCGGCGGAACCTTTGATGTGTCAATAATTGAGATTGGAGACAGAGTTATAGAAGTACTTGCTACTTCAGGAGACAATCATCTTGGTGGAGATGATTTCGATGACAGAATAGTGAATTTTCTTGTAGAGCAGTTCAGAACCCAGACAGGCATTAATCTTGTCAAAGACCCATCTGCCATGTCAAGAGTACGTGAGGAGGCAGAGAAAGCCAAGAAAGAGCTGTCATCTGCAATGACAGCCAATATTAACCTTCCATTCATTGCAATGGCAAAGGATGGACCAAGACATATGGACATCCAGCTTACAAGACAGCAGTTTGTGTCCATGACATCAGACCTGGTGGACAGGACTGTTACACCAGTGGAGAATGCCCTTCATGATGCAGGACTTGGAAAACAGGATATAGATATGGTTCTCCTTGTTGGAGGCTCCACAAGAATCCCATCAGTTCAGGATAAAGTAAGAAATCTTATGGGAAAAGAACCATCAAGGAATCTTAACCCTGACGAGTGTGTTGCGATGGGAGCGGCAATTCAGGGTGGTAAGCTGTCAGGTCAGCTTATACCTGGTTCAGGAGCATCAGAGATTATCCTTATGGATGTTACACCAATGTCTCTGTCTATTGAAACTGTTGGAGGAATTGCCAGCAGACTTATTGAGAGAAATACCACAATACCTACAAGACACAGCCAGATATTTACAACAGCAGGTAATTTCCAGACATCTGTTGATATTAAGGTTTTCCAGGGAGAGAGGAAGTTTACAAGAGATAATAAGCTTCTTGGTAATTTCAGACTGTCAGGAATTAAGAGGGCACCTGCCGGAACACCACAGATTGAGGTTACATTTGATATTGATGTTAATGGAATTGTGAATGTATCTGCTAAAGACCTTGGTACAGGCAATCTCCAGTCCATTACCATTACCTCTAATTCCAATATGACTGAAGAAGAGATTCAGAGAGCCATGTGGGAAGCAAGAGTTTACGAGAAGCAGGATGAGCAGGGAGAAGAACTTGTACAGCTAAGGATTGATGCAGGCAATCTTACATCAAGGATAAGTGCAGAATTATCTAATCATAAGAAGGATTGGGATAAGCAGATGCGAAAGGAGATTAAAGATGCCAACAATGCACTGGTAAAGGCAATGGGCAGTTCGACTCCTGAGAAGATTAATGTTGAAACTGCTGAAAGAATCCGTGAGGCTAAAGACAGACTTATGGAAGTTCTTGGAAGATACAATATAAGTGTTTAGATATGATTGCACTGCCTTCATATGAGCATGTGTCTGAGACATACTCATATGAAGGCAGATGTATATATACCAGATGGAATGGTATGTTTATATCTTCATAAAGCCTGACATTATGCAGGCACCACTGGCACCGCAGTTGAGTATTTCATCTATCTGGCGGCAGTCGAATTTAATTCCGCCTATGGCATACACAGGAAGACTGGTTTCCCTGCATATGTTTCGGAGGAAATCAAGTCCCCTTGGCTTAAGTCCTTTCTTACAGTCAGTTTCATATATGTGTCCTGCGGTTACATAGGTTGCCCTAAGTTCTTCGGCAAGGTGGAGGTCATCTATAGAGTGGACAGAGGTACCTATAACATTAAAATGTTCAAGAAAATCATTTCCAAGATGTGTTTTATAACCATTGTCAGCTAAAGCTTTAAGTTCTCCAAGGGGCATGTGAATATTGCGGCAGTTTAACTGGATAGCTGCATCAGGGAAGTTGTGGAGTATACATCTGATATTATTCCTGTAAGCAATGTCAAGAATCTTTTCTGCAAGTAAGGTGTATTCTGATAGAGACATATCTTTCTCTCTTAGGATTATTGAGTCCGGTTTTGCTTGTCCGATTCTTTCAATTTGTTCATAAAAGCATCCTTCATTTACAAGGCTGCGGTTAGTGACAGCAAATATTTTACCTCTGTATCTTTTACAGAATTCTTTGCAGTTCTGGATAAGGGACTCGTCAGTCTGCATACTTTCAGAAGAATTTATTTCTTCGTTTATTGCCATAGTTAGTCTCCTGCTTTCGTTTATGTTGGCATATCCTTGTACCATATTGTGTTATAATACCATTATTATATGATTTCTTCAATATAAAGAGGGTATAATGATATTTATATGGTAATAATTATGGTAAGAATTTTTTAATTACCCTTTATTTTATTTAAATATTATATTAAACTATAAACATTAAAAACACATATTTGGAGGGGATAATTAATGGATAGCAATACAATAACAAAATGGCAGAAAGTTTTTATTAAGAAAATGTTTTCGGTGATTATATCAGTAATTATGTGCATAGGTATGCTTACAGGTTGTACAGGCTCTGGGGTAGACAGTACTAATACTACAGAAACAACAGCAGGTGACACGACACAGTATTTATCAGGAAAAGTTAATATAGAGATACAGGTGGAATCCTACGGAACAATTAAAGCTACACTGGATGCAGATGTAGCTCCAATCACTGTAACTAATTTTGTTAATCTGGCAAAGTCAGGATTCTATGATGGACTTACATTTCACAGAATAATCAGTGGTTTTATGATTCAGGGTGGAGACCCTAAACATAATGGAACTGGAGGCTCTGATGAAAAGATTAAGGGTGAGTTTGCCTCAAATGGTGTAAAAAACAGTATTTCACATAAGAGAGGCACTATTTCTATGGCAAGATCCAGTTATTATGATTCTGCAAGTTCACAGTTTTTCATAATGCATGCAGACAGTACTGCACTTGATGGACAGTATGCAGCATTCGGAACTGTAACATCAGGTATGGATGTGGTGGATGCCATATGTAACAATGTAAATCCTGTTGATGACAATGGGACGGTTCCTTATGAAAAACAGCCTGTAATCACCACAATAAAGGTGCTTGACTGATATAATAAAATATAGATAATTATATACTGTAATAATTATGATGGTATAAATAATTAAGAAGAGGAAGGTTGCTTAATTATGGCAGGTTCTACATATGGAAATACATTTAAAATAATGACATGGGGTGAATCACACGGGAGCGGACTGGGAGTCGTAATTGATGGCTGTCCGGCAGGGCTTGAACTTGATGCATCTGATATTCAGGTAATGCTTAATAGAAGAAAGCCTGGACAGTCGAAGTTTGTTACACCAAGAAAAGAGGATGATGAGGTTCAGATTCTGTCTGGAATATTTGAGGGAAGGACTACAGGAACCCCAATTTCCATGATGGTTTTAAACAAGACACAGAGGTCAGCAGATTATTCAGAGATAGCAAGTTATTACAGACCTGGACATGCTGATTATACATTTGATGAAAAATTCGGTTTCAGGGATTACAGAGGTGGCGGAAGAAGCTCTGGAAGAGAGACAATCGGACGTGTGGCAGCAGGAGCCGTTGCCAAGAAAATACTTGCAGCTCTTGGAATTAATGTAACAGCATATGCCAGAGAGATTGGTGGAATAGAGATTGACTATAACAATTTTAATCTTGAGGAGATGGAAAATAATCCTTTTAATATGCCTGACAGCAATGCTGCAGCACAGGTGGAGAAGTACGCTACTGAGAAGATTAAGGAATGTGATTCCATTGGAGGCATTGTGGAATGCGTTGTCACGGGAGTAATGCCTGGAATTGGGGAGCCTGTATTTGATAAGCTTGATGCCAGTCTGGCAAAAGCCGTTATGTCAATTGGGGCTGTCAAGGGATTTGAGGTTGGCGATGGATTTGCTGTGGCAAAGGCAACAGGACTTTCCAATAATGATGCATTTGTTATGGAAGAAGGAAAAGTGGTAAAAAAGACTAACCATGCCGGCGGAATATTAGGCGGTATGAGTGATGGTTCAGACATTGTTATAAGAGCAGCATTCAAACCTACACCTTCTATTTCTTCTGACCAGGAGACTGTCAATAAGAATGGGGAGAATATTACGGTGTCAATTAAAGGCCGTCATGATCCTATGATTGTACCGAGAGCTGTTGTGGTTGTTGAGGCCATGACTGCTGTTACACTGGTTGACATGATTTTTGAGAATATGACTGCGAGAATGGACAGAATTGCAGATTTCTATGACAGAGTAAGAAAACAGCCATAATATGTTTAAGCCCGTGAGGCTGACAGATTCAAGAAAAAATATAAGAAAAGGTAACAATATGTATAGAGTTATTAAGAAAGATGGACGTGCAAAGAGGGCAGAGCTGGAAACAGTTCACGGAACAATCCAGACACCGGTGTTTATGAATGTGGGTACAGTAGCTGCTATCAAGGGTGCGGTTTCTACCATGGACTTAAAGAAAATAGGAACACAGGTGGAGCTTTCCAACACATATCATCTCCACGTAAGACCGGGAGATAAGCTTATTAAGGAAATGGGTGGTCTTCATAAGTTCATGAACTGGGACAGGCCAATCTTAACTGATTCAGGTGGATTTCAGGTGTTTTCTCTTGCAGGGTTAAGAAAGATTAAAGAAGAGGGGGTTACATTTAACTCTCATATAGATGGACACAGAATATTTATGGGACCAGAGGAAAGTATGCAGATTCAGTCAAATCTTGGCTCAACTATTGCTATGGCATTTGATGAGTGTGCACCTGCCAAAGCTGACAGAAGCTATATAGTTAATTCTGTTGACAGGACTACAAGGTGGCTTTCAAGATGCAAGACAGAGATGGACAGGCTTAACAGTCTTCCTGATACAGTTAATCCACATCAGCTCCTTTTTGGAATCAATCAGGGAGCTGTGTATACAGATATCAGAATTGACCATGCGAAGAGAATTTCCGAGATGAATCTTGATGGTTATGCCATTGGTGGTCTGGCTGTGGGGGAAACCCACGAGGAGATGTATCATGTACTGGACGAGACAGTTCCATATCTTCCGGAGGATAAACCAACATATCTGATGGGAGTTGGTACTCCTGCTAATATACTGGAGGCTGTTGACAGGGGCGTGGATTTCTTTGACTGTGTATACCCATCCAGAAATGGCCGTCATGGTCATGTGTACACTAAATTTGGAAAGATTAATCTTTTCAATTCCCAGTATGAGAAAGATGACAGACCTATTGAAGAGGGGTGCCAGTGTGAAGCATGCCAGTATTCAAGAGCCTATATCCGTCATCTTTTAAAAGCCAAGGAGATGCTGGGTATGAGGTTATGCGTTATTCATAATCTGTATTTTTATAATCATCTTATGGAAGATATCCGCAATGCCATTGAGGAAGGTAACTATTCTTCATTTAAGAAGGAAAGGCTTGAACTTCTTAAGACTTTATAAAATACTGGACATTAATGGATTTTTAAGGTACTATATGTAATGTTTCCGTTTGGAAAACAGATTGTTTATTTGGAGGAATATTATGCAGGGCATTATAATGATTGTTTATGTGGTTATTATCTGTGTGTTGATGTACTTTATAGCTATTAAGCCACAGAAGAAAGAACAGAAGAAAAAGCAGGAACTTATGGATTCTATTGAAAAGGGCGATTTCGTTCTTACAACAAGTGGTTTTTATGGTGTTATTATTGATATAACAGAGGATGATGTTATTGTAGAGTTTGGTAACAACAAGAATTGCCGTATCTCAATGAGAAAGAGTGCTATTGAGCAGGTTGAGAAGCCAGCGGCACCTTCATCTGAGCAGTAATAATATACAGGGATATTTCCTGTTTGTCAGTGTGCTTTTCTTTTAGCTTTCTGGTAGTAAGCAAAAGAAAAAGCACACTGTCTTTTTATTCTGGCTTTTTCAAAGTATGCCGGGTAAGGTTTTAAGTTTAAATAATAATTTATTTTAGTTGAAATAATACTGTAAATAAGGTAAAATAATTAGAAATATTTTGTTAGGATGGAGATTAAGATGGAATACAAAATTACACTTATTCCGGGTGATGGTATCGGACCAGAGATAGTAGATGAGGCAAGAAAGGTTCTTGACAAAGTTGGTAAAGTATATGGACATAGTTTTAATTATACTAAAATCCTTATGGGAGGATGCTCTATAGACGAATATGGCGTTCCACTTACAGATGAAGCAGTACAGACTGCCAAGTCATCAGATGCAGTGCTTCTTGGTGCTGTGGGAGGTAATGTAGGCAATTCAAGATGGTATGATGTAGCTCCTAATTTAAGACCAGAGGCAGGACTTCTGAAAATCAGAAAGGATTTGGAATTATTTGCAAATATCCGTCCGGCATATCTTTATAACGAATTAAAGGATGCATGTCCACTGAAGGACGAAGTGATTGGCAATGGCTTTGACATGGTTATTATGCGGGAACTTACTGGTGGTCTTTACTTTGGTGACAGATACACTAAAGAGGTTAACGGATTAAAGACTGCGGTGGATACACTTACATATAATGAAGAAGAGATAAGAAGAATAGCAATCAAAGGATTTGAAATAGCCATGAAGCGCCGTAAGAAGCTTGTCAGTGTTGATAAGGCCAATGTTCTTGATTCATCAAGATTATGGCGAAGTGTTGTTGCTGAAGTAGCTAAGGATTATCCAGAGGTTGAGGTTACTAATATGCTGGTGGATAACTGTGCAATGCAGCTTGTTATGAATCCTGGTCAGTTTGATGTAATTCTTACTGAGAATATGTTTGGTGATATTCTTTCAGATGAGGCAAGTATGATTACAGGTTCAATCGGAATGCTTTCATCAGCAAGCCTTGGCAAGACTAAGCTTGGTCTGTATGAGCCTAGTCATGGTTCAGCACCTGATATTGCAGGAAAGAATATTGCAAACCCTATTGCAACTATTCTCAGTGCAGCCATGATGTTAAGATACTCTCTTGATCTGGATAAGGAAGCAGATGCAATTGAGGCTGCTGTGGCAAAGGTACTTAAAGAAAACTACAGAACAGTTGACATTATGTCAGAGGGAATGACTGAATGTTCTACATCAAAGATGGGCGACCTTATAGCAGACAGAATATAGTTTTATAAGCAGACTACATAATATAGTATATTGCCAGAGAATTGGCAGATTGGAGTAGATATGAAGAGTGATAATGTAAAAAAAGGGATGCAGCAGGCACCTCACCGTTCGTTATTTAATGCACTTGGGTTTACTGAAGAAGAGATGGAAAAGCCATTAGTTGGTATTGTAAGTTCATATAATGAGATTGTTCCAGGACACATGAATCTGGATAAGATTGTTAATGCTGTTAAGTTAGGAGTTGCAGAAGCAGGAGGAGTACCTGTTGTATTTCCAGCAATTGCAGTATGTGATGGTATTGCCATGGGTCATGTTGGTATGAAGTATTCTCTTGTAACAAGAGACCTTATTGCTGATTCAACAGAGTGTATGGCAACAGCCCACCAGTTTGATGCTCTTGTCATGGTTCCTAACTGTGATAAGAATGTTCCTGGACTTCTTATGGCTGCGGCAAGGGTTAATGTTCCAACAGTATTTGTAAGTGGCGGTCCTATGCTTGCGGGTAAAGTTGATGGAAGAAAGAGAAGCCTTTCATCAATGTTTGAGGCAGTTGGTTCTTATTCAGCCGGAACAATGACAGAAGAGCAGGTGCGTGAATATGAACAGAAGGTATGTCCTACATGTGGTTCCTGCTCAGGAATGTATACTGCCAATTCTATGAACTGCCTTACAGAGGCACTTGGAATGGGACTTCGTGGAAATGGTACAATTCCTGCTGTATATTCTGACAGAATCAAGCTTGCAAAGCATGCAGGTATGGCAGTTATGGAGATGCTTAAGAAGAATATCCGCCCAAGAGATATTATGACTAAAGAAGCTATTATTAATGCTCTTACAGTAGATATGGCTTTAGGATGTTCAACTAACAGTATGCTTCACCTTCCTGCCATTGCTCACGAGGTTGGATTTGATTTTGATATTAAGTTTGCAAACGAGATAAGTGAGAAGACTCCTAATCTTTGCCATCTTGCCCCAGCAGGCCCTACATATATGGAAGACCTTAATGAGGCTGGTGGTGTATATGCAGTTATGAAAGAGCTTGATGAGCTCGGACTGCTTAACAGAGACTGTATTACTGTAACAGGCAAGACTATAGGTGAAAATATTGCTGATGCAGTTAATCTTAATACAGATGTCATAAGAACAGTTGATAATCCATATTCTAAAACTGGAGGCCTTGCAGTACTTTCAGGTAATCTTGCACCAGACGGTTCAGTTGTTAAAAGGTCAGCTGTTGTTCCTGAAATGCTTGTTCATGAGGGACCAGCCAGAGTATTTGACTGTGAAGAAGATGCTATTGAAGCTATTAAGGGTGGCAGGATTGTTGCAGGTGATGTGGTTGTTATAAGATATGAGGGACCAAAGGGTGGCCCTGGTATGAGAGAGATGCTTAATCCTACTTCTGCCATTGCTGGTATGGGACTTGGTTCAAGTGTTGCTCTTATTACAGATGGACGTTTCTCAGGTGCAAGCCGTGGTGCTTCTATTGGACACATTTCACCGGAAGCAGCAGTAGGCGGTCCAATAGCTTTAGTTGAGGAAGGGGATATTATCAGTATTAATATTCCTGAGTATAAGCTTGAATTAAAGATTTCAGATGAAGAACTGGCTGCGAGAAAAGCTAAATGGCAGCCAAGAGAGCCTAAGGTTAACACAGGCTATCTTAAGAGATATGCATCAATGGTTACATCTGGTAACAGAGGTGCAATTATGAAAAATCCTGATGAGAAATAATGAAAGGGAGACAGATTCATGAAGTTAAATGGTTCAGAGATAATTGTTGAATGTCTTAAGGAACAGGGCGTTGATACAATTTTTGGTTATCCGGGGGGAGCTATTCTCAATGTCTATGATGCTTTGTATAAGCACTCTGACGAGATAACCCATATTCTTACATCTCATGAGCAGGGTGCTGCTCATGCTGCTGATGGATATGCCAGAGCAACTGGAAAGGTGGGAGTGTGTCTTGCAACTTCTGGTCCGGGAGCAACTAATCTTGTAACTGGTATTGCTACAGCATATATGGATTCAATTCCTGTGGTTGCTATTACATGTAATGTTACAGTTCCTCTTCTTGGAAAGGACAGTTTTCAGGAGGTTGATATTCAGGGAATAACAATGCCTATTACCAAGCATAACTTTATTGTAAAGGATATTGCTGATTTAGCTAATGTTATAAGAAAGGCATTCAGAATTGCCAAATCTGGCAGACCTGGTCCTGTTCTTATTGATGTTACCAAGGATGTTACAGCAGCTGAGTATGATTATGTCAAGGAGACTCCTAAACTTATAGAGAGGCAGACAGACACAATTAAAGAAGAGGATGTTGAGAATGCTGTAAAGCTGATTAAGGAGTGTAAGAAGCCTTATGTATTTGTAGGTGGAGGAGTAATTGCTTCGGAAGCTTCAGAGGAGCTTAGCAGATTTGTACATAAAATCAATGCTCCAGTTACGGATTCGCTTATGGGTAAGGGCGCATTTGACGGTTCTGATCCATTATATTCAGGAATGCTGGGTATGCATGGAACAAAAGCATCTAACTATGGTGTATCAAGGTGTGATCTTCTTATTGTTATTGGTGCCCGCTTCTCAGACAGAGTAACAGGTAATGCCAAGAAGTTTGCAAGCAATGCGAAAATTCTCCAGTTTGACGTAGACCCTGCTGAGATTAATAAGAATATTAAGGCAGATGCCACTGTGATTGGAGATGCCCTTGAAGTATTAAAGCGTGTTAACGCCAAGCTTGAGCAGATGGATCATTCTGATTGGGTTAATGAGATTGAGGAACTTAAGGTTAAGTTCCCAATGTCATACAGAAAAGATATTCTTAATGGACCGCTGGTTATGGAACATATATATGACATTACCAGGGGAGAAGCGATTATATCTACAGATGTAGGACAGCATCAGATGTGGGCTGCACAGCATTATACTTATAAGAAGCCAAGAACACTCCTGACATCAGGAGGACTTGGAACAATGGGTTATGGACTGGGAGCAGCTATAGGTGCCAAAGTTGGATGCAGGGATAAGGTTGTTATTAATATAGCCGGAGACGGATGCTTCAGAATGAACATGAATGAGCTGGCAACTGCTACAAGATATAATATTCCGGTAATTGAGGTTATTCTCAATAATCATGTTCTTGGTATGGTAAGACAGTGGCAGGATTTGTTCTATGGTCAGAGATATTCGGCAACTGTTCTTGAGGATGTTACTGATTTTGTTAAAGTATCCGAAGGAATGGGAGCAAAGGCTTACAGGGTAACTGATCCTGAATCATTTGATAAAGCCTTGAAGGAAGCTATTGAATTAAATATACCTTGTGTGATTGAATGTGTAATAGGTAAGGATGACAAGGTGTTCCCAATGGTTGCACCGGGAGCTGCTATTTCGGAAGCTTTTGACAGGGCAGACCTTGAACTTAAGAATAATAAGTAAAATAGGTTAAATATAGTGCTTAATAATGTTGTAACTTTTTTTAATTAGATGTATTATAGCATTTAGATGTTAAAAAACGCGAAAGCGTATAATTATAGGAGGAAAGAAAAGTGGCAAGAGTTTATAATTTTAGTGCAGGTCCAGCAGTTTTACCAGAAGAGGTATTACGTGAAGCAGCAGACGAGATGCTTGATTACAAGGGCAGCGGACAGTCTGTAATGGAGATGAGCCATCGTTCTAAAGTGTATGACAATATCATTAAGGAGGCAGAGGCTGATTTAAGAGATCTTCTTAACATCCCTGATAATTACAAGGTATTATTCCTTCAGGGTGGTGCATCACAGTTCTTTGCAGAGGTTCCTATGAACCTTATGAAGAATAAGAAAGCAGCTTACATTATTACAGGACAGTGGGCTAAAAAGGCTTTCCAGGAGGCTAAGATTTATGGTGAGGCAGTTGCAGTAGCTTCATCTGAGGATGAGACATACTCTTACATACCTGACTGTTCAGATCTTGATATTCCAGAGGATGCAGATTATGTATATATCTGTGAGAATAACACAATTTATGGAACTAAATATAAGACTCTTCCAAATACTAAGGGCCATATCCTTGTTTCTGATGTTTCATCATGTTTCCTTTCAGAGCCAATGGATGTTACTAAGTATGGTGTTGTATATGGTGGTGTACAGAAGAATATCGGACCAGCAGGTGTGGTAATTGCTATTATCAGAGAGGACCTTATTACTGATGATGTCCTTCCAGGAACACCAACATTGCTTAAGTGGAAGACTCAGGCAGACAATGATTCATTATATAATACACCTCCATGCTATAATATATATATTTGTGGCAAGGTATTCAAGTGGATTAAGAAGATGGGTGGACTTTCAGCAATGAAGGAACACAATGAGAAGAAGGCAAAGATTCTTTATGATTTCCTTGATGAGAGCAAGATGTTCAAGGGAACAGTAAGAAAAGAAGACCGTTCTCTTATGAATGTTCCATTTGTAACAGGTGATAAGGAACTTGATGCCAAATTCGTTGAAGAGGCAACTAAGGCAGGTTTTGTAAATCTTAAGGGACACAGAACAGTTGGCGGAATGAGAGCATCTATCTATAATGCTATGCCAATTGAAGGTGTTGAGAAGCTTGTTGAGTTTATGAGAAACTTCGAAAAGGAGAATACAAAGTAATGGTTAACGTTAATTGTCTTAATAATATATCTTCAGTAGGTCTTGATTTATTTTCAAGTGATTACAATACTTCTGCCAGCTTTGAGGATTCTCAGGCTGTTCTTGTAAGAAGTGCAAAGATGCATGATATGGAGCTTCCAGCAGGATTACTTGCTATTGCAAGAGCAGGTGCAGGTGTTAATAATATTCCTCTGGACAAATGTGCAGATGCAGGTGTAGTTGTATTCAATACACCAGGTGCTAATGCTAATGCCGTTAAGGAACACGTAATTGCTGCAATGCTTATATCTTCAAGAGATATTGTTGGTGGTATTGAGTGGGTTAAGGCAAACAAGGATGATGCTGATATTGCCAAGTCAGCAGAGAAGGCTAAAAAGGCATTTGCTGGTAAGGAAATATCAGGAAAGAAGCTTGGTGTAATTGGCCTTGGAGCAATTGGCCAGCTTGTTGCTAATGCAGCAATCAATCTTGGAATGGAAGTATATGGTTATGATCCATATCTTTCAGTTAATGCGGCATGGAATCTTTCAAGAAAAGTTAAGCATATCGTTAATGTAGAAGATATTTATAAGGAATGTGATTATATAACAATCCATGTTCCAGCCCTTGATAACACTAAGGGAATGGTTAATAAGGCTGCATTCGACATGATGAAGAAGGGAACAGTTGTAATTAACTGTGCCAGAGATATTCTTGTTGATGAGCCAGCTATTCTCGACGCAATTAAGGCTGGAAAGGTTGCAAAGTATGTAACAGATTTCCCTAACTCTACAGTTGCAGGTCAGGATGGCGTAATTGTTCTTCCACATCTTGGAGCTTCTACAGAGGAAGCAGAGGATAACTGTGCAGTAATGGCTGTTAAGGAATTAAGAAACTACATTGAGAATGGTAATATCATTAATTCTGTAAACTATCCCGCATGTGATATGGGTGTATGTAATACAGCAGGCCGTGTAGCTATCTGCCATAAGAATGTACCAGCTGTAATAAGCAAGATAACAAGTGTTATGGGTGATGCTGGAATTAATATCGAAGAGATGGCTAACAAGTCAAGAGGGGATTATGCATATTCTCTTCTTGATACAGCAACATCAGTTTCAGATGATGTGGTTGGAAAACTTTCAGGTATTGATGGCGTTATCAAGGTACGTGTTGTAAAGTAAGAATAGATACCTTTCTGAAAGATTTTTCTGCCAGATACACAGGTTAATTTTATAATGTTTTTTGTGGCTTTACAGGCTTTTTTGTCCTGTAGAGCCATTTTTATTTTCTTTACTTTCGAAAAAGCATATTGTATAATTATTCTATAAATGTATAAAATAGTGAGTTGTTATAGAGTGCATATACGGAGGGACAAATAATTGAAGGACAAGAATATGAAAGAAACAGAAGACAATGTAGAAGGAAAAATTCTTTCAACATATGACCGTGAGGCTGCAAGATGCAATAAAGTAGTTGCTTTGTGCCATACTATTGAGATTGCTGTTATTTCTATTGCTTATTTTATGGAGTTTGTTAAAGGTGCAAGAACTTTAAGTTATGTTCTATTAACAATTTTAATTGGTATTTCTTCACCGGTTCTTGAATGGATTTTTTATAACAAGAAGAAGGATACAACGGCTGTAATGCATTGTGCTGGTTATGGGTTTGCTGTATTTTACATATTTATTATGTTTACAACTAATAATGTGTTGGCTTTCGTATATGCAATTCCCATGATTATTGCAATTTCAGTATATAATGATTTCAAATATTCTATTCCTGTTAATGTTGGTGTTGTTATTGTGAACTGTATCCAGGCAGCATTGTTTTTCAAGAAAGGTCTGTATACAGTTGATACTCTTGCTGGATTGGAAATACAGGTGCTTATTATGGTTATTGTTGCATGTTACTCAATATATACATCAAGAGCACTTGAGATTAACAAGAAAGAAAAGGTTCTTCAGATTGAGGAACAGGGCAGTAGAACAGAGAATCTTCTTAATAAGACTATGAATATTTCAGAGCAGATAAGTGCCAGAATAGACACTATCAGTTCTAAAATCAGTGACCTGGATGAGGCTGTTAATTCAACAAGAGAGGCAATGCAGGATGTTACAGAGGGTTCAGGAGATACAGCAGAGGCTGTACAGAAACAGCTTGAGATGACTGAGGATATCCAGAAGAGAGTTAATGATGTTAAGAATGGAGCAGACCAGATTATAAGTAATGTAAGCAGCGCTAAGGAGGCAGTTGCTGCTGGTAATGAGAATCTTAATACCCTTATGCAGCAGGTTAACCATTCTGTTGAGTCTGGAAAGACTGTTACAACACAGCTTAACGATTTGAGGGCTATTATGGATAATATGAATTCTGTTGTTGATATTATTACTAACATTACATCCCAGACCAGCCTTCTTGCACTTAATGCCAGTATTGAGGCTGCAAGAGCTGGTGAAGCTGGAAAGGGTTTTGCTGTTGTTGCTTCAGAGATTTCTAAGATGTCTAATGAAACGCAGGATGCAACTGTTAAGATTACTGATATGATTGGCAGTGTGTCTGAGGCGATTAATAAGGTTGTAGATGTAACAACACAGATGGTTAATGATATTGACGGACAGCATGATTCTGCAGCAAGGACAGAGGAAAGCTTTAAGAATATTGAAAGAAATTCAGCTGATATTGCAGATGATTCAAGGCACTTATCAGAGATAATTGAGCATCTTTCTTCAGCCAACAGTGAGATTATTGACAGTATATCAACAATTTCAGCAATTTCTGAGGAGGTTTCAGCTCACGCTAATGACACCTATTCAATTAGCGAGAAAAACAGCCAGGTTGTTGGTGAGGTAGTTGCTATTTCTACTGAGCTAAAGAATCTTACTGCTCAGTTAAATGCATAGAATATATACTTTGGAGGAATATTATGGCAGTAGTAAAACCATTTTCCTGTGTAAGACCGGATGCTGGTCTTGCCAGCAGAGTTGCGGCTCTTCCATATGATGTGTATGACAGGGCTGAGGCAAAAGTTGAGGTGAAGAGAGAACCTTTATCATTTTTGGCAATTGACAGGGCAGAGACCCAGTTTGATGATTCTGTGGATATGTACTCACCACAGGTCTATAACAAGGCAAAGGAGTTATTTGAAGCCAGGGTGGCTGATAAGACATTTATTACTGATCAGGATAATACATATTACGTATATGCGCTGACTATGGATGGAAGAACCCAGACAGGTCTGGTAGCCTGTGCATCTATTGACGATTATCTCAACAATGTGATTAAGAAGCATGAGAATACCAGGGCTGAAAAGGAAGTTGACAGGATTAAACATGTTGATACATTATCAGCACAGACTGGGCCTATTTTTCTTGCGTATAGAGCTGATGAAGTGATTACAGGCGCAGTTAACAGTACTAAAGAGTCTCCATGCCTGTATGATTTTGTCTCTCCTGATGGAATAAGGCATCAGGTATGGAAGATGACGGATGAGAGACTTGTGGGTGATGTGGCCAGGGCTTTTGAATCTATTGATTCAATCTATATTGCAGATGGACATCACAGAGCTGCTTCTGCTGTTAAAGTAGGATTGAAGAGAAGAGAGGAGAATCCTGGGTTTACAGGTGATGAAGAATTTAACTTCTTTCTGGCAGTCCTTTTTCCTGATGAAGAGTTAAAGATACTTCCATACAACAGAGTTGTAAAGGATCTTAATGGGCTTTCTAAGGAAGCGTTTCTTAGTAAGGTTGAAGAGAATTTTGAACTTAGCGTAAGTGATGTTCCTGTTAGTCCTGATAAGAAAGGTACATATGGAATGTTCCTTGACAATACATGGTATCTGCTTAAGGCAAAAGGAAAGATTCTATCAGATGATGCGGTAGATGGACTGGATGTGGCAGTGCTTCAGAATAATCTTCTTGAACCGGTTCTTGGAATTATTGATCCTAAGACAGATAAAAGGATTGATTTTGTTGGCGGAATCAGAGGTTTGAAGGAATTGGAGAGAAGATGCAGCCTTGATTGTGTTGTCGCATTTTCCATGTATCCAACTTCTATTTCTGAATTGTTTGCAGTTTCAGACAATAACAGGCTTATGCCACCTAAATCAACATGGTTTGAACCTAAGTTAAGAAGTGGTTTATTTATACACAGAATATAGTATTTATATGGCAAAGTCTGTCTAAAGGCTTTGCCATTATTAATTGAAATGGAGGGAAATTATGTTACACGAAGTAATTAATATTGATATTGACTATGAAAAATTGGGAATTAAACACGACGATTCCAAAGCAACAATAACCACATATATTAAAGATATCTTTCCTAAGGACCAACTGCCTTTCAGAAGACCTCTTGTTATAATTTGTCCTGGTGGTGGATATCATCATCACTCTCCAAGAGAGGGAGAGGCTATGGCAATAACCATGCTGAATATGGGAATGAATGCGGTGGTTTTAAGATACAGCCTTTGTCCTAATGAATTTCCGTGTCAGTTATATGAGATTGCATACACAATGGATTATGTAAGAACTCATGCTGGAGAGTGGGATGTAGACCCGGATAAAATAATTGTGGCAGGTTTTTCAGCAGGCGGACATGTGGCAGCCTCTCTTGGAACTATGTATGACCAGGAAGAATTAAAGCCATTTCTTTCCTATGCCGGACTGGATTCTGACAGAATAAAACCTGATGCAATGATGTTGGGGTACTCTGTGCTTACCAGCGGTGAATATGCCCATAAAGCTTCTTTTGAAAGACTGCTGGGGGACAGGCATGACGAACTGCTTTCAAGTGTTGATCTTGTTAAGAGAGTTAATGCAGGTACACCAAAGACATTTTTGTGGCATACATTTTCAGATGGTTCTGTTCCAGTGGAAAACACTCTTCTTTTTGCAACTGCATTAAGACAGAATAATGTACCATTTGAGCTGCATATATTCCCTAATGGTAATCATGGTATTGGCTTGGGAACAAAAGAGACAGATACAATAGACGGAAAACACTATCAGCCGGAAGTTAATGCGTGGACAGGACTTTTTAAGACATGGGCTGAGATTAATATGTAAGATAATAGTCAGGGGGTGGACTTATGAATGGAAAAGTATATAATCTTATGAACTGGCCTGAAATAGAGGGTATTACATACTGTGAAAGCGATAAGCCGGGGGAACTTCTTGGCGGACATCTTGTTAAAGAAGGTTTTCTTATCCAGATTTTCAGACCGGATGCCGTGGATGTCAAGGTGAGTGTATCTGGAGTTAACAAGAAATACACATGTGACAAGGTGGATGAAGCTGGATATTTTGCGGTGCTTATTCCTGGAAAGAAAAAGGTAGAATATACTATAAGAGTTGAAGATGTTAAAGGCAGAAGCACTGAGTATATTGATCCATACTGCTTTGGTACAACATTAAAGAAGGAAGATATCAAGAAGTTTTTATCAGGAACTTCTGAGGATTCCTACAAATTTATGGGTGCAAGACAGATTGAAGTTAATGGCATCAGTGGAGTACGTTTTGCTGTGTATGCCCCTAATGCAAGAAGGGTCAGCGTTGTAGGAGCTTTTAATGACTGGGACGGAAGAAGTTTCCAGATGAACAGGAATGATGAGAGTGGTATATTTGAATTGTTTATTCCTGGTCTGGAGGATGCCTCTGATTATTGTTATGAAATTAAGCTTAGCAATGGGCAGATTGTAAGGAAAGCAGACCCTTATTATATTGGAGATAATGACTTGACATGTGATTTTATATGGAATGACGGGGAATGGAATCCTGATACAGATAAGGACAAACCATTGGCTATCTGTGAACTTGGAATTGATCAATTAACCAGTGACGATATAGTCCGTTCTGTGAAGAATATGGGATTCAATTACGTTGAGTTATCAGGGCTTACATCAACAATTGACAAGGAAAATGGTATAGCAGCAGGTAATTTCTGTATTGACAGGAAGCTGGGAAGTGACAGGCTTAAGGGTATAATTAATGAGTTCCATAATCAGGGAATTGGCGTGATTGTTGACTGTAATATGGCTTATATGGAAGAAGGACTGGGGAGCTTTATATATTATGACGGAACACATTTGCTGGATTCTGGCTCATCATCTTTAAGCAATCATCCTGATATAAAATGTGCGCTCTATAATTTTGACAGCACAGAGGTCAGGTCGTATCTTAATTCAACAGCTTCTTACTGGATTAAGGAGTTCCATGCTGATGGACTGCGACTTAAGGAAGTGGCTTCAATGCTGTATCTGGATTACGGAAGGAATCCTGGTGAGTGGAGCTTTAATATATACGGCAGCAAAGAAAACCTGGCAGGAGTGGAATTCATAAAGGGATTGAGAAAGATTGCTGACAGGCAGGATAAGAAGGTCCTTCTTATTGCAGAGGAAAGCAGCATCTGGGACATGGTTACCGGAGATATTAAGAGGGAAGGACTTGGCTTTGACTATAAGTGGAACGATGGATGGAAAAAGGATTTTATGGATTTCTACTACACAGATCCACTTTTCAGGAAAGGAAAATATGATAAGTTAAGTCATAGTATGCTTTATCAGTACAGCGAAGATTTCATACTGGAATTTTCACGGGATGGTTTCGGATGGGAGAAAGGACTGCTTAGGGATACAGCACCTGTTCCGGAAGATAAGAAAATGTCCCATGTTAAGAATGCCCTGGCATATATGTACGCATATCCTGGAAAGAAGCTTGTTAATTTCAGGGAATGCGAGGGCGTTGAGGATTATGTGGCATGGCTTAACGGCATATATTCCGGCAATGCACCTCTGTATCAGCTGGATAATAAAGCAGAGGGCTTTGGCTGGATTAATGATTCGGCAGCAGTGGAAACAATTCTTTCATTCTACAGAAAATCAGCAGATGGAACAATCATTATGGCTATTGCTAATTTTACCCCTGTTGATAGAAAGGGGTATGTTCTTGGTGTGCCTCAGTCTGGGAAATATACAGATATGGTATCCGCAGAAGTGTATAAATCAACTGACCAGGAATCAGATGGCTTTGAAGATTCTATAAAAGCAGACCTTCCAGGGTTGTGTGTGAGCTTCTTTACATTTGAGCCATACACAGAAATTGAAGTTAAGGAAAATGCCATAATGAAAGAGGCAAGGATTGCTTTGGAGGAAGCAAAGAAAAAAGCACTGGATGCCAAGATAATTGAAACAGAAGCGAAGGAAGCTGCCAGGGCGGCTGCAGAGGCAAGAGACATAGCGCTGAAGGCTGCTAAGGAAGCAGCAAAAGCAAGCGAGTATGCCACTAAGCAGGCGGAGGCAGCCAAACTGAAGTGCCAGCAGATTGAGGCAGAGGCTAAAAAGAAGCTGGCTGCATTAAGAGGGAAAACAGATATAGGAAGGTGATGTAATGAGTTTTATCAGGATGGGCGGAGTGCCGGCTCCTGCCAGCTTTGCTCTGGATGTGTCAACAACTTCTGATGTTGCGGCGAAAGCAGAGGAGGCAAGAGCATTTTTTACTACTGAGAATTTAAACCAGCTCTTTACTAATTTTATTAATGGAGCACTGGGCAAAATTATTGATATAGTTATTGCCGTTATTATCTGGAAGCTGTCAAAGTATCTCACAAAATGGCTTTTAAAGATAATAAACAGGGCAATGGAGAGAGCTGGATTCGATGTGGGGGTTATTAAGTTTATATGCTCCTTTGCACGATTCGGAGTATATGCTGTTGTTATACTGGTAATTCTTGATATATTAGGTTTCCAGACGGCATCTCTTATTGCAGTTTTTGGTTCGGCAGCCCTGGCTTTAAGTATGTCTTTGCAGGGCAGTCTGTCTAATATGGCTGGAGGAATTCTTATTCTTATATTTAAGCCGTTTAAGGTGGGGGATTATATTATTTCCAACAGCTGTGAAGGTACCGTAGTGTCTGTTGACATTCTTTATACTAAGTTAAGGACAATTGATAACAAGGTTGTTATGATGCCTAATGGTGCCCTGTCAAATTCTAACATTGTTAATGTTGGTGCTGAGGGAATACGAAGACTGGATATTAATGTGGGGATTTCTTATGGAAGCGACGTTACTAAAGCTAAAGGGATACTCCGCGATATTATTTCAGAATATCCGTCAGTTATGAAAGACAAGGGGATTGATGTTATAGTTAAATCTCTTGATGATTCCTGTGTTACACTGGAGACAAGATGCTGGGTAAGCCAGGATACATACTGGGATACAAGGTTCATCTTTCTTGAAAAATTCAAACAGGAATTTGACAGGAATGGAATTGAAATCCCATATAATAAGCTGGATGTACACCTTAAGAATGAAGAGACAATGTCCTGATTCCCACTATGAGACTGTATTATCAGATAATATTTTTTTTGACCTTTTGAAGAGTTTTCAAAAGGTCACTTTTTTTACGCATTTTTTACATATTTTGGTCACACTTTTCCATTATTATCTAGGAAGAATAAGAAGGGAGGTAAGATTATGGCAATTGAAGTGTTTAACAGATATGAGAAAAAATATTTGCTTACCAGACAGCAGTATGATTCAATTATTGCTGCTATGAAAAATCATATGGTGTTAGACAGATACAATGAGAATGGCGAATCTTATAAAATATGCAATATATATTATGACACATGGGATGACAGATTGATAAGTGCGTCTATTGAAAAGCCTGTATATAAAGAAAAACTCAGGGTAAGAAGCTATGGAGTACCTGGCTTGAATGAAAGTGTTTTTGTGGAAATTAAGAAAAAATATAATGGAGTGGTTAATAAAAGAAGAACTTCCATGAAACTGGAGGATGCTTATGGATATATGGATGGAAAGATAAGTATGGACAGCATTATGGATGATTATCTGGAGATAAACAGAGGTCAATTGGAAAATTAAATTCCAGTTGTCCCATACCTCTGACTTGAACTTACT
>CAMEWO010000032.1 GCA_945946665.1 uncultured Eubacterium sp.
TCATTTTGAGCCTTATTTTTTTGACTCATTTTTTCATAGTGCACTTTACACTATCATAATCTATATATCTATTTTCAATTGACAGAAAAGATAATTGGTTTATACCACCCATTGCGCTTTATATTATACACAATAATTGTGTAATGTCAATAATTTTTATACACACTTTTTACACAAAAATTATATAGCAATCCCACTTTTTCTGACGGCATAGAGGGCTTGGCTCTTAGTTAGACTGTCACATCTTATAACATTAGACAACCACTTAAATCATACAGGTAGCGTATACACAGACAGTTTAAGTGCGCCTGGGCAGTAAAATGTACAAAAATGGAACATTAGAAGAAATCTTAGTGCTGCGGTATGTATGGATTACACTTCGCCAGCAACTGCCCGATTGTCTGAGCTCCGTCAGGAGCGAGTTGAAGGGCTGTTGCTGAAATAAGCGAGTGTAATTCATATATGCCGCAACACTTAGATTCTCTTCGTCGTTCCGATTTTTGTACATTTTACTGCCCAGGCGCACTTAAACTGTCTGTGTATACGCTACCTGTATGATTTAAGACAGTCTACTCGTCATATCCTTGTGCAGGCTAACTCTGGATACTTTTGAGTTTGAAGAATTCTCCCCCCAGCTCCATCAACTCCTCATAAGTTCCATACTCCACACATTTTCCCTCATTAATGACAGCTATCTTATCTGCATTCCTTATAGTTGACAGCCTGTGTGCAACTATGAATGTAGTTCTGTTCCTTGTGAGATTATCCAGAGCTTCCTGGATGAGCTTTTCAGATATGCTGTCCAGAGCTGACGTTGCCTCATCAAGAATAATAACCTTTGGATTTCTGATGAGAGCCCTTGCAATAGATACTCTCTGTCTCTGACCTCCTGACAGCTTACCACCATGCTCTCCCACGTCAGTATTCAGTCCTTTTGGAAGACTTTCAACCAAATCAGACAGATTAGCAGCTTCCACCACTTCCTGAAGGAACTCATCGTCAACATTGTCCACACCATAGGTAATATTATCCCTTAATGTACCAGAGAAAAGTATAGATGACTGTGGTACAACTGCTAAAAACTGCCTGTAAGACCTTAAATCCAGTTCCTTAATATCTTTTCCATCTACCAGTACCTTTCCCTCATTTGCCAGGTTAAATCCTATGGCAAGATTAAGAATGGTAGACTTTCCAGACCCTGACTCTCCAACCAGAGCAATAGTTTCACCTGGCTCAACATGAAGATTTAACCCATTAATAACATCTACATCAGTATTATTATATCTGAATTTAACATTTTCAAAATCATATCTTCCAGAGAGGCTGTCAATCTTCTCCTTGCCATCATTCTTCTCAATATCATCTGACAGAAGAACTTCACCAATTGAATTTACTGATTCTACGCCTTTGGCAATGGTAGGTATCAAAGTAACAAATGAAGATATCTGGTTTACAATAGTTGCAAAATAACTCTGGTACAGTGTAATATCTCCAGGAAGAATTGTTCCACGCAGTGCCAGGAATCCTGTAAATGCCAGGCAAACAATCTGGAAAACCTGGAATATTGCCCAGCCTACTGAACCAAATACAGACTGTATTACATCCAGCCTATATCCCTTCTCAGCAACAAGGAAAAGCTGGTCGCTTATTTTGTCAATTTCCTTCTCTTCTAATGCATGAGCCCTTGTCACAGGAATCATTTCCACCATTTCCATTACCTGGGCAGATGTCTCTTCCATCTCATGTCTGAATTCATGGTTTCTCTGACGCATAACATTGCGGAAAAATACCATTGTCACAGCTGCTACCGGAGTAGTAAGAAGGAAGAATACGAATACCATCCTGCTCTTAGTCACTGTAACTGCAAGAGAAATAGCAATATTTAAAGCAATGTTAAGGGTACTGATTAACAGCTGTGTAGACAGAGTTTCTACTGCCTCCACATCTCTTATTATCTTAGACTGGAGTCTTCCCGACTGTGTCTCCTTGTGATATGAGATAGAAAGCTGCTGGAGTTTCCGGACTAACGCCTTGCGAAGACCTGTTTCTGCGTATCTTGTAGCAAGGGATTTGTACCTTGTATACATGTAGTTCGTAGGAATATTAAGTCCAATCAATGCCACCATTACAATACACTGGATTATAATGTCTCTCACTGTATTAGGACTACCTGTAGTCACATCATTTATAATATTGGCTGTAACAATTGGCAGAATCCACACTGGACAGTGCTTTATAAGAAAGAATAGTACCGCCAGCACGAACTTATGGTAATTCCCCTTATACAGCCTTATCAGAATAATCAATGGATGATTACGGTGTCTTTTATAGCACTCAATAAACCAGTTATCCACATCCAGATTCTTAGGTGCATGCAGGTTTATTGCAGCTCTCTTTCCTGCCTTGCTTTTCGTATCTTTATTATCTATATCTTTCTTTTCCATAATTCTCTTTCATGTAAATATTTACTCCCTAATAATATTATCAACATTCTCTGCCTGAATGTCCTCTCCAACACATCCTGTTACTTTTACATTCTTAAGAACAAGATTCTTAATGTTAGAAACAACAATTCCCTGCTTCGAAGCTTCATCACAACCTACCATCATGGCTGCAACTCCAGATTTGGCATCTTCAGCATATGAAAAATCAATATTCTCAAATATAAGCTCCTCTATCTTGCTCTCTGGAAGTCCGCATATATAAGTTCCAGCCACATGGCAGTTCTTAGCAGATATATTCTTAAATGTAAGTCTTCCGATAGATGGCGTTCTGTCATCTACAGGGAGAGGCTTCTTGGAACTTACATACTCTGTCTTTCCATCCGGGTCGCAGAAATAGAAGCTGTTTACAACAAATGGAGTCATAACATTGTCCATGTCAATATTCTCAAATGAAATATCATCCAGCACTGATAATTTTCCACGTCCTCTTCTTGTCTTTACCCTTAAACCTCTGTCTGTATTAATAAACAGACAGTCCTTGATATGAACATCATTAACACCTGCTGCTATCTCACTTCCGATTGTAACTGCACCATGTCCGTCACGCATACAGCACTGCCTTACAACCATATTGTGGGCAGGTGTTCTGTATCTGTTTGCCATGTAGATTTTACCAGACTTAACAGCAATACAGTCATCACCTACTGATATCATGGTTCCCAGTACCTGTACATCCTCACAGCTTTCAGGATCAAGTCCGTCTGTGTTGTGTGAATCAGCAGGAGCCTTAATCTTAACATCTATGAACTTAAGATGGTTACTGAAATAAGGGTGAATTGTCCAACAAGGTGAATTCTGTACCGTAATTCCCTGCATAACAACATTCTCACAGTGATTGATGAAGAAAAGGTTAGGCCTCCAGGCGATATTTCTTATCTTACAGTTTTTCCACCAGTTGTCATGTGTTGTGTTACCGTCAATAGTACCCTCTCCTGTAATCACAACATTCTGTACATTAATTCCACAGATAATTGCTGAGAATAAATCAAGAGGATTTCCCTCCCATGAGCCAAGATTATATTCATCCTTCTCATCATAGGACTGAATCAGACCCGGCAGAATAGGAAAATTCTCCCTGTCAGTAAATGCAAGAAGAGTTGCTCCCTTTGCCAGCTCTAAAGTTAAATCACTCTTTAAGAAAACACTTCTTATTCTGAATGTTCCTTCAGGAACTAGCACTCTTGAATCCTTAGGACATGCCATAATCGCACACTGGATTGCATTGGTGTCATCATGTTCTCCATCACCAACTGCTCCAAATTCCCTTACATTTAATGTAACATACTCATAATTAGTTTTAACCTTAACAGGTCCATATGTATTACCTTGATATACGGCACTTACCTCATAGGCTGTATCCGGCTTTAAACCATTAACAGATGTTATAACCTTATCTGTAGTAAGGTACTTCTCTCCATTAATATATATATCATAGGAATCCTTAGAATAATACTTACCTGACTCTGTCAATTCAGTTACAATTCCTCTGCTTGTGACAGATAATACTGTTAACTCCATAACACGCCTCCTTTTCCACGTCCATAGTCCTGATACTCTCTGTTTCTTATTACTTCGCTGTAATACAACGCCTTATATGCCAATGTTGTTGCACTGTCATTTTCATAGCTGTTGTCCTTAACATCCGCTGTTTCAGCCTTATCACAGCCACGCTCTGTTCCAGAGCCAGACTTATCTTCTATTATATCAAGAAGTCCCAGAACGTCATTTTCATACTTCTCAGTAATTAACGCTTTCATTCTGCATCCCTTAAGAACAGCATAGCCAAAAAGATAATCAGCGGCTGTTCCTCTGTTTATATCCACGCCTGAATCAATAACTGCCTTAACAGTATCTCTGAAATAATCAAGCATTTCGTGATATATCTCATAAAGCATCTGATCCATATTTTCCATGGCATCAATCAGCGCTGCAGCAAAATGTGCTGTAACATGAAGTGCATCTTCATCACTTCCAAGCTTTGCCACTGAAATCTCAAACAGATTATTTCTGTAGCTTCTTACCTGTGCAATGATATCATTATATCTCTCCTTACCACCATCTAATGTTTCATATATCATATAAAATGGCACATACATATATGTTCTGCAAAGTCTCTTTACACCTTTGTCATCTGAACCCTTAAAGAAGCCTTCCTCATACCTTGGCTGGTTGTTAAACTGTACAGCAATCTCCTTAGCAGCCTGTCTGTATCTGTCGTCTCCTGTTGCCTTAAATACTTCATATAAGCCATTACCGCATGCATAATTCTTAAGACTTTCTTTATCGTCATATGTGCATTTATCTATTGCCTCATCTCCCATAAGCTTAAGAGCCATAAGGAATTTCTCATCCCCTGTTGCCTTGTACATGGCAGCAACGCCAGAAAGGACTGCTCCTGTAACCTTGTTATCAGTGTAGTCCTTCTTCTTCATAAGCTCATTCAGAAGCTTATCCTCCAGTGCTACATTTCTGTTAATCATACTATTCCTCCATTCTGCCAACGCCACAACGTTAAAACTTTTCTATAATGGTTTATAATTAAAATAATCAAATTCCACATACATGGTATCCACTCTTGTCATTCCATGGCTTACAGCATATTCCTTTGCGAAATCACCTGCATATGCATACATTCCAACCATTGCTCCAGTAAATCTCTTACCTTTCTTAAGTCCCTCATCACATAGATAATACACATTAGAAAGTACGTCAACCTTGGTATATTTCACACCATCAAAACTTACATAGAACACTCTCTGAAGATTATTTACTTCAATCTTAAAATATATGTACTTCTCCTTCTGGTTTACTTCAATAAATGAGCCATCCCTGTATCCATCCACATACTCCCTTACTCCCACAAGAAGTCTTGGCTGTTCCTCGTTAGTTGCAAACAGTCCAAATTTAAGGAAGGTATTCTCATCATAATAACAAGTCACTCCTGCATCTTGTCCGGGATAGATTTTAGGCATTCTCATTTTACATTCTATATCAAACTTAAAATGCTGCTGTCTTCTAAGCAAAATATTCTTGGCATGGGGCGAGCATAAATCAAACCTGCTTCCTTTCATCTTAAGAAATGACAGCTTGATATCAATTCCATCCATCTCTGGAGACCTTGGAAAAAGCCAGTCATTAGACAGATATTTTTCCTTGAAATCATCATTATATGTTTCTTCCCAGATAGTTTCAGGCAGCTCAGGCTTAATCTGCAAGGTTGATGGTCCGTCAAGATTATTGACTATTGGCCAGCCATCTTGAGTCCATGTGATAGGGTCAAGGGCTGTCTCTCTTCCCAGAATACTGTATCCATCCCCCAGCTTTCTTCCACACAGATAAACCATGTACCACTGCCCATTCTGTGTCATTACTGGCTTGCCATGTCCGCAGCGCTGTATAGGTGCTGTTTCATCTGTCTGTCTCATAATTGGATTATATGGGCATGGCTCATATCTTCCAAACAGTTCCCTGCTTCTGGACACTGTAATCCTGTGTCCCGGTCCAGTACCACCCTCAGCCTCAAACAGATAGTAGAATCCATCCTTCTTAAGCAAATGTGGTCCTTCTGGTGCTCGTTTATTATCTCCGTAATACAGAAGCACTGCTTCTCCTGTCTGTCTTGTTGCCTCTCTGTTAAGTGGCAGTATTCTTGCACCTCTGTTAAGGAGCATATATCTTTTACCATCATCATCTGTAAATAGTGATGGGTCAATTCCATCCTCGTCAATAATTGCAGGCTTGCTGTATGGTCCTGCCGGGTCTTCGGAACTTACAATTATCTGCTTTCTATACACATTTCCAGTATCATTCATTCTATATGTTGCTGTTATATAGAATCTTCCGTCATAATAAGATATATCCGGTGCCCAGTATCCTCTTCCACCCTCAAGTTCATCAAGAGCAGCCCATTCCGGGTTAGTAATTGCGTATCCAATTATTTTCCAATGAATAAGGTCCTTAGAATGAGAAACAGGAATACATGGAAAATATATAAATGATGAATTCACCATGTAATAATCCTCCCCTACTCTTACTACGGAAGGGTCAGGAAAGAAACCTGTTCTTATAGGATTCCGGTACAGATTATTATAAGTTGTACCAATTTCTTTTTCAAAATACTCCCTTAAAGGAAGAAACCTGTTACTATATGCAATATCAATAGGAGTAGTCAGATTATTATCCCCCTCTAATGGCGATAACCCTACTCTCTCCACAAGATACCTACATACCTCAACATTGCCTGACATGGCAGCATAATGAAGCATTCCTCTGTGGAAATCATCGTGAATATTCATACTAGCTCTGGAATATTCAACAATATACTTTACTATCTTTAAATTTCCAGTCTTAGCAGCAAGAAGAGCCATACAGACTCCTTCTTCATTCTTCTCATCTATAAGTGAAGGCTCGTCCTCCAGTATTTTCTTAATATCGTTATATTTTTCAAGATAAATTGCATCTTCCAAAGTTCCCATATGTCTTTATTATCCCCCTTATCTTTCTAATTAAAATGTTAATATAAACTATTATTGGTTCATTATAACATTATTCCATGTCATTATTCTACATATTAATCTATTTTCTCTTACAATTTCACTTATTTTTTTCTATCAAGCAGGCTGACATCTGCCCGATTTCCATATGATTAGTTTAAGCTGTCCTGCATATAAAGAATTGTACAGACATATTCCTCACGCTTCTGTGTGCATCCTGCGAAGTATTTTTATTGTATAGGAAACTCCGTTTTCCTATACAACAAAAAACCGGGGCAGCTTACGCTGTCCCGGATAATCTACAAATATGTGATATTAATTACTCCTTAACGGCACCTACGTTAACACCCTGTACGAAGTACTTCTGGCAGAATGGATAAATAATGGTAAATGGTAATACCGCAACAATAACTGTAGCTGAAGAAATTGTATTAGGGTCAACCGCATCATCATTAGGAATATCTGATTCCATAACCATGCTTCGAAGCTTAATCTGGAAGTTCCATAAGTTGTTATTAGTAATATAAATCTTGAAGTTTGTGTAATCATTCCAGAATGTTACGGCAAACATAAGACCAATTGATGCAATAGCGGCCTTAGAAAGAGGAAGAACTATTCTGAAGAATATTCCCATCGGGGAACATCCATCAATCTCCGCGGCCTCAAACAAGGACTCTGGTATGCCTTCAAAGAAGTTACGCATCAATACCAGATTATAAACGTTAATAGACATAGGAAGAATAACTGACCACAGTGTATTTAAGAGGTTTAAGTCCTTCATAACCAGGTACTTAGGAATCATACCACCATCGAAAATCATAGTGAACAGAAGCATGTAAGCGAAGAAGTTTCTTCCTGGCATCTCCCACTGAATCAATACATAACCACCAAGTGTAGCAAGTAATAATCCTAAGAATGTACCTGCAACAGTTGTAATACATGATATAAAGAATGGTCTGTAAATTGACTGTCTTGTAATAACGGCTCTATATCCACCCCACGTAAAGTAGTTTGGCAACCACTTAAAACCATACGAAGATCTGGCATCAAATGAATCTACAATAACTTTCCACATAGGGAGCAGAATGAACAACGAAATTAAAATAAATATAATGCCGTTAACAATAGGGAAGACTTTGAATTTTTTCTTTTTCTTATTTAAAACAATCTGATTATCACTCATTATCTATCCCTCCTTATACGATACCACGGCCACGAACCTTCTTACTTGCCCAGTTACAGCCAAGTACAAGGATCATACCGACAAATGATTTAAACAAACCAACTGCAGTTGAATAACCGTAATCTGAGTTACCGGAACCGAATGTCTTAGCATAGATATATGTCTGTAATACATCGGAAACAGCAACTACGGCATCGTTCATAGTAACGAATACTGATTCGAAAAGGTTCATAACCTTAGCAAGGTTAAGAATGAATACAGTAATAATTGTGTTAGCCAGTGCTGGAAGTGTAATATGAATTAATCTGTTCCAACGGTTAGCACCATCAATCTGGGCAGCCTCATATAAGTCAGGGCTGATACCTGATAATGTGGCAAGGAAGAGGATTGTTCCCCAACCTGTATCCTTCCAGATATTCATAATATAGAACATACTTCTCCAATACTTAGTTTCACCAAGGAAGTAGATTGGATCAGATATGATATTAGCCTTAAGCAAAATACTGTTAATAACACCTGAAGCATTAGGGTCAAGAATCATCTTGAATACAGATGCAACTACTACCCACGACATGAAGTGAGGTAAGTAAACGATTGTCTGTACTGTCTTCTTAAATCCTAAGCTAACAATCTCATTCAGAAGAAGTGAGATAATAACTGCCATACCAGTATTAAGAATTAACTTTGTTAATGAAAGTACAAGTGTATTTCTGAATGCTCTCCAGAAATAGACATCATTAGTAAACATTCTGTTGAAGTGATAGAGGCCTACATAGTAAGGTGCCCTGATTACATACTTCGTAAATGCAAAACGGCAACCAAGCATTGGCCAGTAGAAGAACAGGATAACCATAATAAATACCGGAAGGAACATTACATAGAATCCTCTATGGTAATATATCTTTGTCCATATGCTTCTGTTGATTGAATTAGAAAGGAATCTCTTATCAACTGCAAGATCCTTCTTAAAATACTTCATAATATCGATAAAGCAGCCTACAATAGCAATAACTATACCGATAATAATGACAAATAAACCGCATCCAACAACAAACTTGTCTTCACCGTTGCCATTAGATAATAAATCTGTTAATGAATATACGCTGTATTTGTTTCTTCCTGTGTAACCCCTAAACTTCACAGCAACAAAAGAAACGATAAAGAGTATTCCACTAAGTGATGTTGTAATAATTGATAACTTCTCTCTCTTAGCCACAACAAGAAGAATTGAGCCTACAAGGAGAAGAAGATAAATGTACCATAATGCGCTGATGTCAATATTCATAAAGCTGTAGGCATCTGAAACTGTTCCAGTATTCTGAACGAATGGTAACATACTGCCTAACATTGCAATGACTATACCAACTATTGCAAGAATCTTCAAGTTAGCAGTAGCCCTGTCATCAACAAGAGCACCACATCTTGGACACACCTTAGCCTTCTTAGGCAATTCTGTATTGCAAGACTTACATTGCATCTTCATACCCTCTTTCTTAATTATTTTCTAAGCCTACATCTAAAGATTAATAAGCTAAAATCAAATCCGCACCTGATGCCTGGAAAACCAGGCATCAAAGTGTGGATTCGTAAATATGGTCTTAAACCAATAAAGTAACTGATTACTTATTTAAAGAATCAAGAATTTCCTTAACGTAATTGCTTACCTGCTTGTTGTAGTAATCCATACCCTGGTCAACTGTCCACTCACCAAGAGCAACCTTAGCTACAACTTCGTTTCTAGCCTTGTTAACATCGTTAAGATTGTCGCTTATAGCATCTGTCATAGGAACAGCAACAGCTGACTCGCAGTTCTTAGCAAACCACTCACCATTCTCCTTAGCAACAGCTGAAATAGAAACAGGACCTGTTGTACCATCCTTGAACTTACCTAATGCAAGAATTGGATCAATATGATTCTTCTTCATCATTGTATTAGGCTTCTCTGGAGATGGAAGGAAGTGGAACTCACCTTCCTTGTACTCTTTTGGCTTATCTTCCTTACCCTTAAGAGTAACTGACTCAGCCTTATTATCCCAGTGTGTTCCTTTAGCACCAGCTTCCCAAGCCAACTGAACATCGCCACCATCGAGCATTGTATCAATGAAGTACTTGAAGATTCCTTCTGGATTCTGTGCCTTCTTTGTGATAGCCCATACTGGTGATAATCTCTCTGTGTACTTACCAAGTTCCTTAATAGGATTGATAGCAATAAGCGCTGTATCAAGTCCCTTTGTTTCAAGGTTAGACATTAATGTATCCTTCCATGTACCAGCCCAGTATGTGAATACGCCTGATTCATTAGCTGGATCTGTTGAATAGAACTTGTTACGGGCATCAGCAGTTGTCTGGCCGTTAGAAGCCTTATCAATTACACCATCAGCAACAGCTGTCTGAATTCTCTGAAGAGCATCCTTCATAGCCTGCTCTGAGAAACCATCAACATACTTGCCTGATGTGTTCTTGTAGAATGAATACTGAGCCTTCTGGAAGAACTCTGGAAGGTAGTTAGTATATGGAGCCTCGCCAGATACGAAACCAGGAGCTGAAATTACGAAATGACCAGCCGAAGCAGCCATCTGCTTTAAGTAGCCATAGTATGTATTAAAGTCCATAGTTACGTTCTCAACTTTAGCAACATCAATACCAGCCTTCTCTAACCAAGCCTTCTTGACATATGTACAGCATCCATTACCACGACATGGAGTAAATCCATACATAGCCTTCTTGCCATCCTCACCAGGAACAAGTAATGAAGCAAGAACAGCATCGGCAGTATCAATAAGTCTGCCTGAATTCTTTGTCTCAGAGTTGTTCCAAGCATCTGTCATATCCCAGAGCATTCCATTAGCTGCATATAATGCATAGTAATCAGAAGAAAGGATACATACATCAGCCTCTGTTCCAGATGTGAAAGCACTCTTAACTGAATCATAGTAGTTTGAGTGAGGTGGACGAACCCATGTAATTGTTCCCTTAGCAAGTCCTGTAACCTGCTCAATGTACTCATAGAATGCCTTACCACCGTTCTCTTCAGTTGCTACAGTACCATCTGCCATAACTGTGAATGAAGTTGGCTTAGTAATCTCCTTCTTCTCTGCAGCTGTAGTACTGTCTGTAGTTGTACCAGCGTTGTTTCCGCCGCATGCTACAAGTCCCATTACAGATGTAAGTGTAAGACCTACAGCTGTAAGTTTCTTAACTGTTTTTTTCATAAACCTATAAACCCTCCTTATTGGTTTTCGGGGCATTAAAACCCCAGTTCATATTTAAGACAAGGGTATAATACCATTTTTGTGCTATTTTAACAAGACTATTTTGAACAATTCTTGTATTTTTTTTGTTCGATTTGTGAAACCCCAGTATTTATGAGCTTTCTTAAATGTGATTTTTTTTCTGTTTTTCGACAAAATTAATCAAATATATATTTTACCCATACTTTTTTAATTTTTTATATTGAGTTTTTTATGTAGATTTTGCACTATGCTAATGATTTTTTACCTGTTTTTTTATGTCAATTTTACTATATCAAGGTGAATTTTTTTATATTTGGGATTTCTTTTGTGATAATTTACCATTATTATATGGAACTTTCTTCATTATAATATATTTGCAAATCCATCACTTCTATAAAACCTTACTTCCTGTTCACTCTCAAGTCTGAATCTGCCCGCAAATGCGTCATTAAGGGCTGGTTTAAGGCGATTTATATCCTCAGTTTCCCCCACAATATCTAATGTTACATTCTCTTCATACGCAGTGTTCAGTACATATATCCCACCTGCAGATAATATATAGTTAAGCTTTCCAACGCTGTTGTAATCCACTGTAATAAAACTTCTAATTCCACATACTTCCTCTGCAAGTACAGCATTCTCCAGTGCCTCCTTAGCCGCACCGCTGTATGCCTTTACCAGTCCACCTGTCCCCAGAAGCGTCCCACCAAAATACCTTGTAACAACAACAAGGCAGTTAGTGACACCGAATCCTTCCAGCACATCAAGCATAGGCTTTCCCGCAGTACCTGACGGCTCACCATCATCTGAGAATCGTTTCTCCTGTCCATCATTGCCACATATGTAAGCATAACAGTTATGCCTTGCATCATAGTACTTTTTCTTTATTGAATTAACATAATCCAGAGCCTGCTGTGGTGAATCCACATTCAGTGCAATACTGATAAACCGGGATTTTTTCTCCACAATCTCGCCCTTTCCAGTCTTAAGAACTCTTTTCATAATATGTATGTTCTCTCCTTCCTGTTATTTATCATTATGAAGAAACTATAATGATTTGTCAAAGAGTTCTGGTTGTGGTATAATCTACGGGATTAATTTTAGTTCTGCAAAGAACATGATTACAAATAACCGATTTAGAAATGAGGATTAATATGAATTATGGCAAAAAAGGCATAATACAAAAGAAGAAATCAATTACTTCTTCATCCACCAAGCTTGGCAACAAATTTGGTGTAGCCGGAATCAAGCTGTTATTTATACTAGCCATTGCTCTTATAGTATCTGCTTCCTGTCTGGCTCTTGGTGCTGCCCAGGGTATTATAGCCAGCGCACCGGATGTAACTTCTATTGATGTATCACCAGAAGGATATGCAACAAGAATATATGATATCGACGGAAATGAAACCCAGGCTCTTTCAACATCTGGTTCCAACCGTATCTCTGCAGACATTAAGGATATTCCTCTTACTCTGCAGCATGCATTTGTTGCTATCGAGGATGAACGTTTCTATGAGCATAATGGTATTGATCTCAAAGGTATTGTCCGCGCAGCCTCTCTGGTTTTTTCCAGCGGAAGATTATCACAGGGTGCCAGTACTATTACACAGCAGCTTCTTAAGAATAATGTATTTAAAGCATTTAATGAAACAACCGTTGAGAAGATTAAGCGTAAAGTACAGGAACAGTACCTGGCTGTAAAGCTTGAAACTATAATGGACAAACAGACCATACTGGAGAATTATCTTAATACCATTAACCTTGGCAGCGGATATTATGGTGTCCAGTCTGCCTCTAAAGGGTATTTTGGCAAAGATGTGTCAGACCTTACTCTCAGTGAATGTGCTGTAATCGCATCCATAACCCAGAGTCCAAGCAACCTTAATCCAGCCAGAAATCCAGACAAGAACAGAGAACGACAGTTAAAAGTGTTAACGAATATGCTGGAGCAGGGTTATATCACTTCAGCAGAATATGAAGAAGCTGTGGCAGATGATGTGTATGCCCGCATACAGAATAATGATGTTGAATCAGCTGGAACATCCACATATTCATACTTTGTTGATACAGTTATTGAAAAGGTGGTTTCAGATCTTCAGGAACAGAAAGGATACACAGAAGCACAGGCGTCTAACCTTATCTATAAAGGTGGTTTATCAATATACACAACACAGGATATGAGAATGCAGGAAATTGCTGATAATGTTATCAACGACCCTGACTATTATCCTGCTAACGCAGAATATTCCATTAACTATAATGTCTCTATTAAAAAAGAAGACGGAACTGTTGCAAGTTACTCTCATTACAGTCTTCTGGAATATTTTAAAAATACATTGGGAAAAGCTAATTTTACCCTTACATTTAAGAACCAGGATACAGCACAGCAGTATGTCGACCAGTACAGAGATTATCTTCTTTCTTCCGGAGGAACTATTATCTCTGAAAATCTTACATTTACACTGCAGCCACAGATGTCATTTACTCTTATAGAGCAAAGCACAGGCTATGTTAAGGTAATTGTTGGTGGACGAGGTGAAAAGACAGGTAACAGAACACTGAATCGAGCTACAAGCTCAACCAGACAGCCTGGTTCATCTATCAAGCCTCTGGTTGCATATGGTCCGGCTCTTGATATTGGAGCTGTCACCCTTGCTTCTGCATTAGATGATGCTCCTTACTACTATTCAGGTGAGGATGCAAGAATTGTTAAGAACTATACAGAGGGTCAGTACAGAGGACTTATGTCATTAAGAGAAGCCCTTAAGTACTCACAGAACGTGCCTGCTGTCAGAGTTCTTACCCAGATTACACCACAGGTTGGTTTTAACTATCTTTTGAAAATGGGATTGTCATCTCTTGTATCTCCAAAAGATGCCATTAATGGTAACCATGATGTGGTACAATCTCTTGCCCTTGGTGGTCTTACCCTTGGTGTATATAACATTGACATGACTTCTGCATACTCCGCTATCGCCAATGGCGGTGTCAGAATCACTCCAGTTTATTACACGCAGGTAACTGACAGAGAAGGCAATGTCATCCTTGACAACACAACGCCTGAGAAAACTACTGTATTTAAAAAGGATACGGCATGGCTTCTTACAAGTGCTTTAGGTTCAGTTGTCAATGATACAGGCGGTACCGGTGGTGCTGCCAAGATGAACAGCCAGCCAGTTGCCGGCAAAACAGGTACAACACAGTTTGACTCTGATAATTGGTTCTGTGGATTTACACCTTACTACACAGCCTCAATATGGCTGGGCTATGACGACAATTCCAAAGCTCTTCCAGGTTCTATTAATCATACCAGAATGTGGCGTGATATTATGGAACAGATACATGAAGGACTACCTACCAAGGAATTTGAAGAAAATGATAACATAGAAGAAGTTGAAGTATGTTCACAGTCAGGAAAGCTTCCTATTCCTGGATTATGTGACAAGGATCCAAGAGGTTCCCAGCTTACGAAAGAGTATTTTTCTAAAGATACTGTGCCTACTGAATACTGCGATACTCATATTAAAGTAACAATATGTAATGACACAGGAAAAATCGCAAGAACAGGATGCACCAACACTTCAACAAAGATTTTAATTAAAAAATCTGCCATAAATATCCCGGCAGACATAGAGAATCCTGAAGATGAAAAGGAATACACAACATGGGATCAGGATTATTCCATTACTCAGGAAGAGCTTGATTCTCCTTGTACTAAGCATTCAGGAACTTCAACCTACAAGGCAACCAGCAGTGTAATTAATTCCGGCACATCAGGTTCTACCAGCACCAGACCAAGTGGAACCGGTTCTACAACAACCCCGGCAACCCTTCCATCAGGAAGCACCGGAACCTCCGGAACCGGAACAACCTCCGGCACTGGAACAACCGGTAATGGAACTACCAGCAACGGAACTACTGGCACAGGCACAACAGGAAGTAGTACAACTGGAGCCACCAGTTCCTCAGGAACCACAACCAATAGACGTTAAAAATTGCGTTCACCCATGGTTTGGCGTGGAGTATACTAATGGGCTGGCAGTCTGGTGTGGTAAACTGGAACGACGAAGAAAATCTAAGTGTTGCAGCATATATGAATTACACTCGCTTATTTCAGCAGCGCCCTCCAACTCGCCCCTCTGGGGCTCAGACAATCCGGGCTGCTGCTGGCGAAGTGTAATTCATATATACCGCAGCACTAAGATTTCTTCTAATGTTCCAGTTTACCACACCAGACTGCCAGCCCATTAGTATACTCCACGCCAAACCCTGGGTGAACGCAATAAACAGACATATTTTCAATAGCCATTGTTGCAACAACATTTCTTATTCTTTTCATATTTTTTGTATTTGCAATTACCATAATAACACCTCAAATATAAAATAATGTTACACTCTCTATCCAATCAAGTACTATACATGTTAACTATTTGTAATATATCATATATTATTTAAAAATACGATACCTGATTCCTTATAGCCCAAAAGTTCATTAGACTTTAGCGTATATAGTCAATTAACCATTTCGGAACATATATTTACACTTCGCCACCAATGGAGTAAAACTTAGCCTGAAAACTGACTGTGGCATACCAGTGGACTGCAAGTCCGGTGTGGCAAACTGGAACATTAGAAGAAATCTTAGTGCTGCGGCATGTATGGATTACGCTTCGCCAGTCACCGCTCGGATTGTCTGAGCCCCAAAGGGGCGAGTTGGAGGGCGCTGCTGAAATAAGCGAGTGTAATTCATATATGCTGCAACACTTAGATTCTCTTCGTCGTTCCAGTTTACCACACCGGACTTGCAGTCCACTGGTATGCCACAGTCAGTTTTCAGGCTAAGTTTTGACCCATTGGTGAAATAAGCCAGTGAAATTCACTTTTTCTTCATGTGGGGTTTGAATATCCAGGATGCAATGTACCCAAATATTATAGCTGCAGATATTCCAACCGCCCCTGCTGTCAGTCCTCCCTTAAACAGTCCAATAACCCCGTACTGGTCAATGGCCGACTTAACACCTTTCCAGAGGACATGTCCAAATCCAAGCAGGGGAACTGTTGCTCCTGTTCCTGCAAAATCAGCAAAAGGCTCATATAATCCAAAAAACCCAAGAACAGCCCCAAGACATACTAAAAGAACCATAATTCTTCCAGGCATCATCTTAGTCTTTTCCATAAGAATCTGACACACTACACATATCAGACCTCCAACCACAAAGGAAATAATATACTCCATCGTCAACCCTCACTTTCAATCACTACACCATGTGCTATGCCAGGTATGCTCTCTCCCTCATTGTAGCTTACAGTTGAAAGCAGCGCACCTGTTGGTACAAGAAGGACCCTCTTCCATTTTCCCTCTTTCAGGTTATTATATATATGTCCGCAAAATGTTGCAGCAGAACAGCCACAGCCGCTTCCACCAGCTTTGGTATCCTGAAGCTGTGAATCAAACATAAGAATTCCACAGTCAGTATGGTTTGCCGACAGTTCAATTCCCTTTTCAATTAAAATATCCTGAAGTATCTTACTTCCTACTGTCCCCAGGTCTCCAGTAATTATTTTGTCATAGTAATTGGCATTAACGCCAAAGTCATTTAGATTAGTTTCTATAAGGTCAGCCGCTGCAGGCGCCATGGCAGCCCCCATATTCATAGAATCCTTAACCCCATAATCCACTATCTTTCCTGTTGTAAAGCCTGTGACTTTAACAGGACTTTTTATTTTTGACAGAATGACTGCGCCACAGCCTGTTACTGTCCATGTTGATGCCATAGGCCTCTGGTTTCCATATTCCAGCGGAAATCTGAACTGTTTTTCTGCACTGGCAAAATGGCTTGAAGCCATGGCAATTACCCTGTCAGCCCCATCATTTGCCACAGTAAATGCTCCCAGCGACAGTGCTTCACCAAATGTTGAGCATGCACCATACAAACCAAAAAACGGAATATTGTACTTCTTTATTCCAAATGAGGATGCAATCAGCTGTCCCAGAAGGTCTCCAGCAAAAATATATCTTACATCCTCATACTTAAGTCCTGATTTAATAAATAATTTATCAATTGTTTTACCCTGAAGTGTACTCTCAGCCTTCTCCCAGTTATCCACTCCAAACATAGGATCATTCTCGATTATATCAAATTCTTCAGCAAGAGGTCCTTCCCCTTCCTTTTGCCCCACAACAGATGCTGTTGCTTCCACATACACAGGTTTGTCCAGAAGTATACTTGCATTTCCTTTCTGCATATTACTCTCCTCCCATTTATCACCATAAAAGCTGCTGGATATAATACAGTATACCCAGTCCAAAGCTTGTCATTACTCCATACAGAATTACAGGACCTGATATGGTGAATATCTTACATCCTATACCAAACACTTCTCCCTCTGCCTTATACTCTATGGCAGGAGCAGCTACAGAATTGGCAAATCCCGTGATTGGAACCAGACTTCCGGCGCCGCCCCATGCTGTAATCTGTGGATATATATTAAACCCCGTAAGAATAACACTGATTCCAACTAATGTAACTGTCTCCCACAGCACAGCATCGTCCTTTACCATACCAGTCATCATGTACAGATTTATCAACAACTGTCCTATGGCACATATAGCCCCGCCTGTAATAAATGCTTTGCAGCAATTTGCCAGGCAGTTGTTCTTCGGTGTAACATTCTCAACATATTTATTGTAATATTCGTTTCGCTTTGCTTCGTTATTTCCCATAACATTCTCCATTCCGCATTCCGCTTAATATAAGAACAAATAATAAATTATATGTCCAACAGACTTCCCAAGTGCCATTGACAGGATAATAAGCCCAATCCCCTTTGCCACACCGGTTCTTTTAACCAGAATTGGCATTACCTTAATATTTTCAGCCAGGCTCACTACAAAAAGTCCTATGAACATTCCGGCAAACAGGCCATATATCAGCCCAAGTCCTCCAGATACAATATTCATCAGCCGGAAAGTTCCGTTATATAATGAAAGAAATGTGCCAGACACCGCTCCCAGTACTACAACATCCTCAATAAGCATAAGCTTGTCTCTTGTTGCGGTAACAGAAGCTGCCCTGTTAAGCATCCCAATACTGTTAATTACAGCAAAATACCCGGCAGCGGTAACAAGTCCACCGCATAATCCAAACAGGACACCAATAATCATTTTTATAACAATCATTTTGACTTACCAAGCTGAGTAATCAGCGATTCCTCCTCATCTTTTTCGTATTTATCCATCTCCACCTGGATAGGAGTTGGCGTATCAGATATACGCATTTTTCCAAAATGATTGTAGAACACTATGATTCCCAGGGCTATTCCCACACCATAGGCAATCTCAATCATATTAGTCTCTTTGTAATCCAATATTCCCAACAGTCCGTATACCCTCTCGAACAGTTCAATAGTTCCCACATCATTGTTGTACGCCATAATTACATATGTGCTTCCCACAAATGTGAAAATACACATAAAGGCCACAGCAATCATGGTAATTAGTTTATTATTACTTTTCTTTCTCTCATAATCCAGCATTACCTGGTTTTCTCCAACAGGACTTATATCCACATTATCTACCTGTGCCTCAATAATATTAATTAAATCAGTTAAGCTTACCAGCTTTCTTACATGCTTCTGTCCATCCACATCAAGAACTGTCACCTCAAGATGATTTATCTTATTCTCCATATCCTTGTTGCTGCAACAGACATCGCAAACATCCATTATTTTTACATTTAATTTTTTTAAATCTTTATCCCCTGAAAGCTTTGCCGCCTTTTCCAGCACAATATACACTGTCTCTTTCAAAACCACATTCCTCCCAGTTTACCGCCCAGCCTGCCAGCTTCCGGTAAACCAGCCGGTGCGTTTCTACTAGGTTGTGCAAAAAGAATCATATTTATTCAGAAATACCGCTGTATTTTTTCATCTTTTCAAGAATTTTCTTCTCAAGCCGGGATACCTGAACCTGGGAAATTCCCAAACTCTGTGCAATCTGAGTCTGGGTCATTTCCTGGAAATATCTCATATATATAAGCTTTCTCTCATCTCCATCAAGCCGGGATAATAATTCTTCAAGAGTTACTTTATCAGTCAGCTTCCTGATTTCGTTATTATCATCTAACACTCTGTCCATAAGAAGAATCTCATTGCCGTCTCCCTGATAGATGACTTTGTGAAGTGATTCAATGTCCGAGGAAGCATCTATTGCAACAGCGATTTCCTCTACAGGAACGCCAATTCTTTCTCCTATCTCACATAGGCTTGGTTCCCTCTTCAGCTCCCTTTCCAGCTGTTCCTTTGCAGTGAATGCTTTGTAAGCCACTTCCTTGATACTACGGCTTACCTTTATTATTCCATCATCACGTAAGAATCTCTTTATCTCACCTGCAATCATTGGAACCGCATAAGTTGAGAACATTACCCCAAAACTTGTATCAAATTTGTCAACTGCTTTGATAAGTCCTATACTTCCAATCTGAAACAGGTCATCCCTGTCAATGCCCCGTCCTTCAAATCTTTTTACAATGCTTCCGATAAGCCCCATATTGTCAAGTATAAGCTTCTCTCTTGCCTCTTTATCATTGTTGTGTGCCCTTTCAATCAAATCCTTGGTAGAATCTTTAAGTCCACACAAATCTTTCATTACTTCCCTGCTGATTCTCCAATTTTCTTTCTCATAATAACTGTGGTTCCTTTATTTCTTGCGGAAGAAACCTCCAGTTCGTCCATAAATGCCTCCATAAATGAGAATCCCATTCCAGACCTCTCCTGCTCAGGTTTAGTGGTATACAGCGGTTCCATGGCTTTTTCAATATTCTCTATTCCCACACCGCTGTCTTTTACAATAACCTCAGCTGTATTACCTGTTATGTTAACATTTATGTATATTTTACCTTTCCCGCCTTCATATCCATGAACTATGCAGTTAGTAACCGCTTCAGATACAGCAGTTTTAATATCCGTTATCTCCTCCAGAGTAGGGTCAAGCCTGGTACAGAATGCTGCAACAGCCACTCTGGCAAAGCTTTCATTCTCTGACTTGGAATCAATTATAAGTTCCAATGTATCTTCCATTACACCTAATTTGCTATTATTATTCATCTATTCAACTCTCCTTACTGCTTCATTAATGTCCTGACACTTTACTACAATCTTGTGCAGCCCAGATATTAACAGAATTCTGTCTATTGCCTCATTAACACCTGCCACATAGATTTTCCCAACATCACGGATTTTCTTGTAACGCCCAAGAATCAGCCCTATACCTGCACTATCCATAAACTGTATCCTGCTGAAATCAAATACAATGTTTGTAACTCCACGTTTTTCAATTATTTCATCCACAACGCCTCTCATCTCCTCTGCAAGATGGTGGTCAAGTTCTGCGTTCAGGCTTATGACCATAACCTTGCCTGTGACCATATAGATATAATCTGCTTTTCTTACTTCTTCATTAGTAAATACACATTCTCCATTCATACCCTTCTCCTTTTTACCAGCAATTTTCATAAATAGCCAAGTGATTGATACCTGCTCAACATACACTTCATGTACAACAAAAACCTGGCGGGATTATTCCCACCAGGTTTCTCTGTAAAGTAAATTAATTAATTTTAACCATAGTATTGTATCAGTTAGTGTTCACATAGGTTGTAGCTTCAGCAATATAACGGCTGGACTTAAAGCTGTCAATGATTATATTATAGTACTTCTTTGCATTCTCCACATCATTCAGTGATGCATAGGATTTTGCTGCATAGTATACAGCATCTGCCTTCTTTTTATCACATTTGTATGATTTAACCATATAATCTGCAGCATCAGTGAAATTACCGCGATTATAAGCTGTTAATCCCCGATTGTACAGGTCTACTGAGGCATCCATCATTGTGGCGCCGGATATAGTGTTATACAGTGTCTTTGCCCCCTCAGAAGGAAGTGCACTGACATCAATATCTATAAGAGCAACAGCTGCATCAGTCATCTTGTTGGCAAGATAAGCATTGGCAGAATCAACAACAGCTGTTAACAGCTTATTATTACCATCAGCTCCGCTGACCTCCTGAAGTCTTGCTTCAAGATTCTCCTTCTCTGTCTTTATCTCATCAAGCTGCCTCTCCAGAGAATTCAGCTCCACATTGCCAGAAGAAAGCTGTTCACTGTACTGCTGGATACTGTTGTTATATTCTTCAGTTATTCCCCTGTATCTGGCTGGTATTATTAAAAACCAGATAAGAGCAGCTCCTATTACAATTCCAACAAGAATGTTAATCACTGTAACTGCACCATTACTTGGCTCCTTGTATGATGAGCCTGGCATTATAACATCATTACCACTCAATGGCTTGGCTTCAAGTTCCCTGCTTTTCCTTGTAAGCACACCCAGTGACGAATCCTTTTTCTTCTTGGAATTAATTGCTTCGTCAATCTCCGCCATATATCTTAAGGCAGTGACATTATTGCGGTCTATTCTTAAAACTGCATTAACAGGCTTCTTTGCTTTCTGGAACTCCCTATCTTTGATATACAGCAATGCCAGAAGAAGCTGGGCGCTGACCAGCTTGGGATTCTGGGAAACAATCTTTTTAAGCTGTATTGTAGCCATATCTGTATTGCCCTCCCTGGCATATTTCAGGGAGAGATTGTATTTCTTCACAGTAGAAGATATAAGTTCGAACTTTGCCTGATTTGACTGAATCTGGGTGATGTAGGTTCCGGCAATATTGTCGGTTTTCTGAATACTCTTACTTACAACCCACTGGCTGAGTGCTTCAACAACATCCCCCATCTCGCAGTAAACCAGTCCAAGAAGATTTCTTGCATCTATATTGTTCTTATTCAGCGAAAGACTTATTTTAAGATTCTGGATAGCCCCTGTCAGATTACGGACCTTAGCCATTGAAAGACCAAGGTTGTAATATGCGTTGGAAGCATATTCAGCTCTTTTTACCATTGTATCCATATTACTCCATTCTCAAAGATTATAATCTGCTATCTGCCGGATTTCCTGGCATCCTCTAATATTTTGTTAATTAAATCTGTAACGTCAGGTACGTTGTTATTATATATGGCATCTTCTGCATCTTCAACCTCAAGACAAGGCTTAAACTTCTTAATTTCCTCTTCAAAATCTATCATTACCGTAACCCCTTTTTGTTAATTCTATCTGTCAGGTCCAATATATCACCGGCAAGATACAGTGAACCTGCCGCAAAGACATAAGCATCTTCCTCTTCTGCAATCTGTAATGCCTTATGGTATGCATCTTCAATAGTGTCACACACCCACACATCTGAGGCTCCATTATCTATATACGCCTCTCTTATGGCATCCGCCTCAAGTTTTCTCTTGCCTTCGACCTGTGTCACCACTATTTTCTTAAATAGACCGCTTTCGCTTACCATCTTCGCCATCTTGTGGAAATTTTTATCATTTACCACAGAAAACAGCAGAATGCAGTTCTTTTCTCCTGCAATGTATGGCACCGATTCCAGAAAGCGCTGTATTCCTTCCGGATTATGAGCTCCATCTACAAAAAATCCTTCCTGCACCATTTCCATTCTTCCTGGCCAGTAAGCATTCTCAACAGCTTTTTTTGTCTTATCAGGAGACTGGGTTATTATCCCCTGTTCCCTGAGATACCCTGCAAGTGTAAGGGCGCACAGACAGTTGTCCACCTGGTACATTGCACCAGTATTAATGCGAAAACAATCATTAATATAATAACTATTAGATACAGAAAAATCAATACAGTTTCCCCTGTTTTTACAATTAATTATATCCTCTGGTGACGACTGTATGTATGTGGCATTAAGCTTGTCTGCCCTTGATTTGATAACGAAGGAAGCTGCATCCATACCGCTATAACATGTTGCATTATCTGCCCAAACCGCCTGGTCTTTAGAAGCTGTCTGGTCTGCTGTGGCTGTTACCATATGCACAACCACACCGCTTTCTTTAATTATTCCAGCTTTCTCTTCAGCAATCTTTTCAACTGTATCTCCAAGAATTGCTGTGTGTTCCAGGCTGATTGTTGTAATAACAGAAGCAATAGGTGTCTCCAGTGCATTGGTGGAATCAAGCCTTCCTCCAAGTCCCGTCTCCATAACAGCAAAATCAACTTTCTCCTCAGCAAATGCAAGAACCGCAATACCAAGAAAATAATCAAAATATGCCAGTTTATTACCTCCAAGCTGACGGTCTGCCTCTTTTACTGTCAGGAAATGTCTCAGGAACTTATCCTTGCTTATCATTTCACCATTAATCCTGATTCTCTCCCTTATATCAACAAGATGAGGAGATGTAAAAAGTCCGGTAGAGTATCCGTTTTCCTTCAGGATATCATGAATATACAAAGATACAGAGCCTTTTCCGTTAGTTCCCGCCACATGAATCATCTTAAAGTTCCCCTCGGGATGTCCCAGTATGTCAAGCATTCTGGTACTTCTATCTACTCCGTAGCCCTCCATGAACTGTGGAATTTCTTCAAGATACCTGCAGGCCTCATTGTATACGTTTTCTATATCGTAATCAATACAGTTATTATCGTTATAGTTTTTCATTCTGTGCCTCTTATCTGACAATTGATATTATTCTTCTGCCTTCATGACTTATCTTTGCAGAGCTGTTTTTAAGAATATTGCAGTATATTTTACCTGGCTCAGTATCCAGAGCATCAGCATCAGCAAAACCCATGTATTCCGCCAGCATTTCCTCTATCAGAATCACTTCTTTTCTTGAAAATGTAAGAACAACCTGTCCAAATACGTTATCATCGAATGATATGCCAGAATAAAAGTTCTGCCACCGCTTCTTTAAATCCTCAGATCTTGCAAGAAGCTGGACATTAGTATCACTCTGAAGCTGACTACATTCTATTGTTTTATTATCATATTCCTTCTTAAGGTTGTCACCTTTAACAACAGTTTCCTCATATCTTCCCTTAATTACATTAAGGGCCGACTCTGCATTATCAATCTGGCGTTTTACAGAATTCACCTGGGAATAATACCGTTTCGTATCTGGTTCCGGTCTGCTTCCTGACATGTAAGCTTCCTTTTCCTTTTCCAGTTCTGCAAATTCACCAGCCAGTCTCTCATAAGTCTCCTGCTGTGCCTTCAGCTTTTCCGTAATTTTTCTTATTTCTTCCTCATTTTTCTCTATAGATTTCCTGAGAGTATCCAATTCCTTGTCAGAATCTATACGTTTCTTAACAAGATGTTTGAAATCAGCTTCCAAAGCATCTGCCTGGACAGCTTCATCATCATTGATATAGGACGGAAGCTTTGTCTTATCAACCAGGGGATTAGTCTTATTTCTGGTATAAGCTCTCCATACAAGCTGTGCCAGCACTGAACGGCTCATCCTGTTCAATCCTTTTAAAGACTGTACAGCTGTATAGGAATAGGCACTAATATAGTCAAAACATTCTATTCCCATAATAGCCACTGCTTCTTCCAGATATTTCGTTCCTCTCTCTGACCTTAAGACTCTTGCAATTCCCTTTCCGGAAAATTCCTTTGGAAAAAGCTTCTTCTGAAGGTCTCTTTTGGCATCAAGAGATATAATATCAAGCCTTTTCTGCAGCCTGTTTTCAAAATCTACTGCTTCAACAGGATTCTGGGCTTTAATTATCTCATGGAGAGCCCTCAAAAAATCTTTATTATAATATATGTTTATCTGATTAATTTTATTAGCAAAAGTTGCATATCTTGGTATATTATACATTTTGGCTGCTTCTGATACCACCATAACAGAAAGCCTGTCATCAGATATCTTTCCAGACTCAGTATCAATAATACCGCACTTTGCAATAAGCTGTTCCTTTAACAGTTCAATAACCTTTTCCTTGTCATCATCAGATATATCACGAGTACCTTCCCTTATAATATCTGCCATTCTGACAACTTCATAATCGATGGAAGAATTCTCTGACACCGCCTGAAAAATAGATGTTGCTGCCTTTGCCAGGGCGCCCATCATCCTGTTTCCAGTTTCCTTTGCAGCATTAACAATGTTAATCTCCTTTAGCAAAGCAACCTCCAGCTTAATCTCATTTACTGTAAGGTTCTGTAATTGTTCAATGAGATTTGCCATATAATTCCTCCTTATTAAGCCATATCCACACAGATTGCCATCTGACTGTCAAGCAATTTCTTATATTATATATATGTTTATAAAATATTGCAAAAAAATTTGCCGGTTAATTACTGAAAAAAAACATTTTCAGCTCTTAATCCGGCAATTATACTATAAAAACAGCTTATATTGTGTAATAACTCCATTCATCGTATCCATTCCCTTTAATCCCACAAGTTCTATAAGGTAATTAACCCTGTCTTTTATCTTATCTTTCTTCCACTTACTATCTTAGATGTACGGCTCTGCAATATAGCGTTAATAAACAGAATTACAAAAGCTATCATAAGCATGACAAGCGCTATAGATGTTGCACTTGCATAATCATATTCCTGCAATTCCGACATAATAAGAAGTGGTGATATTTCTGTCTCGTATGGCTGGTTTCCAGCTATAAATACTACACTTCCATATTCCCCAAGTCCTCTTGCAAAAGACATTGTAAATCCAGCAATAAGTGCCGGTAAAATTTCTGGCAGTATGACTCTGAAAAATATCTGTACTGAACCAGCTCCAAACAGGAAGTAGCCATATTTATCTTTTTGAAACATACGTCATAATATCATTCAACCACTTATCATACGCCAAATACGAATCCCATTGTCCTAAAGTCTTCATGTCCTTCATAA
>CAMEWO010000033.1 GCA_945946665.1 uncultured Eubacterium sp.
CAGGATCAAACTCTCATAAAAAGTGTTTGTCTGGTTAGTTTTGAACTAACTAGCTTAAATAGCTTCCGTAATTAAGATTTGCATCTTATTTTACTGAATTAAGGATGTCTTGATTTCTCAAGACTGTTCGTAATCGATTAAACTTGGTTTAATCGCTGAAATTCTTAAAGAATTTTCAGGGTTGTTTTACTGTTCAGTTATCAAGGTTCCTGCCGGCTTTCTTGCCGACAGCTTTAATAGAATATCATCTTACTCGACCTGTGTCAACAACTTTTTTTTATTTTTTTGTAATTAATTTACTAACCTCTATATATTGTGTTTTTATCATCTTTACAACACTTTATATTCCGTATTATAATTCATCTTTGGTTAAAGTTACTTGATAAAAAAGGTACTATACAATGAATGATAACAAAATATTTTTTGAAAAACATAACAAACATAATAGCGAGAATCAATTTATTGGAATATTTATCGTTTTATCCTGCGGAATTTTATGGGGATTAAGTGGCATATTTAATCAGCTTATATTTATGAACTGCGATATGACAACTAAAACTCTCTGTGGAATAAGAAGTATTCTGTCCGGTATCATTCTGCTTATCATTGCATTTATCAAAAATCCATCCAGAGCCCTGTCTGTATGGAAAGAATGGAAAAATATCCTGTCACTTATAATATTCGCTGTAATAGGAGTAATGGGCATGCAGTTCACATATTCTGAAGCAATACGCCAGTCAAATGCTGCAACAGCTACTGTACTCCAGTATATTTACCCGATACTTATGCTTATTTATCACAGTATTAAAATGAGGAAACTTCCAAAATTATATGAATTTGTTGCCATACTCTCTTCATTTACAGGGATTGTGCTTATTGCCACCCATGGTAATTTAAGGAGTTTATGCATCACTCCTGCAGCACTTATTATCGGCCTTCTCTCAGCATTCTGTTATCTGTTTTATACAGTATACCCTGGTAAGCTTTACGAAAAATTTGGTACACTTATCGTTGCCGCCTGGGGTCAGATTATTTCCGGATTGTCATTTACATTTATTCTGGGAGGAATAGCTGAACCATTCCATCTGACATTAAAATCTGGCATATTTGTTGCCGGCAGTATGCTGTGTGGAGTTCTTATACCTTATGTAATATATGGCATAGGCGTCAGAATTATAGGCGGAGTCAAGGCAAGTCTGTTTGTAACCATTGAACCTGTAGCCAGCGCTGTTATGGCTTATTTCATTATAGGGATACGCTTTACATTTATTGATATTGTCGGATTCCTGTGTATTCTGGCTTCAATAGAAGCTATTTCTATAATAAGCAGTCGTGAAAAGTGTCAATAACTCTCACGACTGCCCTCTGCAATTTTTGATATTTTAATAATACTATATGATTTATATAAGTACATATCTTATAAAGAAGAGACCAAATATGGCAATAGAAAATATATTTTTAAGTAAGGATTTTATAAATGAACTATCAAAATGAAAATCGGGAAGCCAGATACACTCTGACTTCCCAACAAAACACTAAACGGAGCAGGAGGGATTTGAACCCTCGCGCCGGTTGCCCGACCTACACCCTTAGCAGGGGCGCCTCTTCAGCCTCTTGAGTACTACTCCAAGATTCCATGAATGAGAGCCTTAAACCAATGGTTTCTACTCTTAATATGAAATTCTCTTTTACCGGTACTTGCGTACCAACGCAAAGTCGATTATATCAAAACAATGCACTCATGTCAACGATTTATTTTATTATATGCTTTTATTGCAGTTTCATACAAATTATTTCCTTCACTGTCAATAACAACAATTACTGGAAAATCTTCTACATAAAGCTTTCTTATAGCCTCTGTTCCCAAATCATCATACGCAATAACCTCAGATGACTTAATTCTCTGGGAAAGAATTGCTCCAGCCCCGCCTACAGCTGCAAAATATACCGCTCCATTTCTCTTAATGGCATCTATTACTGCTGATGATCTTTTTCCTTTTCCAATCATTCCCGTAAGTCCCAGGTCAAGTAAATCTGGTGCATATTTGTCCATACGGCTGGCTGTTGTAGGGCCTGCTGAACCGATTGGTCTTCCCTCTCTTGCAGGTGATGGTCCCATATAATATATAATATTATTCTTCACATCAAATGGCAGTTCTTTTCCTTCATTCAATGCCTCTGCCATTCTCTTGTGGGCTGCATCCCTGGCAGTATAAATTGTTCCTGTAATATATACATAATCTCCCGCATGAAGTTTTCTTGCCTCATCACTGGTAATTGGTGCATTAATATGTTTATCCAACCTGTTATCCTCCTGATATATCTGAAAATTAACCTCACAATACATTCTTTAAAAATATATGCTCTCAATATTCATGTTATAAAAATATCTATATTCCCATCACATAATCCTAAACCTGTCTACAAAACTCTGTGGGAATGTCTGTTAACATGACAACATATATTGACTGCCACCGGAAGTCCGGCAATATGTGTAGGGTATGTTTCAATATTAACTGCCAGAGCCGTGTTAGTTCCACCCAGTCCTCCAGGCCCTATACCCAGTTTATTAATCTTTTCCAGCATTTCTTTCTCTAATTCTCTTACGTAAGGAACATCTGATTCTTCATCAAGATTACGTGTAAGTGCCTTTTTCGCCATACATGCACATTTTTCAAATGTGCCGCCGATTCCCACACCAACTACCATAGGGGGGCATGCATTTGGCCCCGCATCTCTTACTGCAGTAAGAATAGCGTCCTTAACTCCCTCAATGCCATCAGCTGGCTTTAACATAAACACCCGGCCCATATTCTCACTTCCAAATCCCTTTGGAGCCACTGTAATATCTACTTTATCTCCTGGAACAATATTAAAATGTATAACAGCAGGGGTATTATCCTTAGTATTCTCCCTATATATAGGGTCTTTCACAACGGATTTTCTAAGGTACCCTTCCACATAACCCTGTCTTACACCTTCATTAATGGCATCTGTAATATCTCCACCTGTAAGATGTACTTCCTGTCCAACATTAATAAATACAACTGCCATACCTGTATCCTGGCAAATAGGAATCATATCATCTCCCGCAATCTGAAGATTTTCCTTAAGCTGGCACAACACCTGCTTTCCAAGAGGAGACTTTTCCGAATCTACCGCCTGGTTAAATACCTTTTTCATATCATCTGTAAGAAAATGATTAGCTTCAATGCACATTTCTTTAATATTCTGTGTTATTGTGGCAACATTTATCTCTCTCATGTAATTACCGCACCTTTCGCCATTTATTTAGTAAGTCCTGCAAAATCAAGGAACCTGATAAGCTCCTCCTGCCAGAAATCCCATTCATGTCCCAGACCATCTATCTCATCATAAGTATAATTGTAATAGTCACTATGTTCAAGAAAATAATCTCTCACAATGTGATTCATTGAAAGCCATGGGTCCAGACTTCCACAGGCATGATATATAACAGGCGGAGTTTTCTTATTTTCTATTAATTTATCTGCCAGATATGTAAGTCCATAACTGTTTTTATGTAAATCACCATCTCCATATAATCTGATTCTGTTTACAGACTTGGTTCCGCCGTCATTTGGAAAATCTGCATCTGCCTTATCTCCTGCAGAAAAAGCACCAACCTTGGAATAGTATTCAGGATATGTCAGAGCTGTATGCAAACATCCGTATCCTCCATTAGAGAATCCCGATACGTAGTTATCCTCCCTCTTCTCAGAAATGCAGTTAAACATTGTCCATATTGCTAATGGAAGTTCTTTTCCCACATAAGTTCCATATTTATTACCAATATTCATATCCACAAAGCACGATTCATGAACTGTTGGCAACACTGCTGCAAAATGTCTTTCATTAACATAGTCTGTAAGTCTTACATGGTAAAGCCAGTCAACATGGTCACCGCTTCCACCGTGATACAGCCATACACATTTTAACTTCTCACCCTTATCTATTTTATCAGGTAAAACAACTGTCACATCCATATCATGTAATAAGCTCATGGAAAAAAGGTTAACATTAATTACTGCCATAGCTGCCTCCTTTTGATATGTACTTAACAGTTCTCTCTATACATCTGTCCCAATACGTGAAATCATGTTTTCCTTCTTCCTCGTACAGAACAGGCTTTAAACCTGCATTCTGGGCGGCTTTGTAGAAATCTCTTGTCATATGAATCCGGGAATCAGACAGTCCACATTCCAATATGATTTCAGAAAAGTTATCCACATAATCCACAGATTTATCAACATTATTATCTATGGCACATGCAGGGTTTTCAACTATTTTTCCACTGTGATTTCCACATGCTTTTCCACATTCATTTTCAATATTATTACCATATTTTTTATTAAGAAGATCATATAGATCAAATCCATTATCTATCAGCTGCTGCCTTGTTCCGAAAGGTACATAAAGGTCCAGTCCCTGTGGATTGTCATACCTTTCAAGAATGTTCAGCAGTCCAGAGTAGGAGAAAGCTGCTCTGTAAAGATCTGGTCTGTTTAAAGCCGCATACATGGCACCATAACCTCCCATTGACATTCCTGCAATGAATCTGTTTTCCCTTGATACATCAAGGTTAAACCATGTTTCACATTTTTCTGGAAGCTCTTTAGTTATAAAAGTATGGTAATTCCTGCCATTTACATTATCAACATAGAATTTATTATTACCTGATGGCATGAACACTGCTATATCAGTTTTATCAACGTAATCTGCAATTCTTGTCTTTAACAGCCAGCTGCTGTGATTACCACCTGCACCATGAAGCAGGTACAATGATTTGTAATTACCATGTCCCTGGGGTATGAGAGCATCCATCATCACCGGCATATTCAGGGCATCTGATTTAAAATTAATTGTAAGCCAGGCCATACATCCTCCTCCATTAATTTAAAATTTCCTGGAACCATGTAAATAACAGTCCTCGCGTATATATTATACACTCTACCCCGTTATTCTTCCAGTTCCAGGAAATTCAATTAATAAAAACTGCTATTCCATATCTCCAGTTACAGTAGCATCATCTATATTATCTGAAGCTTCATCTTCGCCATCCTCTACAGCCTCTGCATCACTCACAACTTCTGCGTTATCTCCTGCATCTGCTGCAACTCCTGCAGTTTCCTTGCCATCCTCCACTGGTTCCTTACGAACCTTAGAAATAGTGGCAACCTTAACACCTTCGTCAAGATTAATAAGCTTAACACCTGAAGTGATTCTTCCAAGAGTTGATATATCACTGCACTTTAACTGGATAATAATTCCCTCATCAGTAATAAGCATTACTTCTCTTGTATCATCAACAGCCTTAACTCCAATAACATTTCCTGTCTTTTCGTTAATCTTATAGCACTTAACTCCCTTGCCGCCTCGGTGTTGTCTGTCAAATTCACTTACAACAGTTCTCTTTCCAAGACCATTCTCAGAAACAATCAGCAGTGAATCTCCCTGAACATCAAGCTGCATACCTACAACCTCATCCTCATCCAGAAGATTCATTCCAATAACACCCATGGCACTTCTTCCTGTAGGTCTTACCTCTGTCTCTGGGAATCTTATACATTGTCCAAGCTTGGTAACAAGAATTATATCAACCTTGCTGTCTGTAAGCTTAACCTCTATAAGCTCATCATCATCCCTTAAGTTAATTGCCTGAATTCCTGTCTTTCTGATATTGGCAAATTCATTAACAGGAGTTTTCTTCACAATTCCCTTCTTGGTAGCCATAAACAGATTATCCTTATCCTGAAGCTTTCTTACATCAATAGGAATAATAGCTGTAATATGCTCACCTGGCTGAAGCTGAAGGAGATTAATGATTGCTGTTCCCCTTGAAGTTCTTCCAGCTTCTGGAATCTCATAGGCTTTAAGCTTGTATGCCCTTCCTGTATTAGTAAAGAATGTAAGAACATGATGTGAGGTAGTCATGAACAAATCCTCAATATAATCATCTTCTATAGTCTGCATTCCCTTAATACCCTTACCACCGCGGTTCTGGCTCTTAAAATTATCAGGAGTCATTCTCTTTATGTAACCAATATTAGTTCTTGCAATAACACATGGCTCGTCAGGAATAAGATCCTCTGTAGATAAATCATATTCGTCATAACCGATAGAAGTTCTTCTGTCATCACCATACTTGTCTGCAATAACAGATATTTCCTTCTTGATAACTCCAAGAAGAAGCTTCTTATCACCAAGAATAGCCTTATATTCAGCAATCTTGGCAAGAAGTTCATTCAATTCATTCTCCAGCTTCTCTCTTTCCAGACCTGTAAGAGCTCTCAGACGCATCTCAACAATAGCGCTTGCCTGTGCTTCTGATAACTGGAATTCCTTGATTAAACCTTCCTTTGCAATACTAACATTGGCAGAATTTCTTATTATGCTGATTACCCTGTCAATATTGTCAAGGGCAATCATCAATCCCTCTAATATGTGGGCTCTTTCCTCTGCCTTGTTAAGGTCATATTTAGTTCTTCTAGTAACAACCTCTTCCTGGTGAAGAAGGTAGTACTGAAGCATTTCAATAAGATTTAAAACCTTTGGCTGGTTATTTACAAGAGCAAGCATTATTACGCCAAATGTATCCTGAAGCTGTGTATGCTTGTACAACTGGTTAAGAATAATATTAGGATTAACGTCCCTTCTTAATTCAATACAGATTCTCATACCCTGTCTGTCAGACTCATCTCTTAAATCTGTAATTCCATCAATTCTCTTATCTCTTGCCAGTTCAGCGATTTTCTCAATAAGCTTTGCCTTATTAACCATATATGGAAGCTCAGTAACAACAATTCTGTTCTTTCCATTCTGCATAGGTTCAATATTAGAAACAGCTCTTACTCTTATCTTGGCTCTTCCTGTCCTGTAAGCTTCCTCAATAGCCAGCTTTCCTATAATTGTACCACCTGTTGGAAAATCAGGACCCTTAACAATATCAAGGATTTCATCTATAGATGTTTCCCTGTCCTCATTAATTCTGTTATCAATAATCTTTACAACTGCATCAATTACCTCTCTTAAATTATGAGGTGGAATATTAGTTGCCATACCAACAGCAATACCAGATGTACCATTAACAAGTAGATTAGGATATCTTGAAGGAAGTACTGTAGGCTCCTTCTCAGTCTCATCAAAGTTAGGTACGAAATCTACTGTATCCTTGTTAAGGTCAGCTGTCATTTCAAGGGAAATCTTACTTAATCTGGCCTCTGTATATCGCATGGCCGCTGCTCCATCTCCATCAATAGAGCCAAAATTACCATGACCGTCAACAAGAGGATATCTTGTATTGAAATCCTGAGCCAGCTTAACAAGTGCCTCATAGATTGAAAAGTCTCCATGAGGATGATATTTACCCATTGTATCACCCACAATACGGGCACATTTTCTATGTGGCTTATCCGGTGTATTGCTCAGTTCTATCATTGAATAGAGAATTCTTCTCTGAACCGGCTTCAGACCATCTCTAACATCAGGAAGTGCTCTTGATGCAATAACACTCATGGCATAGTCAATATAGTAACTTTCCATGGTTTTTTGCATATCTACTTCATGAATCTGGTCAAAGATATGTTCATCCATTTATTTACCGCCTTTCATCAGCATGTAGCCGTCTTTATATATCAAGATTCTTAACATATTTAGCATTAGCTTCAATAAACTCACGTCTAGGTTCAACCTTATCACCCATAAGAGTTGAGAAAGTAACATCAATATCAGTAAGGTCATCATCATCCATGTTAACTCTCTTTAATATTCTCTTCTCAGGATCCATAGTTGTCTCCCACAGCTGTTCTGCGTCCATCTCTCCAAGTCCTTTGTAACGCTGGACTTTGTTATTCTGGTCTCTTCCAATCTGCTGCATGATATTATTAAGCTCTTCATCGCTGTATGCGTACCATACATTCTTATTCTTCTCTATCTTGTAGAGAGGAGGCGTAGCCAGATATACATGTCCCTGCTTAATAAGCTCCGGCATGAATCTGTAGAAAAATGTAAGAAGAAGTGTAGCAATATGTGCACCATCTACATCCGCATCAGTCATTATAATAATCTTGTTATATCTTAATTTGGTAATATCAAAATCTTCATGGATACCGGTACCAAAGGCTGTAATCATAGCTTTGATTTCTTCATTTCCAAGAATCCTGTCCAGTCTCGCCTTCTCAACATTAAGAATCTTACCACGAAGAGGCAGAATTGCCTGTGTTGCACGGCTTCGTGCAGTCTTTGCTGAACCACCCGCAGAATCTCCCTCAACTATATAGATTTCGCAGTTATCAGGATTCTTATCAGAACAATCTGCCAGCTTTCCAGGTAAAGATGTACTTTCAAGAGCTGTCTTTCTTCTGGTAAGGTCCCTTGCCTTTCTGGCAGCTTCTCTTGCTCTCTGGGCAAGAATTGATTTCTCACATATAGACTTCGCAACTACAGGGTTCTGTTCAAGGAAGATTTCAAGCTGTTCACTGACAATACTGTCAACTGCTCCTCTTGCCACTGTATTACCAAGCTTCTGCTTAGTCTGTCCTTCAAACTGTGGGTCTTCAATCTTAACACTGACAATTGCTGTAAGACCCTCTCTTATATCATCACCTGATAATGCCGGATCTGAATCCTTAATAATCTTATTTTTCTTGGCATAATCATTAAATGTCTTTGTTAAAGCATTTCTGAAACCTGTAAGATGTGTACCACCCTCAGGAGTCTTGATATTGTTAACAAATGCATCAACTGTCTCATTAAATCCATCATTATGCTGGAATGCCACTTCTACCTGAACATTATCCTTAACTCCCTCACAGTATATAATCTCATCATAGAGAGGAGTTTTACTTTTATTAAGATATTCAACAAATTCCTTAAGTCCTCCTTCATAGTGGAAGACTCTCTCCTGTTCAATACCTTCTCTTTTATCCCTAAGGATAATCTTAATGCCTTTGGTAAGAAATGCCATTTCCCTTAATCTGTGTTTTAAAACATCAAATTCATACACCTGGGTTTCCTGAAATATTTCCTTATCAGGAAGAAATGTTACTGTAGTTCCAGTATCATTAACATCACAGTCACCTACAATCTTAAGATCATAACAGATTTTACCTCTCTCATATCTCTGATTATATATATGACCGTCTCTTTTAACGTTTACTTCAAGCCATTCAGACAAAGCATTAACAACTGATGCACCTACACCATGAAGTCCGCCTGAAACCTTGTATCCTCCACCACCGAACTTTCCACCGGCATGAAGAACTGTGTAAACAACCTCAACAGCAGGCCTTCCAGTCTTGTGATTGATATCTACAGGAACACCTCGTCCATTGTCAGTTACTGTAATTGAATTATCAGGATTAATTGTAACTGTAATCTCATTACAAAAACCTGCTAAAGCTTCATCAACAGCGTTATCAACAATCTCATATACAAGATGATGAAGTCCTCTTGATGATGTTGTACCTATGTACATACCTGGTCTTTTTCTGACTGCTTCCAGTCCTTCCAGAATCTGTATCTGGTCTCCGCCATACTGCTGTTCCACTTCTATTCCTCCTGTTTAATTAATTCTCACTTGTTACTGTGCCATTAACAACCTTGAATACCTTATTTACAGATACTCTGTTATTAATGAATTCTTCCAGTCCCGTGCATGTGACAATAGTCTGTATATCGCCTATGCTGTCCAGAAGAAAATTCTGTCTGTTACTGTCTAGTTCTGATAAAACATCATCCAGCAAAAGAACCGGTGTATCATGTATTATCTGCTTAACAAGCTGGATTTCTGCTAGTTTAAGAGATAAAGCAACTGTTCTTTGCTGACCCTGGGACCCATATTTTCTTACATCCTTTCCATTGACAAGAAATATAAGATCGTCCTTATGAGGTCCCACGTTGGTGCATTTCATATTAATATCTCTGTTCCTTGATTCCTTAACTTTTCCTTCAAGTTCACTGCTTTCTACACAAGGATCATAGATTATCTCAAGTATTTCCACATTTCCAGTAAGTTTACCATGAATATCTTTAATTATTTCATTAATCTGCTTAATAAATATTTTTCTTCTCTCAATAATACTGCTTCCGAAATTATTAAGCTGCATATCCCATACATCAAGATTAGCAAGACCTTCCCTGTTACTATTATAATAAAGGTCTTTAAGAAGCTTATTTCTCTGGACTACAACCTTATTATAGTTAACAAGATTGCTCAAATATATTTTATCAAGCTGGCTAAGCTCCATATCCATGAATCTTCTTCTCTCTGAAGGTCCATCCTTGATAATATCCAGATCCTCAGGTGAAAAGAATATAATATTGATTATTCCAAATAATTCGACAGCTTTATGAATAGGAATTCCATTCACTGCAATTCCTTTATGCTTGTTTTTCTTAAGATGCATATCAATTCTGTAATTAGAATCATTCTTGACCACAGCCACCTTAATATGAGCTTCATCTCTGTCAAATTCTATTATATCCTTATCCTTGCTTGACCTGTGTGATCTTGATGTGGCACACACATACAGAGCTTCTAATATATTAGTCTTACCCTGGGCATTATCCCCGTAAATTATATTGACGTGATCGTCAAAATTCATATTAAGATAATCATAATTTCTATAATTGCATAAATCTACGGATTTAATTACCACTTCAACACCTGCATAATTACCTGATTATTAGAATTTCCTGTCCATTATAAGAAACTTTCTCACCACCTGTAAGCTTCTTGCCTCTCTGGGTCTCAACATGACCATTAACCAGAACCTGACCATCCTGTATTACAAGCTTGGCTTCAACTCCTGATTCAACAAGACCTGCAGCCTTAATAGCCTGTCCCAGTTTAATGAATTCATCTTCTTGTCTTATCTTTAATTCCTGCATAACAATCCTCATTTCTTAATAACTTCTTAAACTAAGCAGAGAAATTAACAGGTAAGATAAGATAAATATAACTTTCCTGACTGTCTCTTATAAAACATGGAGCCTTAGGATTAACAAGATAAATATCAACAGATTCATCATCAATAACTCTTAATGCATCCATAAGGAACTTAGGATTAAATCCTATCATAATGTCCTTACCCTCTTTGTTAATATCTATATCTTCATTAGATGAGCCAATAGCTGATGTTACCTTAATCTCCATAGAACCATCAGTAATATTGATTATAATAGGTCTCTTATCTCCCTCTTTAATAAGAAGATTAGCTCTGTCAATGGAATCAAGGAATTCCTTCTTATTGACAGTAATCTTAGTTTCATAATCATTAGATAACATCTGGTTAATCTTGAAATATTCGCCTTCAATAAGTCTTGATACAACTATTGTCTGGTCAAATTCAAATAAAATATGGTTATTAGTGAAATATATGTTAACCATATTATCAGCTTCAGAAGATAAAATCTTACTGATTTCACTTAAAGTTTTTCCAGGAACAACAACTTTAACAGATTCATCAGCATTATCTATTTTTATATTTCTAATTGCAATTCTGTGGCCATCAAGACCTACAACCTTGAATATACCATCCTTAACTTCAAAAAGTTCTCCTGTCATCATCTTGTTATTGTCATTAGGAGCTGTTGAGAAAAGTGTCTGGTTAATTGTCTCCTTAAGAGTAAACTGTGATATAGTAATGCTTTTCTCTTTAATAATAGCAGGAAGGTAAGAAAAATCTTCTCCAGATTTACCTGATATATTAAACTTACTCTTTTCACATGTAATCACAGCTGTATAATTACTATCTGTTTCAATAGTAATATCATTATCTGGAAGTTTTCTTACAATCTCTGAAAAAAGCTTTGCATCAATAGCAATCTTACCCTTTTCTACAATCTCACCCTCTACGATTGTCTCAATTCCAAGTTCCATATCATTAGAGGTAAACTTAATCTTGTTAGTTGTGGCATCAATAAGGATACATTCGAGAATTGTCATTGTAGTCCTTGTTGGAACTGCCTTCATAACAATACCAACTGCTTTAGATAAATTGCTTTTTGTAAATACTAATTTCATGATGTGTATAACTCCTTTCAAATTTTATTCATCATAAAAATTTATATATATATAAATAATATTTCGTAGAAGTAGTAGTAGTAACTGTTAATAAGTTAATAATCCATACAAGCCTTGTATTTACTGGATTACAGGTATTTAATAAATCTGTTTAAAGTGGCTGTATAGTCTGTTGATTGATATGGGATAACTTTTCACTTTCAAAAATTGAAGATTCAAGTTAATGATTATCAACCATAATTAACAACACTTAAACATTATATTCACAAAGTTAGTCACATTAATTGATAAAAAATAGATAAAATTATCAGATTTATTAATAACTTTGTGTATAACCACATAATTTTCTGTGGATATATGTTGATAACTTATGAAGGATTAATTTTTTTAATAAGTACATCCACAGTAGATTTAACTGATGCGTCAGTTGTAACAAGCTTGGCAATCTTCTCGCTTCCATGAAGAATTGTGGTATGGTCTCTGTTACCAAATGCTTTTCCTAAAGCCTGTACAGTTATAGGAAGCATCTGACGGCAGATATACATGGCAATCTGTCGTGGATAGACTATTTCAGCATTACGCTTCTGGGATATAATATCGTCAGGCTTAATGTTAAAATGCTCTGCCACAATATCAATTATAACTTCTGGTGTAAGTTCTCTTACAGCATCAGGTGATATAAGGTCTTTAAGTGTTTCTTCTGCAAATTCTACTGTAATAGGTGATGTAGAAAGCTTTGCAAAAGCAGAAATCTTGGTAAGGGCTCCTTCCAGCTCACGGATACTTGATTTGATATTCTTGGCAATGTAGTCTTTAACCTCATATGGAATATCATATCCTGCCAGCTCTACCTTCTTATTAATAATTGCCATCTTAGTCTCATAGGTTGGAATCTGGATATCAACAGGAAGTCCCATCTCGAATCTTGTTCTTAATCTTTCACTAAGTGTTTCCATTTCCTTAGGAGGCCTGTCGGAAGATATAACAATCTGTTTACGGTCCTGATACAGGGCATTAAAGGTATGAAAGAATTCTTCCTGTGTTGTTTCCTTTCCTATAATAAACTGTATATCATCAATAAGAAGCACATCAATATTACGGTACTTCTCCCTGAACTCAGAGTTCTTCTGGTTCTTAACTGATTCAATAAGCTCATTGGTAAATGTCTCAGAAGTAACATATAATACCTTTAATGATGGGTTATTATTAATAATGAAATGAGCAATAGCCTGCATCAAATGAGTTTTACCTAATCCAACACCACCATATATAAAGAGTGGATTGTAAACCTCTCCAGGTGTTTCAGCTACTGCTAAGGAAGCAGCATGGGCAATATTGTTATTATTGCCTACTACAAATGTATCAAATGTATAGTTTGGATTAAGATTATGAAGACTGCTGCTGTTTTCAGCAGAAAATGCTACTTTCTTAGTAGTTTCAGTTTTTTCATTATTCTTAATATCATTAGAAGAGACAAGAACTACTTCATACTCTCTCTTCATAACTTCACATATAGTAACTTTAAGAGGAGTAAGATATTTTTTCTCTACATATGTAAATCCCATCTCATCTCCAGATATAAGAAGAGTTATCTTATTGCCAACAACAGAATAAATCTGAATAGGTTTAATCCATGTCTTAAATGAGATATCCTGAATCTCAAAATGATCTTTTAATGTTTCAAGAATAATATCCCATTTTTGTTTTAATTCTTCCATAATATATATAATTCCTTCTTGTTCTTTTAAAAAATGTAAAGATACTCCCCTATATAATATAACAAAAAGTGAAATTTATCAAGAAAAGGAAAAATTATATTGAGGAAAAAATAAAAATATTTAAATAATTTGTGGATAATTTTTGTGGAAAAAATAGTGTTGAAAAAAGGGTATTTTTACAATATTTTGTAGTTTTTTGTCAATTATCCCTGTTTTATCCACAAGTTTTACACAATTTGTTGATAACTTAAGTGTAAAAAATTAACTTTATCCACTGGAAAAATCCTTTATTTTACTTGACTTACCATAATTTAATTAATATAATACAAAGCGGTGTTTCTAAATTTGAATAAGATAAATATTCATACCAATTTAAGTAATTTGCTTAGATTATTATATATTGGTTAATGAAGGAGGTGCATACGCATGAAGATGACATTTCAGCCTAAGACTAGACAGAGATCTAAGGTTCATGGTTTTAGATCAAGAATGAGTACAGCAGGTGGAAGAAAGGTTTTAGCTGCTAGAAGAGCTAAGGGAAGAAAAAGACTTTCAGCTTAATTTTTTAAGTTAAGTATATGCAGATAAGTGCTCATGTAATTGAAGAATGAGCGTTTATCTGCTTTTTCATTTTTGTAAATAGTTGTATTTTGGAATGGTGTGAATATGAAATATCAATATTTTGAAACATTAAGGAAAAACAGTGATTTTAGAAGTGTATATAATAAGAAGAAATCCTTTGGTGACAGATATCTTGTTATGTATATTAAAGAGAACGGAACGGATACGATACGACTTGGTGTATCTGTGAGTAAAAAAGTCGGGAACAGCATTGTCCGACACAGGCTTGCAAGACTTATAAGGGAAAGCTTCAGGCTGGAAAGCCATAGAATTACCAGAGGTCTTGATATTGTGGTGGTAGCCAGGACAAGCCTGAGTGATAAAGGTTATAAAGAAACCCATCAGTCAATGGTACATTTGTGTAAACATTTTGGTATATATAATGATGAAGAAAATCTTACTTAAAATAATATGGTTTTATCAGACAGCAATATCTCCTTATAAAGGAAGGTCATACTGTAATTATGTTCCAACGTGTTCAGCCTACGCCAGGGAAGCCATAGAAACTTATGGTGCTGCCAGGGGTGGATTTATGGCTTTGAAGCGATTTTTAAGATGTAATCCTTTTGTGAAGGGCGGTTTTGACCCTGTACCTGTAAAGGGAGAATATAAGAAGAAGATTACATTGTAGCTATATTGGAGGTATTAATTTGTACGATACAATAATTAACCCAATTGCTGCCCTCCTTGGAAAAATCATGGATATTCTTTTCACGGGATTGAATGCAATTGGTCTTGGTAATATTGCTATTGCAATTATTCTGTTCACACTGATAGTAAAAATTTGCATGCTTCCATTAACATTAAAGCAGGCAAAGATGAGTACTCTTAACTCTGTTATCCAGCCTGAGATTAAGGCAATTCAGCAGAAGTATGCAGGAAAAACCGGCGATACTAATGCTGCTATGAAGATGCAGGAGGAGACTAAGGCTGTATACGAGAAATATGGTACATCTGCCATGGGTGGATGCTGGCAGCTTCTTATCCAGTTTCCTATTCTGATGGCATTGTACAGGGTATTCCAGAGAATTCCTGTATATATTACAGAGTTAAAGGACTGTTTTATTAACATTATTGGTAATGGCGGCGATATTAAAGGTATCATGGATACTGAAGGATTTGCTGACTATATGAGTTCAACATTCCAGACTTCTTCCAGACTTGCTGTAGACTGGACTAATGCTGAGGATGTAATTGTTGCTATGAATTCATTTACAGTAGACCAGTGGAATACCTTAAAGGAACATTTCGTTGAATTTGCTGATGTTATTACACAGAATCAGCATCTTATTAATGAAATGAACACTACATTCTTCGGTATTAATGTTTCACAGGTTCCTACTTTAGCATTGAATGCAGCTGTACTTATTCCAATTCTTTCTGGTCTTACACAGTATATCAGTACTAAGATAATGCAGGGTAAGCAGGAAATTGATGATGAAAACCCAGCAGCAGCTTCTATGAAGATGATGACTATATTCATGCCAATCATGTCTGTATTCATTGCATTTTCAGTGCCTGCAGGTCTTGGTCTTTACTGGATTGCAACAGCTGTAATCCAGACAATTATCCAGCTTATTGTTAACAGATATTATGAGAAGCTTGGTACAGACGAAATTGTAAGAAGAAACGTTGAAAAGCGTAACAAAAAGCGTGCGAAGAAAGGTCTTCCACCTGAAAAGATTGCTAAGAATGCTACAACAAGCACAAGAAATATTGATTCTATTCAGAGAAATAAGGAAAGAATCGAAAAACTTCAGGCACAGAAAGAAGCTAACGATAAAAAAATTAAAGAGATTAAAGAAGCTACTTCATATTACAGTTCATCTAAATCTGGAAGTCTTGCTGAGAAAGCCGGCATGGTAGCCAGATATAATGAGAAGAACAATAAGAAGAATTAGTATCATATACTTCTAGCGAGGAGGTAAATTATGGATTATATTGAGGTTTCAGGTAAGAATGTTGATGAAGCTTTAACTAATGCACTTATTCAGTTAGAGACAACATCTGATAAAGTTGAATATGAGGTTATTGAAAAGGGAAGTTCAGGTTTCCTTGGAATGTTTAATAAGCCAGCTGTTATCCGTGTAAGAAAGAAAGCAGAAGAAGTAGAGGAAACTATAGAAACAGTTAAAAAGCCAGCAAAGGATTCATCTTCTGAGAAATCTTATAACAAATCTTCAGATAAGAAGAATTCTGATTCAAAGAATAATAATTATAAAGATGGAAAGAAGAAGTTTAAATCTGATGATAAGAAGGATGTAAAGCCAGCAGCTAAGACTGAAGTTAAGCCAGAGGTTAAATCTGCTGATGTTAAGTCTGAATCAGATAATAATGTAGAGACTAAGACAGAATCTTCAAAGTATACAACTGTTATGCCTAATGAAGAGATTGAAAGAAGAATCACAACATTCTTAACAGATATGTTTAAGACAATGGGATTTGAAGTTGCCATTAAGGTTTCATTTGATGATCCTGAATGTGTATATGTTGACCTGTCAGGCCCTAACATGGGTGTACTTATTGGAAAGAGAGGACAGACTCTTGATTCAATCCAGTATCTTACAAGCCTTGTTGTAAACAAGGGTAAGGACAAGTATGTAAGAATCAAGCTTGATACTGAGGATTACAGAAACAGAAGAAAAGAGACACTTGAGTCTCTTGCAAGAAACATTGCATACAAGGTTAAGAGAACAAGAAGACCTGTTTCTCTTGAGCCTATGAATCCATATGAGAGAAGAATTATTCACTCAGCTTTACAGAATGATAAGTTCGTATCAACAAAGAGTGAGGGTGAAGAACCTTTCAGACATGTAGTTGTTTTCCTTGACAGGGAAAAGAACCCAAGATAGAGTTGTATTATTGATTCAGGGAGTACTTTTCGTGCTCCCTGATATTTAGTTAATGTGAAAATGCCACATAATCATTAATCAGGAGGAGAAACAGATGGAACATACTATTGCAGCTATTGCCACCAGTACCATGAGCAGTGGGGGAATCAGTGTAATAAGGCTTAGTGGTGAGGATGCAGTTGAGATTGCTGATAAGATATTTAAGTCTGTTAAAGGGATTAAGCTTACAGATGTGGCAAGCCATACAGTACATTATGGTCATATTGTAAGTAATGAAAAAGTAATAGATGAGGTGCTTGTTATTGTTATGAGGGCACCTAATACTTATACAAGAGAAGATGTTGTAGAAATTGACTGTCACGGCGGAATTCTTGTTACAAGAAAAGTGCTGGAAGCCTGCATTGATGCAGGTGCTTCTCCTGCACAGCCGGGAGAATTTACTAAGAGGGCATTCTTAAATGGAAGAATTGATTTGTCCCAGGCAGAGGCTGTTATTGATGTTATTAATTCTAAGAACGATTATGCCCTTAAATCTTCTGTCAACCAGCTTGATGGTGTATTGTCAAGAAAAATTAGAAATATAAGAGAGATTATCATTAATCATGTAGCATATATTGAGGCTGCATTAGATGATCCGGAGCATATATCTCTGGATAATTATGTTGATAACGTCAAAAATGATGTTGATAACTGTGTGAATATTGTGGATAATCTTGTGAAAAACGCAGAAAACGGTCGTATTATGCGTGATGGAATTAATACTGTTATCTTGGGGAAAACCAATGCAGGAAAATCCAGTCTGTTAAACGCTCTTGCGAAAGAAGAAAGAGCAATCGTTACTGATATTGAAGGAACAACAAGAGATGCATTAGAGGAGCAGATTAATATTGGAGGAATTACCTTAAACCTTATTGATACTGCCGGAATCCGTAAAACAGAGGATATTGTAGAAAATATCGGTGTGGAAAAAGCTAAGAAGATAGCTTTAAACGCTGATTTAATTATATATGTTGTAGATGGTTCCAGACCACTTGATAATAATGATACTGAAATAATGGAACTAATTAAAGAAAAGAAGGTTATAGTCCTTCTTAATAAATCAGATATTGGACAGATTGTATCTAAGAATGATTTAAATTGTCTGTCATGTTATGATATAATCTCTATATCTGCAAAGGAAGAAACAGGTCTTGATAAGCTGGAGGACAGTATTAAGAATCTTTTCTTTACAGGAAATATTACATCCAATGAGGAAATATATATCACTAACGCCAGACATAAGTCTCTGTTAAATGAGGCACTTAACAGCCTAAGACTTGTATCAGAGGGAATCAATGATGGTGTAAGTGAAGATTTTCTTACAATAGACCTTATGAATGCTTATGAAAAGTTAGGACTTATAATTGGTGAGGCTGTAGAAGATGACCTTGCTGACCAGATTTTCAGTAAATTCTGTATGGGTAAATAGTTGTGTAGCATAAGATATGTATTATGTTTGTACAAGTTGATAATAGAAAGGTTGGTAACATAATGGCCAATATTGTTGAAAATTATGATGTTGTAGTTGTAGGTACAGGCCATGCAGGCTGTGAGGCAGCTCTTGCATGTGCAAGACTGGGTTTATCTACAATTGCATTTACTGTGAGCTGTGAAAGTATTGCCATGATGCCCTGCAATCCTAATATAGGAGGAAGCTCCAAGGGTCATCTTGTAAGAGAGATTGATGCCCTTGGTGGTGAAATGGGTAAGAATATAGATGCTACATTTATTCAGTCAAAGATGCTTAACAGTTCCAAGGGACCTGCAGTTCATTCTCTCCGTGCCCAGGCTGATAAATCAGATTACAGCAGACGTATGAGAAGAGTCCTTGAAAATACAGATAATCTTCTGGTACGCCAGGCGGAGGTTTCTGAAATAATTGTTGAAGATGGTGTAATAAAGGGTGTTAAGACTGTATCTGGCGGAACATACTATGCTAAAGCAGTTGTTCTGTGTACAGGTGTATACCTTAAAGCCAGATGTATATATGGTGATGTAAGTTATGAGACCGGGCCTAACGGGCTGCTTCCAGCAACTAAGCTTACCCAGTCTTTAGTTGATAATGGAATTGAGGTCAGAAGATTTAAGACAGGTACTCCTGCAAGAGTTGACAAGCGTTCCATTGATTTTAGCAAGATGACAGAGCAGTTTGGAGATGAAAGGATAGTTCCATTTTCATTTACCACTGATCCTGAAAGCGTACAGAAGGAGCAGGTATCCTGCTGGCTCACATATACCAATGAGGAAACCCATAAGATTATCAGGGATAATCTTGACCGTTCACCTCTCTATGCTGGTCAGATACAGGGTACAGGTCCAAGATACTGCCCATCTATAGAAGATAAGGTGGTCAGATTTGCCGATAAGGACAGACATCAGGTATTTATTGAGCCTGAGGGCCTGTATACTAATGAGATGTATCTCGGTGGAATGTCAAGTTCTATGCCGGAGGATGTGCAGTATGCCATGTACCGTACAGTTCCGGGACTGGAAAATGTTAAGATAGTAAGAAATGCATATGCCATAGAATATGACTGTATTAATGCCATACAGTTGAAGTCTTCTCTTGAATTCAAGGATATTAAGGGATTGTTTTCCGGCGGACAGATAAATGGAAGTTCAGGCTATGAGGAGGCGGCTGCCCAGGGAATTGTGGCAGGTATTAATGCTGCAAGGTATGTTTTAGATAAAGAGCCTCTTATTCTTTCCCGCTCTGAGAGTTATATTGGTGTGTTAATTGATGACCTTGTAACTAAAGAGACATATGAGCCATACAGAATGATGACTTCCCGTGCAGAGTACAGGCTTATATTAAGACAGGATAATGCAGATCTTCGTCTGTCAAAATATGGACATCAGGTGGGACTTATTGATGATGACAGAATGAATAAGGTTATAAATAAGGAAAAACTGATTAAAGAAGAGATAGAGCGTGTTAAGCAGGTTAATATTGGAACAGGAAGCAAAGTACAGGAACTTGTAACTTCTTATGGAAGTACAGAGCTTTCAACAGGTGTGACTCTTGCCGAACTTATTAAAAGACCTGAGCTGTCCTATGAGGCACTGGCACCTATTGACCCATACAGACCAGAACTTCCTGCAGATGTGCAGGAGCAGGTTAATATTAACCTGAAATATGAGGGGTACATAGACAGACAGCTCCGTCAGGTTGAACATTTTAAGAAGCTGGAGAACAAGATTATTCCAGAGAGCCTGGATTATAATGATATAAATGGCCTTAGAAAAGAGGCTACCCAGAAGCTTAGTAAGTTCAGACCTCATTCAATCGGACAGGCTTCCAGAATATCAGGAGTCTCTCCTGCTGATATATCAGTATTGTTAGTATACCTTGAGAGTCTGAGAAGAAAATAGTGTGAAGAGAGATTTCATTGCTATTAGTGTTCCGGGAAAATGCAGTGGAATTATGATAGCGTGAAAAATAAGCGTCTGCGGAATGGAGAATAGTATGGAAAGAGAGCAGTTTAGAAAGCTTCTTCTTGAGGAGAAGGTAGAAGTTAATGACAACCAGCTTGACCAGTTTGATGAGTACTACAGAGTTCTTGTACAGTGGAATGAGTTTATGAATCTCACTGCCATTACAGATTACAGTGATGTTCTTGTTAAGCATTTTCTTGACAGTGTTTCATTAAAATATGCTGTGGATAGTCTTGCAGCTTCAGATGAAGAATGGGGAAAAGAGTTTAACAGCCTCAAATCCATTATCGATGTGGGAACAGGTGCAGGGTTTCCGGGACTTCCGTTAAAGATTGCATTTCCGGAATACAGAGTTTTACTTCTTGATTCTTTAAATAAGAGGGTAAAGTTCCTTAATGAAGTTATTACACAATTGAATATTTCGGACATAGAAGCTGTCCACAGCCGTGCAGAGGATGGCGCCAGAAATGCAAATTACAGGGAAAAGTATGATATTGGTGTATCAAGGGCTGTGGCGAATCTGTCTACGTTATGTGAATATGTTCTTCCATATGTGAGAGTTGGTGGATATTTCGTGGCATATAAGTCCGGTAATGTGGATGAAGAACTGGAAAATTCCATGAAGGCAATTAAAGCCCTTGGAGGACAGCTGGTAAAGAAGTTCAAGTTCAACCTGCCAGAAACAGATATAGAAAGAACATTACTTTTTATCAAAAAAACAGGCTCCACTCCTAAGAAATATCCGAGAAAAGCCGGACTCCCAGGAAAGGAACCTATTGCGTAGGAGGTTATGGGTAAATTTAGTATTTATCAATAGATTAATTAATATGAATTATGGTATGGAATTCATTACCATCTTCTTTGTAATATTGTTCCATAATTCCATTATATTTATCTACTATTCCATGGATGCTGTTAATGCCGTATCCATGGAATTCTTTGTCTTTTTTAGTTGTATATAACCTGCCATCGGGTGAAAATGGGTCAGAATCGCAGGAATTAGTAAGTGTAATAAGAACAGATGATGAATTCTCAACATGTTTTACCCTTAATTCAATGAATGCAGCATACGCCTCTTCCCACTCAGGGTCTGCAGCTTCTCTTGTTATGCAACTGTCATATGCTGTTCTGGCAGCTGATGCAGCGGTGTATGCATTATCTAGAAGATTGCAGAATAGGGAGGTTAAATCATTATCTTCGAATCTGCTTAAGGTGTTACTTCTTATATCTGCTGTAAATGTTATGTTATTTTCTTTACATTTGGTGACATAACGGGAGAGAATGATATTCATGGTGTTATTATCACTCAGCCTGCAGCATACCTTCAATGCGTCACTGTTCAACATATTCCTGATGTAATTATCAACTTTTAAGGTATCTTTTTCCTGATTTAATGCAGCTATTGTATTGAGATGTTTTTTAATATCATGTATCAGAATATGCTGTTTCTCTTCCTGTGCCACAATCATTCTATAGTATTGTGCTGTATCATATTCCTTCTGTAATTGAAGCTGCATCTGGGAGTATTCCAAAGATTTATGCTGGTAATGGGTCTGCATGGCAAATACAAGAATGGTAAGTATGAGAAGCAATAAAGCACACAATATGAGAATATTAAGCATCACTACTGGCATAGAAACATTTAAGCAGATAATAATGAGCAAAACCATTATTACCGCTGATATTACGGATATTGATGAAAGATAATAAGTCCCTCTGGAAGATTCTCTGGTGGCAGACTTATCCTTCATAAAGCAGCATACAAATTGTGACAGAATCAGATAAATTGTTTTATTGAGTATGAGATATAGAAGGTCACTGTTGTTAAGGGTGTCTATATTCCTGTATCCTTTGATATACAGATGAGGGATGAGAATAACAATTAACAGCTCTGATATGCACATTAACGCAGTGAGAAAAAATGCATGAAAAATTGCTACACCAATGTTTAATTTCTTAACAGCGTATAGAAGAATTACATTTATTACTGCAAAACTAAGCGTATTAAGCAATGGATTGTATAGCAGAGAACCAGGGATGAGCAGGAGATAACATACTAAAGTAAGTGTTATCTCTGTTAATCTGCTTCTTACATGTGTAAAGAGATGACAGCAATATAGATAGAATATAACAGCTTCAAAAATATATATAATTGTATAGTACAGAATGTCATTCATAAAATGATTCTCTTTTCTTCATATAATCAGTATTTATAGTTGTCTGAATGCAGTATTATTCCACATGTTCAAGGTACATCAGATAAAGGGAGCGGAATTCCCGTACTTTTCGTTTGGTTATATATGCTGTGTACTGGTCGTTGTGAAGTTTGATTAATTCGTTAGTATAACTGCTAATGTATTTCAGATTAATTATGTATGAGCGGTTACACTGATAAAAGCTTCCCTTTTTGCATAGAATCTCATTCCAGTACTGCATATTATCTACGGAATGATAGTCTTTCTGAAATGTATGAACAATGTTTACTCTTTCTTTTGGTGATGTTTCAATCATTATAATATCATCGGTTGATACTTTGTAGGAGTGCTTATTATCATTTATAATGATATGTGAAGATTTAAGATTATACTGAACCAGGGCATCATCCAGATTCTTGTACAGTCTGTGACTGTTTATTGGTTTGGATAAATACCGGAATACATTAAATCTCATAGCATCATCAAGATATTCAGAGAATGCAGTAACTATTATTGTGATTACATATTTATATTTCGTATGAAGTTCATTTCCAACGTATATTCCATCCAGACCTTCCATCTCGATATCCAGAAATACAATATCAGGAGTTACAGATGATTTAAGGAGTTCATCTCCAGAATTATATATAAAAAACTCAGGCTGTGGATATGATTTCTTCTTGAAATATTTTGTCAGAAGAGTATGAAGCTGATTCTGAATGACAGGGTCGTCGTCACATATAAAAATTCGCATGGTATTCTCCATTCTTAAGAGCGTGGCTGAAAATAAACAGTTAATAATAAAAGCATAAGCTATTAGCTGATATTACCTAATTTTTATTATAAATTATGATGTTATATTTTTAAAGTTGCAAAATGTTGATTTATTCAAGATATGTGTTTATTAATGTAAAGACATATTGTTTGAAAAACAGCCGCAGGAGGTCTCGTAGTATTGAACTCACTACGGCTGTATGTCTCCCCCTAGCTTATTAGTTTATAAAATAATATTTTTTTCTACTACTTCACTTTACCCTTGATATTACCCCAAGGTCCATCTCATGTACTGTATCACACAGCACTTCTATATCCTCAGCACTATGGTTTGCCATAATAATCGTTTTACCCTGATCAGCAAATGAGCGGAACAGTTCCCTCATCTCCCCAACTCCATGTTTATCAAGTCCGTTCATCGGCTCGTCAAGAAGTAGAATCTCAGGGTCTTCCATTATTGCCTGGGCAAGTCCAAGCCGCTGCCTCATACCAAGTGAATACTTTCCCACATGTTTTTTGCTGTCAGGGTCAAGTCCGACCAACTGAATGGTCTGTCGTATCTTTTCTTTTGATATCTTATTTCTGATGCTTGCAAGAAACTTTAAATTATTATATCCACTGTATCCATATAGGA
>CAMEWO010000034.1 GCA_945946665.1 uncultured Eubacterium sp.
ATATCCGGAGCAGGGATTTACTTTTGCAAACTGGAACCTCGGATTCCAATTCAGCGGAGATAAACAGACAGGTATTAAGGGAGATTGATTTCTTTAAAAACCATTATAAAATAGTTCCAAAGGTTTATATTTCCTACGACAGAATTGCATATTTTGAGAAAGATGATGGAGACTTCAGGGTAACTTTTGATACTAATATAACAACAAGAAGAAAAGATGTAAGACTGGAAGATGGAAGCTTTGGTGAACAGTTGCTGCCAACAGATACTTACCTTATGGAAATTAAGGTTTCAGGGGCAGTTCCAATGTGGTTTACAAAAATTATATCAGGATTAAATATTTATCCTGCATCATTTTCAAAGTATGGAACAGAGTATAAAAAATATATGTCAGCTGGAAATACCGGCAGAATAATAAAGGAAAGAAAGGAACAGGAATTATGTTTGAATCAATATTTACAGCTTCAGCAACAGATAATGCCATCAGCATAAGCTCATCAGTGTTAGGAATATGTGTGGCAGTTATATTAGGATTGGTCATTGGCGTGGTATACATGTATATCTGCAGAAAGGATGGATACGGCAGGAATTTTATTATTGGTCTTGTTATCCTTCCTGCTATTGTAGCAGCAGTAATTCTCCTTATTGGCAGCAATGTTGCCAGGGCATTTTCAATGGCAGGTGCCTTCGCTCTGGTAAGATTCAGAAGTGCTCCCGGTAATGCAAGAGATATAGCTGTTGTATTCTTCTCAATGGCGGCAGGTCTGGCATGTGGACTTGGATATATTACTTTTGCCTGCGTATTCGTGGCAATTATGGTTATTGTAATGATTGTTCTTTCTGTAGTTCATTTTGGAGAGAAAAAGGATGTGGCAAGACAGCTTAAGATTACTATTCCGGAAACTTTGAATTACACCAACGCATTTAATGATTTGTTTGATAAATACTTAAGCTCATATGATTTGAGAAAAGTAAAAACAACTAATATGGGAACCATGTTTGAACTTACATACAATGTTTTCATGAAGTCAGATACTGACGAAAAGGCGTTTATTGACGACCTTAGGATGAGAAATGGAAATCTGAATATCATTCTTGGATACGCGGAAACTAATCAGGAGATTCTGAACTGATTAGAAATTAACATAAAATGGGCATTTTCTCCAAACAGCTGGCTAAAAACCAGCTGTTTTTTTACTTGTTTTATACGTGTTTTTGGTATATTATATTGTTGTATACGAGTAAGTACGTGATGTAATACACGAAAGTGAGGAAGTTATGGTGGATAATAATACACAGTTTTTTAAGCAGCCAGAGAAGACAATCTCTGTGGAGGGAATACTTGAGCAGGTATATCTTGCACTTAAGGAGAAGGGGTACAACCCTGTTAACCAGATGGTTGGGTATATTATGTCAGGTGATCCTACATATATTACAAGTCATAATAATGCCAGAAGTCTTATTATGAAGGTTGAACGTGACGAACTTGTTGAGGAGGTTATTCGTTACTTTATTGATGGCAAGGGCCTGTAAATGTATTGAATAATATTGTGATTTATGAGAATAATTGGATTAGATTATGGTACCAAAACTGTTGGTGTAGCTGTAAGTGACAGCCTTGGTATAACAGCCCAGGCTGTTGAGACTATTACCCGCAAGGAAGAAAATAAGCTCAGGCAGACATTAGCAAGAATTGAAGCATTAATTGATGAATATAATGTAGAAGAGATTGTTGTTGGACTTCCTAAGAATATGAACAATACAATAGGAGAGAGAGCAGAAGCCTGCAGGGATTTTGCGGACAAGCTTGAACGTAGGACAGGTCTTCCTGTGATAATGTGGGATGAGCGTCTGACCACAGTTTCGGCGGATAATGTACTGAAAGAGTGCGGAGTAAGAAGAGAGAACAGGAAAGCTGTAGTTGATAAGATTGCAGCTGTATTTATTTTGCAGGGATATCTGGATTATAAGAGCAATTCAGGTAATAAACAGACTGATATTTGAAAGGTGTAGTGTTATGGAGCAGTTGGAATTTTTGACTGATGACAATGAGAAGGTTTCATTTTATGTACTGGAGGAGACAAGGGTTAATGGCATGAATTATCTCCTTGTATCAGAGCAGGACAGCCTGGATGCTGAATGCTACATACTTAAAGATGTTTCATCACAGGAATCTGCTGAAGCTGCCTATGAGTTTGTTGAAGATGATGATGAACTGGACAGCGTATTTAAGATTTTTCAGGAGTTAGTGGACGACGAAGAAGTTTAACAGCGTGAAGCTGTTTATTATGATATTTATGAGGTGTTAAATGAAAAAAGAAATTACAGGTTCTGTTAAGGTTATCCCTCTTGGGGGCCTTGAACAGATAGGAATGAACATTACTGCCATTGAATGTGATGACAGTATTGTTGTTGTGGACTGCGGCCTGTCATTTCCTGAAGAAGAGATGCTTGGAATTGATCTTGTAATTCCAGACGTCACATATCTTAAGGAGAATATTGACAAGGTTAAAGGTTTCGTTATTACTCATGGTCATGAGGACCATATTGGTGCTATTCCATATGTAATTAAGGATGTTAATGTACCTATATATGCTACCAAGCTTACTATGGGGCTTATTGATGCCAAGCTTAAGGAGCATAATCTTACCAAGTCAGTTAAGAGAAAGGTAGTAAACTATGGACAGTCGATTAATCTTGGCTGTATCAGGGTTGAGTTCATAAGGACAAACCACAGTATCGCTGATGCGGCGGCACTGGCTTTGTTTACACCGGCAGGAACAATCATCCATACAGGCGATTTTAAAGTGGATTATACACCTGTATTCGGCGCACCTATTGACCTTCAGCGGCTTGGTGAACTGGGCAAGAAGGGCGTTCTTGCATTGATGTGTGACAGTACTAATGCTTTAAGACAGGGATTTACCATGTCAGAGAGCACAGTTGGAGCCACATTTGATAAGATTTTTGCTGATAATAAGAACAGCAGGCTTATCATTGCTACATTTGCATCTAATGTTGACCGTGTCCAGCAGATAATTAATTCTGCCGTCAAATATGGAAGAAAAGTCTGCGTGGAAGGACGCAGCATGGTTAATATAATTGAGGTTGCTGAAGAGCTTGAGTATCTTTCTATTCCTGATGGAACGCTGATTGATACTGAAGAGATGAAGAATTACACCCCTGACCAGATAGTTCTTATTACAACAGGTTCTCAAGGGGAGTCTATGGCAGCTCTTTCAAGAATGGCAGCTAATCTTCACAGAAAAGTTTCTATTATGCCAGGTGATTGTGTGGTATTTTCTTCTACACCTATTCCTGGTAATGAGAAATCTGTAGCTAAGGTTATTAATGAACTGGGAATGAAGGGGGCTAAGGTTATTTTCCAGGATACCCATGTTTCTGGTCATGCCTGCCAGGAGGAGATTAAGCTTATATATTCACTTGTTAAGCCTAAGTATTCCATTCCTGTTCATGGAGAGTACAGACATCTTATGGCACAGAAGGAATGTGTAATGTCACTGGGCTATGCTAAGGAAGATGTTATTATTGCCAAATCAGGAGATGTTATTGAATTAAGCCAGGAGAAGGCAGAGATTACAGGTAAGGTTCCAACAGGAGCAATCATGGTTGATGGACTTGGTGTTGGTGACGTTGGTAATATCGTTTTGAGAGACAGACAGAATCTGGCTGAGAATGGTATTATTATAGTGGTTCTTACACTGGAAAAGTATTCAGGACAGCTTATTGCCGGACCTGACATTGTCACAAGAGGATTTGTGTATGTAAGAGAGGCAGAGGAACTTCTTGATGAAGCCAAATCTGTTGTATGGGAATCTGTATCTGAATGTATGGATAAGAATATAACAGACTGGAGTAAGATTAAGAATACTATCAAGGATGATCTTGGGGACTATCTCTGGAAAAAGATGAAGAGAAATCCGGTTATTCTTCCAATTATCATGGAGGCAACTCTGTAGATTCAGTTTGTATATAATTACAGAAAAGAACCGGGGAAACTTAGGAGATTACTTTATGAGCCAGATAGACACATTAACAGAAGAGTTGAAAAAAGCTATAGTTGAAAGCGATGAGTATAAGGAGTTTTTGCGGCTTTCTGAGATTGTTGATAAATACCCTGATATTAAGAGGGCAGTTGATGACTACCGAAGGGAGAATTTCTTCTTCCAGTATTCAGATGATGTGGACGATGCTATGTCTGCCACACAGGATCTCGCGAGAAGGTATGAGAATGTTAAGAAGCAGCCCTTTGTGGAACAGTATCTGAGAGCTGAGATGTGCGTATGCAGGATGATTCAGGGGATTTGCATGAATATAGTAGGAGCTGTTGATTTTAACGTTGATTTCCTTTATGACGAATTCTAAGACAGCGTATTGGATGAAAAGAGGAATGTATGGATAATAAAACAATTAGATTTATAGTCTCATTTACACTTAATGCTTTAATTATTCTGGCTGGTATTTATCTTATATTTGTCATGGGCAACAAGGCTTATTCCTTTGGACATAACATATTCAATGAGGAGTCAGTAACCAGTCAGGCTGATGCCAGGCAGGTTGAGATTACTCTGACTGGTTCTGAAAAGTCAGGCGATATTGCAAAGATACTGTATGACAAGGGGCTGGTAAAGGATGAGACTATTGCTCATCTTCAGATAGTGCTGTCAGATTACAAGGGTGATTTTAAAGCAGGAACATATCAGCTGGATACATCCATGAAGCCCACTGAGATGTTTGAGATAATGAGTAAAGAACAGGAGTAGCGGACGAAAGTCCGGCAGGAATGAGGATTAGTATGATTGTAGAACCAAGGATTGTTTCATATATTAATTCTCTGGATAAAGGTAACTCTGAAATATGTGACATAATTGAGCAGGAGGCCCTTGCAGCTGATGTGCCAATTATCAGGAAAGAGATGGGGAACCTGCTGAAGGTGCTGTTAGCCCTTACGAAGCCTCACAGTATACTGGAGGTTGGAACAGCAGTGGGTTACTCATCTATTCTTATGAGTGAGAATATGCCGGAGAATTGCCATATAACTACTATAGAGAATTATGATAAAAGAATTCCTGTGGCAAGAAATAATTTTAAGAGAGCCGGAAAGGAAGATAAGATAACACTTATAGAAGGAGATGCCCTGGAGGTCCTTAAGGAGCTTGAAGGCAGCTTTGATTTTATATTTATGGATGCAGCCAAGGGACAGTATATTAATTATTATCCTCATGTATACAGACTTCTGTCAGAGGGAGGACTGCTTATATCTGACAATGTGCTTCAGGAGGGGCAGATTGTCCAGTCTAAATATGGTGTTACAAGGCGTAACAGGACAATTCATGAAAGAATGAGAGAGTATATTTACATGCTGACTCATGATGAGAATATGGTGACATCTGTAGTTCCTATTGGTGATGGAATTACATTAAGCGTAAAGAAGGAAAGGTAACTGATTTATGAATAACAGAGTATATAAGGGACGAAAGCTTGAATTGCTGATTCCTGCCAGCAATCTTGAGGTTTTAAAGGTTGCGGTAATGTATGGCGCTGATGCAGTGTATATTGGTGGAGAAGCATTTGGATTAAGAGCCAAGGCAAAGAATTTTTCCCTTGAGGATATGAAAGAGGGAATTGAGTTTGCTCATGCAAGAGGATGCAAGGTATATGTCACAGCTAATATTCTTGCCCATAATTATGACCTTGATGGAGCTAGGGAATATTTTCATGAACTTAAGCAGATAGGACCTGATGCATTGATAATATCTGACCCTGGAATGTTTACAATAGCAAAAGAAGTATGGCCTGAGGTGGATATTCATATCAGTACCCAGGCAAATAATACTAACTATTTGACATATCAGTTCTGGTGGAAGCAGGGAGCAAAGAGAGTTGTATCTGCAAGAGAACTTTCTTTAAAGGAAATAAGACAGATAAGAGACAATATACCTGATGAGATGGAGATTGAGTCATTTATGCATGGCGCAATGTGTATTTCTTACTCTGGAAGGTGTCTTCTCAGTAGTTTTATGGCAGGAAGGGATGCTAACAGAGGGGAATGTACCCATCCATGCAGATGGAAGTATTCTGTGGTCGAGGAACAAAGACCAGGACAATATATGCCTGTATATGAGAATGAAAGAGGGACATATATATTTAATTCTAAGGATTTGTGCATGATTGAACATATTCCTGAGATGCTTGATGCAGGTATTGACAGCTTTAAGATTGAGGGAAGAATGAAGACAGCCCTCTATGTTGCAACAGTGGCAAGGACCTATGGCCTTGCTATTGATGAATATTTAAAGGATCCTGAATTATACAGAAGCAGGATTCCATTCTATAAGTCTGAAATCAGCAAATGCACGTACAGGCAGTATACCACAGGATTTTTCTTTGGTAAACCAGATGAGAATACACAGATATATGACACTAACACATATGTTAAGGAGTATACTTATCTTGGAGTAGTGGGAGAAACTAATTCCTCTGGTCTGTACGGAATTGAACAGAGAAATAAGTTCAGTGTTGGAGAAGAAATTGAGGTTATGAAGCCGGATGGAGAAAACATCACTGTAACCGTTAAAAGAATTACAGACGAGACTGGAAAAGATATGGAAAGTGCACCACATCCTAAGCAGAAGCTGTTTATTGATTTGGGAATTAAGCTTGATGAATATGATATATTAAGGCGCAGGGAATAATATTTAACCCCTTGGAAAAGCAATAAAAGGCACTTTGGCACATAATATATATAAATATGTGTCTGGGGTGCCTTTTCTTTGAAAAGTTTTGCTAAACCATTAACACAGGATGAGGAACAGCAGATGCTAAGGGCGTATCACAATGGGGATATCAATGCAAAGAATATCCTTATTGAGAAAAATATGCGGCTTGTTGCTCACATGACTAAGAAATATTCAGTACCTGATAGAGATATATCTGATTTGATTTCGGTGGGCACTATCGGGCTTATTAAAGCTATTAATTCATTTAACCCGGATAAAGGTATACGACTTGCTACCTATGCTGCAAAATGTATTGATAATGAACTTCTGATGATGCTTCGGGCTGAGAGAAAGGTAAGCAGGGAGGTTTCAATATATGAGTCAATAGGCAAAGATAAAGAGGGAAATGAAATCAGCATAATGGAAACAGTGAGTTGTGAGCCTGTTGACATTGTTGATGATATGGTCTTTAATCAAAGGGTGGCGGCTGTAAGGGAATGTATGGATCACGTTCTGACTGAGAGGGAAACCTACATCATCAAACACAGATATGGCTTGTGGGGCAACAAGGAGCTTACCCAGAGCCAGATTGCAGACAATCTTAATATAAGCCGCAGCTATGTCAGCAGGATTGAGAAGAAATCCCTGGAGAAGCTGAAAAAAGTATTAGAGGAAAAAGGACTATGAATCACGTTATTATTGACAGAATTAATGAGACCAGAAAACTTATGAAGAAAGCTGGTATTGATGTATATATTGTATGTACTAATGACTACCATATGTCAGAGTATACTGGAGCTTATTTTAATGAAAGAGAATTCCTGTCAGGCTTTGATGGCTCGGCAGGAACTCTTGTTGTATCAATGAAAGAGGCAGTGCTGTTTACAGATGGAAGATATTTTGTACAGGCAAAACATCAGCTTGAGGGTACTGAAATAAAACTTATGCAGATGGGATGTGAAGGTGTTCCTGAACTGGAGGAGTATTGTATTGATATACTTCCAGAGGGTGGGATTATCGGAATGGACGGAAAGATGGTAGAGGCTGTGCTTGGTCTTGAACTTGAAAGGAAGGCATCGTGTAAGAAGGGCAGCATTAATTATCAGTTTAATCCCACTAAGGTTATCTGGAAGGACAGACCTGCATTTCCATCAAGCAAGGCATTTGATGCAGAGTATGGACAAAGCAGCAGTGATAAAATCAGATGTTTAAGACAGAATATGAAAGGTGCAGATGGACATATAGCAGCATCCCTTGATGATGTGTGCTGGCTGTTTAATATAAGGGGGAGAGATATTCCCTGCAACCCTGTTATTATGGCTTATGGATATATCTCAAAGGAAGAAGCCATTATATATACTGACATAGACAGGTTTCCGGAGAATGTACTGTCACGTTTTGGCAAAGAGGGTATTCATGTAAAACCATATGAACAGATATACAGCGATATAGAAAACTTTGGAGGACGTAAAATCCTCATTGATTTGAAGAGGGTTAACCTGTATATATATAAAGAACTTGAAAAAGCCGGCGCATGTATCATTGAAGGGCAGAATCCGGAAGTTCACATGAAGGCTGTAAAGAATCCTGTAGAAATAAGTAATCTTAAGGATGTCCATGTGGAAGATGGTGCTGCGGTCACAAAATTTATATACTGGATTAAGAAAATGGTTAAAAATGGGGAAAAGGTAACAGAAGCACAGGCTGCAAGGTACCTTGATTCCTTGAGGGGACAGATACAGGATTTTCTGGAACCAAGTTTTGGTACAATAAGCGCTTATGGAGCTAATGCTGCCATGATGCATTATCATGCAGGAGATGACTCCAGCCTTATTGAAAACAGAGGAATGCTGTTAGTGGATTCCGGAGGGCAGTATCTTAGAGGAACGACCGATGTGACAAGAACAATTGCAATGGGAGAACTGACCCAGGAGGAAATAGATAATTATACTCTTACACTGAAGGGAATGATAAAGCTGTCAGGGGCTCATTTTCTCTACGGATGTACGGGATACAATCTCGATATTCTTGCCAGGGCACCGCTCTGGGAGAAAGGCATTGACTATAGATGCGGAACAGGACATGGCATAGGTTATCTTCTTAATGTCCATGAGGCACCTAATGGCTTCAGATGGAGACATATACCTGGGAAGAATGATTTGTGCGTACTGGAGCCAGGAATGGTTACATCTAATGAGCCAGGTGTGTATGTTGAAGGAAAATATGGAATCCGCATTGAGAATGAGATAATAGTTGAAAAAGATTATGATAACGAATATGGCACATGGCTTAAATTTGCAACTCTCACACTTGTGCCAGTAGAGCTTGATGCTGTAAATGTGTCTTTATTGCAGGATGAGGAAAGGAATGCACTGAATTCATACCACAGCATGGTAAGGGACAAACTTTCTCCATATTTTACAGGTGAGGCGCTTGTCTGGCTTAATGAAGCAACGAGAAATATATAGAAAATCACAGATTATAATTGGGAGGTGAAAGCTATTAATAATAAAAAGAGCCTTACAAAAAGGTACGGAGATAATAAAGAAATAACCAGGAAAGAAGCATCCCAGTCAGATATTGAAAAGGCAAGATTTATAATTGCCATGGCTGGCGTGGCAGTTATAATGTTTCTTGTGGTTACAGCATGGAATATGGGAAAAAAGCATGTTCCTCTTGAGGATTATGTGGTGGTAAACTTTACCGGCGCTAATGGGTATGCTGTTCCTGGATATGAGATAAAAAAAGAAGAACTTGTTGGCATGCTTGTGAGGGCTGATAAGAATACAGATAAAGAAGCAATTTATAAACGATTTGTTGATTCTATAGCTGCATCTGTTACCTATGATATGGAAGAACATCCTGATGGAATAACCAATGGTGACAAGATTCAGGTGAAAGTATCATATGACAAAGCTATAGCAAAGGAAGCCGGCTTGTCTGTGAGTAATGGCACATTTAATGTAAGGGCAAAGGGAATACAAAGTGGGACTTACATTGATTTGTTTCAGAATATAGAGGTAGTGTTTGCAGGAATAAGCCCTGATGCTTATGTTGTTGTGAAAAATAACTGGAATGAAGAATTTCTGGCTGCCCTTGATTATAAGGCTGATAAACCCGAAGGGATAAGTGTTGGGGATGAGGTGATGCTTACATGTGTTACAGATAAGGTGTCATTAGGGCGTCAAGGTTATGTTACAGATGATTTTTCGCACACTTACAAAGCTGATAAATTAAGCTCATACGTCAAAGATGTTAACCAGATAGATATGGGTGTAATCAATAACCTGATTTCAGGCTGTAGAAAAGCTATAGTTAACGAAACTGCTGATACAACATTCAGAATGATGTATAAAGCAACGAAAGACATGAAATATCTTCATGAAGCTAATAATGAATCTGCGGAAAACATTGTGTTTATGGAGGGGAAACTTCTTAAACGCAAGGCAGGTGAGACTGTAGCAGACGATAATAAGATAGTTCTTCTGTTTACAACAGATTTGCTGTGCGGTGGTCAGACCAGTGAAGTGTATTTTGCATTTGTTTTCACTAATGGATATATAACCTGTAACAATGAATTTAAAGTGGCATTCACTGATTACAGTGATATATATTACTGTAACGTAAGTCTTGATGAAATGATGGATGAAATCATGGGCATCAATTCAGATGACAGCCATGATGGTACTGGAGAAAATGGTATATCAGGAGCTGACTTGGGAGAACACAACCATGATGATCTTCCATATGATATATGGGGATTTATGCCTGAAAATTAAATATTTAAAAATTAATATTGTATATTATAAGTATATATGATAATATAATAATGTAACCGGCATATTTATTAGTTGACAGTAGATATTGCCGGTTATATTTATTTTACTGGTATATATTTATAATCAATAATACACACTATAGATAACTAGAAGGAGGAAAATGTACAGTGAAGTTTTCAGTGTGACTATGGCAGGGCTTGAAGCTGTTATAGTCAATGTGGAGACAGATGCTGGGGATGGACTGCCATATTTTGAGATGAGCGGATATCTGGCATCCCAGGTAAGAGAGGCAAAAGACAGGGTGAGGGTTGCTATTAAGAATTCGGGGATAGAGCTTCGTCCGGAAAGAATTGTGGTTAATATATCACCGGCAGACGTAAGGAAAGCAGGAACTGGATTTGACCTGCCAATAGCGGTGGGGATTCTTGCTGCTAATGGAATTATTGATTCTTCTAATCTTAAGAATACAGTTGTATTAGGAGAGTTAAGTCTTGATGGAAAGGTTAATGGAGTGAAGGGTGTAATGCCCTCTGTTATGGCCGCCGCTGAAAGGGGATTTACTTCATGCATAATACCAGCCTGTAATTCTAATGAAGGAAGCATGATTGATGGGATTAATGTATATGGCGTGGAAAGCTTAAGACAGCTTATTGATTTTCTTAATGGTAATACTAATATGCAGGCTTTAACATATCAGGGAATTGCTGTATCAGAGCATAATGGTTACCAGATTGACTTTGCAGATATTAAAGGGCAGATGGCGGCGAAGAGAGCATCAATGATTGCTGCTGCAGGAATGCATAATATTCTGTATGTGGGACCACCAGGCAGTGGTAAAACAATGATGGCAAAGAGAATGCCTACTATTATGCCTGCCCTGGAACCTGATGAAATAATGGAGCTGACTAAAATATACAGTGTGGCAGGCTGTCTTAATGATGGTGTTCTGATGAATGAACGGCCTTTCCGTGCACCTCATCACAGTGTGACCAGAGCTGGATTGTTAGGAGGGGGCAATGTGCCAAGACCAGGAGAGATTACCCTTGCAACTAAAGGGGTTCTTTTTCTTGATGAATTAACAGAATTTCCACAGGCTATATTAGAATCATTAAGACAACCTTTGGAAGACAGGAAGATAAGAATTGTAAGAGCTACTGCAGAGTATACATATCCTGCGGATTTTATGCTGGTCGCTGCAATGAATCCGTGTAAATGTGGTTATTATCCTGACAGAACGAGGTGCTTGTGTACAGAACATGACATATTAAGATACATGGGAAGGATAAGCCAGCCTATATGGGACAGATTTGATTTGAACGTTAAGGTTAACAAGGTTGAATTCTCCATGCTTTCCCAGGAGGAAGAAGATAATGACAGCCAGATGACTTCAGAACAGATGAGAGATTTTATTGGAAGGGCAAGAGATATCCAGAAGGACAGGTTTAAGAATGACAACATACATTTTAATTCCCAGATGAGTTCCAGACAGGTAAAGAAGTACTGCAGGCTGGGTGACAGAGAAAAAGATATAATGGAGAAAGCTTATTGTACCTTTAATATGACAGCCAGAGGGTATGAGAAAGTGCTTAAAACTGCCAGAACTATTGCTGATATGGAAGGAGAGGAGAATATAGCTGTCAGTCATCTGAGCGAAGCTATATCTTACAGAAATAATGGGATTAAATAATAATACAGATTATTACTGGTACTGGCTGTGTAATATACCGGGAATAGGAAGAAGGAAAATCATCAGCCTGCTTGATGGGCTGGGGAGTGCCAAAGCAATATATGGTGCAGATGACAGGACTTTAAAAAGTATATATGGGATTGAGGACAGGGAGTGCAGACTGATTTCGGATTCAAGAGTAGATAAGTCTATATATAATGATTATCTTGAATTGGAAAAACATGGAGTAAGATTTGTACACAGAGAATCAGATGACTATCCTGAAAGATTAAGACACATACATGACAGTCCTGTAGGATTGTATGTAAGAGGAAAACTTGTAGATGACAACAGAATCACAGTGGCAATAATAGGAGCCAGAGGATGTACAGATTATGGCAGACAGGTTGCTTATGAATTTGGAAAGAGCTTTGCTTATATGGGAATACAGGTTGTTAGCGGCATGGCTTTGGGAATTGATGGAGCAGGACAGAGAGGATGCCTTGATGGAGGCGGTTTTTCAGTTGGGGTGCTGGGATGTGGTGCGGATATATGTTATCCACGGGAAAATATTGATTTGTATACAAGACTGGTAGAATCAGGAGGGATTATTTCAGAATATCCCCTTGGAATGAATCCGATAAGTGGATTTTTCCCAGAGAGAAACAGAATAATAAGTGGACTTTCTGACGTGGTGATTGTGGTGGAAGCAAGGCAGAAGAGTGGTTCTCTTATTACAGTGGATCAGGCGTTAGAACAGAATAAGGAGATAATGGCAGTGCCGGGAAGAATAGGTGATCCTTTAAGTAAAGGCTGCAATGAGCTGATTAAAATGGGGGCAATGGTAATAACCTGTCCTGAGGATATAAAACAGTCATCTGTGGTGGAACGATGGATGGAATCATATGTTACTGGAAAAAAATATTTTGACGACCACAAAACCCAGTGCAATGGTGTTATTGACACAAAATTTTCAACGGATTCTGAAATAAATTCTCTTGCCAGTGCAAAAAATATGGTGTATAGTCAGACTAATTTGTATCCTAAAGATCTGGATACGATTTCAAAAGAGACAGGTCTTGATGTGACAGTTGTAACTCAGCTGCTGCTTGATTTGCAGCTTCAGGGGGTAATCAGGGAAGTGAGCAAGAACTGTTATGTCAGATGTGGTATATAAATTGTAATAATGATTATGGAAAGGTTTTGCTATGCATAAGTATCTTGTTATTGTTGAGTCTCCAGCAAAAGTGAAGACAATTAAGAAGTTTCTTGGATCTAATTATGAGGTTATGGCTTCCCAGGGACATATAAGAGATCTTCCCAAGAGTCAGATGGGAGTTGACGTAGAGCATGATTTTGAACCAAAGTATATAACTATAAGAGGCAAGGGAGACATACTTGCTGCATTGAAGAAGGAAGCTAAAAAAGCAGACAAAATATATCTTGCAACGGACCCGGACCGTGAGGGAGAGGCTATTTCATGGCATCTTGCCAAAGCCTTGAAGCTGGAAGATAAGGATATATACAGAATAACATTTAATGAGATTACCAAGAATGCGGTCAAAGCTTCGCTGAAGGAACCAAGAAAGATTAACATGAATCTGGTTGATGCCCAGCAGTCAAGAAGAATTCTTGACAGAATTGTGGGGTATGAGATAAGTCCTGTTTTGTGGGCAAAGGTTAAGAGAGGATTAAGTGCAGGCCGTGTCCAGTCTGTCGCATTAAGAATAATATGTGACAGAGAAGATGAGATTAATTCATTTATTCCGGAGGAGTATTGGACTCTTGAGGCAAAGCTTAATGTATCAGGCGAGAAAAAGCCTGTGATTGCCAGATTTTATGGTGATGAATCAGGAAAGATTGACATTAAGAATGAAACTGAGATGAACAAGATTCTTTCTGATTTAAAGAAATGTACCTATAAGGTGGAGAGTGTTAAGCCTGGAGAAAAGATTAAGAAGGCACCTCTTCCATTTACAACAAGTACTCTTCAGCAGGAGGCGGCAAAACAGCTTAATTTCTCAACACAGAAGACTATGAGGCTGGCACAGCAGCTTTATGAAGGTGTTGATATTGCAGGAAAAGGAACCATAGGTATAATCACTTATCTTCGTACTGATTCAACAAGAGTTGCTGGTGAGGCTGTGACAATGGCAGCAGATTATATTAAGGATAATTATGGCGAAAAATACCTTTCTACGGCTAAAACCGGGGGGAAGGACGCAAAGAAGATACAGGATGCCCATGAGGCTATAAGACCTACTGATATTGCACTGTCTCCGGTTGTAGTTAAGGAATCACTGTCAAGAGACCAGTTCAGGTTATACCAGCTTATATGGAAAAGATTTACCGCAAGCCAGATGAGTGGTGCTGTGTATGAGACTACTTCTGTTAAGATTGCTGCTGGTAAATACCGTTTTAATGTTTCTGCATCTAAGATTGTATTTGACGGATTTATGTCGGTATATAAGGACGAGGATGAAGAAAAGGATGGAAATACACTTGTAAAGAGTATTAATACTGACTCTGTTCTTTCTCTGGATAACCTGGAAAGCAGCCAGCATTTTACACAGCCACCTGCACATTTTACAGAGGCATCCTTAGTTAAACAGCTTGAGGAACTGGGAATAGGAAGACCAAGTACTTACGCGCCTACTATCACAACAATTATTGCGAGACATTATATCGCCAAGGAGAATAAGAACCTGTATGTCACTGAACTTGGTGAGGCAGTTAATGACATAATGAAGAAAGCCTTTCCGACTATTGTGGATGTTAATTTTACTGCAAACATGGAAGCTTTGCTGGATGGTGTTGCTGAAGGCGAGGTAAAGTGGAAAGAAGTTATAAGGAATTTCTATCCTGATCTTGAGGAGGCTGTCAAGGCAGCAGAGAAGGAACTGGAAAATGTCAAGATAGAGGATGAGGTAAGCGATGTTGTGTGCGAGCTGTGTGGACGGAACATGGTAATAAAATACGGTCCTCATGGCAAATTCCTTGGCTGTCCTGGTTTCCCAGAGTGTAGAAATACTAAACCATATTATGAAAAAATCGGGGTTGCCTGTCCAAAGTGTGGAAAGGAAATTGTTCTTAAGAAGACGAAAAAAGGCAGAAGATATTTTGGCTGTGAGAACAATCCTGACTGTGACTTTATGTCATGGCAGAAGCCTGTAGCCAAAAAATGTCCACAGTGTGGCGGATATATGGTGGAAAAGGGAAGCAAGACAGTATGTGCTGATGAAAATTGTGGCTACATTGAATGATATTGGAATTAATTGTCAGAAAACTATTGAAATAAACTGTTTAAAATGCTAATATTCTATCAGAGATTATTTCGTTTGTTCGTGTTGTAATGAAGACTGGAGGCGGAGGTAATTCTGATGAGCGTGCAGTTATTAGATAAAACAAGAAAGATTAACAAGTTATTGCACAACAATCATTCGCAGCGTGTAGAGTTTAATGATATCTGTGATGTGTTAAGCGGTATACTTGAATCGAATATCCTTGTTATAAGCAAGAAAGGCAAAGTGCTTGGAACCGGCTTTTTTAACGGAGTTGACGTTATTGATGAACTGATATATGACAGAGTAGGCGGTTTCGTGGATAATATGCTTAATGAAAGACTTTTAAGCATACTGTCTACTAAGGAGAATGTTAATCTTGCTACATTAGGTTTCGCAACAGATAATGTTAAGAAGTTTGAAGCTCTTATCGCTCCTGTTGAGATTGCAGGAGAGCGCCTTGGAACGTTATTTTTATATAAGAGTGACAATTCCTATGAGATTGACGATATTATTCTGTGTGAGTACGGGGCAACTGTAGTAGGCCTTGAGATGATGCGTTCTGTTAATGAGGAGAATGCAGAAATTGTTAGGAATAAGCAGATAGTGAAATCTGCAATCAGCACTCTGTCATCATCAGAACTAGAAGCTATTAAGCATATTTTCAAGGAACTGGATGGAACAGAGGGAATTCTTGTTGCAAGTAAGATTGCTGACAGAGTAGGAATAACAAGATCTGTTATTGTTAATGCCTTACGAAAGTTTGAGAGTGCCGGGGTGATTGAATCCAGATCTTCAGGAATGAAGGGTACATACATTAAGGTGGTTAATGATGAGGTCTTTGAGGAACTTAAGAAACTGGAAGACTAGATATTGATAACAGGATGGATAATAAAGGGATGGAGCCTGCATACGTGAGTATGTGGGCTTCTCGATGTTTATGGCAGGATAGATATATTTTTACATAATTCACCATATTTCACAAATTAAGACTTTATTTTTGTTGGACGATAATCTATAATGTAAGTTAGGTTTATTGTGTGCATTTTGTACATATATCAATGGCTTTGCTGTAAGATTTAACTAAATGTCTGTTATTAAGACCGTAAGAATTAATAGTTTACGGGGAAATGGGGGAGTTATATGGGCTCAGGAATATTTGGATATGTTAATGTTTTAAAGACTGCAGCTGATGCCAGCTGGGCAAGAGAAGAGGTGCTTACCAATAATATTGCCAATGTGGACACGCCTAATTATAAGAGACAGGATATTGAATTTAAGACTTATCTTAATTCTGCCATTGAACAGGCTGGAAAACCAAGGGCAACTCTTACACAGAAGATAAACAGTGTTGATACATCAACAGTTACATACAGGACGTATACAGATAATACAGCTCTTTCATACAGGCTTGATGGCAATAATGTTGATCTTTCAACAGAGAATGTTGAACTGGCTGCAGAGCAGATTAACTATAGTGCCCTGATTGACAGTATGAATAATGAGTTTTCAAGATTCAAGGCGGTTATAAAGTAACATATTAATTTGTTTTTTGATGTTAAGGAGGAAAACATTATGTCAATGTTCACATCTTTTAATATTAGTGCATCAGGTATGACTGCACAGCAGTTAAGGACAGATGTTATTTCTGAGAATATTGCCAATGCCAATACAACAAGGACATCGGATGGCACACCATATGTGAGAAAAGCAGTAGTTTTCACAGAGAAGACGTTATCTCCTGCTACATACGTTAAGGGTGCAAGTGCAGCAGGCTCGTCTTTTGCCAGTATTCTGCATAATGCCAGCGGAGGAAGACTGGGAGATGGAGTTAAGGTTACATCTGTTTATGAGGACGATTCCACAGATATGAATCTTGTGTATGATCCATCACACCCTGATGCAGATGAGAATGGATATGTGACATATCCTAATGTTAATATTGTGCAGGAGATGACTGATTTAATTGATGCATCCAGGTCATATGAAGCTAATATTTCAGCATTTAATGCCAGCAAGTCCATGGCACAGAAGGGACTTACTATTGGTTCAGTTTAATTGATATACGTATTTTATGAAGATAGTATAAGGAATGGGGATAAGTATGAATATTACACAGGCAGTTAACACTCTGGGAGCAGATTATATTAATAAGGTTACTGATGCCATGAAGCAGTCAGCTACACTTAATGTCCCAGATGGAACAGATGGGGATAAGACATTTGACTCGGTATTTAATTCAGTGTCAGGGCTTCTTACCAGTACTAATGATTATATACAGCAGGCACAGCAGGCTGAGATTGATTTTGCCCTGGGTAATCTGACTAACACACATGAGCTTGGTGTATACCAGCAACAGGCTAATATTGCATTGGAATTTACTGTAGCGGTAAGAGACAAGGCACTTGAAGCTTATAATCAGATTATGAACATGCAGATTTAATTTAAGGAGTTTACGTAACAATGGCTGAGCGTTTTAGAGCAGTTATTAACAGAATATTAGATATATGGAAGGGATGGACTGCCAAGCAGAGAGTAGTGATTGTCAGCTCTGTGGCTGCTGTCCTTCTTGCTGTAGGTATTATCGCCTTTGTGGCCTCAAGACCAGTATATAATGTACTGACAACCTGTGAGGATTATAAGGAGATGAACAGTGTTACATCACTGCTTACCAGCAATAATATCCCTTATGTGATAGATGACGGCTCACTTACTGTCAAAGTAAAGAAGAGTGATTTGACTAATTCTAAGATGCTTATAGCATCTGAGGATATAAGACCTGCAGGGTATTCCTTCGAGGATTCAATGAATACAAGTTTCACAACTACTGAATCTGACAGGACTAAGATGCATGCCCATTATCTTGAGAATAAGTTTAAGGATGACCTGGAGAGCATGGATGGCATAAAAAGTGCTTCGGTAACTGTTCAACTCAGTGATACCACATCATCCTTCTATGCTACTACATCTGAGGCTTCTGTCAGCGTGGTTCTCGATACGACCAGGGCTATGAACAGTGATGCTGCAGAGACTATTGCTGTTTTTCTTGCAACAGCAGTTCGTAATAGTACAACGAATAACATTACAATTGTGGATACAAGCGGTAATACACTGTTTTCCGGACAAAGTAATGCTTCCAATAGTTCAGGGGTAAGCTATAGTGGCAAGATGAAGTATAAGAATGAAATTGAAGCCACAATAAAGAAAAGTATTAAAGATGGATGGCTTGCTACCGGATTGTATGATGATGCGTATTTTACCCTTAATATGGATATGGACTGGGATGCAGTAACTACAATTGCCACAGAGTATTCAACCCAGGGTGGGGAACAGGCCATATTTGGAGAGTCATATGAAGAGGTATCCGAGGGAACTTCCGGTGCCAGTGGTACTCCGGGAACAACCTCTAATAATGATGATACTACATATAATATTAATACAGGCAATGGAAGTACTTCCACATATGAGGTGAAGAAATACTCATATCTGCCTAATTCTATTGTAACTACAACAGTTAAGGAACCTGGTGAAATTGTCAAGGATTCTTCAAGCATTGCGGTTACATTTATTAAGAATATGATATATTCAGAAGAAGAGTGCCAGAAGCTGGGATATCTTGACAATGTAAGCTGGGATGAGTTTAAAGCCCAGAATGGTGAAACAACTACCCTTGAAGTGGACCAGGGGGTTATTGATAACATATCAAGAGGTACAGGAATTCCAACAGCTAATATTTCTGTAATTGCATACCAGCGTCCATATTTCCAGGATAAGCCTACAGGAAATATATTAAGCAATGTAACATTCTGGCTTCAGATTGCTCTTGCCCTTGTAATATTAGGACTTCTGGCATTCGTTGTTATAAGAAGTGCAGTTCCACTTACTGTAAGCGAGAAAGAGCCTGAACTGTCTGTTGAGGAAATGCTTGCTACTACAAGAGAAAAGCAGCCTTCAGTTGAAGAGATTGATGTTCAGGAGAAATCTGAGACGAGAAAAGCTATTGAAAAATTTGTGGATGAGAATCCGGAGGCAGTTGCGCTTCTTTTACGTAACTGGCTTAATGACGGATGGGACTAAGAAAGGCGTGATTATATATGGCTAGACAGATAACATCATCCCCTGATAAGGAGATGGATGGAGTTGAAAAAGCTGCTACTTTATTGATTGCTCTGGGACCAGAGAAATCTGCCCAGATATTCAAACATTTGAAGGAAGAAGAGATTGAACAGCTGACACTGGAGATTGCTAATACAAGCAGTGTATCTCCACAGACGAAAGAGATGGTTCTCAATGAGTTCTATGAGATATGTCTCGCACAGCAGTATATTGCTGAAGGTGGAATTGGATATGCAAAGGAACTTCTGGAAAAGGCTCTGGGTGAGGAGAAGGCTAAGAATGTTATTGGAAAGTTAACTGCCAGCCTTCAGGTAAGACCTTTTGAGTTTATCAGAAAGACAGACCCAAGCCAGCTTCTTAACTTTATTCAGGATGAGCATCCACAGACGATTGCTCTTATTTTGTCATACCTTCCTCCATCACAGTCGTCGCTTGTTATATCATCCCTGCCACCAGAGAAACAGGCTGATGTTGCCAAGAGAATAGCACAGATGGACAGAACATCTCCAGATGTAATCAAGCAGGTTGAGAAAGTGCTGGAGCGTAAGCTTTCATCTCTTGTTAACCAGGATTACACTATTGTTGGTGGTGTAGATGCGATTGTAAGTATTCTGAATTCTGTCGATAGAGGAACAGAAAAACATATTATGGAAACTCTGGAAGTTGAAGAACCAGAACTTGCTGATGAAATCAGGAAGAAGATGTTCGTATTCGAGGATATTCTTTCACTTGATGACAGAGCAATCCAGAGAGTACTTCGTGATGTTGATAACAGTGACCTTGCCCTTGCCCTTAAGGGCGCCACAGAAGAGGTTCAGAATATTATCCTTAATAACCTTTCAAGCCGTCTTGCTGTAATGATTAAGGAAGATATGGAATTCATGGGACCTGTTCGTATGAAGGATGTTGAAGAAGCACAGCAGAAGATTGTTAATATCATAAGAAAGCTGGAGGATTCAGCTGAAATCGTTATTGCAAGAGGCGGAGGTGACGAAATAATTGTCTAATCTGCTTAAGAGAGGCTCGGCAATCAGTAAAGAGGAACGAATTATTGATTATAATGAGCTTATTAAAACAAAATTACAGAGTATCATGGATGCCAATGATAAACAGAAGGCTGACCCTGATGGGTTTGTCAATGGCTTGACAGCGGAAGTGGTGGAAGAACTGATTTCTGATTCGGAGGAAGATGCAGGACAGGTTTCTGATCCGGCACAGAACCAGGAATTTCTCCAGAATGCAAGAGAGGAAGCTGGAAAAATTATTGAAGAGGCAAACAGACAGGCTGAAAGTATAATTAATGATGCCAATGAGCAGGTTGAAGAATCTTTCAACCAGGCAAGACAGCAGGGGTATCAGGATGGATTAAGCCAGGCAGACCAGGAACTCCAGTCTCATATAAATGAACTGGAAAACCAGTATCAGAGCCGGTTTAACCAGCTTGAATCTGAATATATTGAAAAGAAGAATAACGTAGAACCGGAACTGGTTCAGGTGATTACTGAGGTGTTTAAATCAGTTATTTCTTCAGAGGCACTGGATAATCATGACATAATAATGCACCTTATTAGCAAGTGTCTGTCAGAAGCTGATAAGAACCAGGATTATGTAATCAGGGTTTCACCAGACGATTTTGATTATGTTTCGTCTAATCAGGGCAAAATCAGCTGCAGGGTCAATAAGGATATTGATATTGATGTTGTTGAGGATCAGTCTTTATCACAGAACCAGTGTGTAATCGAGTCAGATGGTGCTGTGTTTAACTGCAGTCTGGATGTAGAACTTGATAATCTTATTAAAAGAATCAGAGAATTAAGCTGTATGAATTAATCAATCAATTTTTGAAGTGTATGATATAAAGATTTTCTGGCTATAAGGGGGCTTATGATGTTTGCTGTTGACACTAATAAATATCTTGAATTAACCCAGGAAACATTTTATAAGAAGCTGGGAAAAGTATCCAAGATTGTTGGGCTTACAGTTGAATCTGTAGGACCTGATGCAAAGCTTAATGATTTGTGCAGAATATATTCGGCAGACAGAAGCCAGGTGGTTAATGCAGAGGTTGTTGGATTCAGGGAGTCAGTGGTTCTTCTGATGCCATTTGATACTGTTGATGGAATTGGCCCTGGCTGTATTGTAGAGAATACAGGCAAGCCTCTTGGCGTAAAGGTTGGATTCGGAATTCTGGGACATACACTTGATGGTCTTGGCAATCCTGTGGATGGTGAAGATCTGGGACTTACTGAAGAATATTCTGTTGAGGCAGCTCCCCCAGACCCTATGTCTCGAGTAATCATCAATGAGGTTCTTCCTTTAGGCGTTAAAGCTGTTGATGGACTTCTGACAGTTGGCAAGGGACAGAGAATTGGTATATTTGCAGGAAGTGGTGTAGGTAAGAGCACACTTATGGGTATGTTTGCCCGTAATACTAAGGCTGACATTAATGTAATAGCCCTTATCGGAGAACGGGGCCGTGAGGTCAGGGAATTTGCAGAGAGAGACTTGGGACCAGAGGGAATGAAGAGAAGCGTTCTTGTTGTGGCAACATCTGATAAGCCGGCACTTATAAGAAACAAAGCTGCCAAGACTGCTACAGCTATTGCAGAATATTTCCGTGACCAGGGCAAAGATGTACTTCTGATGATGGATTCTCTTACCAGATTTTCCATGGCTCAGAGAGAAATAGGATTGGCATCAGGTGAGCCGCCTGTTACCAGGGGATATCCGCCAAGTGTTTACAGTGAGATGCCAAAACTGCTTGAGAGAGCAGGAATGGCGGAAAAGGGTTCTATAACTGGTTTGTATACAGTGCTTGTAGATGGTGATGATTTTAATGAGCCTATAACAGATACTGCACGAAGTATTCTTGATGGGCACATTATGCTGTCACGAAAGCTGGGACATAAAAATCATTATCCAGCTATTGATGTTTTGCAGAGTATTTCCAGATGCATGAGCCAGATTGTTACTAAAGAGCATAAGAAGGTGGCAGGACGGCTTAAGAATGTCCTTGCTACATACAATGAAGCTGAAGACCTGATTAATATAGGAGCCTATAAGAAGGGCAGTAATAAGAATATTGACTATGCAATTTCTAAGATAGATGCTGTTAATGAATTTCTTATGCAGCAGACAGATGAAAAATTCACATTTGAGGAAGAAATGGCAATGCTTAATAGTATATTTGCCGATTCTGAATCTGAATAGCGGAGTGTGGAGGATGGCATTAGATGGCAAAATTTGTTTATCGTCTCCAGAATGTCCTTGACATTAAAATCCGTCTGGAAACCCAGGCAAAGACTGAATTTGCAGCTGCCATGAGTAAGGTTATGGCGGAAGAAGATAAGATGAGGGCTTTGATTGCCAAAAGAAGAGGATATCAGGATGAGATAAGGCAATATTCAACAGGCAAGATTGATGTTGCCAGATTAAAGATAAGCAATGATTCAATTAAGGCTGTGGAAGAACTGATGAAGCAGCAGGCTGTAAGGCTGAGGACTGCCCAGAGAAATCTGGACAAGGCCAGAGAAAAGCTTAATGAGGCTGTGGCTGACAGGAAGGTTCATGAAAAACTGAAAGAAAAAGCATTTGAAGAGTTTAAGGCTGAACTTAATAATGAGGAAAAGAAGGAAATTGACCAATTAGTAAGTTTTACTTATAATGATAAAGGAAAAGATACTGATTGATAATATAGGAAAGGGACTTTTGGCATGGCTAAGAAGAAAAAGTCTGCTGGCGGATTAGGCGCTGATGTAGATAATGATGATGAGAAGGGCGGAGGTTTTGCAGGATTTCTGCTGGCTGTTCTTATTATAATAATATGGCTTGTTATATTTGCACTGCTTATTAAGATGGATGTGGGTGGAATAGGTACAATGCTCCGACCTGTTTTAAAGAATGTTCCTGTGGTAAGCAATATTCTGCCTGAGATGAGTGATGAAGAACTTATGGAGGAGACGGGATATAAGTATAAAAGTCTTGCTGAGGCTATTGAGAGGATTAAGGAACTTGAGAAAGAGGTAGCTGAATATCAGAACAGTGGTAATACCTCTTCGGAACAGGTTCAACAGCTTCAGGCAGAGGTGGCAAGGCTGAAAGTATATGAGGAGAATCAGGAAACCTTTCTGAAGCAGAAAGAGGATTTTGATAATCAGGTGGTTTTTGCAGAGAATGCTCCTGATATATCAGAATACAAATCCTGGTATGATAAAATATATCCTGATAATGCTGCCAAGATATACAAGGAAGTATGCGAGAGGCTTCAGTTCTCACAGCAGGTTCAGGACTGGGCAACCACTTATGCTAATATGGATCCTAAGAATGCGGCATCTATTATGGAGGAGATGACTGGAGATGCCTATGTTGTCACCAGAATTCTTCTGTGTATGACACCAAAGCAGAGGGCAGCTGTTATGCAGGAGATGGACCCAATTTATGCAGGAAAGCTTACTGCAATTATGTTTCCTTCCCCAACAGTAGATTATTGACATTAATTTATCTTTTTGTAACGATTTATGGTTATTTGGTTGAATGAAAAAGTAAATTCCACTGTAAAGTTAAATTCCATTGTGGAGACT
>CAMEWO010000035.1 GCA_945946665.1 uncultured Eubacterium sp.
AGTAAGTTCAAGTCAGAGGTATGGGACAACTGGAATTTAATTTTCCAATTGACCCTTGGTGAACGTATTTTTGAAAAGGTATGTGATTTTTTGAAAAATACAGATGCAACCAATCTTGGAATTCACTATATCGAAGTAAATCTATCAGTTGTACAATGCGAAAGCGAAAATTTGTCGGACCAGTTAATCTCAATTGTTAACAAATACCAGATTAGTCCAGGCCTCATTAACCTTGAAATCACAGAAACTGCATCAATCCGTGCCAGAAAGATTCTTCTTGAAAATATGAAAAAACTGATTTCCTATGGTTTTACATTTTCCCTTGATGATTTCGGAAAGGGCGAATCCAATCTGATGTATGTGGTTGAAATGCCTGTGTCAATAATCAAGCTGGACTACGATATGTCAAAGGCATTCTTTAACAGTTCCAAAGCCAAACAGGTGGTGCAGGCTGTCCTTGAAATGTCTCATGGCATGAGCTTAAAGGTAGTTGCCGAGGGAATCGAAACCCGTGAAGAATTAGACCAGATTACTGCAGAGGGTGTAGACTATATTCAGGGATTTTATTATTCCCGTCTGCTGCCAGTAATGGATTTCCTCCGTTTCTTACAGGATGCAAGAACATGAAAATGCCATATTTAATTAAAGCATGGAAAAAATCATGATTTCTCCCTGTTCCTTGCATCTTTTCCTTATCATCAATCAGCATAATATATACAAGTCCAGCTAACGCTCCAACCAGTGTTCCCAGTGAGCGTTGCTTTGCCTTAGATTTCGTCTCACTGACATAATCCTGCATACACCACAAACCTGCAAGCTGCGAATAGAACACAATGCCCTGTCCATTTCGTAACAGATTAATCACATAACACAGGAAAACTCCTACTGCTGACTTAATGATACGAAGTCCTATTTTAGGCAATTTATATTTCTTCTGTTTCATGATATTCTCTTTTTTAATAATTCTCTCCATCTTTTTTATTTCCACAGTTGAAAATCTATTCTTACTATGTTATATTGGGTAAAGGAAGAGTACCCACTCCAAAGTGGATGCTCCCAGATGTTAAGTATCCTTATGGACACCGCCTATCCTGGTTCGGACAGGATAGGCATTTTTTAATTCTTGTGATCCTTATCTCTAGTGAGAAAGGCAAGAAACGCAACTATTAAGCTGCCAAAGGTTACTAACAATGTTAGGATTCCTATGAATATTGAGACAATCTCAAAAGCTGTCATAATCACGCACCCCCTTCCTATGTATTCCCGATAAATCAGGTCATGTTCCGGGAGCATGCCACCCTGTCATGGGTATCTTCCTGATGACTATTGCCATCTGCTTTATTATATCATTTCTATATTATCATTTCAATATATAATATATTGTTATTATTAATATTTTATTCTTTTATTATTGCTTGCGATATAAACTAAAGAATCAGATTAGAAGTAACCAAAACAATTCCCAGCTTGCATGTATCCTCAACCCCGCATAAGCACTGGAAAAAAATAAAAGCCTTACAACCTGGGCTACTCCCAAATCATAAGACCTTTCCAAGTGCGTCGCCAGGGGTTCGAACCCTGGACACCCTGATTAAGAGTCAGGTGCTCTACCAACTGAGCTAGCGACGCATATTCATTTATCTGTCAGGCTTTTGCATACATTGCATACGCTTCAGCGCTGAACACAAGTGGTATTATATATAATTAATTGCAATAATGCAAGTCTTTTTTTGTATTTATTTCAGTACAATTTATAACTTTTTTATTTTTCGTTAAAAAAAGCCTAAAATTCCTTAAATCTATTGAAGTTATCCACTGTATTGCTTTATAATTCCGTATATATGGATATAATTAAATGATAAGTGGACAGATACCATAAATAATCAATATATGAAAGGATACCTCAGACTATGACAGAGGAAGCTAAACATAACAACCAGCATGACATGCAATGCGATACACCGTGTAACAACCAGAATAACCAACAAAGTGACACGGAATGTGACAACCAGCGCAACGCAAACACCGACAATGACCACAACAGAAACATTGCTAAAAACCGGTTCAGACCTAACAGCAAGTATTTTACCATTGTCTGCTACGGACTATTATTCGTACTTGGCACAATTCTTATCTATAATTTCATAGGTAATTTTCATTCAACAATAGTAGGAATCAAGTATGTAATTGGTATTCTCTCACCATTTATTGTGGGAGGATTTATCGCCTTTATACTATTTCCACTTGTAAGTATACTGTATAGGAAGGTTTTTACTGGATTGTTCCATATGAAATCTGAGAAAGGTGCAAAATATCTCTCCATCCTTGTGACCTATATTATCGCCATCGGACTTGTTGCACTTCTTCTTGGAGTGGTTATTCCACAGATTGCCAGCAGTATTGCCGAAATTACAGAACTTCTTCCCGTGTGGTATAACAACGCCCTGGATTTCATATTAAATCTGGAGGCAAACCACCCTTCTTTAAATGAAACATTTAACTTTGAAGCTATAAACAAGAAGATAGAAGAAGCCCTGCCTTCGTTAATCAGTTCAACCACCAGCATGCTTACTAACATTGTACCTGTTGTGGTTACCACATCTGTGGCTATTGTAAAGGGAATAATAAGCCTTATAATTTCAATTATTGTATCTGTTTATATGATATCCGACCACAAAAATCTGTTCTATCACTGCAAACGGTTAATGTATGCATTTTTGCCAATCAGAACAGCAGATTTAATCAGAGATGTGGCACGGGAAAGCGGCAGAATATTTATTGGCTTTATATCAGGAAAGGCCCTTGATTCCATTATAATCGGATTTATATGCTTCTTCCTTATGACCATATTCCGTTTCCCTTATGCAGTACTGATTAGTGTTCTTGTGGGAATTACTAATATGATTCCTTACTTTGGCCCATATATCGGTGGTGCAATCGGATTCTTATTTGTTCTTATTAAGAACCCGATTAAAGCACTGTTCTTCATTCTGCTTATACTGATTATACAGCAGTTTGACGGATTATTCTTAGGTCCTAAGATTCTGGGCAACAGCACAGGACTTAAACCACTGTGGGTAATATTCTCTATTACGGTGGGAGGAAGTCTGTTCGGTGTATGGGGGATGTTTCTGGGTGTGCCAACCGTTGCGGTTTTAAGCTACATTTTAAATCTTGTTGTAGATCATTTTCTCAAGAAAAGAAATGTATCTGTTACCCCTTACGATTCCCCGAACCGCATGTAAAATGCACTACCTCGTCCCAGTTTCTTTTTAATCTGACAATTTTAGAATTGCATTTTCTGTTACAGAATAAGGCATATGATATACGCTTTAACATTGATGGTTTGCGGTGCATAATCACCCCTCCCTCTGGCTCGCTAAGGCTCATTATATCACGATTCGCACTTCGTGCTTGACGATTTCTTCGAAATCTATCGTGATCGTCGTTCGCCGCTCGCCATGAACAAGCCACGCTTGCTCTGGCTCGCTAACGCTCACTATATCACGTCGACTTGCGTCTCCGTGTCTTTTTTCGCCTTATGACGATGTCCGCAAGCGCACATCGTCGCAAGGCTCATTATATCATATGCCTTTTATTATCTTATTGCTACCAACTTACATATTGGATTTCCCTGGCTGGAAAATCTCTCTTCATATTCTGTCATTACATTGCCTTCCATAAGCTTTTCATCATTATGAAGGTCATAGGTGCATACAGATAACTTCCATCCGGCTTCATTTACTTCCTCTACAGAGAAATCAAACAGTGGTCTGTTATCTGTCTTAAATTCCACTCTTCCGGTACTTTTTAGTATTTCATTATATCTGGCAAAGAACTGTCTTGATGTAAGTCTTCTCTTTGCATGTCTGTCCTTAGGCCATGGGTCCGAAAAATTCAAATATATCCGGTCAACCTCTTCCTTTCCGAAAACAGAGGTTATATTCTCCGCATCCATTCTTATGAATCTAAGATTAGGAAGATTCAGCTCATCCTGCTTCTCCACTGCCCTTAACAGCACACTGGAATATTTTTCGATACCAACGTAATTAATATCTGGATTCATACTGGCCAGTGTTGTTATGAACCGCCCCTTTCCCATTCCTATCTCAATGTGGATAGGGTTACTATTTCCAAATACCTGTGACCATGTACCAGCCATTCCCTCCGGCTCAGTAAATACATACTCATTGGCAGCCATTACATCCCTTGCTCCGGGAACATTTCTAAGTCTCATTATATCCTCATTTCTTAAGCGACAAAACTTAAGGCTGTCTGCCTTCGCTTAACATGCCAGACAGCCACCCGGGTAATTATAATCAATTTTCCAGAGCCATGTCAAATCACTGAAGATATTTAAAGCTCAGTCGTAATGATATTTGCAGCTCAGTTATAATGAGACTTTACAATAAATGTTCTTTAATATAAAATTATTAGGGAATGGGGATAGTGTAAATAATAAGCTATACAGCCTATTTCGGCTGTTTGTGTTGCAGGCGCCACAAAACAGCCCTTATCACAGAGCCAAATCTGAAAATTGACTTGCGATTCTTCCATGCAAAAGCGTCAGCAGAATGGGGATATTATGATTAAAAGATTTGCAAATAGAATAATTGCTAAAGGATGTGCCGTAATCCTTGCAGCAGTGACTGTTGGTACTACGGCTTTTGCAGGAATTAGTTTATCTGGTACAAAAGACTTCACCGGTATCTCTGGCTTGAATATTGTATATGGTGCTCCTGCTGGCACATCCACCACTTCTTCGGTGGATGAGAATGGCTGGCCGGTTGCTCCAGAGGTTGAATCTGGAAGTGCCATACTTATTGATGCTGATACTGGTGCAATACTGTATGACAAGGATTCCCATGCCATATCATATCCTGCCAGTACAACCAAGATTCTTACCGGACTTCTTACCATAGAGAACTGTGGCATGGATGAAATTGTTACATTTTCTAAAGAGGCAGCAAACTCTGTAACCTGGGAAGATGCCCAGCTTGGTTCCAAGACTGGGGAAGAGATGACTGTTGAACAGGTTATGTATGGTATGCTTCTTCACTCTGCCAACGAGATGGCATATGCCCTTGCTGAGCATGTATCCGGTTCACTGTCAGCATTTGCAGAGATGATGAATGAAAGGGCTAAGGAACTTGGAGCCCTTAATACCCATTTTACTAATGCCAGCGGTCTTCACGACCTTAACCATTACACCACTGCTTACGATATGGCAATGATTGCAAGGGGATGCTACAACAATCCTAAGTTTGTTGATATTGACTCTACTTACACAACTTACACCATTCCCCCAACTAATAAAACTACTACAGCAAGGACTTTCAAGCACCGCCATCTTATGCTTAAGGGCAGACAATACGAGTATGAATATTGTAAAGGTGGAAAGACCGGATTTACTGATGAAGCAGGCTGTACTCTTGTTACATTTGCAGAAAAGGATGACATGAGACTTATCTGTGTCTGCTTCAAATCAGAAACAAACCAGCGTTTTATAGATACAAGAAATCTGTTTGACTGGGGTTTTGCTAATTTCAAGAAAATCACTACTTCTGGCGGTGATTTAAGTTCACTGCTTACCAGCGACAGCTACTATGATTCAAGGGTATTCAACCAGTATAACCTGGACCTTAATCTTAACGCTGCAACCCTTACTCTTCCTAAAGATATGAGTGTTGGCGATGTTAAGATTGACCTGGACAACAATTATAATCCAACCAGTAATAATGGTATATACACTGCAAAGCTTAATTTTACAGCTAAAAATAATGTGGTGGGAATGGCTGCTTTAAGAATATCTACTCCTGCTGACCTGGCTGCTTCAAGTAACCTTCCATATCTGACAGAATCATCTTCCAAAGCTCCTTCTGCCAGAAAATGCATTGTAATTAATCTTTGGTATCTTATTATTGGAATCCTGGTTATTCTTCTCATTTACTATATTTCATCTTCCATAAAGGAAAGTATTCGCCGCAAGAGAAGAAGAGCCAGAGCACGAAGAAGAAAGCTACGGATGTAATATATAAATAATTCGAACCCTGACATTACTGTGAAACCAGATGTCAGGGTTCTTTTACATTTTAAATGATTATCTATCCATTTTCTATGCCTTATATCCCCGGTTTGCACCGGCATCCAGCATTTCACTTGCTCCACCGCCATTGGAATATGTAAGTCCTGCGTAAACCTGCTGGGTATTCTGCATAAGCGGAGTTGAATCATCCATTTTACTCACCTCGTAAAATGACTTGCGAAGCATGGTAAGCATTCTCTCACATGATTCAAGAAGTTTCATATAACCTGCCATGCTGTCCTCTGGCTTTGCTGTGATACCCTCCGGCTTTAGTGTGCTGCCCTCTGGCTCAGGTCTTCTGCTGCTGGCACTGATAATATATCTCTCCACTACCATATACACATCAAACAGCTGGGATGATATGTCATAGCTCATATCAAGTGACGAAATAAGCGTGTCGATAACACGTTTTGCATTTCTCAGATTCTGCCTGTAGCTGTTAATATCCTGGTCTTCTTTTGCATCCTTAATATACTGTATCGCCATATCAAGAGTAATCACTACTAATTCTGTTCTGTTTGCCTGTGAAATCCTGTATGAAAATGTCTGTATATCGTCCTTTTTCATTATAATCTCCATTCCATAGACACTTTTACGCTGGAAAATACGCTATCAGTCTTATTTTCCACTACTCCAAAGCTGCTTATTACTGTAAAATCTGAAGTACTGTAGAAGGTCTCTCATTAGCTTGTGAAAGAATTGAAGTGGCAGCCTGTGTAAGCACAGTCATAGATGTGTAATTAGTCATCTCCTCTGCCATATCAGTATCCATCATGGTTGAAAGGGCACTTTCTGCATTCTCAGTTGAAACACCTAAATTATTTCTTGTATGCTCAAATCTGTTAGAATAAGCACCTATCTTGGAACGCACATCATTAACCCTGCCGATGGCAACGTCCACCTTGGCTATTGCCTGCTGTGATGTAACACTTGTCATAACATTTATAGTATCAGTTCCTAATGTGTATGAAGTAACAGCAGGAATATCAATAACAATAACCTGGTCCTGGTTAGCACCAATGTGAATACTCATTCTTCCTACATCAGTAACTTCCTGTTCGATTTTCTTCTCTGATGTAGATGTTGCTGACGGATTAAGTCCTGTATCGTCAAACTTGGTTCCCGCAACATTTCCCGGAACATCAAATTTAAACTCTCTGTTATTAACATCATTAATTGTTATAACTGTGCCTGATGTTGATATAACAGCACTATTAGAGAATCCAACTCTCTCACCACTGTCCTCTGTGAACTTTGCCTGAACATCACTGCCCTGTGCCTGAATTCCCTTATCAGCAGAATCCGGTCTGACGTAAGCTGAGCCTAATCCCAGTTTCTGTGCAAGCTTCTGATTACTGCATGTTATATCAAGGCTCATATCAGAACCATATTCATTTGTCATAAATACAATTTTATTACCTGTATATGTTGTGGCTGGCTCATATCCTGCATATTCTGTTCCCTTGCCGGTTGCGTTTGCTACATCAGCAGCACTTACTGTTGTTCCATCCGGTTTCTTTGTTCCTTCCAATGGTTTATCTGATGTATCGTTAGTCAGGGAAGGATCTGTCACAAACATCTTTCCACCTGTCATATCAGCACCTGCCATGAGTTTGGATACAACTGTATTGAGGTCATCTCCCTCAGCAATATTAATATCATAACCATTAATACTGATACTGCCCACTTCATCCTTTTTTATTGTATCTGTTGATGTCATAGCTATATTCCCGTCACCTACTGCAATTGCCTGTCTTGCATCCTGTGTAACAGTAATTCCATATATTCCTGCAGGATAATTATCTGTAACAGAAAGATTTACTACATTCTGTACATTGGAATATACACGCCTTGAAAGATTACCATTAAGAAGAGGCTGGGTATTGAACTCTGTCTCACTGGTAATTCTGTCGATTTCCTCATTTATGCTGTTTAACTCATCCTGAATGGCAGAACGCTCCTGGTCTGAATTGACATCATTAGCTGCCTGGACTGTAAGCTCCTTCATACGTACCAGCATGGCATTGATTTCCTGCAGTGCACCCTCTGCTGTATTAAGTACTGATTCACCATCTGCCGCATTATTATCTGCCTGATTAAGACCTCTTATCTGCATTCTCATTTTTTCAGAAATGGCACATCCTGCAGGGTCATCTGCTGAACTGTTTATCTTATAACCTGATGACAGTCTCTCTATTGAAGCAGACAGGTTATTCTGCGCTCTCTGAAGTGAATTGTTGACAGTCATGGCACTTATATTAGTATTAATTCTCATATAATAAATCCTCCATCTTTCCTATCGGTTTACTACAATGTTATCCACTGCCGGCCTCCATGCCTGTCTTCTGACAATCCGTTGCCAGTGATGGCACAATTCCTGCCATCCGTTATGTTTAATTTATCGGTGCATTCTCACATTTACACAAGTCCTGAAACTACAGTTTTTGCAATTTTATATAATTTCTTTGTATCTATTCCGGTGTCATCACTTCCGTACAGATTACGTGAAACATTTCTTACAGGATTGATTATTACGTTAGTCTTCTTAAAGCCAAACTGTTCCTTAACTTCATCTGCCACAGCATTAAGTTTGTCCCTGAAAGCAGCGGCACTATCGGCTTCCTCACTATCAGCTGTTCCTGTTATGGAAGCTCTTGTGCCATATGTTCCCGACATCATTAATTCATCAGAAGTTACGTTAATTTCCACATTAACCCTGCCTAATCTGTCATCCTCATAGGATATGGCAATCTTACCCTTGTCACCTTCTTCTGCCTTAAATGTAAGCTTCATCATTCCATACCCATCACCTTTGATGTATGGAATAGTATAATCCTGTCTTGTGGCACTCCTTGCCATAATTCCTGCTGACATCTGGTGGATAGTGGCTTTCTTTACAACTTCATAGGAATTATCCGCCTTGTCTATTTCCTCACCAAGCCTTCTATCCGCTTCATCGCACAGCTGTCTCACTGCAGAGGTAAGTTCTTCCCTGTCTCCTATATTATCCAGAAAATTCTGTGCTTTCTCCCTGTCTATACGGAAACTGTTATTGAATAAATCGGACATCATAAGCTGTTCCATAGCCTGGATATTATTGATGGTAATATCTTCGCCACTTCGTTCAAGTTCATTTATAACAGCTGAATCTGCAGCAGCCACCTGTCTTACCAGCTTCATGTATTCATCCATGTAAGCCGCCTCTGCCTTGGCATCATACATGTCCTGTGTGGCCTCACAGAAATTATCAACACTGCGGGACATAATTGGTTTTTCCTCATTAACATTCTTTAATGTAAGCGGTGTAATCTTTCCCCCTGTCTTTGCAAATATGTTGGTATACAGGCTTTCATACACTGATACTGTCACATCTTTAGAATCGTCCACGGACATATCCATATTGTTATAGGACCTTCTTGAATCATATGCACTGCACAGGTTCTTCATGGTAATATCTGCACCCTGCTTAACAAGGGCACCAATAGCACTTCCTGCATCTTTGGTAAACATATTCATCATCTTATATATTCCGATAAACTGCTGCCTCTCCTCACTGGTAATCCCATTAGTCCTGTCCAGCTTGTACAGAAATGTGCTGTATGCGGAAGCACTGCTTATATCACTGTTTACTTCCTTAAGATACTGGTTAACAGCATGTATGTCTGCGGACATGATATCCACATTATCCCTTATCATGTTAAGTACTGTCTGTGGCTTCATATTATCCACAATACTGTCCAGAGTGGATTTAAGCTCTCTTATGTTAATAACATTTTCTCTGGTAATATCTATTCCGTTCTTTGCAAGAATGGCTATTGCCTGGCGGTTCTGGCTGTTATCTTCCATATCCATGTCATTAAGCATAGCCTGGGAACTTGATTCTACTGCCCTGTTTAATGAGTCTCCCATATCCTTTCTTACAGAAGTTGACATGGTATCATAAGCTTCTCCTGCCATAGACAGACGCTGCTTAAGGCTTATTCCAACGCTGGCAGCATATGTGATTGTAACGCTTCCTGCGTCTTTTGCAAGAATCTCCTTATATAAGGCAGCCACTGTGTCAAGAGGAGCATGCTTAATATTATATATGGATTCCCTTACACTAAGTGTTGTACTGTAGAATTCCTCACTATCTATATCTCTTGAGAGCTGTTCCCCAATCTGCTCAAATACATTCTCTTTATCAAGGGCAAGAAGATGTTTATGGAGTGTTCCGATAGATACATGGTTAATGTCCACTCCTGACTTCACAAGGCTGACACCTGTCTTGGCGGTCATAAGAATCTGTATCTGAAGCAGTGTGCGGTAATTGCTGCTATTCTGATTAATAATGTCTGATACTGGCTGCCCCTGCTCACTGTCAGCAAATGCATTAATTGCCTCTTCAATGGTTCTAAGGCTTACGATTCCATTATCTGAATGTTCCTCAGCATAGGTCAGATACAATTCATCTGCCTTTTCAAGAGTATCAAGAGCTCTTGCTACTTCTTTGTACATATCAGGATGGTTTGACATTACTGCATTTTCAGGCTGCTGGCCTTTAGAAATAGCATCTATCACTTTAGCTGCCACATTCTCAGGAGTAAGTTCAATTTCGTCCATTTCTGCCATTTTCTGAAGATTATCTTCTGTGACAGGAATATCTCTTTCCAGCATGGCCTTTGCATTATTAACATTTCTTTCATCCAGGGACAGTCCTGCCTTAGTAATTATTTTTTCAATCTGTGGCTTTAACTGCTGCCATGAAGCCTCTGTAAGAGGAACACTGTGATTGTAAGAAACGGACATGCTACATGCACTCTGTGCCATTTTAATATTAGTAAGAGTTGGCTCCATATTCCCTGCAACCATATATAGTTTTTCTTCATCTGACAATCTATTTTCTGATGGTATATCCCTAAGAGCCTTTCCCACTGCATCTATATTCTCATCCGTGGCAGGAACTCCTCTGTCTGCCATCTTTCCTGCGATATCCTGTGCAAATCCTTTACTTCCCACAACCTGTTCAATCTTATCTACATCAATGTCTCCGGCAAATACCCTGTAATTATCATTGTAGGCTGCCAGCTGAATCCGGATTCTGTCCACAATATTTACGCAGTCTTCTTCGCTTAAGTCATCCAGATTAAATCCATCCTCATTAATCTTCACTGCATCTGATTCATTAATCCTGTTAAACAGTGCTTTAAGTCCAATCTTGGCATCTGAGGCACTCTGCATAATCTGTGCCTTAACATCATCCGCCTCTTTTATCAGACTATCATAGGTATTCCGGTCCATTGCCTTGCCATCCACATTCATTCCTGACACCACAACTCCCTGGAAATCAATCTGGGCTGCACCTTTTTTCTTATTCTCAGCTATATTGATTGACGCTGTATTATTCCTGTCATTGCCAATATTAGCATTGTTAATTCCATTATTATATGCTGAACCATCCACTGATAAATTCATAGTGAAAACCTCATCTTTCTTACGTCCGGCAAATGAAGAATTGTGCAAGAACATTCCACACCTGCCGGGCTTTTGCATCAAAAAACCTGTATAGAATATCTCTATACAGGTTTTATCGTCACATATCTTTATTTAATTTAGCTTATTGCAGGTTTGTCTTCTTATTCAGCTTCTTTGCATTAAATTCATACACACATACTCCAAACCTTGGAATATCAATAAGAAGTGAATTAGCAAATCCATCACAGTCCTTTGCCACAGAGGTAAGTACTTTCTTCTGGTTCTTCTCATCGCTGCCTAATACCAGCTTATACTTACCCTTGGCAGGAACTCCCACTTTAAAATTCTTTCTCTCCACAGGAGTAAAATTAAGTACAAAGAGGAGATTTCTCTTGCCATCAGGACTTACCCTGTAGAATGAATATATGCTGTTATCCTTATCATCTGCATTAACCCAGCCAAAACCTTCAGGATTATAATCTGTCTTATACAGACATGGATAATCTCTGTAAAGCTTCAGGCATCTGCTGGTAAACTCCTGCATATCCTTGTGGTCAGGTTCATTAAGCAGATACCAGTCAAGAGATTTCTTCTCATTCCACTCGCTCCACTGGCCAAATTCCTGTCCCATGAACAGAAGCTTCTTGCCCGGATGTCCAGCCATATACGCATAAGCCAGCTTCAGATTAGCAAACTTATCCTCTCTCTCCCCTGGCATCTTGCCAATCATTGAACACTTAAGGTGAACAACCTCATCATGGGAAAGTACAAGAATAAATCTCTCACTGTATGCATACACAAGACTGAATGTCATCTTGTTATGGTTAAACTTACGGAAATATGGGTCCAGCTTCATATACTCTGTAAAATCATGCATCCATCCCATATTCCACTTAAATGTAAATCCAAGGCTGTCAGATGTATCTGCATCACCGCTTACCTGAGGCCATGCAGTTGACTCCTCGGCAATAGTAATAGCCTGTGGAAATCTCTTTCTCATCTGGCTGTTAAAATGTCTGAAAAATGCCATGGCTTCAAGGTTTCCGTTATCACCATATTTGTTAGGAACCCAGTTGCCTGCTGTTCTTCCATAATCCAGATATAGCATGGAAGCAACCGCATCAACTCTCAATCCATCAACATGGAACTTGTCCACCCAGAACATTCCGTTGGCAATAAGGAAATTAGACACCTCATTCTTGCCATAATCAAACACCTTGGTTCCCCAGTCAGGATGCTCTCCCTTGCGGGGATCTGCATATTCATAGACACAGCTGCCATCAAAATTAGCAAGTCCATGGGCATCCCTTGGAAAATGAGCAGGAACCCAGTCAAGAATAACGCCAATTCCCTTGCTGTGCATATAATCCACAAAATACATGAAATCCTTAGGAGTTCCATATCTTGAGGTAGGGGCATAGTAACCCGTTACCTGATATCCCCAGGAGCCATCATATGGGTACTCTGCAATTCCCATCAGCTCAACATGGGTATATCCCATACTTGACACATAATCTGCAAGCTGGACAGCTATGTCCCTGTAATTCATGTATCCATCTTCTGTACCATCGTCCACCTTTTTCCATGAACCAATGTGACACTCATATATTGCTATTGCCTCTGTCAGATGGTCTGTCTTCTTCTCCTTCTCAACCCATTCACTGTCAGTCCACTGGAATCCGCTTAAGTCAGTTATTACCGAAGCTGTATCAGGCCTTAACTGCGCCTGGTTAGCGTAAGGGTCCGCCTTGTATAACTTCTTCCCCTCCTGTGAGATAATCAGATACTTATAACACTGACCAACCTTAGCACCTTTTACAAATAATTCATATACGCCACCATCAGAAACAGGTGTCATTCTGTAACCTGCTTCATTCCAGCTGTTAAAATCTCCTACAACATATACTTCTCTCGCAGCAGGTGCCCACACTACAAAATATACGCCCTCTTCTCCATCTTTAACGGCAAGGTGAGCCCCCATTTTATTATAAATTTCATAATGAGTGCCTTGTCCGAATAAATATGTATCAAGCTCTGTCATAAATACTTCCGGTGTATCATTTTTCATGCATAAATCCGTCCTTCCACTATATATATTTCACGATACCTTAAAAAGATGAATATTCTAGAAAATATAGTTTACACATCTTATTAATCTGTTAACATTATAACATAGCCATATAAAAAAGGCTAATACTTATTTATATGATATGAGGGTCAAAAGGTATTTTGCCCTTCATATGATACACGAATTGCTCTGTTGCTGTGCAACTCCCGCAATTCTACACACATTCGGAATCCGTTGATTTTTCAAGAAAAATCACTACTTCCTCATGTGTGTGCGGGTCAACAAGTCAGAACTCTTTTCCTGCAAGCAGGAACGAATTCTGACCTTTTGACCCTTGTATCATTTATATTATTGAATTTACCTTTTTATTATTACAAATGTTGTGTTATAATCTCCCTATAATCTGGAAAAAATTTGTAGGCTACATGGAGGATTTTATTTTAATGATTTACTATTTAATTGGCTCGGAACACATTAAAATTCTAACATTTTTAAGTGTACTGTTCGCATTTGCCCTGACATGCATATCAATCAAGCTGGGCAAAAACACCCTTCCCCGTGATGCAGGAAGGGCTTACGCCATTAATGGCACCAAATCCGTTGGCAAGCCAAGAGGTGCAGGAATTATATTTATACTGACCTTTACTCTGGCCAGCGTACTTTTCATTCCTCTGAGTCCGGAACTTATAATATACCTTATACTGGTTCTGGCTGCTATGTTAAGCGGCTATCTTGATGACAGTTCCAAAGCTCCATGGGGAAATCTCAAAAAAGGTCTTATTGACCTTGCCATAGCTGTTATGGGAGCAGTGACTTACTTAAGATTCAACCCTAATACATTCGAACTGGCACTGTCTGACAAGATTATTACTCTTCATCCCGTTATATATGGCATTCTCATAGTTATACTTATATGGGCCAGCATAAATGTAACTAACTGCTCCGACGGTGTTGACGGACTGTGTGGAACTTTATCTGTAGTTACTTTAATATCAACATATGTACTGTTTAAATCATACGAGATTGAGCCATATTACCGCCACGTGCTTCTTATCATGATAGTATGCATACTTGGATATCTATGGTTTAATGCCTCACCAAGCAGGCTTCTCATGGGAGATGCTGGTTCAAGAGCCATCGGTCTGTTCATCGCATTTACATTCTTAAAACTGCACAGACCACTGCTTTTCATCCCAATGGCGATAATGCTTATTCTGGATGGCGGTCTTGGACTGTTTAAGGTTGCATGTATGAGGTTCCTTCATCTTAAACCTTTACAGAAGGTAAGGACACCTATTCACGACCATATGCGCAAGAACAAAAACTGGTCTGATCCACAGGTGGTTTTCCGTTTCGCAATAATACAGGCTGTAATATGTATGGCAATTATATTCATTGCAGTTTAAAGGTGATATGTTGAACAGATTGTGGAACTCATGGTCCACGCTGAAGAAATCTGCCGCCTCCAGCTTTTTAAGCTTCTGGTTTGTGCTGGGATATAAAAAAAGGGCACGACGAAGAGAATCTAACCGTTGCGGCATATATGAATTACACTCGCTTATTTCACCAACGGGTCAAAACTCGCCCCTGGTCGGGGCTCAAACAGTTGCCCCATTGGTGGCGAAGTGTAATCCATACATGCCGCACCGCTAAGATTTCTTCTAATGTGACCTTTTTTTATATCCCAGCACAAACCAGGTTTTCACTTTTTTGTTAGGCGGCAGTTTCTTCAGCGTGAACCATTCGGATGAGATGGGGATTGAACAATCATATTAACTTTATCCAATACCTCTAACAAGCTTACTATACTTTCTACTCCATCCCGTGTAATAGATCTGACTTATGAACTATTATTATAATATACTTACATAAAATTACAGGAGTTATGCAGGTATATTATAACAACAGTCAATCCAAAAAATAAGATACTAATGCATAAAGTCAGAGGCCAGAGGGCAAATGTCCAATTACCGCCATCACCACAGCGTCCAATCCCCAACTACCCCGAATGGCTGACGTATAGAAACCAGCTGCCGCGTACGGGGTGTGAAACAGGCTGTACCCTTAAATAGAAAAAAGTCACATTTAGAAGAAATCTTAGCGCTGCGGCATGTATGGATTACACTTCGCCACCAATGGGGCAACTGTTTGAGCCCCGATTAGGGGCGAGTTTTGACCCGTTGGTGAAATAAGCGAGTGTAATTCATATATGTCGCAACGCTTAGATTCTCTTCGTCGTGACTTTTTTCTATTTAAGGGTACAGCCTGGCTTCGCACTCCGTATGCCAGCAACTGGTTTCTATAGGTCAGCCATGAGTTCCCCTACTCCGCCTTGCCTGCAGCACTATGTTTCTTCCGTGCAGCTCTCCTGTGTTCACGTTCCTTTACCTGCCTGAGCCTTATCTTTTCTGCTCCCTCTTCGTCAGTCAGCTTAAGGATTCTCACTGCATAATTCTTGTCGTCATCCGTCTGCTTAACTTTAAATCTTCCCTTAACCAGACCGTGCTCCTCACACATGAACAGCCCATAATAAGTCTTGCTGTTAGTAGCAAACCATTTAATAAGCCTCTTCATTGGTTTATGACACTTAAAACACATACAGCTTCTGACCTCCCTGTCAGCTGCTGCCGTTTCCCTCTTAGCAAATCCTTTGGAAATATATTTCTCATAATTGCCAAAATCAAGATGATACTCTTCCTTGCGGCTTGAAGGAATTCTATATGTGTCTACACTGTAAAACTTTCCAAACCTGTCCATAGACAGCCTGCCAAGCACCTTTGCCGTATAGCGGGCATCGCTGTCCGCCATATGGTAATCCTCATCCTGTACTATATTAAGCTCTTCTATGGCATGCTGCAACGTACTTCTTGCCTTGCCATCCTGATATTCCAGACTATACAGTTTCTGTAAATCATAATAAAGAAGTGGCTTTGGAAGATTGTTCTCTACATTGTGATATGCCATATTACGCTGCAATTCAGTAAGGTCCATACTTCCCCATGTACAGAAAATATAATCTTCACCACACCATTCAAGAAAATCCCCGCAAACTTCTGAAAATGGCCTTCCCTGCTCATACAGGTCATCCATGGTCACTCCAAGAATCTCGCTTACCTTCCTATGAAGCTTTCTATAAGCTACCGGAATAATGTAGGCCGAAAACTCACCCTGCTCCTCAAAATTCTCGTCTAACTTAACAGCTCCAATCTGGATTATCTCAAAGGGCATAATGGACTGCTCAGCTGCCTTGCCACTGGGACTCTGGTTCCACTCCAGGTCAAACACTATGTAATTCATTATTATTACCCCGAAAAAATATACTCACATAATAGTAACACATTGAATACTATTAGACAAGCAGTGAATAATACCAACAAGTACCCCTTGTTTTTTATATACCGGCGAAGTTAGGAATCTATATAATATTAAACTGTTTTACGTATTTTTATATATAAATAATACAATGGCAACGCTACAAATACCATACCACCAATAATATTCCCCAGTGTTACCGGCAACAGATTATGTATTACCATATTAGATAAATCCAAAGTTCCCAGCTGTTCAGCTGTATAACCATATACTTCCATTGCTTTGTTTACATATGCCGGATTGGTTTTACACACAATTCCCGCAGAGATATAGTACATATTTGCTACACAATGCTCGTAACCACCCAAAACAAATGCAAGAATTGGGAAAAAAACTGCCCATATCTTACCATCTATATCTCTTGCAGCACCTGCCATCAGTACTGCAATACAAACCAGTATGTTACACAGAATTCCCGAAGTGATGCACTGGCTCACTGATAAATTCACCTTACCCAATGCCACTTTTATTGTATATGCTCCTAACAACCCCTGGCTCATGTCATACTGGCCACTGGAGTAATTCAGGAACACAATCAGCAGAGCTCCCACAAAATTACTAATCCACACCAGACATAATGTTCTTATTATAGATGCTACAGAACATCTTTTTTTCAAAACATCATTAATCATCAGACAGTCGCCTGTGAAAAGCTCTCCTCCAAGCAGAACAATTATCATCAATCCAACCGGGAATATGGCTCCGGCTACAAACTTTGCAAGACCTGCATTCCCAATGGCATGCACCGCAACATTAGAACTTATTCCTCCAAATGATATAGCTACACCTGCCAGCAATCCGGATACCAGTAATTTCAAAATCGGCTTTTTCGTTTTTGCCTCAGATGCTTCCAGATTTGCCTCCACAATTTGTTGTGGTGTGTTATATTGGTTTTCCATAGTTTCCTCCAAAAGTAAATATAAGCTTTACAATGCATTATCATGGAATTATAACACACTATGCCATATTATGCCAATCTTGAAGGCTCTACTTTCTTCTCTTTTATTTTATCTGTGTCCTATGAGAATCAGATGGATTTCCTGAGATATTCCATATAGAACCGCCTTTCTATTCTTTCGAGCGAACCGGAAGTAACTCTATATATCCTCTTGTGCCAATAGGCTCAAGTTAAATTCTTGGGTTTGAGCTGTCCCACCGATAACCAATAATTGATGGGTCATATTTTTTCTCAGACTCCCAGATTTCCATAATTGCCTGTTCGTAATCTTCTTCCTTAAAGGGTTCTCCCTGAAACATAAGGTACTGTGCAGCAGGAAGTTCAATTATATCGAAACCCTCAGGAATTTCTCCGCTATAGTCATCTGCCACCTCAACCCCCTGTACATATTCGCTTGTTCCCGGTTTGATATACTCCTTTGGCAGCCATAGACAAACTGGTTCACCGCAAAGAGATTTCATGCTGACCAGCACTCCCCAGATATCGCAACCAACTTCCTCACAATACTTCATATACTCTGTAGCTGTTTTTCCCCGTTTGATGATAACCTTTCTTTTAGGTCTGTCCATTACCTGAATAAATACATTTTTTGCACCCATAGTCGTTTCCTTCCTTTCCATTTACCTCTTTCGCCATTATACTGTTTTAAAATTGGCAGCGATAGCAGGGTAAACATTTGAAGGATGCCATATACTTTATCCATAAAGATAAAATACACAACGGCATAAAAGAATGTCCATATGAACATTGTAACAGACTGCCTTTTGAAATCCCCACGATTTAGATACAAATATACCGGACAGATAGCTGCAATTGTAGACCAGTCTGCTGGAAATGTAATTAGGCAAATCAGAACTGTTAGTACAATTTTCAGCCATTGGGAATAAAGGGATTCCTTTGTTCTTTAATTCAGTCACTTACGTTCCTCCCTCTTCATCGCTTTTTCTTATATGTATAATCCCATGCGTGTTCAATCCTCACATGAATTATGTCCTATTATTTCATAACAGTCAATAACTATTGGGGAGCATTTCCACAGAATAACCATTGAAATGCTCCCCAATAATATAAACTTTCTATGTTTTTCCCTTATTTTATCAATCCACTTTCCCTAAGCAGAATTTCAACATCGGTTCCTTTGACAGCTTCAAGTACCTTCTTTAACAGAATCTTTTCTTTGAATGACATTGGCAGCTCGTCAAGGGTTTTCTTATCGACTGCATAATATATGGCACGAAGTAATTCTCTTACATCATACTTAGAACCCCAAACCTCTGGAACACCTCTGTCAACGTTAAGAAGTGTATATACAGCTTCCATTCCTGTACGTATAGAATACTCTGTTGTAAATATTGTATCTCTTGGAGTTTCTGCGAATTGTCCGATAAATGCAAAATTAACAGCTCCCTTAGGAACTACCAGTGGTCTGTCCTCTTCCTTTCTAGGCTGGAAGAATGCGTTAATATATGGCATGAAACAGGTTGTTGTATTACAACGATTCTTTGCCCAATCATCAATCTTATCTGTTGGTACTCCAATATGGTACAACCATTCACGGCATACCTCTTCTCCGGTACAGTCACGCATAGCCTTCTTTACGTAATTACCTTCTTTGTTGGTAGAAAGTGAATATACCCAAATAAGAACCGTATTTTTATCCTGTGCCTTGAACTGTGGCTGACGATTAATTGTCCATGAAAGATACCAGTTATCTGTGCTGTCCTTTACTGTAACAATACCCCCGGTTGTAACTTTTCCTTCTCTTGGATCTCTCTTGCACACACCAATGATCTTCTGAATAATTTCTTCGTCTGAAGTTTCAACTGTTGCACTCATCCAGTTCGTCGCTTCAACGTCACTACAGAATTTCTCCGGATTACCATACTCACCGTTCTTAGCCTGTGCAGCTATATTTTTCCACAAATCCCATGACTCACCTTCGCCATTCTTGATATTGCTAAGATCCGGTGCAGTATTCTGATCACCATAGCAAGAGGTATCAGTACAGCAACCATTTGTTATGAACACCAGATCATCCTCAACAAGATCGATAGTATCTGTCTTTCCATCCTTCTCATATACAATCTGAGTTGCAACCTTCTTTCCATTTTCGTCCTTAATGACAACATTTTTTACATCCATTCCAAACTCTACAGTTACGCCGTGACTTTCGAGATATTTTACAAGAGGTAAAATCATGCTCTCATACTGATTATATTTTGTGAATCGAAGAGCTGTAAAATCAGGTAATCCATCAATATGATGACAGTATCTGCACAAATATCTCTTCATCTCAAGAGCGGATGACCATCTCTGGAAAGCAAACATTGTCTGCCAGTAAAGCCAGAAATTTGTGTCCCAGAAGGAATCAGGAAGAACTTCGCTGATTTTCTTATCTTCAAGGTCCTTTTCCGGTGTCATGAATAACTTGGAAAGTGCCATTGCGGATTCCTTATCAAGAGCAAATTTCTTATCCGTATGTGCATCCTGTCCACACTTCTCTGATGCTCGACAGAGAGAGTAGTTTGGATCATGCTTGTTTAACCAGTAATACTCGTCAAGTACAGAAATACCAGGAGTCTCAATAGATGGAACATCACGGAACATATCCCACATACATTCGAAATGGTTATCCATCTCTCTACCACCTCTCATGTAAAAGCCCTTACTAACATCCTTTCTACCATCACAGCTACCGCCTGCAAGATCAAGCTTTTCAAGGAGATGAATCCTCTCTCCTTTTACCTGTCCGTCTCTAACCAGATAAAATGCAGCGGAAAGTCCTGCAAGTCCTGTTCCGATAATATACGCCGATTTTCTGTCAGCTCCTTCTGGTTTCTCCGGTTTTGCAAATGCTTCATAAGTTCCTGCTGAATAATACATAAAAACTCACTCCTTTTCTTTATTTCTATAACCTAAACTCTTTATTTAGGTCGTTAGTAGTTTCTATGTGCTTAGTATATTGATAAAAAAGAAGAATTAAAATGAGCAAAAACAAAAGACTGTCATATTTCACGACAGTCTCTTTTCATTGATTAAAAATACGACAAAATGCATTGTTTGTCGTATTATGATTTATAATTTTAAAGCTCTTTTTTGTTTAACCTGGCATTATTCAGTGCATGGGAAAATGTACCCTGAATCAGGGAATTTAATCTTTCTATAATCAGTTTTGGGTCTTCCTTCATTCCACCATCTATCCATTCCAGTACAAGACCTACAAACCCATACTTGTAAAAATTAGCAATAAAGACCTTATCCTCGTCTCTGACAATCATTCCTTCTGCTTTTTCTTCTATCACGCTGTATAAGAGCTGATAGGTAACCCTGTACAAATACCGGTATAAGTAATCCTTGGGAACATTACGGTAAATATTTATAATGAAAGCCTTATCTTTCTTTATCATGTCAAAAATAGACAGAAATCCTTCCTGCCAGGTATCATAAGTTCTATTTTCCTTTAATGCCCGCTCTGCATCTTCCTCACATATCCATTCGGTGAGTTCTAATATATCATGGAAATGATAATAAAATGTCTGACGGTTCATCTCACACTTTTCCGTAATATCATTCACTGTTATTTTATCCAACGGCTTTTCTAACAACAGTTCCTTAAAAGCAAATGCAATAGCAAGCTTTGTAGTTGTTTTGCTCATGCTCTTCATCTCCCTTATTTATTTCATAAACAACCAACTGAAACATTTCCGTGCACTCAATCTCTACATTGTTTTCATTTCTTCACGCAATTTCTTTACTATTTCATGTTCCATCTGAATATCCAGATTCATAACAGCAGATGCCAGCTGCTCTGTTAACTCCTTGAGATTGTCAGGTATTTCAACAATCTTTTCTTTGGGCAAATATTTCAGCAGCATAATCGTCTTCTGATTTAAAACTTCCCGCCCTCTTTCATGAATTCCAGAATATTAATGTGTTTTATTCCATTTCTTTTTTGAAGCAAATAATCTGTTGTCGCAACATACTTTGTGTAATTATCTCTAATCATTTCCAAAGGTTTGTATTCCCTGTCTTCGGTCTGCTTACTCTCATTTATAGTATATGCTACCTGAACATATGAGTAATTATGTTCCGTATCTCTAAGAATAAAATCACACTCAAGCTTTCCAATTCTGCCAACACTTACCGCATAATTATTTCCTCGAGCATACAGGTATACCATATTTTCCAAAGCAGGTCCATAATTGATACGGTTATCTGTGTTAAATGCAAAATAAAATGATGTATCTGCCAGATAGTACTTTTTCTCACCGCTCAAAGCCTTTTTGGATTTCATATCAAATCGATTACATTGATAAAGAATCTTTGCACCAACCAACGCACCTATATATCGTTTTAAGGTTGCGCGTTGAACAGATAACCCAACCTTCTCAAGAGAATGCTGGAGGCTTTGTATACTCATGGCAGCACCTAAGTTGTTAATAACAAATCCTCTAACCGCTTCAAAAACTTCCACATTGCGTATCTTAACTCTTTTCTTAATATCTTTTTCAAAAATCTCTTCTATGACAGATTTTGTATATGCCTGCTTTTCTTCAGCTGTATCAAATCTAACTGTGCGGGGAAATCCACCTTCTCTAAGGAATTTATCCAGTTCAATATTCAGATTATTATCAATAGGTCTCTGATAAAATTTTTTCATGGAAAGATATTCATTGAAATTCAGAGTGAACAGCTCGAATTCTACATATCTTCCGGTAAGTTTTGTAGCCAACTCTCCACTTAGCAGATATGAATTTGAGCCGGTAATGAAAATGGAATAGTCTCCATCATTTCTAAACGCATTGATAATTTCCTCAAAGTTCTGAATATTTTGTATTTCATCTACAAATAAATACTTGATTTCATTAGAAATTGATAGTGCACCTACTATCTCTTCAAATTCATCGTCTGTTTTTATTTTTCTATACTTTCTTGAATCAAGATCTAAATATATGATACGATCTTCATTAACACCATCGCTAATAAGCTCATCTCTTATCATTTCCATCAAACTTGATTTTCCGCAGCGCCTAACACCGGTGATAACTTTTATAATGTCGGTATCATGATAAAACCCTCTAATTTTTGAAAGATACTGTTCTCTACGAAACAATTCCATGGTGTGCACCTCTTTCTGACAATCCATATATAAAGTATATCTCAAAATAGCCATTTTAACAACACACATTTTATGAATTTGTCAAAATATGTGTCGTTAAGATAGGAGTTGAAAAATATTCAGCTTAAGAAGGCTGAATTGGAATCTGAAGTTCCAGTTCGCAAATTTTACTTCCAGTTTTGATAAT
>CAMEWO010000036.1 GCA_945946665.1 uncultured Eubacterium sp.
GACATCTGATTTCCAGATTTCCGGAAGTGCGATTTCATCGCACAAGAATATTCATTATGTGTAAAGAAAGAAAACAGTATGACTTTATGATTGAAACAATCAAGAATGACACTCTAAGGAAAAGAGTTGAATTGGGATTAAAGTATTATATATCCCAGGCAAACACGAATAAAAAATGGTGGGAAGTAACATCCGTTTTAAGTATTATGTTGCCAGCATTTGGATCGTTCTTATCTTATGTTGCAACTCAGTGTTCAGATTATGAATGTTTGCCATCTGCAGTTATGGGAATATCATTTGTTACAACAGTTGTGAATGGTATTATTACATTTTTTAAGTATGGAGAAAGAAAAACATCATATCGTAATTCTGCAGAAACACTTAAGAATGAAGTGATGTGTTATGCGTGTAGAGGTGAAAGATATAAGAATTGTAAATACGAACCTGAACAGGGGGAGGAAATTAGTGAGGCAGAACGGCTCTTGTCAGAACAGGTTGAGAATATTCTTAAGAATGGGTATAACAAGATAAGTGTTATTGAAAAGGGAAAGAGTGCTGATGAAAGGTGCTGAGTAAAAGGGATATGTTGTTGATTTTTTAAATAGCATATTAAATAATCATAGAGATAGAAGAGCGATGAATATACTATCAATATATAGTGGTTGACAGATAATGCTATAATTTAGGTGTAATACTTTGTTAGATTGAAGAAGTAGTATTCTTTTTGGAGATATTTATGAGATTATATTTAAAAAATGTTGGGAAAGTATCAGAAGCAGATATCAAGCTGGATGGAATAACTGTAATTGCTGGGGAAAATAATACTGGAAAAAGTACTGTAGGCAAGATGTTGTACTGTCTGTTTCACTCATTTTACAGAGAAAAAGAACAGATAGACAGAGAGAGAGAAAAAACTATTGCTCGTGTAATCTCTGACTTTTATAGGGAAGCAACTAACCGTTATACAATGGGATTTAATCCAGAAATAATTGCAGGACGAATTAATGCAGGAAGTAAAGATTTTATTGCTGATAAATGTAAGTTGGAAAGAACACTAAGTCAATTATATACAGAGGTGGACAAGAATTTTCTGCAATATGCTGATCAGGAAGGTCTGCATAAGTTAACTAATAAGGTGTATGATTTCCTGAATATTCCGGATGATGAAATCAGGAAAGTTATCTTAAAAAAACGACTTGATGCAGAATTTAGAATGAAAGTTGGTTATATTAATAATCCAGAAGATAAATCTGAAGTCGAGTTACAGATAAAGGATAATAGAATTGGTGTAGAAATCAGCCACAAGGATGTTATTACAATTAAAGATTATATTAGTCTGATAAAAGAGATTATATATATTGATGACCCATTTGTACTGGATGATTTAGATAATATGTCACCATTTGGGTTCTATAATTCATATTCACATAGAATTGATTTACTTCAGAAGTTATCAGATACAGGCAAGTCATCTGAATTCAGTGCACTTGATGAATTGGTAGTGAGTAAGAAACTCGAGAAGATATTGGAGACAATGAAAGACGTATGTGACGGAGAATTAATCTCTATGGATGACAGAGGGACTTATGTTTACAAAACAGATAGATTATCTGCTCCACTGGATATTGTTAACATGTCTACAGGATTGAAGAGTTTTGTAATCTTAAGAACCTTACTTGAAAAGGGAAGAATTGATGAGAATGGGGTCGTTATTTTAGATGAACCTGAAATTCATTTGCATCCAGAATGGCAATTAAAATTTGCGGAGATTATTGTTTTAATACAGAGAGAGTTTAAAACGAATATATTATTGAATACCCATAGTCCATACTTTTTAAATGCAATAGAGGTGTATTCTGAGAAGTATGGAATTGGGGATGTATGCAATTATTATCTTGCAAAAGAACAGAATGGAAGGACAAAGATAATAGATGTAACAGATAACAGAGAACTGATATATGCAAAATTGGCTAGACCATTGCAGGATCTGGAGAATATGGAGTACAGGAATGGAGAAAAACTATAAAGACATAGAGATTTTTAATAAAAATCTTTCTAATCTCAAGGAAACATCCAAAGATACGGATAGCGGAACAGTCGAGTATATGACTGAGTCGGAAACTGAAGTTGTTAATTTTGACGCAGTGAAAAAAATGTATGTTAAAGGAATGGAATTAACAGGAACGCCATGTTCAACTGATGCTTTGTATATTGATAATTCTAGTAACTTTTATTTTATAGAGTTTAAGAATGGTAAAATGTCGCAGAGTAAAATATATAATGTTTATAATAAGATATATGATAGTTTGCTAATATTTAATGATATAATTAGTGAAAATATATCTTTTTGCAGAGAACATGTGAATTTTATATTGGTTTATAATGAATCTAAGAATCCTAAAGTGGAGATAGGGGAATATTTTGCTGGAAAGGCAAAGAAAAAGTTTGTTAGATTTGATTTAGAACAATTTGAAAAGATATATTTTAAAGGTGTTTACACATGCACCGAACAGGAATTTAAGGAGAAGTTCTCCTTTGTGTAGTTTAAAGAGAAGGTTATAGTACACCTTCTCATTTTTATAAGGAGGCAATATATGAAGAATTGTATAGTTGCTCAATCTGGAGGCCCTACAGTTGCTATTAATGCAAGTTTATCAGGAGTGATAAGAGGAGCTCTTGAAAGTGATAAAATTGATAAGATTTATGGTGGAAAGAATGGTATTCAGGGCATATTAGAGGAGAAGTTAGTAGTACTTAATGATATATTTGGTGACGGGAACAATGGTGAAGATATGTTAAAACTTCTGGAATCAACACCGTCCATGTATCTTGGGTCATGCAGATATAAGATGAAGGACTACACAGATGATTCTGCTGATTATGACAGGCTATGCCAGATATTTGAAAAATATGATATTGGATATTTTTTCTACATTGGCGGCAACGATTCAATGGATACTGTAGCGAAGCTTTCTGTCTATACCAGGGAGAAGGGATTGGATGTGAAGGTCGTGGGAATTCCTAAGACTATTGATAATGACCTTATGTGCATAGACCATACTCCAGGTTTTGGGTCAGCTGCTAAATTTATTGCTGCCACAGTCCTTGAGATGGCTCATGATACGTATATTTATCATATTGATACAGTACTTATTGTTGAAATCATGGGAAGAAATGCAGGATGGCTTACAGCCGCAGCTTCCCTGGCAAGAAATTCCTACAGTCAGGCACCACATCTTATATATCTTCCGGAGAAGCCATTTGATAAGGATGATTTCGTTAACAGGGTTAAGGATTTAATTGGAAAGCAGCACCATGTTATTGTTGCGGTTTCTGAAGGAATTAAGGATGCTGAAGGGAAATATATATCTGCCCAGGGTGGTAGGGTTGACCAATTCGGACATGTCATGTTAAGTGGAACTGGTGAAGTGCTTAAGCAGATTGTGTTGAATGAAATCGGCTGTAAATGCAGAAGTGTTGAGTTGAATGTGTTGCAGAGGGCTGCAGCTCATTTAGCCAGTGAAACTGATATTGATGAAAGTATATGTCTGGGGAAAAATGGCGTTAAGCTGGCGATGGAAGGAAAGTCAGGTGTAATGTCAACAATTATAAGAGACTGTGAAAAACCTTACAAGGTACATTATGATGGAGCAGATATCAGCATGATTGCTAATAAGGAAAAGACTGTACCATTAGAATGGATTAGTGAGGATGGTACGGATGTCAATGACAGGATGGAAAGGTATCTGCGCCCACTTATACAGGGGGAGAAAAAGGTCAATTATGTAAATGGAATTCCAGAGTATATTATGATGCATTAATTGCAGAATATTTAAAAATTTTTTGATTTCTCGACATATTGTAACAAATTGCGCCACTGGAGCTGTGATATATTCACAATGAGCCAGGGGCGCTTTTTTATGGTCATTTATCATGAATTGTGGCTATTTCTTGGGAAATAAGGTCATTCCTTCTGAAATAAGATTATTTCTATAAAACCAAAACCCTGGTTGTAACATATGTGTAGATTTCGGACTTACATAGAAAAGGGGTATGAAGTATGGAAGATGAGATTGTAATTGACAGGGATGCAAAATGGAACAGGCTTGAATGTGTAGAGTCTGTCATGGACTATGATGAATTCATGGAACTGGTGCGGGAACAGGTTAACATGTATTATGATGGTGATGAGGCATTTGAATCTAACAGCGGTTCAATTCCGGGGGATTACAAGGATGATTACAGGGCATCGGTTCTTGTGAAATATATCCATCATGAACTGGAAAATGGAGACAAGCAGTCACAGTGGGCTGTCCTTCAGGCAGTGCTTAAGGGGTATAAGGATTTTATAAATGCATTTTCATGGATAATGGGATACAGGGTAGTTCCTGCATGTCCTGATGCATATAACCTTACCTCCCACTATTATGTTACAAGGGATTTGGAGAAGGCGCTGGATTTTGTTATATTAAATGAGACTTTCTGTAAACCTGAGATGGGTTCGGTGCGAAGAAGCATACTTAACAAGGTTGAAAAAAGGGAGGCTATGATGCTGTAGGGACGTATTGCATATTGCTGCAGTAGGTCAGGTCATATGAGAAAAATGAATTTAAAACTTAAATATTTTAAGAAATTTTCCGCATTTGGATAATATTAAAAAAAAAGTTGTTGTTTTTCGAAAAATACTATTGAAAAATAACAAAATATTTGTAATAATATTATATATTTTTTTAGAAAGGGGTAATTTTTTATGAAATCAGATGCGGAGCCCAGGTACGAGGTCATGAATAAGTGTGAATCGCTGATTAAGATTAGTGAATTCACCCAGTTTATGCATAAGCACCTGGATGCATATTATGAGCAGCGACATTTGGACACAAGTGTGGTATCAAGAGGGGACAGGGAGTATGATGTCCGGTCAACTGTTTTGATTAAGAATGTAAGGGATGCTATTAATTCGGGCAGCAGGACGCTTATGGTATCTGCTCTTGTTGCGTCTTTGAAGGCGTATGATGATTTTATTAATAAGTTTTCATGGGTAACGGGAATTAAAGTCGAGTTGGTTGAGATGGATGTTTATTCATTTATTTCAGATGTTAATCTGGTAGGGGATCTCGAACTTATAATTGACTATATGATTCTTAATGAGATTTTCTCCAACAGCAATCTTGTTGGTGTTAAGATGGAGATTGTCCAGTTTATTGAGGACCGTCTGAGGCAGAAAGAAGAAATGGAAGAGATAAAAAGAAGGACAGGGGATTACACCCAGAGCTGGAAAGTTATGGGGAGCAAACAGGTTTTGTACTTTAATGATAATATGAAATAGAGTATTAGGCCGTGCACTGGTGATGGTGCGCGGCTTTTTTTGTAGCAAAAGCCCTGCAAGCGAAAAATGTGCTTGCACAATTTTTCATTTGCAGGGCGCAAGAACAGCGAGAAGCAAGGCTTCGAGCTGTTAGTGTGCTGGAATCGAGTAGGAGTCAGCCTACTCGATTAGCAAAAGCCCTGCAAGCGAAAAATGTGCTTGCACAATTTTTCATTTGCCAGGCAAGGGTCGAATGGAGGTCATGGAATGGAGTTATCGGATAAGCAGAAAGAACGGTACGCAAGGCACATTAGCCTTAAGGAAATCGGCAGGGATGGGCAGATTAAGCTTCTTAATTCAAGTGTGCTGATTATAGGTGCAGGAGGATTGGGAAGTCCTGTTGCCATGTATCTTGGGGCAGCAGGTGTGGGAACACTGGGGATTGTGGATGATGACAGTGTGGATTTGTCTAATCTGCAGCGTCAGATTATACATGGAACGGAGGATATAGGAAGATTAAAGGTGGAATCTGCAAAGGAAACAATTGCCAGTATTAATCCAGACGTGACTGTTAATCCTTATCATATGCGGATTTCAGAGGATAATATTATGGATCTGGTTAAGGACTATGACTTTGTTATAGATGCTACTGATAATTTCCCAGCCAAATTCTTGATTAATGATACCTGTGTCAAGGCAGTCAAACCCTTCTGTCATGGAGGAATAATAGGTTTCAGGGGTCAAATCATGACATATGTGCCGGGGAAAGGCCCATGCTACCGGTGTGTGTTCGGTGATGTTCCACCCCAGGGAGTGGTACCTACCAGCAGGGAGGTTGGCATTATAGGAGCTATGGCTGGAGTAATTGGAAGTCTCCAGTCTCTTGAGGCTTTAAAGTACCTGACTGGCGCAGGGGAACTTCTTACGGGATATCTTCTTACGTATGATGCTCTTACCATGGAGTTCCGCAAGGTCAAACTTCCGGCGGCAGATAAGAATTGTCCGGCGTGTGGTGGAAGATGAGAATTGTCCTGCGTGTGGTGGAAGATTAAGGAAGGATTGTGTATAATGATAAAGATTTCAAAAAGTGAATATCAGGATATACTTAAATATTCTGCCCGTGCTTTGCCATATGAGGCGTGTGGCCTGGTGGGCGGCAGGATTGAAGGGCAGGACAGAATAGTTGAGAAGGTATATAATCTGACTAATGTGGACCACAGCCAGTATCATTTTTCAATTGACCCACAGGAACAGTTTGAGACTATAAGGGATTTGAGAATGAGGGGGATGGTTCCGCTGGGATGCTGGCACTCTCATCCGGACACACCGGCTGTTCCGTCAAAGGAGGATGAGCGTCTGGCATATGATACATTTGCCAGCTATCTTATTATGTCTCTTAATGAACCTGAAACTCCGGTTCTAAGCTCATACAGGCTGGATGAGAGAATGGTGGAGAAAAACACCACACATGACCACAGACAGAGAAGGAATGAAGCTGGCGGAAGTATAATGGTACGTGAAGAAATACAGTTTGAGCAGAATGTCAGTTGTTTTAAGTGTTACAGCAGGAATTGAACTGGTGGTAATTCTTCTGGTCTGTTGTTCTCTTTATTGACATTGATTAATATTGATTTGAATTATGACATTTTATATAATTATATTTGGGAATAATGTTATATTATTTGAGGGCATGGAGATGATATTATGCAAGAATTAATGAAGAACATACGCTCACATATAAATATGAACCAGACAGAATTTGCTGAACGATTGAATGTTACATTTGCAACCGTAAATCGCTGGGAGAATGGTCGTGCGTTACCGAATAAACTTGCTCAGGATAAAATATATGATTTGTGCAAGGAACACAATGTTCCTGTATACGATATGGTTTTAGAAAAGATAGAAGCAGCTTCAAGAAATATCAAACTTGAACAGGGACGTGTACTGTTGTACCATGGTTCTAAATCAGGAATTGAGGGGGATGTTGCGCCAAAGAGTCGCAAGCAATGTGACTTTGGAGAGGGATTTTATATGGGAACTGAACCGAGCCAAGGACTAACTCTTATCTGCGATTATGAAAAATCAAGATTCTATATTGTATCTATAGCGATGGATGAGCTTAATATCTTGGATGTACCATCTGATTTGGAATGGGCTATGATTGTTGCATATAATAGAGGACGAATGGAAAGAATAAAAGGAACGCCTTTCTACAGAAAGTATGAAAAAATCACAAAGGGTAAGGATTTGGTTATCGGTAGCATAGCAAATGATAGAATGTTCTTTGTTATTGATAATTTCTTTGTTGGAAATATAACTGATGCTGCGTTAATAAATAGTCTATCGGCATTACAACTTGGAAAGCAGTATGTTGCGGTTACGCAAAAGGGTTGTGATGCTGTGCGAATTGAGAAAGAAATTCCCATATCATATTTAGAGAAATTGTTTATGAAGGAAGTCTCAGAGGCTAATCGTATTAAGGGTTTGTCATTGGCAAATCATATCTGTAAGAATTATCGAAGAGAAGGATTGTTTTTTGATGAAATTCTAGACCAGGTGGCAGGAGGCAAAGCATGAATGAAATACAATTAAAACTGTGTGATATTCAGGGTAGACTTTTTGAACTTTCTGTGGATAGGAAACTGGGAAGTGCAGTATTTATAAAGACTTTCATGAATTCTGAAACTGCAAAAGCCTTGGATTCAACTTATAACCGTATGCAGTGGGCAGGGGAAGAATATTTGATAGAAGAGGTTATTGAGGGCGCAGGAGATAACCTGGGTGAAAAGGGTGAAGTATATCCAAAAGATGTGATATATTGGATTGGATACATTTATAGGTATTGGCATTACTATACGAAGGAATCCAGTAAAGCGATTTATAAACAGGCTCCAGTGGAGACAATGAAGAGAAATTATTTGATGTTTCATACCATGGCTCCAGAAGTGGCAATTGAAGATTTAAAGGAAATATACAAGCAAAGGTAAACAATAAAGAATAATTATATTATATTATGAGATGATACAATAGTTACCAATCTTGGAATATAGGAAATAAAGGAGCGAAAGCATTATGATAAAAATACTATTCATCTGTCACGGCAATATATGCCGCAGCACAATGGCGCAGAGCGTTATGACATACCTGGCGAAGGAAGCCGGTGTGCAGGATGAATTCCATATAGAATCAGCTGCCACAAGCAGTGAGGAGATTGGCAATCCGCCACATCCTGGGACTGTGGCAAAATTACGGCAGGAGGGGATTCCTGTTATACCTCACAGGGCAGTGAGAATGACAAGAGATGATTATGATGAATACGATTTTATAATATGCATGGATTCTGAAAATGTCCGAAATGTACAGAGATTGTCAGAGGGTGATCCGGAGGAGAAGATATACAAGCTTCTTACCTTTGCAGGTAGTGAAATGGATGTGGCAGATCCATGGTATACAGGGGATTTTGAAGCAACCTTCAGAGATGTCTATGCAGGCTGCAAAGGGATTCTTGATGAATTGATGCCAAGGAGTTAATTTCATGCAGGATATATACAGAACTTTAAAATCTGTCTTTGGATATGATGAATTCAGGGACGGACAGAAAGAAATAATTGAATCAATTCTTTCCGGAAGGGATGTTCTTGGAATTATGCCAACAGGTGCCGGGAAATCCATATGTTATCAGCTGCCTGCCCTGATGCTCCCGGGAATCACAGTGGTTGTTTCACCTTTGATTTCTCTTATGATTGACCAGGTGAAATCCCTTAATGAGCAGGGAATTCATGCAGCGTATATTAACAGTGCCCTTACTGAAAATCAGATTAATAAGGCACTGTATAATGCTGCCTGTGGAAGGTATAAGATTGTATATGTGGCACCGGAGAGACTGGAGACAGGACGGTTTCTTGATTTTGTGAATAATTCGGACATTTCTATGATAACTGTGGATGAGGCACACTGTATATCCCAGTGGGGACAGGATTTCAGACCAAGTTATTTAAAGATAGTTAATTTAATAGAGAATATGCCAAAACGTCCGGTGGTAAGTGCATTTACTGCCACAGCAACAAGGCAGGTTAAGGGAGATATTGCCAGAATTTTAAGGCTTAATAATCCATACATATGCGTGACGGGATTCGACAGAAGCAATCTGTATTTTGATGTGAAGACTAGCAAGCACAAGGACAGGGATACACTTGATTTCGTGTTGTCACATAAGGGGGAGAGCGGAATAATATACTGTTCTACCAGAAAAAATGTGGATAAAGTCTACCAGATGCTTAAATCTAACGGAATAGCTGTGGCAAGATACCACGCAGGTATGGATAATGAGGACAGGAAATCTAACCAAGACAGCTTCATATATGATGAAACACCTGTAATTGTGGCTACCAATGCATTTGGAATGGGAATCGACAAGTCTAATGTCCGGTATGTACTACATTACAATATGCCACAGTGCATTGAGAATTATTACCAGGAGGCAGGGAGAGCCGGAAGAGATGGAGAGGCGGCACAATGCCTCTTGCTTTTCAGCGTTCAGGATATTATAATCAATAAGTTTCTTATTAAGAGCAGGGAAAGCAATGATGAGTTGTCCGCAGAAGAGCAGGAGGAACTGTTAAAGAATGATTTCCGCCGATTAAAGAAAATGGAGTATTACTGTACCGGAAATGGCTGTTACAGGGAGTATATGCTGAATTATTTTGGAGAGTACAGCGACACTCATGGATGTAACAATTGTGGAAACTGTTCAGGACACTGGCTTAATATGTCGGAGTTTGATGAGTTTGAGGGCATAGACAGCACATGGGATTCTGATGGAGATACTATGGGAGCTGCAGGTGACCTGCCATGGCAGTATCCTGAATGGGATAGTCCATCAGGCATGGCATCACGTTCTGTGGCACGTCAATCTGGTAAAAGAAGAGGACCTGCATATAAAGCTACGGATTATGGTACTAAGTCCAGTGCCAGACCATCAATGTCCTTAAATGACCTGGATGATGATGAGAAGAGGTTATTTGATGAACTACGCCAGTTAAGGCTTACTATTGCCAGGGAGGAACATCTTCCACCTTATATTGTATTTTCAGATAAAACACTGGTTGATATGTGTGTTAAAAAGCCGGTGGACAAGGCATCTATGCTTAGCTGCAATGGCGTGGGAGAAAACAAGTACTCACGGTATGGAGAGAGATTTATTGAAGTTATAAGAACACATTAAATAACTGGAATACTTTTGATTGTTGTATACATTGGAGATGGTAATGTTATGGAAAAAGATTTAACTAAAGGCTCGCCTTTTAAACTTATTATAGGTTTCGCTGTTCCTATGCTTTTAGGAATGCTGTTCCAGCAGTTTTATAATCTTGTTGATACCATAATTGTTGGAAAAACTCTGGGAGTTAATGCACTGGCAGGAGTTGGGGCAACAGGGGCGCTTAATTTCATGATTATTGGATTCTGCATGGGTGTGTGCAGCGGATTTGTTATTCCTGTTGCACAGGCATTTGGAGCAGGAAAGGGCGCTGAATTAAGAAAATATGTTTTTAACGGATATGTGTGCAGTATTATATTTTCAGTTGTGCTTACTGTTGTGGCAGTGGCAGGATGCAGGGCATTGCTTACACTGCTTAGGACTCCTGGGGATATATTTGATTATTCTTATAGTTATATTAATGTTATATTTATAGGAATTCCAACTGTGTTTCTGTACAATATTGTATCAGGAATTATAAGGTCTCTGGGCGACAGCAAAACACCTGTTGTATTTCTTGTGATTTCATCACTCATTAATATAACGCTGGATTTCGTATTTATTCTCGGAATGAAGATGGGAGTGGCAGGGGCTGCCTGGGCAACTAACGTCTCCCAGCTTATTGCAGGGGTGAGCTGCTTTGTATATATGAACAGGAAGTATGACATATTAAAAGGCGGAAGAGAAGACCGAAAGATGGACGGAAGGTTTGTGAGAAAGCTGTGTGGAAATGGAATTCCTATGGGACTGCAGTATTCTATTACAGCTATCGGAAGTACGATTCTTCAGGCTTCTGTAAATATGCTGGGACCTGTATATGTGGCAGCTATGACTGCTGGTGGAAAGATATTTAATTTTACATGCTGTCCATTTGACGCACTGGGTTCTACAATGGCTACTTACTGCGGTCAGAATGTAGGTGCCGGTAAATATGACCGCCTTGGAAAGGGCGTTATGACGGCATCTATAATCGGGTGGATATATAGTGTGGTTTCATTTGTGGTTCTTGTGTTTACTGCCAGGTATATTTCGCTTCTGTTTGTTAATCCAGAAGAAACCCAGATTATAGAACTGACACACCGGTTTATATGTGCATCTGCGCTGTTTTATGTATGTCTTACCCTTGTAAATGTTGTGCGTTTTTCAATTCAGGGAATGGGATTCTCAGGACTTGCCATTATAGCAGGTATATTTGAGATGGCAGCCAGAGCTTTTGCAGCTGTGGTGCTTGTACCAGCCATAGGATTTGACGGAGCATGTCTGGCATCACCACTTGCCTGGGTGGCTGCTGATATATTCCTTGTAAGTGCTTTTCTGTATTGTAGAAAAACGCTGGTCAGAATCAGCCAGTCAAGGCGTTGATGAGTGACAGGCTGATAAGAAACATCAGGTGTTGAGAAGTGACAGATTCTGATGGAAGGCTGGTGTTATAGAAGTGCCAGGCACGTTAGTAGAAGTGCCTTATGCAGCAGGAATCCAATAGGCTCCTGTCACATCAGGCACTTGCTGGTTACACAGTGTGCATATATTTTTCTTTGGTGGCCATTCCACCACGGATGTGCCTTTCCTGCTTGTTGACATCAAGGACTTTTCTCGCTTCTCTGGCAAGAGCCGGGTTGATTTTGGATAATCTTGAGGTTACATCTTTATGTACGGTGGATTTGCTTACACCGAATTTGTCGGCAGCCTGACGGACTGTGGCTTTGGTTTCGATGATATACTGGCCGGTCCTGATGGCACGCTCTTCAATATAGGTTTTCATAAAAACCCCTGCATTGTCTGTTTTTTACAGTGTATGCAGGGGTTTGTTTTAATATGAAAAAACCTTAAAGAATTGACTCAATAGTAAGGGAGGTCTTAGATAAATCTATAAATTCTCCATTACATATTACGGATGGCTTGCTTAAAGCCCTGTCATTAATAAGTACGACTTCACCAACACGGCCATCTGAAAGAGTTACATTGGTATGTATGTATGATGAAATTACGTTTCTAAGGAATGGAATTGCGTAATTAGGATCAAGGCTGGTGAAGCACTGGTTTTCCATCTCCCGGATTACTTTGAATGGGCACAGACCTTTTCTGTATACACGGGCAGCAGTCATGGCATCATACACATCTGCAATGCTTATTATCTTGGCAAATACAGGGATTTTATCGCTCTTAACTCCAAATGGATAGCCTGAACCGTCACATTTCTCATGGTGCATAAGACATGCTTCTTTGATACGGTTGTCTATCTGCTGGTTTTTAAGATATTCATATCCTATCTTAACGTGACTCTTAATTGTAGCAAATTCTTCAGGTGTAAGTTTGCCTGGCTTGTTAAGAACTTCGTCAGGAATATCCAGCTTTCCGATGTCATGGAGAAGTCCTGAAAGAGTGAGAACCTTAATGTCTTCCTTGGAAAAATGCAGCCACTGTCCAATTATGGATGCGATTAATGCTACGTTAATACTGTGGGCAAATGTCTGGTCATCAAACTGACGGAGACTGTGGAGCATGTCAAAAAGCTGAAGTGTGTTATTATGCTTGTCTACGATTGACATTGTGTGGGCAAGCAGCTCCTCTTCATTAATTGGAGCGTTACGCTTTACTATATCATTAAGACCATTCTTCAACTCGTTGACATCCAGCTCATAGTCTTCACAGAATTCCTTGAATTCAGGTGTTTCACGAATCTTATCATAGTAAGTAGGTTCTTCTGCAGGTGCTGAAGAAGTAAATACTTCGTCAATACCAACATACTCTTCCTGCTCGGGTTCTACAGGCCTGTCCTCTACATCAATCTCTAGAATGTGATAGTCAGAGAGCTTGGCGATGCTGGTCAAATCAAGCTTAGCACCACTAGCCGCAATGAGAGAACCATCCTGGGCAAGAACGTCTGATGCCAGAATCATTCCCGGCTCTGCATCAAATATGAAAATTGTCTTTTTTTCCATAAATCCTCTATCCTTTCAAGTTTTTGTGCGAAACGTACAATTACAAAACAAAACCTAGGTTAAGTATATGAAATTTTCATAAAAAAGTCAATTTATACTTGACGTAGTGTAAAGTGACGTGTACCATATTTAATGTAATATTAATTAAGGCGTGGATTGCGCCGGTTCAGTTTGAAAACATAATAAACGGTTATTTGTCCCTTATTTAGAGCGGTGGAGATACATAGGATCTAAGAAGCCCGGCAACCCCATCTATTGTTTCATGGAAGGTGCCAACCTGAGCGGAGAAGTATCTGTGTCAGCTGTATTAAGATTAGTGATTAGTATTATTTGCTTTAATCTATAGTTAAGCAGCTTCAGCAGAATTCATTCGAACAATAAGAGGATTTCGAAATCATAAAGATTACGGGTCCTTGTTAAGGGCCCGTTTATTTGTTTTTATCGAAAGGAAGGTTATACTAATGGAAAAGAGATTATTTACATCAGAATCAGTTACTGAAGGACATCCTGACAAAATCTGTGATCAGATTTCAGATGCTGTGCTTGACGCACTTTATGAGCAGGACCCATATTCAAGAGTTGCCTGCGAGACACTGACAAACACAGGATTTGTTGTAGTTATGGGAGAGGTTACAACGAAGGCAAACGTAGATATTCCTAAGATTGTAAGAGATACAGTTGTAGAAATCGGATATGACAGCTCTGAAAAGGGATTTGATGGTAACACCTGTGCAGTTATGGTTGCTCTGGACAAGCAGTCAACTGATATTGCAATGGGTGTTGATAAGGCTTTAGAGGCTAAGACTGGTAAGGATGACGATGCAGCTATTGAAGCAATAGGTGCTGGTGACCAGGGTATGATGTTTGGTTATGCTACTAATGAGACTGAGGAGTATATGCCATATTCAGCAAATCTTGCACAGAAGCTGGCAAAACAGCTTACTAAGGTAAGAAAAGATGGCACTCTGCCTTACTTAAGACCAGATGGAAAGACACAGGTAACTGTTGAGTATGATAAGGAGAACAAGCCTGTAAGACTTGATGCTATTGTTGTTTCTTCACAGCACGCTCCAGAGGTTTCACAGGAGCAGATTCATGATGATATTAAGAAATATGTCATCGATGCTATTGTTGATCCATCAATGATAGATGATGATACTAAGATATACATCAATCCAACTGGAAGATTTGTTATTGGTGGACCAGCCGGAGACAGTGGACTTACAGGACGTAAGATTATTGTAGATACTTATGGCGGTGTGGCAAGACACGGTGGCGGAGCTTTCTCAGGAAAGGACTGCACTAAGGTTGACCGTTCAGCAGCATATGCAGCACGTTATGTGGCAAAGAATATTGTTGCAGCAGGACTTGCAGACAGAATTGAGATTCAGCTCTCTTATGCTATCGGTGTGGCAAGACCAACATCTATCCATGTAGATACATTTGGAACTGGAAAGCTTCAGGATGAGGAAATTGCAGAGATTATAGGGGAGAACTTTGATCTTCGCCCAGCAGGAATTATCAAGATGCTTGACCTTAGAAGACCTATTTACAAGCAGACAGCTGCTTATGGACATTTCGGACGTCTTGACCTTGATCTTCCATGGGAGAAGCTGGATAAGGCAGAGTCACTTAAGAAGTATCTGAAGGCATAATTATGGAAAGTTATTTAATTATTGAAAAATGGGTTGCATATTTTTTCATTTACTGCTTTATAGGGTGGTGTTTTGAAAGCACATATGTGTCAATTAAGAACAGAAGACTGGTTAACAGAGGATTTTTAAGAGGTCCGTTTCTTCCAATTTATGGATTTGGCGCTATCACAATTCTTCTGGCAACATTGCTTGTAACATGGAGCATTCCGTTGATATTCCTATGTGGAATGATAGCTGCAACGCTGCTTGAGTATGTTACTGGAGCAGTTATGGAGTCTATGTTTTCCATGAAATACTGGGACTACAGCAACCAGAGATTTAATATTAAGGGATATATATGCTTATCATCTTCTATTGCATGGGGAGTATTTTCTGTACTCCTGGTGAAGGTGGTACATGTTCCGGTGGCAAGATTTGTGGGAAACATGAATAAAACTCTTCTGGGAGTTATTCTTCTGGTTGTGGCAGCAGTTACAGCTGTGGACTTTGTATTCTCATTCAAGAATGCCCTGGATTTCAGAAAGATACTTGTTTACCAGACTACTGTCAAGAAGGAGCTTGCTGAACTTTCTGAGAGAATCAGTGAGACAAGAGAGGCCTTCAGTGAGATGGCTAATGAGAAACAGCGTGAGTACTTTGCAAGGCAGGAGGAGCGTATCAGTGCATTGAAACTCGAACTGGACGCTGCCAGATTTAAGGCTGAGAAGTTTAGTAAGTCTATTATCAGAAGCTTCCCTAACTCTTCATCTGACAGATTCGGTGATGCACTTGAAGATATCAAGAAGAAGGTTCTTTCAAGGAAGAATTCTTAATGTAACAGATTTAATCCTGGGAAATTATATTTTTTTAAAGTTGCCCCTTTTAAAAATGCTGGGATTTGTATATAATGTTAGATGGACTTGTTTAGGAGTTGAAAGGAGATTAATGACATGTTGTCAACAGATATCGGAATCGATTTGGGAACAGCCAGCATTTTAGTATATATCAAGGGAAAAGGTGTTGTGTTAAAGGAGCCATCAGTTGTTGCTTTTGACAGAGACACTAACAAGATTAAGGCTATAGGTGAGGAAGCAAGGCTTATGCTTGGAAGAACTCCAGGTAATATAGTTGCTGTAAGACCTTTAAGGCAGGGGGTTATCTCTGATTATACTGTTACAGAGAAGATGCTTAAGTACTTCATTCAGAAGGCTATTGGAAGAAGAACATTAAAGAAGCCTAGAATCAGTGTTTGTGTGCCTTCAGGTGTCACAGAGGTTGAGAAGAAGGCTGTTGAGGATGCAACTCTCCAGGCAGGGGCAAGAGAAGTTGCAATTATTGAAGAGCCTATTGCTGCTGCTATCGGAGCAGGCATAGATATTGCAAGACCATGTGGTAACATGATTGTTGATATCGGTGGTGGTACTACTGACATTGCTGTTATTTCACTGGGTGGAACTGTTGTCAGCACATCTATTAAGATTGCCGGCGACGATTTTGATGAGGCAATTGTCCGCTATATGAGAAAGAAGCATAACCTTCTCATTGGTGAGAGAACTGCCGAAGATATTAAGATTAAGATAGGTGCTGCTTACCCACGTGCTGAGGTAAGTACACTTAATGTAAGAGGACGTAACCTCGTAACTGGTCTTCCTAAAACAGTTGAGGTTACATCAGAGGAAACTGAGGAGGCCCTTAGAGAGGCTACTTCTCAGATTGTTGAAGCGGTTCACAGTGTGTTGGAGAAGACTCCTCCAGAACTTGCTTCAGATATTGCTGACAGAGGAATTGTACTTACTGGTGGTGGTGCGCTTCTTTCAGGTCTTGAGGATCTTATTGAGGCCAAGACTGGTATTAACACTATGACAGCCGAGGACCCTATGACATGTGTTGCCATTGGTACAGGTAAGTTCATTGAATTCCTTTCAGGATACAGAGATACACAGAATTAAATTTTTACTTAATATACTAAAGAATAGTGAAAATGTGTCGAAATACATATACACGGATGAGTATATTTTTATAAGTGTAAGGTAAGCTTTTGATTGGAGGACAGGTATGGTAAAAGGATTGTATACAGCGTATACAGGAATGGTTAACAGCCAGAAAAGACTTGATGTTGTCTCCAATAACCTTGCCAATGCTACAACGACAGGATACAAGAAGGAAGGACTTACTACTAAGTCTTTTGATGAGATGATGGGTATTAAGATTAAGGACTTAACGGTGGGACATCTTAACCAGCCAATCGGTAATCTGTCGCTGGGGGCTAAGATTGGTGAATCATATCGTGACTGGTCTCAGGGTTCATTTATAAGTACTGAGAGCACATATGATTTTGCCTTGTCTGGAAAGGGATTTTTTAATATTTCTTTCACAAGCAAGTCAGGGGAAACATCAACGATGTATTCCAGGGATGGAGCTTTCCAGATGAATGTTGACGGTTATCTGGTTACCAAGGATGGTGATTATGTATTAGGTGAGAATGGTCCAATACAGTTGCCAACTAATATTGATAAACTGGAGGTTCAGCCAACAGGCGAGATATACGCTGACGGACAATATGTTGACACATTTTTACTAACGGACTTTGAGGACTATAATTACCTGGAGGCATATGGTGAGAATCTCTACAGGACTGTGGAGGGTGCTACAGAAGCAGAGTGCAGTGCTACTGTGAATCAGGGCTATCTGGAGGCATCTAACATGAATGTTGTTTCTGAAATGGTTGAGATGATTACTATTGCAAGAGAGTACGAGAGCGGTCAGAAGGTAATCAATGCTGTAGATGAGATGCTTGGAAAAATGGTTACTATGTCAGAGCTGTGATTACAGCACGGAGAAGACTTTTTCTGATGGCTATTGATTAGCTAAAGCGTGGATTTGCCACGTAGGAATGAGGTATTTATGGTTAGATCTTTATATTCTGCGGCATCAGGAATGATTGCCCAGCAGACTAATGTTGACGTTATTGCCAATAATCTGGCTAATGTCAATTCTACAGGCTATAAGGCGGAGAGCGCTAGCTTCAAGTCTCTGCTTTATCAGGATCTTCAGGCTAAGACCACCACTGCTAATGGTGAGGAGAAGCCTGTAAGTGCCCAGGTGGGACTTGGTTCAAGAATTTCAGCAGTTACATCTCATTATACCCAGGGGTCAGCTAATGCCACAGACAGTAATACTGACTTCATGATAAATGGTGACGGATTCTTTGCAGTGCAGAATCTTGATGGGGAGACAATGTATACAAGGAATGGTAATTTCTTCTTTGCAGTGGCTACAGAAGGTTCCATGTTAGCTACTGTGGACGGATATCCTGTTATTGATGTTGATGGTAATCCAATTGTTCTCTCTAATGAGTATAATGCTGCCAAGATTACGGTTAATCCAGATGGAAACCTGTGCTATCCGGATGAGTCTAATAACCCTCAGCCAATAGGCGTACAGGTAGCTTTATTTCAGTTTACTAATCCATCCGGACTTGAGAAGGTTGGTAATTCTTATTTGATGGAGTCTGATGCATCAGGTGTTCCGCTTAATGAGGCATATGATGATGTAGGAACAAGAAGTACTTTAAAGCAGGGATATCTGGAGGCATCTAATGTCAATGTGGCAACAGAGATGGTTAACCTGATTACAGCCCAGAGAGCATATGAGCTGTGTTCTAAGGCTATTACCACATCTGATACCATGATGGAACAGGCTAATAATCTGAAGAGATAGTATATTGATGCAGCATGAAATGTACAGACATAACAGGTTGATATGAAATCTGTTTAGGAAAGGATGACTGGTTATGATTGATAATCTTAATTCGATATATGCTAATAGTACATATACAAACCAGACTACTAACAGCATAAGCAATAAGCTTAACTCAACAGATTTTTCCAAGGCTACAGATGATGAGCTGATGGAGGTCTGCAAGGATTTTGAGAGCTATTTTGTTGAGCAGATGCTTAAGTCAATGGCTAAGATGTCCAGCGTAGATGGAAGTAATTCGGATAATATATATGCATCACTTTTCGGGGTGACAGAGGATTCTGATTCTGGAATGAATACATTGTCAAGTTATTTTGGAGATGAGCTTATGTCCAGCATGGCTGACAAGGTGGTGGAAAACCAGAGTGGAAAGGGCTTAGGAATTGCCCAGACTCTCTATGAACAGATGAAGAGAAATTACAGTGTAAAGGAAGTATAATTATAATTTGGACTACGAAGCTGTAAAGTATGTAGAAGGATTTATTGAGAATATAATTTTTCGCAATGAGGATAACGGTTACACCGTATTTAACATAATATTTGATGGAGAGGATATTACCTGCGTTGGAAGCTTAAGCTATGTCAGCGCAGGTGAATATATTGCAGCAAAGGGAGTGTTTGTAAAGCATCCTGTGTATTATATGCAGTTCTCCATCCAGTCATATGAATTCAAAGCGCCTGAGGATGCAGAGTCTGTCAAGCGCTATCTTAGTTCAGGTTCAATTAAGGGTATTGGTGAAAAGCTGGCAGACAGCATTGTAACCAGATTCGGAGATGATACTTTCCGGATAATGGAAGAGGAGCCTGAACGTCTGGCCGAAATCAAGGGAATCAGCCTGAAGAAAGCAGTTGATATATCTAACCAGCTTATTGAAAAGCGGGATATGCGAAGAGCCATGATTTATATGCAGGATTATGGTATCAGCATGAAGCTTGCAAATAAGATATTTATGCATTACGGACAGGATATATACACCGTAATCAAAGAAAATCCATATAAGCTGGCAGATGATATTGATGGTGTGGGATTTAAGATTGCCGATGATATCGCAAGAAAGGTCGGCATTAAGTCTGATTCGGAGTTCCGTATTAAAAGTGGCATATATTACTGTCTGTGCCAGGCGGTATCAATGGGGCATGTGTACATTCCCCTGGAAGAGCTGGAAAATCAGGTGAAAAGCCTTCTTTTAATTGATATACAGGATTTTGACAAATATATCATGGACTTGTCTATAGACAAGAAGATTGTAGTCAGGGAAATTGAGGGCAGACAGTGTGTCTATGCAGCCATGTATTATTATATGGAGGCAAATGTGGCAAGAATGCTTGCAGACCTTGATATTAAATATTCCTGTGATGAAATAGAGATGAACAGAAGAATCAGCGCTATTGAAAATGAACTGGATATAAGGCTGGACGATATCCAGAGAGAGGCTGTATCGGGAGCTGTTCTTAATGGTCTGATGGTTATTACCGGAGGGCCTGGAACAGGTAAAACCACAACTATCAACACAATTATCAGGTTTTTCCAGATGGAGGGGCTTGATATACGGCTGGCGGCACCAACGGGAAGAGCTGCAAAGAGAATGAGTGAAACCACGGGTTTCGAAGCACAGACTATACACAGGCTTCTTGAGATATGTGGAGGACCAGGGGATAGTAATAACGCAGCGATTCATTTTGACAGAAATGAAGAGAATCCGCTGGAGACTGACGTGATTATTGTGGATGAGATGTCTATGGTGGATATTGCAATTATGAATTCTCTTCTTAAAGCGGTACCTGTGGGAACAAGGCTGATTCTTGTGGGGGATGTTGACCAGCTGCCAAGTGTGGGAGCCGGAAATGTTCTTAAGGATATTATTAACTCTGAATGTTTTCCTGTTGTTAAGCTGGAGAAGATATTCAGACAGGCTGCAGAGAGCGAGATTATTACCAATGCCCATAAGATTAACAAAGGAGAGTCTGTGGTACTTAACAAATACAGCAAGGATTTTCTGTTTGTAAGACGCAACACTCCTGAAGAGATTATTGGAGCAATGTGTACTCTTATTAAGCAGAAGCTTCCAGACTATGTAGGAGCTGATGTCAATGAGATACAGATTATTACTCCATCAAGAAAATCTGCGGTAGGTGTTGAACGGCTTAATCAGGTAATGCAGCAGTTTCTTAATCCACCAGCTTCTGACAAACAGGAGAAGAAGGTGGGGGAAACGGTGTTCCGTGAAGGGGACAAGGTAATGCAGATTAAGAATAATTACCAGCTTGCCTGGGAAAAGAGAAACCGTTATGGGGTGGCTGTAGAAATGGGCTGCGGAGTATTTAACGGTGATTCCGGGGTAATATGGCAGATTAATTCATTTTCTGAATATCTGACAGTTAAGTTTGATGATGGCAGAATGGTAAATTATGACTTCACCCAGCTGGAGGAGTTGGAACTGGCTTATGCTGTAACAGTGCACAAATCCCAGGGAAGCGAGTATCCGGCAGTGATTATACCAATGTACCCGGGACCTAGGCTTCTTATGAACAGGAATCTGTTGTATACAGCAGTAACCCGTGCCAGAGTATGTGTGTGTATGGTGGGACAGGAGGAAGTGTTTCATCAGATGGCTGCAAATGAAAGCGAGCAGAGAAGATACTCTTCCCTTGACTTGAGAATCCGGGAAGTGTGTGGGGAATAAGTGCTGGGCGATGTGAAGGTAATGCGTGATGCGAAGATAGTGCATGAAGCTTGAATTAGTGTTATATATAAGGAGGATTGCTTGGGGAGATTTTTACAGAGCCTGGTTAGCATATTGTATCCACCGGTATGTCCCATGTGCGGCAGGGTTGTGCAGGGTACAGGAGGCAGGTCGGTGGCATGCAGGGATTGCAGGAGAAGCCTTGTGTATGTTGGGCAGAATCATTGTATGAAGTGTGGGAAGCCTTTGGACGAAGAAAATGGGGAATTGTGCTTTGACTGTGAGAAAACCCGCCATGTGTATGACCAGGGAGCAGCTGTATTCCAATACAGCCAGGGAATAAAGCAGTCAATATACAGGTTTAAATACAATGGATGCCGGGATTTTGCGGACTGGTATGGTGAAGAAATGTACAGAACCTGTCAGGAACAGCTTAAATTATGGGCTCCACAGGTGATTATTCCTGTGCCTCTTCATGTGTCAAAGGAAAGAATAAGAGGATATAACCAGGCGGAGCTTATTGCAGTGGAACTGGGAAAGCGAAGTGGAATCAGAGTAGACAGAAGTATTCTTAAAAGAAGCAGGGCTACAACACCTATGAAATCGCTAAATGACCAGCAGCGTTCAGAAAATGTCGAAAAAGCTTTTACAATTTATCAAAATAGTATAAAATATAAGAAAGTAGTTCTTGTTGACGATATATATACTACAGGTTCCACAATTGATGCCTGTGCCAGAGTCCTTAAGAAGGCAGGGGCGGATAAAGTATATTGCCTGAGCTTGTGTGTAGGAAAAGGAATATAATTATTGCCCCAGCGCAAAGGTGCCTGGGGATAAAGATTAGCATGAACAATGATAGGAGGAAATGACCATGGATGTTAGAAATTGCAGACAGTGTGGACGTTTATTTAACTATATAGGAGGTTCTTACAGAAATCTGTGTCCAAATTGTATTGAGGCCCTTGAGGATAAGTTTGGAGAGGTAAAGCAATATATTGAGGAGCACAGGACAGCTTCTATTGGACAGGTTTCTGAAGAGTGTGATGTAAGTGTTAAGCAGATTGAACAGTGGATAAGAGAGGAAAGACTTACATTTGCTGATGATTCACCAATTGGAATTGCCTGTGAGGCATGTGGTGCTACAATTAAGTCAGGAAGATTCTGTGAAAACTGCAAGAACAGCTTGGCATCACAGCTTGGAAGTGTGTATAAGAAGGAAAGCACTCCAACTGCTAATAAGAATTTTAAGGATTCTGCCAGAATGAGATTTCTGGATAAGTAGAATGCTGGACAGATGTTATTACAGACTAGATTTGAGTTCAATTTGATTTTTAATATTTAAGACCTGAAATAAGATTTTATTTAAGATTTTATGTAAGATTGGTTGAATGAAAAAGTAAATTCCACTGTAAAGTTAAATTCCATTGTGGAGACT
>CAMEWO010000037.1 GCA_945946665.1 uncultured Eubacterium sp.
TACTTAACTCTTTTTGTTTAAGCCTGTGTTTTGTATAATACTAAACATTTTAAGTTAAGTCAAGTGATTTCTCAAAAATCTTAAACATTTTTATTTAAGTTCTTCTTGCTATCCTCATTGACTCATGCTATACTCTACTTAAACAGATTTGTTTATCTGACCGTTTATACAGATAAATGGCAACAATATGATAGGAGGCATTACAATGGCAATCGGGCAAAGAATACGATTTTTCCGTAACAGAAAAGGAATGACACAGAAATATCTTGGCGAAATCCTTGGTTTCGTTGGTAAAACCTCTGATGTCCGCATGGCACAGTATGAGTCAGAAGCAAGAGTACCGAAGCAGGAGCTTGTAAAGAACATGGCTCATTTCCTTGATGTCAGCACTCATGCTCTGACTGTGCCGGATATAGATACCTACATTGGTCTTATGCACACCTTTTTTGCATTGGAAGATATGTATGGACTGAAAATTGATGAAGTGGATGGAGAAGTGTGTCTGCGTTTGGATAAGTCCGACTACTCCACCTATACCTCTATGGATAAGATGCTCCGTGCATGGCTCGCTGAAGCCAAGAAGCTAGAAAGTGGCGAAAGCACAAAAGAGCAGTATGATGACTGGCGTTACAAATATCCGGAACTGGATACCCACCAGAACTGGGCTAAGGTCTATCCACAAGAGCTTTTTGATTTTATAGACGAATGTGCCAAAGAAGCAGAAAAAGAAGAAAAGAAAGAAGCGAAACGCAAAAAGAAAAAATAGACATCAAAAAAACCTTACCAATTTTCAGTTGTCATTTCTGAAAATCAGTAAGGTTTTCTTATGCTCATAAAGTAATCTTATTCATTGAATAAGGAAAATCCGTTGCCAAACCGTTGCCAAAACTTAAACAAATTTGTTTGGAAACCGCATAAATACTGGACTTTTTTGACCCTACTCCTTATTCAAACTCAATCGTCCCTGGTGGTTTACTTGTCAAATCATAGAATACTCTATTGACTCCTCTCACCTCATTAATAATTCTACTCATTACTGTCTGAAGCACTGGATATGGAATCTCTGCGCTCTCGGCAGTCATAAAGTCTACGGTATTGACAGCCCGTAGTGCCACTGCATAATCGTAGGTTCTCTCGTCACCCATGACACCTACGGAACGCATATTTGTCAGGGCTGCAAAATACTGTCCTATTGAATGGTCAAGACCTGCTTTGGCAATTTCCTCACGATAGATATAATCGGCATCCTGAACAATTCTTACCTTCTCGGCAGTTACTTCACCAATAATTCTTATACCAAGACCAGGACCTGGGAATGGCTGACGGAATACCAGCTTTTCTGGAATTCCAAGCTCCAGACCAGATTTACGGACCTCATCCTTGAACAGGTCACGTAATGGCTCAATAATTTCCTTGAAATCTACATAGTCAGGAAGTCCACCCACATTGTGGTGAGATTTGATAACTGCTGACTCACCGCCAAGTCCGCTTTCTACAACGTCTGGATATATTGTACCCTGGGCGAGGAAATCAACTGCGCCGATTTTCTTGGCTTCTTCCTCGAATACCCTGATGAATTCCTCACCAATAATCTTTCTCTTTCTCTCTGGCTCTGTAACTCCTGCCAGCTTAGAATAGAATCTTTCCTGGGCATTAACTCTTATGAAGTTAAGGTCGAACTGTCCGTTGCTTCCAAATACAGCCTCTACCTCATCTCCCTCATTCTTTCTTAAAAGACCGTGGTCAACGAATACACATGTAAGCTGCTTTCCAATCGCTTTAGACAGAAGGGCTGCTGCCACTGAAGAATCCACACCGCCTGATAGAGCAAGAAGCACCTTTCCACTTCCTACCTTCTCACGTATTTCCTTAATTGTATTTTCAACAAATGCATCCATCTTCCATGTTCCGGAACATCCACATACATTTCTTACGAAATTGTAAAGCATCTTGGTGCCTTCCTGTGTATGAAGTACTTCTGGATGGAACTGGATAGCGTACAGGTTCTGAGCCTGATTTTCTGCTGCCGCAACTGGGCAGTCTGCTGTGTGTGCAATGATTCTGAAATCTGGTGCAGCCTTTGATATATAGTCAAAATGGCTCATCCAGCATATTGTTGACTCATTCACATCACTAAATAACGGAGAAGTCTTGTCTACGAAGACCTCTGTCTTTCCATATTCTCTTACAGGTGCTTTCTCTACCTTGCCCCCAAGGACATGCATCATAAGCTGGGCACCATAGCACAGTCCCAGCACTGGTATACCCAGTTCAAACAGTTCCCTGCTGCATGTTGGAGAATCAGCTTCATAGCAGCTGTTAGGACCACCTGTTAATATAATTCCCTTTGGATTCATCTCTTTGATCTTGGCGATATCTGTCTTGTAAGAGTATATCTCACAGTACACGTTACATTCACGTACACGCCTTGCCACCAGCTGATTGTACTGGCCGCCAAAGTCAATAACGATTACTTTCTCCTGATTCAATGTAATTACCTCTCATTTCTTCTGAGTGTCTACGATTATTTATTATAATTCACAAGCCAGAACGTATCAGCAAAAACTGTTTTTACTTAAGACATTTTGGCATGAGTTCATTATAATTGAGCCCACAACATAAAACAAGCATTTTATACAACTTTCTGATATAGACATTCTCATATCAAAGCATAAGATTAAACCTTATCATCCTACGCCATCCTCTCCCTGATATACTCCTCCATAATGTCCCTTATCCTCACAAACTGCTCTCTGGTAGTTTCATTTTCTGTTGGATAATCAAGGAGTCTGTTGAGATACCCCTGGCTTAATGCAAGCTCCAGGCTTATCGGATACACCAGTTCAAATACAAGTGATATATGTCCCACAACATGGTCAATAGGATTTTTCTTGTAATACCTCAGAACCGCCTGTTTCTTGGAAAATTCCTCCATCACCTCATCAGTTACAGCACAGCTTCTTACTTCTTTGGTGGACACGTTGTATATCTTCTCAACTCCCACCTCGTAATTAACTCTTAGGATGTCGATTTTGTCTGCATCTCTTAGCAGGTCAGCAAACATTCTGTCTCTTTCATTTAGTTCACCAGGAACCCTGTATACACTGTGGTATCTGATAGCATTATCCAGAGTATTCCATATGTCCATCCCCTTTAAATCGGCTAATTCCGGAACGAATTCCTCAATGAGCCCGTCACGGAATAATATGTTAGCTCCCAGCTCCCCGTGGCTGATGGATTTGTCGTCTGCAAATGTACCATATCTTCTTATCTGCTCAAATCTTCCTATATCATGAAGCATTCCCAGAAGCCATGCAATATCTACATCTGTATCGCCCAGTCCCAAATCCTGTGCAATACACTGGCACAGCTCTGCTACTCTGTAAGTATGGTCAATCTTTAACTTTATCTTAGGGTCGTCCACATTATAAACAGATGTATATCTGGCAAATGCGTCTTTCACCCTGTCTCTGTCAATCCTTATCTCTTTTCCATTCCAGTAGTCAATCACTGTGACTGCCTGGATTAAATCACAGCATATGGCAGAGGTAAGCTTTGCCACATCCTCTGAAATCTCCAGTGTGTCAGGCACATGAATGACCTTCATGCCCGCTGCGTAACCGGCTTTAATACCATTAATACTGTCCTCAATAACAACACATTCCTGCGGCTTGACACCTATTACACTGGCTGCCCGTAAGAATATATCTGGCTCAGGCTTGCCATTTTCAACTTCATCCCCAAATATAACACCATCAAGGTAACTCATGGCTCCAATCTCATGAAGAGTGTTATGGGCACTATCCCTCTGGGTAGATGTTGCCACAGCACATGCAAGATTTCTTTCCCTGATTGCCTCCAGAAGAATATACAATCCCCTCTTTACAGGAATCCCCTCTGTCTTTCTTATCTCATGCACATAATCAGACCTTTCCTGCCTTGCCTTCCAGTAATCAAATCTTCCATGGTAGTATTCATCAAAATACTCCTGACTCTTATGTGCTGGTGCCCCCTTGAACTTATTTATGAGCCACATAGGCATATCCATACCATACTTTTCTGACACATGCTGCCAACCCCTTGTGGACTGTCTTTCTGTGTCAATCATAACACCATCCATGTCAAATATAACGCCCTTAATCATGCCTGTCCTCATTTCCTGACAAATGTTTTTCACCCTCATATGAAAACTTATATGAAAATATGTTATGAATTCTTTTCTTCCTCTTTACGAAATACTTCTTCGATAACCTCAAACATACGCTCTTTCTCAACTGGCTTTAACAGATATCCCGCTGGCTTTAAATCCATTACATCCATAATATGTTTTCTGTCTGATATAGCTGTTAAGAATACAACTGATATGTCAGATGTATCCTTATTCTCCCTGAGTTTTTTCAATACCTGCCTGCCGTCACAGATTGGCATCTCATAGTCAAGAAGGATTAAATCTGGTCTTGTTTCCTTAACAGATTCCAGTGCCTGTATTCCTGATACCACACTGTGAACCTTATATTTTTCCTCAAGCCATCCTTTAATCGCCCTTATCTGGGCGGCATTGTCATCCACCATCAGAATGTACTTCCTGTTATCCTCTTCCTTCTTTGCACCACTCTCTGGATATTTTTCCGAAATTCCAAGAGCTGCGTAACATTCCTTAATCATTTCCTTGATTCCGATTGGTCTCTTGATAATGGTGTACCGTTCTTCATCAATAAATTCACTACAATTAGATAATTCTTCCTGGTTTCCCAAAATCACAACAATAATATGAGAATATTTCTTATCAATTAATTCCAATGCTTTACGGGCTCTCTTCTCGTAATCCGTCAGGCTTATTACTACCATTTTAGGCCTTAAAAGCTTAATCATTCCGTCCACAACCGAAGAATCTCCTGTACAAAGCTGTACATCAAAATGTTCTTTCATCATAATGTGGATATTTCTTATTGTAGTATTAAGTTTTCCCACCAGAAGGACATTATCTTTCATTGGCATCTCCTCTTCTAAAATACTCTTCAAGTATGTCTATTGACTGGTTTATAGCATCCTGATCCAGCTCCGAAACATCAGTTTTAAGCTTCAGGATTGTATCATAGATTTCTTCAGGATATTCATATTCCATAAGCTGTGCTGTCTTCTCATCAAGTCCGTCGATGTCCATATCCATTGCATCAATCCTTATCATCTCCAGCAATGCAAGCATAATATTATTATCTTCTATGGCTTTCCCCGTAACTTTCTTTGCAAATATCTCATCAAGACGATGCTTCATATTGTGCATTTCCTGTGTAAGCCATGAATTCATACTATGAAGCCTCTCTTCAACATCTGAATTCATTTGACTCTCTGCGCACTTATCTGCACACTTTTCAAGGGCTGCTGCCACACCTGATATTGCCATCATACCTGCCATAGCGGTGACTCCTTTAACACTGTGGACAAGAATGCGGTAATCATTGTACAGCTTATTCTTCTCCATATCGTCAAGCCTGTCAGCCTGGCTGTCCAGAGTATAATATATATTCTCAATGGTATCCATCATAAGCTTCTCATTACTGAAATGCATCATTGCATAATGCCAGTCAATTCCTTCAATCTGTGGAAGCTCATCTTCATTCACACTAAAATTGTGATTATCCCCTTCGCCATCTTCACTGTCAGGCTCATACTCGTGGGTAAGTTCCTTTGGAAGTTTTTCATACAGCATCTTTTCAAGCTTATCCTGCCTGATAGGCTTTGAAAGATAATCGTTAAAACCAGCATTGACATAGAACTCCTTAGAGCCTGTCAGCGCATTAGAAGTAAGGGCTATTATCGGAACACCCTTACACTGGTTATTCTCCAGTTCTTTCATCCGTCCCAGTGTCTCCACTCCATCCATCTGTGGCATTCTATGGTCAAGGAATATTAAGTCAAAATGCTGTTCCTGTATCATCTGAAGGCATTTTGCCCCGCAGTCCGCATCGAAAACCTGTATCTTGGTCTGTTTTAACAGATTCCTTACCACATACCTGTTTACCTCAATATCGTCAACCACCAGAATCCTAGCTTCCGGTGCAACAAATGCAGGTGTATAGGAATATTCTGTTGCCTGTCTGCTCATTTTCTCTGAAATATCACCTACAGGCTCGTAATTTCTGATTCCCTGGACTAAATCAAATGAGAATACTGAGCCCTTTCCATACTCGCTTTCGACCTTTAACTCAGAACCCATCATTGAAAGCAGCTGCTGTGTAATGCTCATTCCAAGACCGGTTCCCTCAATACCATAGTTTCTATTTTCCTCAATCCGCTCATAATCAGCAAAAAGCTTGGCAATATCCTCTTGTTTAATACCTATTCCCGTATCTTTAACTGCCACATGCATAATCAGATTATCGTCACATATTGTGCCACTGATTAACAGTTCTACGCTTCCCGACTGGGTATATTTTACAGCATTAGTCAGAAGATTAGTTATTATCTGACGGATTCTTACATAATCACCATACAGAACCGATGGCATCGACTTATCAAGATTAACGCTAAACTTAAGTCCCTTATTCTGGGCTCTTAATGTAATCATGTCTACAAGTGAACTTACCAAATCATCAAGCTGGTAATCCTTTGGTATAATGTTCATTTTGCCTGACTCTATCTTGGACAGGTCAAGAACATCATTAATATCCTCCACAAGAGAACGGCTGGCATTCTGTATCTTTAAAGCATACTCCCTGATACACGGCTCTGTGCTCTCCCTGAGAATCATCTCATTAAGCCCCATTACTGCATTAATTGGTGTTCTAATCTCATGGGACATATTTGCAAGAAATCTTGTCTTGGCATCACCTGCTGATATGGCACGCTGCTTTTCCCGCTCACCACGCACAATCTCTGCAATGGTATTAGCAGCCGCTACTATCAGCATTATACTTAATCCCGCAGATATAATAACACCACTGAACTGTATTGTTCTTTGAAGGTACAGTATAATCTGAAGAATTGCTGCCACACAGGCAATAAATATACCTAAGGAAATTAACTTGTACTGCCTGATTTCTCCTGTTTTAATATCGAAAATGGTTGTGATGCCAAGGATTGCAATTGACAGGAAACAACAGCCCGCCATATATATAAAATTGTCTGCAAGTTCCCTGATATTAAGCAGATGCATGGCAACACACACAACATAAACAGCCATGTCAACAAATAGCACCATATTATAATACTTCTGGTACCGCTTATTCTGTATTTCATTCATATAGAATATGAATGTAGCTGGAATAGACAGTATCATAAGAAATGCCATATCATTAAGAGTAGATATGTTTGGGAATATGAGCTGCCTTAGTTCTGAGTTTGCCATTAACCACATGGATGCCTCAAGAACTCCCAGTGCCAGATATCTTAATGCTATCTTCTTCTTATAGTAATACTGCAGTGCAACTCCGTATATAATACACAGAATTCCGAGCAATCCCATAAGTATTGCCACGAATAATTCAAGACTGTTCTTACGGATTATACTTGACCATATTCCTGTCTTAGTTCCGTAATACATGATGTTGAATATTCCGGAATAAGAAGAATCTGTCTGGGTAACAATTGTAAGCTGCCTTCCTGCATCCTCTGGCTTAAGTTCCATAAATACATACATGGATACTGTAACTTTACCAAAGGCCCTCACGTCATCTGTGGAATACTGCTGTCTTAACTCATCATCCACATACATCTGAGTATTCTGCTTATTGCTTCTGAAACAGAGGCTCATATTATCTTCAATAATATCAGGCAGAGTTGTAGTTATAACAATACGCTCATTCCTTTCAGCCTTACATCTGCCAGGAACACTTACCGGTACCCTGCTTCCATCACTGCATATCTGTTCCCAGCTGGAATTGAATATCTCCGACTTTTCCGTATCTGCCGGCACGTCTGTGGGCAGCATCACTTCGCCAAAGATGAAATACAGCCAGGATACAGCCAGCATAACAAAAAATATTACTTTTAATATAAATGTATATTTCCCACTTTTCTTATCCATAAGTATTTCCCACTATCACTTTATCTCAGAGTTCTTTTCCTGCAAGCAGGAACAATTCTTAATTTTTTCTTTCAATAGATATAGGAATTGCTCCGTTGCTTTGCAACTCCCGCAATTCTATACATTATTATAACTTACCAGACAAAGTGTAGCAAGAAAATAAAATCCACATATTACTTAAGATATTTCTTAATGTACTGTCCTGTATATGACTTCTTATTAGCCGCCACTTCCTCAGGAGTTCCCTTGGCTATAACTGTACCGCCTCTTGCTCCTCCCTCAGGACCCATGTCAATTATATAATCTGCTGTCTTAATAACATCAAGATTATGCTCAATAACTATAACTGAATTGCCACCCTCTGCCAGTTTATGAAGAATCTCCACCAGCTTGTGTACATCTGCAAAATGCAGTCCCGTTGTAGGCTCATCCAGAATATATATTGTTCTTCCAGTACTTCTCTTAGACAACTCTGTAGCCAGTTTGATTCGCTGTGCCTCACCACCGGAAAGTTCTGTGGAAGGCTGTCCAAGCTTGATGTAGGATAATCCCACGTCATTTAATGTTTCAATCTTCCGCTTTATAGTTGGCACATTCTCAAAGAAATCAACTGCATCCTCCACTGTCATGTCAAGAACATCATATATACTCTTTCCCTTGTACTTAACTTCCAGTGTTTCTCTGTTATACCGCTTGCCTCCACATACCTCGCATGGTACATACACATCTGGAAGAAAATGCATCTCAATCTTAATTATTCCATCTCCCGAACAGGCCTCACAGCGGCCTCCCTTAACATTGAAGCTGAAACGTCCCTTCTTATAGCCTCTCTCCTTGGCATCTGTAGTTGCTGCAAACAAATCTCTTATCATGTCAAACACACCAGTGTAAGTGGCAGGATTAGACCTTGGTGTTCTTCCAATAGGAGACTGGTCAATATCAATTACCTTATCCAGCTGTTCAATTCCATCAATTCCATCATGTTTTCCAGGGATACATCTGGTTCTGTTCAAATCCCTTGACAGATGCTTATATAGAATCTCATTGACAAGAGAACTCTTTCCTGAACCTGACACACCTGTAACACAGCACACAACACCAAGAGGAATATCCACGTCAATATTTTTTAAATTATTCTCCCTTGCGCCCTTTACCTTAAGCCATCCTGTAGGCTTTCTTCTTGTGGCAGGCACAGGTATCTTAATCCTTCCGCTAAGGTATGCCCCTGTAACAGATTCCTTACATGCCATAATATCATCAGCCGTGCCTACTGCTACAACTTCTCCACCATTCCTGCCTGCTCCCGGACCAATATCAACAATGTAGTCTGCCGCTCTCATTGTATCCTCATCATGTTCCACCACAATCACTGAATTGCCCAGGTCTCTTAAATGCTGCAGTGTAGCAAGAAGCTTGTCGTTGTCCCTCTGGTGCAGTCCGATGCTTGGTTCATCAAGAATATATGCCACTCCCACCAGACCTGAACCAATCTGGGTAGCAAGCCTGATTCTCTGTGCCTCTCCTCCTGAAAGGGTACTTGTTGCACGGGAAAGTGACAGATAATCCAGCCCCACATCCATAAGAAACTTGATTCTTGCCCTTATTTCCTTAAGAATCTGACCTCCAATAGTAGTCTGTCTATCTGAAAGCTTCATATCTGCAAGAAAACTATCCAGCTCCATAATGGACATATTAGTAATCTCATAAATATTCCTGTCTGCTACTGTCACAGCCAGTGAAGATGGCTTAAGTCTCTGTCCATGGCAGGCTGTACAAGGTGTTATCCTCATGAATTCCTCATATGCCTGCTTCATTGTATCTGAAGATGTCTCTCTGTAACGCTTCTGAACATTCCTGACCAGTCCCTCAAATGCAATATCGTACACGCCTTCACCACGCTGTCCCTTATAGCGTACCTTAACGCTTTTTCCATTAGTTCCGTTAATTATAATATCCTTAACCTCATCACTGTAATCCTTAAATGGAGTATCCAGTGAGAATCCATATTCCTTAGCCAACGCCTTTAATATGGCTCTTGTGAAGCTTCCCTCATCTGTAGCCGACTGCCAGCCTGTAACAACAATAGCACCTTCATCAATGCTCAAGCTCTCATCAGGAATCATCAGCTCTGCATCGAATTCCATCTTATATCCCAGTCCAAAACACTCAGGGCATGCTCCAAATGGATTATTGAAAGAAAAGCTTCTTGGCTCTATCTCATCAATGCTTATTCCGCAGTCAGGGCATGAGAAACTCATGCTGAAATTCATAGGCTCACCATCAATAACATCCACTGTCATCAGCCCTTCTGCCAGCTTAAGTGTTGTCTCTATGGAATCTGTAAGCCTCTTCTGTATACCATCCTTAACAGAAAGCCTGTCCACAACTATCTCAATATTGTGCTTCTTATTCTTATCAAGCTTAATCTCGTCTGACAGCTCATACATGCTGCCATCCACCATAACCCGGACATATCCGCTCTTCTTTGCCTGTTCAAAAAGCTTGGTATGCTCACCCTTACGGCCTCTTACAACTGGTGCAAGAAGCTGAATCTTAGTTCTCTCTGGAAGCCCCATAATCACATCAACCATCTGGTCAACAGTCTGCTTCTTAATCTCTCTGCCGCAGTTTGGGCAGTGTGGCACACCTACCCTGGCATATAAAAGACGGAAATAATCATAAATCTCTGTTACAGTTCCAACTGTTGAACGGGGATTTCTGTTAGTGGATTTCTGGTCAATGGAAACCGCAGGAGAAAGTCCCTCAATGCTTTCCACGTCCGGCTTCTCCATCTGTCCTAAAAACATTCTTGCATATGAAGACAGAGATTCCATATATCTCCTCTGTCCCTCTGCATATATTGTGTCAAATGCAAGACTTGATTTACCTGAACCAGAAAGTCCTGTAAGCACTACCAGCTCATTTCTCGGAATATCCACATCAATATTCTTAAGATTATGTTCATTAGCTCCTCTTATTTTAATATACTGTCTGTATTTACCCTTCTCCATCATTTTCCTCCATGGACGCTGTAAAGATATTTGTTAATCTCTATCATCTTATCCCTGAGTGCGGCAGCCTCCTCAAAGTTCAGCTCTGCCGCAGCCTTGTGCATATTCTTCTCCACCTGCTTCTTTATCTTTTCAAGTTCAGTATCGCTCATAGACTCCAGATCCTTCTCAATAGTATCATTAGAGCCTCCAACGCCCTCTGCAACCTTGGAAATACTAATCAGGTCTCTTACTGCTTTCTTAATTGTCTGAGGAGTTATTCCATGTTCATCATTATACTGCTGCTGTATCTGTCTCCTTCTCTCTGTCTCCGATATAGCCTTTTCCATTGATTCAGTAACAGTATCAGCATACATAATAACATGCCCTTCAGCATTCCTGGCAGCACGTCCTATGGTCTGGATAAGGGAAGTTTCTGTTCTTAAGAATCCTTCCTTATCTGCATCAAGAATTGCCACCAGTGAAATCTCTGGTATATCCAGTCCCTCTCTTAGCAGATTGATACCCACCAGCACATCAAATCCATCAAGACGCATATCTCTTATTATCTTCTGACGCTCCAGGGTATCTATATCAGCATGAAGATACTTAACCCTGATGCCAACCTCCTTAAGATAATCAGTAAGGTCTTCTGCCATTCTCTTAGTAAGAGTTGTAACAAGAACCTTATTGTGCTTTGCGGTTTCCTTGTTAATCTCTGATATAAGGTCATCAATCTGTCCCTCAATAGGTCTTACTGAAATCTCAGGGTCCAGAAGTCCTGTAGGTCTTATAACCTGCTCTGCCCTTAACAGTTCATGGTCTGCCTCATATGTGCTAGGCGTGGCTGACACGAACAACATCTGTGATATCTTACTCTCAAATTCAGTGAAATTCAATGGTCTGTTATCCTTGGCGGATGGCAGACGGAATCCATAATCCACCAGTGTAGTCTTTCTTGACTGGTCTCCTGCATACATTCCCCTGATCTGAGGAATTGTAATATGTGACTCATCCACGATAATGAGAAAATCATCAGGGAAGTAATCCATCAATGTATAAGGAGGAACCCCTGCCGGAAGTCCTGACAGATGCCTTGAATAATTCTCAATTCCTGAACAGAAACCTGTTTCCTGCATCATCTCTATATCGAAATTAGTTCTCTCCTCAATTCTCTGCGCCTCAATCAGCTTATCCTCGCTCTTGAAATACTTAATCCGCTCTTCCAATTCAGCTCTTATATTAGTAATTGCAGCATCCATCTTCTCCTTCTCCACAACATAATGTGAATTAGGAAATATGGCCACATGCTCCAGACTTCTCTTAATCTCTCCTGTCAGTGAATCTATCTCAGTAATTCTGTCCACTTCATCGCCAAAGAATTCAATTCTTACAGCATCTCCGCTGGACCCTGCCGGATAAACCTCCACAACATCTCCACGAACCCTGAAGGTGCCTCGCTTAAAATCCTGGTCACCCCTTACATACTGTACATCAATCAGCTTCCTTATGACCTCATCCCTGTCCTTTTCCATACCAGGTCTTAAAGAAATAACCATGTTCTGATAGTCAACCGGTGCACCCAGTCCATATATGCATGACACAGATGCCACAATAATAACATCCTTCCTCTCAGACAGGGCAGCTGTAGCAGAATGCCGTAACTTATCAATCTCATCGTTAATTGAAGAGTCCTTGGCAATATACGTATCACTCTGTGGAACATATGCCTCAGGCTGATAATAATCATAATATGACACAAAATACTCTACTGCATTCTCCGGAAAGAATTCCTTCATCTCCCCATACAGCTGTGCAGCAAGAGTTTTATTGTGGGAGATAATCAGTGTAGGTTTCTGCACTCTCTCAATAATATTCGCCATTGTAAATGTCTTACCAGAACCTGTAACACCCACAAGAGTCTCGAACTGGTTTCCCTCTTCAAATCCCTTCGCCAGAGCCTCTATGGCTTGAGGCTGATCACCAGTAGGCTTATATTCTGAATGTAATTTAAACTCCATACTCTCATCACCTTCTTATATTATAATTATGATATATCAGCCTTCTTATTAAACCTTTTACATCAGTTTTAGGTAATATATTTAACTTTCCTATTTTAAAATTGATGCACTAGAATCCAAGATTCTCATTTACAAGAATCACATGAATTCTATCCTTATGTTTGGAAAATCTGGTTATAAGGAACTGGCAGCATATATTGTCAGGAGACTTGCAATCCATACACCTTCCTGTTTTTGAACATGGTGTTGAAAGTCCGAATCTTTGGGCATTGATTGTGGCCGCCTCATTCCTTGCCCGTTTCATTGCAGCATCAGCATCACTGGCTACTTTGTTAAGTCCTACAATAAGCACAAGCTTTTTAGGACCATAAGCATAGGCTGATACTCTGTTAGAATTACCATCAATGTTAACAAGTACACCATCCTCTGTGATAGCATTAACACTTCCTAAATATACATCTGCAGAATATGCAAAAAGTTCAGCTTCTCTCTTATCCTTCATTGCAGCTCTGTCACAGTATTCATAATTACCATTCTTGACAGCATCCTCAAGTCCGATTTCTACAACAGACATAGAGCCACCCTTCGTAACCCTGCTTCCCTCCGGAATAAGATCTAATGCCATCTTTAACGCTTCCTCTTTGCTTTTTGCATAGTAACCAGTCATATTACGGGATTCAAGTCCCTTAATAATCTGCTCAGCTAATAAATCATTTCTCTTAATTCGATTCTCGTCCATCTTTCTTCCTCCGATTCAACAAATATATATGGATATATGCCATAGATAAACATATACCCAAAACTACAATCAATGTTATGTTATTATACCATTATATTCAAAAATTGTATATACCTAATCGAATATTTGTTCTATTAGTGTTTAAAATCCGAATTAGTATTTAACCATTACATTTTTTCATATAGCTGTGTTATAATTAAACAAAAATCGCCGGGAGGTATCATATGATTCTTGAACATATTGAAATACTTCATTCATTAAATATCTTCTCAATAACCTTGCGTATATTCCTGGCTCTGATTCTCGGAGGTGCACTGGGGCTGGAACGTGAACAGAAACAGCGTCCAGCAGGCTTTCGAACCTACATGATAGTATGTGTTGGTTCAGCTCTTGCATGTATAACCAATCTTTACATGGTAGAAGCCCTCAACGCTTCAGATCCTGCAAGAATTCCTGCACAGGTAATCAGTGGAATAGGCTTCCTTGGTGCCGGAACAATCCTCGTAACACGAAATAACCACATTAAAGGTCTCACAACTGCTGCCGGTCTGTGGTGTACAGCTGCCATCGGAATTGCAGTTGGTACAGGCCTCTACTCAGGCGCTGTCCTCTGTACCTTCCTCATAGTATTCTCATTCAGAATGCTTACCTTTGTGGATAAGAAAGTAACAAAGAATAACCGCTACAAGAATTTCTATGTAGAATACCAGAATCCAGCATTTATCCGCTCTCTGATAAAATATTGTAAAACCAATGACATAAGCCTTCAGGATTTAGACATCATCTCCAGAGACAAAGAGACAGGCAATTGCGCCACCTTCACCCTGAAAATCCCTGACCCATCCAAACGCCTCACCGCCTGCGATGAAATCAGTAATATAGAAGGCATAATAATCCTTGAAGAAATCTAACCCCTCATCCCCAGAGCATGTAAAAGGTGATTCCCGTCATCTGTAACTACAGGTTTGAGACTGGAAAATGCAAAGCTGACTTGCTGGAATTCTCATCTCTGGCTTGAGAAAACAATTCAGCCGGTAGCTGATATCTGGTAAATTGGAACATTAGAAGAAATCTTAGTGCTGCGGACTGTGTGGTTTACACTTCGCCAGCAACAGCCCGAATGTCTGAGCCCCGTAAGGGGCGAGTTGTCGGGCAGTTGCTGAAATAAGCGAGTGTAAGCCACATAGTTCGCAACACTTAGATTCTCTTCGTCGTTCCAATTTATCAGATATCAGCTACCGGCTGAATTGTGTCCGTCACTCCCAGAGAGAATTCCAGCAAGTCAGCTTTGCATTATCCAGTCTCAAATCTGCAGCCACAGTTAACGCAGCTCGCCTTTTACATACTCCAGCGCTGCATTAAACTGCACATCCTCCGTGCTGTCCTGAGGCAGTTCCACCACAATATCCGGTGTAACTCCATTTCCCTGTATATCCTGTCCCTTAGGGGTATAATACTTTGCTATTGTATACTTTATGGCACTTCCATCTGTAAGTGGCTGTATGGTCTGTACAATTCCCTTGCCATATGTCTGTGTTCCTATAATCTTTGCTTTGCCATAATCCTGCATAGCCCCTGCAAATATCTCAGACGCACTGGCACTGTTACCATTGACAATAACAGCCATAGGAACATTAAGCTCACTGTCAGACGAACCATTATATTCCTTCTTGTTGCCATTGACATCATCCGTATACACAATCAATCCTTTAGGAATAATTTCATCCGCAATATTCACAACAACATTCAGCATTCCTCCCGGATTAGACCTGATATCCACAATTAATCCCTTAAGTCCCTGATTCTTCAAATCTGTGAGGGCACTCTTAAACTGCTCCGTTGTCACCTCATCAAACTGCGAAATCTGAATATATCCGATAGAATTGTCAAGCATCTTATAATCAACGGTAGGAGTAGTTATCTCATCTCTTATAATTGAAAATGTCAGAGTCTCCTTATCTCTTAAAACGGTAAGTTTTACCTGTGTACCCTTTTCTCCTTTAATCAAAGCCACTGCTGAACTAAGGTCCATGCCTGTTATATCTGTATCATCAACCTTAATTACAATATCTCCATCCCTTACTCCTGCCTTATACGCAGGACCGTCATCAAATGCATCAAGAACAGTTACTCCACCTGCCTCATTAAGGCTGCATAGTGCCCCAACACCATAGAATTTACCTGTGGTTGATTCCATCAGCTTCTTATACTCATCTGCCGTATAATATACCGTATACTTATCCCCATAAGATGAAAGATAAGCCTTATATATATTATCAGCAGCCTTCTCTTCATCTGCCTGGTCAAAATAGAACTTATTGCTTAACACTGAATTCAGCGCATTAAGTTTTCCCTCCACCTTGGAACCAATTCCATCTGATTCGTCCGTAGCTGTCCCTGTGACATATATTTCTCCGTTAGTCCCAAAATGCACGTATCCCTTTGAATTAAAGTACGATACTCCATAGACCACTACTGATACTGTTATAAATGCTCCCAACAAAACACCTAAAAGCAGCATAGGCACGCTGCTTTTCTTTTTAGGATTATTTTTCTTATATTCATCATAAGATCCGTACTCATGACCATAATTCTGATTATCCATAACTCACCTTCTCACAATAATGATATCAGGGGCATTCCCCCTCATTTAATACATCATATCAACAGGTCAGAACTCCTATCCTGCAGGCAGGAACGAATTCTGACCTTTTAACCCTTGTCTCATATTTAAGATGGTTTACTTACATAATTCCATGGATTTACATAATTACCATTAAGTCGTACACCAAAGTGAAGATGCACACCAAAAGAATTACCCGTGTTACCCATTCTTGCTATCTGTTGTCCCTTAGTAACTGTATCACCTTTCTTTACAAGAAGAGAAGAACAGTGCATATACACTGTATATAGTCCATCTCCATGGTATACCCATACCCAGTTACCTGCTGTGGAACTGAAAGTAGCTATAGTAACTTCTCCGCTGTCTGCAGCATATATAGGGTCTCCTGCAACACCTCTCTTCTGGGCGCCAATATCTACACCCTTATGTGGACTGGTTCGATCTTCAGTATCACCATAATCAGAGGTTATTCTTGTAGATGGTGTAGGCCACTGGAATATACCAGTTCCGCTTATAGCCGGATTGCCCTGCTTTTTCATCTCTTCTTCCATCTGTTTAATCTGATCTTCAAACTGTGAAAGGTCTGTAGATAACTTATTTTCAAGATTAGAAGCAGTTGTAAGCTGTCCATTCAGCTTTGCCATCTCCTGTAGACGCTGATCCTGCAAAGATGCATATTCTGACTTCTGGCTATCAAGCTCTGACTTCTGGTCCTGAAGAAGTGCATATTGTTCTTCAAGTTCAGTTTTAGTCTTATCGATATAGCTTACAGTCTCCTGGTATCTTATCATCATATCCCTGTCATATGCAGATATGCTGGATATGTATTCAGCCTTGTTGAGAAGTTCCCCCACACTCTCTGACTTAAGCATAAGTGCAAAATAACTTTCAGTATTGTTCTCATACATGAACTGAATTCTTAACTTCATCATGTTGTACTGGTTCTTAACATCTTCCTGGGCTGCGTCCAGTTTTTCCTGGGTAGATTTAATATTTTCTTCTATTAGTGTGATATTATTGTCTAATTCATACAGCTGCAAATCAAGATCTGATATTAATCTGTCAAATTTATCAATGTATTCTTTGGTATTGCTTGCCTGGGACTTCAGACTATCAATCTGCTGTCTTACTTCTGCAAGCTGTTTTTCAATCTGTTCTGCATTGGCCTTGGCGTCATTAATCTCATCCTGGGTAACTCCGTATACTTCTGTAACTCCGTTAAGCACCCAGACATCTGAACTAATAAGGAATACAAAGCAGAGAATTACGGCTGTTATTTTGCATATTAGTTTTTTACGCATCAATCCTAAATCTCCTTGTACTTTCTCGTCAATTCCATTATCTGTTACCAGCAATATATCCTGAATATCAATCTCATCCTGTAATTACAGAATCTAATATCCTTCCAAAAGAATTCACACTATACATTAGCATGCTTATGCACCGCAAATGAACTTCCTATTGCACCGATTCCAATTCCCAGGGCAATGCTTATTGGAATAAGCACCCTGAACACATCCTGTACCGGCATGAACACCAGAATATTACTGAGTACGGAGAACTTGTTCAGGACATACCCAACAATTCCCTGATACATATATCCCAGCACAGCCAGAGGAATTATTGAACCGATAAGTCCAATGGTAATACCCTCAACAAAGAATGGAGCATTAACGAATGCATCTGTTGCGCCTATGAATTTCATAATAGAAATCTCATCCTTACGTACTGTAATTCCGATTACAATTGTATTGGTAATAAGGAATATAGAAACAGCAAGAAGGATAATAATAATTGCTGCTGCCACATATCCAACAAGCTTTGCGGCACTTGAGAGACTGCTGGCAGTAATCTCTGACCTGTTAACCTGTCTGATGCCATCAAGATTCTCCAGATATGTTACCAGTGTTGACTGCATAGATGCATCATTTAAATAAACCTCAAATGATGCTGAATTAGCAAGAGGATTGTCATCCTTAAATCCTTCTGCCAGCTCTGGATAATCCTTAAAATACTCTGACCTGAAATTATTCCAGGCTTCCTCTGCAGAAGTGAAATGTACATTAGAAACTTCAACTCTCTTGCTTATAGTATCTCCAAGCTTATTTATTTCAGTCTGTGAAAGGCCTTCGTCAAAGAAAACAGTTACACATACTTCATTCTCTGCCTTCTTAATCATATACTGGAAATTAACAACAATAGAATACAATATTCCAAAAAGGAATATACATGCTGTAATTGTGGCAATGGATGCCAGCGAAAACATACGGTTCCTGTAGATATTCTTGAAACCGTCTTTTATGTGATAAAATAATGATCTAATCTTCATAAGAATATCCACCCTTTTCCAAATCGCTTATTATCTTTCCTTCACTCATAGTGATGGTTCTCTTCTTCATCTGCTGTACAATCTCCATATTATGGGTAACTACCAGCACTGTTGTACCCATCTTGTTAGCCTGGTCAAGTATCTTCATAATCTCTATTGAATTGGCAGGGTCCAGGTTACCTGTAGGCTCGTCACACAGCAGAATGGCTGGCTTGTTTACCAGAGCTCTTGCAATAGCAACTCTCTGCTGCTCACCACCTGAAAGCTCATTAGGATATGCCTTATACTTGTCCAGCAGGCCAACCATGGAAAGCATGGCAAGAACACGGCTCTTAATCTGCCTCTTTGGTGTCTCAACTACTCTCATGGCAAAGGCAATATTATCAAATACATTACGGTCTGGTAAAAGTCTGAAATCCTGGAACACAACTCCAATATCTCTTCTCAGATATGGCAGTTTCTTTCTTGATAACTTGTTCAGATATTTCTTATTAACGTATATCTTACCTTCTGTAGGCTCTAATTCTTTAAGTAAAAGCTTAATCAATGTAGACTTACCTGAACCGCTCTTTCCAACAATGAATACGAATTCACCTTTCTGGATATGCAGGTTGATTCCATTAAGAGCTGCAACATCCGAACTGTAAGTCTTAACAACATTCTCCGCAATTATCATCGGTAATCTCCTTCACTAGAACGTATCTTTGTTCTCCATATATTTCATATATTTGACTACCATCAAGGCAATCTTAAATGTAATGGCATCATCAAATACTCTCAGGTCCAGATTAGTACTCTTCTGGAGCTTATCGAGACGATAAACCAGAGTATTTCTGTGAATATACAGCTGCCTTGATGTCTCAGAAACATTAAGGCTGTTCTCAAAGAACTTGTTAATAGTTGACAAAGTCTCCTCATCAAAATCATCTGGTGACTTTCCATCAAATATTTCCTTGATAAACATCTGGCAGAGTGGTATTGGAAGCTGATATATTAGTCTTCCTATTCCCAGTCTGTTGTATGCAACCACATTCTTGTCACTGTAGAAAATCTTTCCCACATCCAGAGCCATCTTAGCTTCCTTGTAAGACTTTGATACCTCTTTGATATCATTGACAATTGTTCCGTATGCCACATGAACCACACTCATAGCCTCTGTATTAAGCATATCGACAATAACCTGGGCAGTCTTATCAAGCTCCTCATATCCTTCATTATCCCTGACTTCTTTTACAAGAATAATGCTCTTCTCATCAACAGCTGTTATGAAGTCCTTCGTCTTTCCGGCAAACAGCGTCCTCACTGTCTCCAGGGCATTAGAATCCTTCTCGTGTTTAGTCTCGATAATATACACAACTCTCTTAACATCTGTATCTATGTGAAGCCTCTTGGCTCTTGTATACATATCTACCCTTAAAAGATTATCCAACAGAAGATTCTTAATAAAATTGTCCTTATCAAATCTTTCCTTATAAGCTACTAAAAGATTCTGAATCTGAAATGCTGCCATCTTGCCAATGACATATGTATCATCACTGGTTCCCTTTACAAGCAGGACATATTCCAGAGAACTGTCATCAACAACCTTAAAGAACTGGTAGCCGTTAACAACCTGGCTCTCTGCCTGTGAACCAATAAATGAAAGAACATTGCCCAGGCACTCCCTGGCATCATCGAAGGTCTTCGCAACAATTTTGCCATCCGCATCAACAACACACAAATCCACTCTTGAAATAGATTTGATACCATCTATAGTGTTTTGTAAAATCTGATTTGAAATCATTGTGAACATCCTTTCATATATAATCATTCTTATTGTAATGCAAAATTGTGAAAAAAAAAAGAGGAAATGCATAATTTCTATACATTTCCTCAAAAATTACATTATTTAGCAGACAGTTTCCACAAAATTAGTGAGTAATAATCTGCTCTGTCTCCTTGTCAAATACGTGGAGTCTTGAAACATCCATAGCCATCTTGATTGTGTCGCCTGGACGAGCTGTTGTACGAGGATTAACCTTTGCTGTACATGTAACATCAGCGATGTCATAGTGAAGGTTAACTTCTGCACCGAGTAACTCGTAAACCTTAATCTGAGCTTCGAATGTTGTGTTAGAGTGCTTCTCGATGAACTCTGGGTCGTCATCAATATCCTCTGGACGGATACCAACTACAACTGTCTTTCCAGCATAACCACCATCAAGAATAGCCTTGCTCTTATCAGCTGGTAATGGAATAGAAACTGTATCACTTAACTTAAGTGTTACTGTAGATCCATTATCAATAACCTCACCATCAATAAGGTTCATCTGAGGTGATCCGATGAATCCTGCAACGAAAATGTTGTTAGGTGAATTGTAAAGGTTCTGTGGTGTATCAACCTGCTGGATAATACCATCTTTAAGAACTACGATTCTTGTACCAAGAGTCATAGCCTCTGTCTGGTCATGTGTAACGTAGATAATTGTTGTCTGTAATCTCTGGTGAAGCTTAGAAATCTCAACACGCATCTGAACTCTTA
>CAMEWO010000038.1 GCA_945946665.1 uncultured Eubacterium sp.
CTGTCCACTTTCATGAACAGATGCCTTGTCTCAAGGCTGTTTTTTTACAGCCCCTTTCTTTTATTTTGCATGGCTTGTAGCCTTCGCGAATGTTCCCAGCGGGAATCGAACCCACAACTAGCGCTTAGGAGGCGCTTGTTATATCCGTTTAACTATGAGAACTTATGATAAAGACGTGATGGCGTCTAATCATTTTGAAAATTTGATACTTCCCTGAAGCCATATCTGTCCTTTGAATCTTCTTCCAACTTCAGGCTCGCCTAATAGATTACCAGAATTTACGGCCATAGTAAAGACCATATTGTTACATTCCAGTGTCATTATGTAAATTTTTTCGCCTGTATATACATTTTCTTCCTGTGAAAGCTCCAGAATCTCCCCTATTACTGAATACTGGTCACATTCCACACCACATGGCATGAATGTGGAATCAACAATAGAGAAAACATCTTCTGTTAATATTCTGTGGGAAATCCTTGTGTATGTATCGATATCATCGATAGTAAGACTCTCAATAGCCTCCTCGTCTCCCTCTTTAGCAGCTGCAATAAGCTTTCTGCGCCTATTCTCCGCAGCCATCTGGCTTCTTGATAACCTTACAGGCTTTTTAACGGGCAGTAAAATCATACCACCTAAAGACAAAGCTGACAATACTGTTTTATAACCTTTAATCGGCGTTTTCGCAATCATGTTCCTTGCATCAGGATTAAAGCTTTCCTTCTTGAAATCAGGCTGTATAGAAATGTAATTCATATAGTCCATAACATTCTGAAGATAATATATCAAAGTCACACCAGTTCTTGCTTCATCACAGATTACCGCATAAGATTCCTTATCAACATGACGCTCAACTGTAAGCTCATCGTTATCTGTAAGGTAATTTCCCATCACAAATGGATAATGATACTCGTATATGAATTTCTTTCCTTCATAACGCCCAAATATATACACACCTGTGCTTTCACTTATTCTTACAACAATTACGCCACGGTTAAAAATCTCATTCTTTATGACCAGACCTTTTTCTATGCACTGCTTTACCGCAGTTCTGATAAATTTACGTTCCTGCCTTGAATCCATTCCAGAAAATCCTATGGCTGTTAAGTATAGATTCATATATATCCCTTCCGGCCAGGATTACATTATAATGTATCTACAATAAATAATGTTAATGCCTTTACTAAATCTATTTCTTTTTCTTCTTCACAGCTGCTTCCGTCAGCATTAGTAATGACCTTTACTACAGGACGGTCTAACGCTTCCTTGTTCTGCCTTACTACCTCTCCTGTTTCACCGCTGCTTAACACTACACGGGAACCTACAGGGAACATGGCAACTGTCTCCAGGAACTTCCTGGCAATAGTAGGATCAAATTTCGTTCCTGTGTAGGCCCTTATGTACTCAATTGCTTCATACATCTTGACCTTTTTATCGCCAATTCCACTTATTAATGCATCAAATGTATCACACAAAGCAACAAGTCTTACCTCATTGCGAAGCTTATCTCCATTCTGTCTGAAAGGAAATCCCTCCCCATCCATCTGTTCATGATGAAGAAGAATAATCTCCTTAACCGGGTCAGCAAGCCACTCCTCTTCCTGAATTGAACTGTATCCATATACTGTATGCTTCTTATATTCCAACGCCTCCTCTGGATTCATCTCATCCAGACTTAAACCAATATATGGCACATTAATGTATTTCAGACCTATATCATGGAGAATTGCACCTTTAGATACATTCTGAACCTGTTTTTCATTCATCTTAAGTCTCATAGCCATGATTGTGGATAAAATGCATACATTAAGGCAATGAGAATACATATCCGTACTGATATTACGGATTTCTGTAATCTGTTCAATCACTTCAGGTTCTGATATAACCTTGTTGATTACAATATCAGCCTCTTCAGACACTCTTTTAAGCTCTTCGTTGTGCTTGTAGATATGCTTGCTTAGTATGCTCTCAACCACATCCATGCTTTCCTCAAATGTCTGCTCAATTGTACACATCTCATCAGAATGCCTTCTGATTCTGCCAATCTGCTCATCACGAAGTTCTTCCCTATCTTTAATGTAGACAGACTCCACCCCTAAATCAGTGAGCTTACGGATATATTCCTGCCTAAGCATTGTGTCTGACTGAATGAGTACATTTTCATTTGAAGACATTACAGGAACAGCAAGTATTTCGTTCCCTAATAATTCATCAACTAAAACCTCTTTCATAACATTCTCCATTATCCACGACTTTAACTATTTTCTAGTCTATCACATTTCTTTATTTAAAACAATCGCATTTATCATTAAAAAAATAGCCTGCCAGAAAGCACTCTTCCCAACAGGCTATTGAAAAAACAAATATTAATTATGCAGCTACAGTGATTTTTTTAGAAATCCTTATCATCAAAATCTTTAAAACCCTTGCCGCCCTTCTTCTTTTTGTCCTTGTTAGCCATAACAATTACAATAACAACTAACACAACTGCTACAATTATCAATGCAATCATAGGTACAATAAGCTTCATAGCCTGGTCACCTGTTGCAGGTGCAGCCACAGTTAAAGCTGCAAATAAAACCTGACAGAATGTCATAATATCAGATAATCCGAACATAAATTGCTCTCCTTAGTTTCGTATATTTGATTTATACCACAGTGTAAAGAGTATCACTAAACACCAATATAATCAAGGGTTTTGATTAAAAATATTAATTCTACTTGGCAATAAGCTCTGTTTTTCCACCCATATATGGCTGAAGTACTTTAGGAATCTTAACATTACCATTAGCCTGAAGGTTATTCTCAAGAAATGCGATAAGCATTCTTGGTGGAGCAACTACAGTATTGTTAAGTGTATGTGCGAAATATTTGTTCTTATTCTCATCCTGTACACGTATCTTAAGTCTTCTTGCCTGTGCGTCTCCTAAGTTAGAGCAAGAACCAACTTCAAAGTACTTCTTCTGGCGTGGAGACCATGCCTCTACATCAAGGGATTTAACCTTAAGGTCTGCCAAATCGCCTGAACAACAGCAAAGTGTTCTTACAGGAATGTCGAGAGAACGGAAAAGGTCTACTGTATTCTGCCACAGCTTGTCATACCACATATTGCTTTCTTCTGGTTTGCATACAACAATCATTTCCTGCTTCTCAAACTGGTGAATTCTGTACACACCTCTCTCCTCAATGCCGTGTGCACCCTTCTCCTTTCTGAAACAAGGAGAATAACTTGTAAGAGTAATTGGAAGCTGTGATTCTGGTGTAATTGTATCAATAAATTTACCAATCATTGAATGCTCACTTGTTCCGATTAAGTAAAGATCCTCTCCCTCAATCTTATACATCATTGCATCCATCTCATCAAAGCTCATAACGCCTGTAACTACATTACTTCTAATCATAAATGGTGGAACACAGTATGTGAATCCTCTGTCAATCATGAAATCTCTTGCATAAGAGATAACTGCTGAATGAAGTCTGGCAATATCTCCCATAAGATAATAGAATCCGTTACCAGCAACCTTACCTGCTGCATCAAGGTCGATTCCGTTAAATCTAGCCATAATATCTGTGTGATATGGAATCTCGAAATCAGGCACAACAGGTTCACCAAACTTCTCAATCTCAACATTCTCACTGTCATCCTTGCCGATTGGCACACTTGGATCAATGATATTAGGAATTGTCATCATAATCTTATTAATCTTTTCTGACAATTCTGATTCTTTTGCCTCTAATTCCTTTAATTTGTCAGCATCAGCGTTAACCTGCTTCTTAACCTCTTCTGCCTCTTCCTTCTTTCCCTGTCCCATCAATGCACCAATCTGCTTTGAGAGCTTATTTCTATTAGCTCTAAGCTCGTCTGCCTCTGCTTGGGTTGCACGTGCCTGGGCATCCAGTTCAATTACCTCATCAACTAATGGAAGCTTTCTGTCCTGAAATTTATTTCTGATATTCTGTTTAACAATCTCTGGATTTTCTCTAACAAATTTTAAATCTAACATTTCTCTCTCCATTCTGTGTATAAATTATCTTTTTGACATTATGCACCTTTTAATTTTCTACGTCAATATCTGCATTAAGCATTTCATTAACCTTTGGCCCTACGCTGGCATCGCCTGATTTGCCGGCAACTGCATCATCTAACGCCTTCTTTTCCTCATCTCCTAATTCGATATACGACTTTCCATTTACAATTTCCTTGATATATGCAAAACAGCCATTGTTGCTGTGCATTACATTAATAACATATCCATCATTTCTTTTATCAAGCATGCACAGTGCAAAGCTTAATTTTCCGCCCATTTCATGGAAGGCATCGTATTTGTTGACGCCTATTTTGCAAAATGTGTAGTTAAGCTTTTCATATATATCTGTTACTGCTTCGGAGTTCTTTCTTGTAGTTGTTCTAATCTCCTTAACATCTTTCAAATTGCTTTTTATAAGTTTCTCAATTGATTCTCCATCTGAGCCTGTCATAAACTGGTTGTATCTTTTCTTCAGTTTTGAAGCCTTAACTATTCCAATTATTGCCAGAATTAAAGTAATAATACTTAATAATAATGTTCCGGCAAGAATCAACACCAGGTATGAAGCATCAATGGATATTATTCCAAATATATCTACCATACTGTTGTCTTTTAAATCCTTTCTTAATATATACGTATCTTTTCATTCTATTACATGTCTTATTTTTACAATTTATCCATGTTCTGATTATTAATTCTTTGGCAGGAATTCCAGTATTCTTTCAAGCTCTGACTGTGAGTAATACTGAATCTCAATCTTACCCTTATTGTTACTCTTATTCTTAATTGTAACCTGGGTTCCAAGAGACTTTGAAAGCTTTTCCTCCAGATCCCTGTATACGAAATCATTTTCTGGAAGCTCTTTTGGCTGCTTTCCTTTTTTGTCCTGCTCTCTCATCAGCTTCTCAACTTCACGTACACTTAATTTTTCATCAAATATCTTCTGTGCAATTGCATACTGCTTGTCGCCATCCTCAATACTGATAATAGTTCTGGCATGTCCGTTGCTTAACTTACCTTCCATAACCATCTCCTGGACTCTCTTATCCAGTTTTAACAGTCTGAGGGAATTAGTAATTGCTGCCCTGGACTTAGATACTTTCTCTGCCACTTCGTCCTGCTTAAGACGATAGTCCTTAATAAGTCTCTGATATGCCTGTGCCTCCTCAATAGGGTTAAGATCCTCTCTCTGAATATTCTCAATAAGGGCAATTTCCATTACTTCCTGATCAGAATAATCCTTAATAACAACAGGAACTTCTTTTACACCTGCAAGCTTAGCAGCTCTCCATCTTCTTTCTCCAGCAATTATTTCGTAATAATTGTCTTTCTTTTGTACAAGTAAAGGCTGTAATACACCATACTGCTTAATTGACTCTGACAATTCAATTAATGCATCCTCATCAAAATATTTTCTTGGCTGTTCTTTATTGGGTTCTACCTGCGAAATGCGTACTTTAACCTCTGCCGGTTCCTTTACAACAACCTCTTTAACTACTTCCTTTACGACAACATCTTTCTCGTCCTTAGTTTCATCCGGAATCAGATTACCAATACCTCTTCCCAGACCTTTGCCAAGTCCTTTACCTGTCTTCTTTGTTGCAGCCATTATCAAACCTCTTTCCTGCTTATGCATAGATTTCAATTAGTTTATATATATAATGTAATTTTCTCTTGTCCTGTAATTCTACTCTCTCCCCATAACTTCCTGTGCCAGCATCCTGTAACTTTCTGCTCCGGCAGATTTGCTGTCATAAATATTTATAGGAAGTCCATGACTTGGTGCTTCTGCCAGACGAATATTTCTTGGAATTATTGTTTTATATATGGTCTGGTTTAAATTGTCTTTAACATTCTCAACAACCTGAAGTGAAAGATTAGTTCTGGAATCATACATTGTGAAAACAACACCCTCCAGCTCCAATTCTGGATTAAGTTTCTTCTTAACCAGATTAATTGTATGTATCAGCTGTGTTAATCCTTCCAGTGCATAATATTCACACTGTATTGGAACAAGAACTGTATTAGCTGCTGTCATTGCATTTACGGTCAGCATGCTTAATGATGGTGGACAGTCAAGAATAATATAATCATATCCACTCTTAATCTTTCCAATTTCATTCTTAAGGATATATTCTCTGTCCTCAGCATCAATCAAGTCAATCTCTGCTCCTGCCAGATTCACGTTGGATGGAACAATATCAAGATTATCGAATACTCCCTTAATTATGGCATCCTCCATTCCTATTTCCTGAAGCATTACCTCATAGACAGTATTTTCAATCTCGTCTTTCATCACACCCAGACCACTGGTTGTATTACCCTGTGGGTCAATGTCTATTACTAAAACTCTCTGTCCAGCTTCCGCAAGACATGCTGACAGATTAATTGCTGTAGTTGTTTTGCCAACTCCACCCTTCTGATTGGCAATTGCTATTATTCTTCCCATGTCATTCCTCTTTTCTTAATTTGATGACAAATATGTTTCACGTGAAACATGGTTATTATATCATTTTATTATTTTTTATTCCATAGTAATTTAATAAATGGATAAAAAAAGAGCATTTGAATTCAAATTTAAATATCTTAAAATCCAAATGCTCAAAAAATTAAAATGCTTCTTTAATGTAACTAATAATATCGCTGTTCTTTTTAAGAACATTCTGATCAGATTCTAGCTCTGACATACTCATCCAATAATATGTACGTCCATCAATCTCAAAAACATCTTTCTTCATAATTTCCGAAAAATCTACGATATCAGCCAAATAAAACTTATGGCTATATATTTTATTCATTTTATCACTTTCAGAATATTTCTCATGGATCTTTGATGTAACATATTTTAAATTAATACAATCCAAAGGAATTTTTAATTCGTTGGATAAATGTTCTTTTATGTAGCTTTCATTATTAATATTCTCTTTGTAATTAAGAAAGAATTTACAATCCCATTTTGTGTCATTATATACTAAATACTTATTAGAAAACTCATTAAATGTATCTTTGATAACTATTATTGAATGATTATGCGTATTAACATTATCAATTAATATTTGCATATGTCTCCTTTCAAATCTATGTGTACCTTTTTTATATTATCATTCGTTATTATTTTTGACAACAAAATTCTTGCAAACATGTTTCACGTGAAACATATTATGGATGATATACTGAGCGTGAGTGAGCTAGAGCAAGCGTAGCTTGTTCATGGCGAGCGGCGAACAACGAACACGATTGATTTCGAAGAAATCGTCAAGCACAAAGTGCAAATCGTGAACAGGATAATTATTAGTAAATAAATTATAAAGTAGTAGCATTATCTTCATTAAGCTGATTAAAGATTTCAATTACTTTATCTTTATTTGAAAGAAATGACCTGGCTACAATTGGGTCAAAAGAGGTGCCAATTCCATCTTTAATAATACTAAATCCCTGTTCCAAAGTCATAGCCTCTCGATAACATCTTTTTTCAACAACAGCATCAAAAACATCTGCAACTGCCATAATTCTTGCGCATAATGGAATCTCATCTTCTTTTAAACCTTCTGGATAACCTTTCCCATTCCATTTTTCATGATGATGCAGAACTATATCATATACAATATCTATATATTGTGAATCACCTAATTTTGATAAAGAACTTCTAACTAATTGAGCACCATATATAGTATGTTTCTTCATTATATCAAATTCTTCATCTGTTAGTTTCCCAGGTTTTTGTAATATGCTGTCCGGAATTGAAATCTTACCAATATCATGCAATGGAGCAGCTTTAACTACGTTATCAATATAATCACTCGTTAATATATTACTAAAATAACCTTCTGATTTTAGATCATTAACAATTAATTCAACATACTTTGACGTTCTTTTTACATGACCTCCAGTGCTGCCATCCCTGCTTTCAATAATATTTGCATAAGCAAAAACTAATTCTTTCTTATACTGTTCTAATTCTACATGGGATGGAGATTCCGAATTAATAAATATACCTAATATAATAACTACTACAACAATACTCGATACTAGTGAATCAGGAACAAACATCTGATAAGAAGAAATCAGAATTAAAATCAAAAGGAAAGTTCCAATTGTAGAACGCTTATATTTATCTATATACTTCCACCGTCTAAGAAAAATCACTATAGATAATAATTCATAAATAGCAATCATGGCAAAACAAGTATAAACAGATACACCCATTGAATAATTACTATTAATTCCATGTCTGTATTCAAGGTTACCAATATTAGATATTAATATTAAAGCATTTATAATATATGGTAACCAAATAAAAATAATTACTGTTTTTTTCTGGTTTGTAATTATTCCTGTGATTTTTATCATATATAAGAAAAATGAAAATATTATCGTGTCAATGCTTAAAAGAAAAACAAGATGAAAAATAGTATTTGTAAATACACTTACTGAATCAAGATGATTTACTGTATATACGGTTAAAACATCGAATATAAGATAAATAACACTAAACAAGACGATTGTATCAAATAATTTCCATCTTAATTTAACCTTTGACTGAAATTTATTCTTCAAATAAATATAACTAATATATAATACAATTATCAGACATCCTATTTGTAATTTATAATGAATCATTATTTTCTCCTAAAAAAATTTATATTATAAAATCATCATTTGAGGTTCAAAATGGGGCCATCATTTGATACACGAATTGCTCTGTTGCTTTGCAGCTCTCGCAATTCTACACACATTCGTAATCCATTTATTATTCAAAAAAATCACAACCTCATCACGTGTGTTTGAGTAAACAAGTCAAAACTCTTATCCTGGAAGCTGGAACAAATTCTGACCTTTTAACCTTTGTTTCATATCATTAATATAACATCAACATAATAAAATGACAATTATATATAATTACATTTATTAAATATGTTATAACGTAGTAAAAATATAGTCTAGTGTTTATATTAAATAATAAGATACGTACATGTTTCACGTGAAACATGTTTAAAAAAAACGAGCAGGATGACTCCTACTCGATTCCGCAGGCTAACAGCTCAAAGCGAAGCTATTCACTGTTCTGTCGCCGTCAAATGAAGAATTGTGCAAGCCCATTCGACCCATGACGGGCTTGTGCTAATCGAGTAGGCTGACTCCTACTCGATTCCGCACTCTAACAGCTCGAAGCCTTGCTTCTCGCTGTTCTTGCGCCCTGCAAATGAAAATTTGTGCAAGCATATTTTTCGCTTGCAGGGCTTTTGCTACAAAAAAGTCATGTTTCACGTGAAACATGACTAAGAAAAAAAGCAATTAAATATTAACAAGATTATTTTTAATAGCATACACCGCAGCCTGTGTTCTATCTGAAACACCAATCTTCTTAAAGAGATTAGATACATGATTCTTAACCGTTCTTTCACTTATATTAAGTTCTGAACCAATCTCTTTATTTAGATAGCCAGCAGAAATCATACAAAGAATCTGAGTTTCTCTTTTAGTAAGTGTGGTCTTCTTACAATTATCAGTTTTGGCAAGATAAGAATTAACTGCATCTAGAATGTGAGGATGAATAAATTGATTATTATCTAATATTGAATCAATTGCAGATAAAAAATCACTCAAGGAACAATTTTTAAGAATAAGTCCATCAACATTATAATTTAATGCATCTATAGCAACATTAACATTAATCTCTGAAGAAATAAATAATATCTTAATAGGCATCTTATGTTCACGAATAATCTTAAGAATATCTATTCCAGATATTTCTCCGATACTGCTGTTTATAATAATCAGACTTGGCTTATTCTTATCAATTAATCCAAGACATTCCAGACCGGAACTGGCAATTCCTTTGACTACAAAATTACCAGTTGAAGTAAGAATGCTTTTAATACCTTCAGCAAATAATATCTGATCATCAACTATGATAACGGAATTTTTCATATGCACCTCAATAATATATAAACTTAAATAATGATTATTATAAAAACATTAATATAAGTTATTCTCAATTTCAATAATAAAGTTTTGTTTATTCTTCTTAAAACGAATAAATGATTTATTAATTAACAGATAATAATTAACTAGTCTATTATTATTATCGTCACCAGAAAGAATATCCTTAATAACATCACATTCTTTATCCAGAGTAAAAACTAATTTTGTCTTTGTCTTTAAAAATGAAAGAGTAACACAAAACTTTTCATTTGTATATGAAATAATAAAATCAAATAAAATGTTAACCATCTTACAATAAGATAATCCCATATCAGAATTAATCTTAGAAGACAAATTATAATCATCAAACAGATTAAAATCAAATAAATCATTGTTAGAATTAATCTTATTACACAAAGTTAAAATGTTATTTGAAAAAGACTCATTACTATTGTAAGTAATAATTCCTGTATCAAAAGAATTAACCATATCGATTAAAGAATTAATTATATCATCATTATGCTTAAGTTCCAGAGCCGCTCTGCTAACATCATTATATAAGAGTGAAGCTGCAAGCTTGTTATTATTACTGATTGCAGAAAGACTATCATAAACTTCACCTGATAAGAAAGAACCAACAGAGTTATATAACGTATCAACAGAGTTAATGAATGTGCCCAGATTATTTTTATTAACAGAAGAATAATCTAGATAATTATCACTATCTGAAATAGAATATGAATTAATCAACTCTTTAATGTTATCAAGCCTTTCTTCTAATTGAATTAATTTATCTTCATAAGAAGACTGGAGTTTTCTTAATTCAAGAACCCTGGTATCAAGATTAGATATTTCTTCATCATTAAAACTATTTTTTTCATTATCTGACATAAAGAAATCAATTGTAGAATCCTTTGATGAATTCAGACTATGATGAAAAGACATAGATGTATTAATATCTATTTCAATCTTAGAAAGAGATGTTTTAATCTCAGAAATCTCATCAATTGTATTATTAAGTTCTTCCTCAAGAAATGAAGTTAAATCTTTCAAAACATCCTCCAAAATCAACATATCATAACTATATATTTAATAGTATCAATCAATATAATATAACAATTAATTCTAATCTAATACAAGTATTATACAAGAAATTCAAGTAAAATAAAAGAAGTAAATAATTTGCCAACAAACAACCATTATATTATAATTAAAACAAATAGATTAATGAAGAAAAACAGTATACGAATAATACACAAGATAGAAAATAATAATTTCATATCGAAAGGATTGATACTATGAACAAATGTAGAAAACTTGGATTTGCAGTTGCTGCATGCGGTGCATCCATTACAGCCCTGCATTTAATCAATAAGAAGATAGCAAAGACAGCAACACAAAAAGATATAACAGCCAATTCAGATGAACTGGTATATGAATGGAAATTCGGTAAAGTGGCATACACAAAGTCAGGAAAAGGCTCTCCTGTTCTTCTGCTCCATGACCTGTCACCAGAAGCTTCATCCTACGAATGGAAAAGAATTAAAAAAGCACTGGCAGAAAACCACACAGTATATACTATTGACCTTTTAGGCTGTGGTCACTCTGAAAAACCAGATATAATATATACGATCTATATGTACACCCAGCTCCTTAACGATTTCATACTAAACGTAATCAATAAACGTGTTGATATAATAACATCAAAAGATTCTTCCACAATAGCTCTTATGTCAGCCATTAGTAATCCACTGGCATATGACAACATTGTATTAATTAATCCGCAAAGCCCTATGGATGCCAAGAAGGGTCCAGACCATTACAGCAGATATAGAAAATGTATGTTAAACATCCCGGTTATTGGAACATTTATCTACAATATGTGTGTTAGACGTGATTTCTTTGAACGGGATTTTACATCTAAGAATTTCTATAACAAACACTATATCAATAAAGAATGGCTTGAGGCATTTAATGAAACTGCACATATTGGTGGAGCAAAAGCAAAATATGTCTACTTAAGTAAAGACTGTGGATATACTACAGCTGAAATATCAAGAGCAGTTAAGACACTAAATAAAATCAGCATAATAAACGGTAAAGAAAATGCTTCAGGAAAAGATATAGCCCAGCAGTTCTTAAACATTAATCCTACCATATCAACATATCAGGTGACTAATTCAAAGCTACTCCCACAATTAGAGCAGCCTCTTGAACTAAATAAAATACTTAAGAAAATCCTGAAATAGAATACAATAGTGATTACCTATCACAAAACAAAATGAATATATATTAGTATAATCTACCTTAACACACTGCTTTCATTGAGAACCATGGTACTGTACAAGAAAAGCACATCACAATTTGAGAAATCCACATATTCAGATAGGAGCGAAGGTTCAATGTATCGTGTGTCAACAAGAGTAATCTTAGAATATGCACCAATAAAATACGGAATTATAGACGAGGCATAGGAATCACGAAAGATAACAAGATTCTTGTCATTATCCGAAGATGGACTATCTATCGTCATTAAAGCACAGGCCCCTGAGAGAAAAAACTCATAGGGGTCTTTACTTTGCAGTTTATCAAAGTTATAGACACCACCTGTACTTCCATTTTCATAATTATAAACAGCCGCTCCTTCAATAGAATCACTGGTAACATAATTAATTCTGTCAGGTTCCAGAGGCAATGCAGACTGGCTATAGTAAACTCCGAAGAATTCATCTGTCGCTTCTTTAATTGTGTATTCCTCATTAATATCAACATCAAGGGCATCCGCAATTCTTAAAGCAGTATCAAGAATCCTGTCCTGTCTCCAATGAGTATCTGTACAATAATAATCCTCAATTGAGAGAGTCTCATATATGCTTACATACTCCGCAAAAGGCATGTTATCAGCAAATATGTTTTCCAGCTTATTATAATCCATTGAAAGATAACCACTTTTCTCACCAAGAAAATATCCCTTATCCGGAACAACTGACGCTACGATTTTATTGTCATTTTCAGACAAATACATATCATATATTTTTCCAAATTTATCAGCAGCATTAATTACGGAATCATCCTTAAGAGGATAAACTATTTTCGCCGCATGACCATCACTTATATATATCCCATTATTATCCCTGAACCGAAATACATTATACTGGGAAACTGCTTTAATTCTACGAAAACCGTCCCTTAATGGAAACTGGTCAAGACTATAATCTGTAAACTCATTCATAAACTGTCCATTAGCAAGTGTTTGAAGAGAAACAGAAGGAAAACCGGCAAGAGCCCTTCTCTCGCTTTCTGAATAATCCTTTTCAGGAGAAAAAAGACATGCCAAAGATATACTTAAAAACAATATTGAAACAACTATTACCGTGTATATGTTATATGCCCTGTTGCTCATATCTTCATCCTCCAATCATTATATAATCAAAAAAGTCAAAAAACTACAAATGTAAGAAAACAGCTTAAAACCTGAAATACAGGAATGGATTAAAAGAACCATCCACAAGATAAGCCGTAACGAGAACTACTATAAGACATAATATTAATGGATACAGCAAAGCATAGGCTTTCCTCATTCTTCCATTCCTTAATCTGTCTGATATATATTTAATCAAAGGAGTAGAACCAATAATTCCAATTATAAACATTACAAAAAAGCTCTTAAGATAATAAACCGTCTCAGCTGTGATAACTGGAAGACCTCTGGCACCAAACATAGCAGTAATATCATAGAAGGCACCGCCAATCCCATCAGAATTAAATAACACAAAGCCAATTATTACAAAAAACATAACATAAACATGACTGACGAAGGAAGGAATACGTGCAAAAAACTTACCAGCAAACATTTTTTCAATAATAAGAAGAACTGCATACAATGCACCCCACATAATAAACTGCCACCCTACACCATGCCAGAATCCGGTAAGCATCCATACAACACATACATTTAGAATCCATCGCTTCCTGGATACACGATTTCCACCTAAAGGTATATATACATAATCACGAAACCAGGAGCTAAGGGATATATGCCAGCGTCTCCAGAATTCGGTAATATTTTTTGATATATAAGGATAATTAAAGTTCTCAGGAAAATGAAAACCAAATATGCTTCCAAGACCTATTGCCATATCAGAATATCCTGAGAAATCATAATAAATCTGAAGTGTAAAGGAAACTGCATATATCCAATAGAAAAGCACCGACTTTTCCCCTGATACCTTAAATATCTCACATAATTGTCCAAAAGAATTGGCTATTAAAACCTTTTTTCCAAGACCGGTACAAAAACGTGCAATCCCCACAGCAGCCATATCTAACTTATGTTTTCTACTGACAAGGTCTATGTTTATGTCCTTAAATCTTACTATAGGCCCAGCAATAAGCTGTGGAAAAAGTGCTACATATGCGCCGAAATTTACAATATTTTTGCAGGCAGGCACACATTTTCGGTATACATCAATATTATAGCTTATTATCTGGAAAGTATAGAAGCTGATACCAATAGGAAGTGTAATTCTAAGAAGTGGGATAGAAATAAACGTCACCCTGTTAATATTACTGATAAAGAAATCAGCATATTTAAAATAACAGAGAACACCCAGACTAATAATAACGGAAATAACTAAAAAAATTCCTGATGCTTGCTTTCCACGGTATTTTTCAATAAGAAGACCAAAAATATACCCTGAAACAATGGAAAATAACATCAGGAACACATACTTTGGCTCGCCCCATGCATAAAACACGAGGCTGAATACCAAAAGTACTGCATTTTTAAATTTATCAGGTACTGCAAAATAGACAATCATTACTGCCGGAAGGAAATAAAAAAGAAATGGTACACTTGAAAAAAGCATAATTCTCCTTTCCCTTCAACAGAAAAAACTAACAAAAACGCAAAATAACAGAAACTAAAATATACACAAACTTAATATACACAAACTATTTGCTAAGATTCAAATCAAGGCTTCCACCACAGATACCTGTAAATGCAGCTTCAATTTCATCAACCTTAACAGTGTCAGCAAAAGAACTGTCTACCATAAAAAGAAGTATTGTGTCATTCTTTGCCATAACCTTAAGATTATCTGCCTCAACACATATCCACTTTCTCTGGTTAATACCATTAAGCATTGCGTTGGCAACATCCTTAGTATCCTTTGCATCATTAACCTTAACGGCTACAAGAGAATATGCCTGGGAACCCATCATAGGTTCAGATACAGCAGCCTCTTTAACTTTAGAGGCATCATCAAGACCCAAGTTATACTTAACTGCATCAGAATCACTAAGATCCATGACAGTTGTCATAAGTCTTAAATTAACAGTTTTCTTTGCATAAATCTGATTAATAACTTCTTCAGGGCTTCCAATGGACACAGTCTGTTCAGTCCCAGCTGGATCTTTCTTACCGCCACATGCAACAAGACTAAAAGACATCATTACAGCTGCAAAAAGTACTACAAATAATTTCTTCATAAAAGTAATCACCTCGTATAATATTTCATAACAGGAATATCATGCTACCAAATAATTATATGGGATTATTACATATCCGTCAACAGGCATGGTATTTATTGCCTTTCCAAATAATAGCAGTTACATATGTTCTGGATTTTCGACCGAATATGCCAGGCAAAATTTATTAATTAAATCTATAAGGATAAAAATTGCATGATAATATTACATTAATTAATAATATAGCAAATTTACTATTGACATACACAAATTAATGATATATATTAAATATAATTAATATATTAATTATAAGTTTTTATGTAAAATCAGTATATTACATATCAAATTAATGTAATATCTACAGTTAAGCTGTCTGTTGGATACAGTAGTAATACATAATATTAAGCATATTATTTAAATTTTTTCTGTATCCAATCTTTTACACATTTTTTCAACAGTCATAACATGTGTATTGTAATCTTTATGGAAGATGATTTATAATATACATGACCACAGGAGGATATTTGAAGGATTTACCAGAAAAAATACAGTGGCATCCAGCATTTGCTGCGGCAATTGGACTGGAGTTCAGGGACGATCATAAATACGTCAAAATACAACAGGAATATAATCTAAGTAAAGAACCCATAAGGATTGATTTGCTTATATCAAGAAAGGATAAGAGTTCCAGAAGATTCGGTAATGAGATTGGTCATATAATGAAAACCTATAACATTATTGAATATAAAAGCCCGGAAGATAGTCTTAATATAGACGATTACTATAAGACAATAGGCTATGCCGGTCTATATAAGGGAATGGGCGAATATGTCAACAAGATACCAGCAAAAGAAGTTACGGTATCCATGTTTTGTACCAGGAAGCCTGTTAAGATGTTTAGTATGCTTAAGGAAGAAGGAGCTGTAATAGAGCAAAGGTATCCAGGAATATATTACATAACAGGTAATACACTGTTTCCGGTACAGATAGTAGTTGCGAAAGAACTTAATAACACATTACACAGCAGTTTACGTGTTTTATCTGACAGTGCAGACAGAGAAGATGTTGAAACATTTCTACAGAATTCAGTTAAAACAAGTGAACCCTGGGAACGGGAAGATATTGACGCAGTTCTGCAGGCAAGTGTATCAGCCAACAAAGAACTGTATGAAGAGATAAGGAGGGATTCAGGAATGTGTCAGGCGTTGAGGGAATTGATGAAGGATGAGATTGATAAAGAGATTGAAGGTGCTGAAAACCGCAGAGAAGCAAGTCTTGTAATGAATATGTACAACAATGGAATTACACCAGAGGAAATTTCTACAATGACTAATATAAATCTGGACAGGGTGAAGAAAATTGTGTATGGTGAGAAAACTGTTACTGTGTAGAATAAAATCAGTTATATCTGCTGATTAAGATTCAAATAATTTGTTGTTCCTAATGGGCATGGGCTGATATGTTTGCTTGCGCTTAATCTTTTTAACGGCTTAGAAGATGAACTGGGTGGCTTGTAAAAATACTTCAAATTACATATAATTATTACAGTATATAAGAAAACAAGGAGGGAATCATATGTCAATACTATTACAAACATTATTAAAAAGCTATATAGAAGAACTGTCAAAGATATATGGTATGCATCTAAAAAAAGTAATATTGTATGGCTCTTATGCAAGAGGAGATTTTAATGCAGAGTCTGATATTGATATTATGATTTTGCTGGATTTAACAGATATGGAGATTAAGAATTATCGACATCAGTTATCTGGGTTGACTTATGACTTTAATATGGAACATGAGATTGATATTAAACCAATTGCAAAGAATCAAGAACATTTCCAAAAATGGCTGGGTATATATCCTTTTTATTCTAATATAAATAGTGAGGGAGTGGAATTGTTTGGAGCAGCATAATGAAAGTGAAACGATTCAAGACTTGGTATTATATCGAATTGAAACAGCTAAAAGTGATTTGAAGTCTGCTGAAGTACTTCTTAATGCTGGAGAGTATCGAGGAGCAAATAATAGAGCATATTATTCAATTTATCATGCAATTTCTGCGATTCATGCTTTAAATGGAAAAGCGTATAAGCGTCATAAGGATTCTCTGGGGAATTTTAATAAAGAGTATATAAAGACGGGAATTTTTCCTGGAACACTGGGGAGGAGAATTGCTGAGGCGGAAGAAATACGTCATGCAAGTGATTATGATGATTTTTATATTGCAACTAAGGAAGAAGCAGAAGAACAGATTATAACGGCAGATGAACTAATTCGGTTGATAGAGATATATTGTAAAGAACATTTAAAGCAATAATACAAAAAGAGGATGTACCTGAGTCATCCTCTTTTTATTTCTATTACCAAATATGTCAAATATCCGACCGAATGTGCAAGACATATTTTTTCAAAATACTATAGTGTTATAATTCAGATAAATTCAGATATTGTCGTTCATGACATTAAAACTACTGTTTATGTTTATGACATGTTCTGAAAAAATGATAATTAATATGATATGATTCCGTTATCAAAACAGGAGAAGCATTATGAAAAAAGCCATTATTTTAATAATTTTATCGCTTATTATTTCTTTGGTATACATAATAATTCCAGCTGTACCAGTAAAAGAATGCAATGATGAACGTGTGATTCTTACAGATTCATCATATGAATATGCTTACAATATATATGGACACAGGATATTTAAATCAAAAGCCAAAGCCCTAAAGCAATTTAAGAAAGAATATGCTGTAACGCTTGATTTTCTTAAGAATGAAGGTTTTGGTGAATTTAACACCAGCTACGACACATTATCAAAGTATGCCAGAGAAAGCTGGCAGTACACTGTATATGAACATGTAGATAATGAAGAATTAATCAAAAAGCAGTTATTCGGTGTATCTTCGTTCCTGTATACATATTTTGAGAGCGACTTCAGAACATATTTTCCATTCAACTGGACACCTTCTTAATAATCAAATAACAGCCGCAGTAAAATAAAATACAGTAAAAATGATATGCCTCCCGTCAAGTAGACAGGAGGCATATCAATATAATAGAACCAGACTCCTGCAGCTGTTATTTCAAACAATCATGTAATGGCTTTCTGGTATCATAAGTTCTTTCACTATAGCTTTTGGGCAACAATTAATAATACTAATTAAATTTTATAATGATAATTAAATATATATAGTATAATGCAACTATCCTGAATCACATTATTTGTATGGCAGTCCGTCTAAATAATTCATATAACGTATAAGAGATTTCATCTTATCATCATCGTATGAATTAATTCTTTCAATAATATCTAGAGGAACGCTTCTTCTTTTAGTATCTCCCTTTACCAGAAAATCAAGGGATGTATTAAGAGAATCTGATATGTTTTTCATTAAATTAAGACTAGGATGATGTGTTCCTTTCTCAATAGATGATATGTGATTATTGCTGACCTCACATAATTCAGACAACTGTTCCTGAGTCATATGATTTTCCATCCGTCTAAGTCTGACTCTTTTTCCCATCTCATAATAATCAACCATAATATTACCACCCTAAAGCATATTATGAACTATATTTTACAGAAAAATTTTTAAAATAAGGTCAATTGGAAAATTAAATTCCAGTTGTCCCATACCTCTGACTTGAACTTAC
>CAMEWO010000039.1 GCA_945946665.1 uncultured Eubacterium sp.
CTATATTAAGTGATAGAGAAAAGGCTATTCTGGATAAGGTGATTGAGAAATTCAAGAATTATAAGGCAAAAGATATTGTAGATTATATGCATGAAGAAAAGGCATATAGGGAGACAAATGCGGGAGAGATTATTCCTTTTAGCTTGGCAAAAGAAATAAGGAGTTTTTAGAAAAAATAATAACAAAGAGGGAACTTGCAGAAATACGTGGCCTTCCATGCATTTTATCAGAATTCTAAGGTCGCTCTCACGGCGACCTGTTTCCATTTTCAATCGTATATAATGAGCCCATAAGATAAATCAAAAACAAGTCACAGATTTAAGGAGGGCAAATATTATGCGTAAAGGTTTAACGGAAGTAGTATTTATTTTAGACAGAAGTGGTTCAATGAGTGGTCTTGAGGCTGATACTATTGGTGGATTTAATTCCATGATTGCAAAGCAGCAGAAGGAAGAGGGAGAGGCATATATCTCAACAGTATTATTTGACGACACATGCGAGGTTCTGTATGACAGGGTTCCTGTTAATAAGGTAGAGCCTATGAATGATAATCAGTATTATGTGAGAGGCTGTACTGCTCTTCTGGATGCTATTGGAGGCGCAATCCATCATATTGGAAATGTTCATAAGTATGCCAGGGAAGAGGACAGACCGGAGAAGACACTGTTTATCATAACAACAGATGGAATGGAGAATGCAAGCCGCCAGTATTCTTATGAAAAGGTTAAGGAGATGGTGGAGAGGCAGAAGGAAAAGTATGGTTGGGAGTTCTTATTCCTGGGAGCTAATATTGATGCAATTGATGTGGCAGGTAAGTTTGGAATTGATTCTAACAGAGCACTTAATTATGTATCAGACCATAAGGGAACACAGCTTAATTATGAAGTGCTTAGCAAAACTGTAAGTGAATTCAGGGCATGTAAGAGTCTTGTCAAAGAAGAAATAGATGCGATGTTTGCGGCTTGCAGTGCACCGGTTAAGGATGATTATAAGAAGAGACATCGTAACTAAGACAAACTTGTGCAAGAATTGTCGGGAAGAGTGACAACTAATGATATAGAATGTAACCAGAAGCGAAGGAGGTAGAAGATGGAGTGGATGGCAATCATAGGTAATTCAATTCAGTATATTGAGGACCATATCACAGAGGATATTACAGTTGAGGATGTTGCAAAATGTGTAGGTGTATCATCATTTTACTTTCAGAAGGGTTTTGCAATGCTCTGCGGATTTTCTGTATCGGAGTACATTCGAAACAGAAGACTGGCACTTGCTGGAAATGATCTGCTGGTTACTGAAGAAAAGATTATTGATATTGCCATGAAGTATGGGTACGATTCTCCGGATAGTTTTACCAAGGCATTTACCAGATTTCATGGAGTGACTCCAACATCCGTGCGCAAGGATGCTGTGTTGCTTAAATCCTTTGCTCCGTTAAAACTCAAAATATCATTAGAAGGAGGATATCTTATGGATTATAAGATTGTGAGAAAAGAAGAATTTACTGTTATTGCAAATGCAAAGACATTTCCGTATGAAGGAGCAAAGGAAAGCATACCTCAGTTCTGGCAGGAGCATTTTCAGAGTGGCAAAGGTGCAGTAGTTTGTGGCTGGTATGGCATAAATATTGATTTGGAGATGGGGCAGGAGAATTTTGAGTACCTGATTGCAGACCCATATAATCCTCAGAAAGAAGTACCAGAAGGGTTTGAAACAAGGACAATACCTGCTTTTGAATGGGCTGTATTTCCTTGTAGGGGAGCCATGCCAACTGCGCTTCAGGATGTGAATACCAAGATTTACACGGAATGGCTGCCAGCGCTTAAGGAGTACGAGTTTGCCGCAGGATATTGTGTAGAGTATTATGATGATCCAACAAAGTACGAAAAGGGAACACTGGACGAAAACTATTACTGTGAAATCTGGATTCCAATAAAGAAAAAATAAGATTCATTTGTGAGTGAGGCTGTGCTTTAACGATTTAGAATCGTTAGAGCACAGCTTGGTTATCTTTAAGGAGGACGTGATGGGACTATTTAAGAAGAAACCTGTAGTGATAGAGTATGACAGGGAGAATAAGAAGCCTGTAATTAAGTCAAGCATTTGTAATGGTGAGCAGATTGCAGGGTTTAAGGATATTCATACAGGTAAGATAGAAGAGGTTATGCTGATAAAAAGCCCGGCAGACCTTGATAAATTTAAGGCTATGTATGGAATAAAGGAAGAAATAACGAAGGAATATTGAACAATGGCAATAATTAAAACAGTAAAAGGTGACATCACTAAAATAACGGATGTTCAGGCAATTGTTAATGCTGCCAATAATTCTCTTTTAGGAGGTGGCGGAGTTGATGGTGCAATTCACAGGGCGGCAGGACCCCAGCTTTTGGCGGAGTGTCGGGCTCTTCATGGTTGCGAAACAGGACAGGCAAAGATTACAGGGGCATATAATTTGCCATGTGAGTATGTGATACATACCGTGGGTCCTATTTGGAATGGTGGCAGGAGTAAGGAAGAGGAACTTCTTGCATGCTGTTATTATAATTCTATGCAGCTGGCACAGGAACATGGGATAAGGAGCATCGCATTTCCATCTATATCCACCGGAGTATACAGCTATCCAGTTGAGCTTGCAGCAAAGGTTGCAGTAAGGACAGTAAGCAGATTTTTAGAGGATAATCCGGACAGCTTTGACCTTGTTGAATGGGTGTTATTTGACTCCGTAACAGAAAGTGTCTATGAGGTGTACAATGAATATTACCATAATACGCTCGAATAGAAAGACCATATCAATTCAGGTGAATCCTGATTTATCCGTTACAGTTCGGGCTCCTAAGCGTGCCTCCGCAAGATATATTGAGCAGATATTACAAGAGAAAGAGCCATGGATTAACAAGCATATCCAACAGATTAAAAGAAAAAGAATTCAGTATGAGTCACAGAATATCAATCAATTGTCTTTCGATGAAATCAACAAGCTGATAGACAAGGCACATGACTACATACCAGGGCGTGTCAGCTATTTTGCGAAATTAATGGGTGTCGATTATGGCAGGATTACAATTAGAAATCAGAAGACAAGATGGGGCAGCTGCAGCAGTAAAGGTAATTTGAATTTCAACTGTCTGCTTATGTTAGCACCGCCTGAAGTAATTGATTATGTGGTAGTTCATGAACTCTGTCATAGAAAGCAAATGAATCATTCAAAGAATTTTTGGAGAGAAGTTGAGAAAGTGATTCCTGATTATAAGCAGTCAGAAAAATGGCTTAAAGATGAAGGAACATTGATTATGCATAGGGCTAAGGGGGAGATACAATGAAGAAGCGAAGAATAATTGCCGCAGTAGTATTATTATGTCTATGTCTGGTATGTGGAATTGGAGTGTATAAGTATGTGCAATACAGGAATACCTATGCCGACCCACGGTATCAGAATACGTCAGCAGACCGGCTGACAGATTGCTATGAGGGTGAAATCCAGCAGATTACAAGCTCGGTTGACGCAGATTCCGATGGTATAGATGACCAGACAGATATTCTCAATGGTACATTGAATTATATTGCGAAAAGACCTAAGTATAAGAGCAAGTATTACAAGACAGGATATCCTGATGATGAGTACGGGGTATGTACAGATGTTGTTGCATTTGCCTTGAAAAATGCTGGATATGACCTGATGGAAATGGTTCAGACTGACATTCAGAATAACCCACAGGATTATGATATATCTAAACCTGATTCTAATATTGATTTCAGAAGAGTGAGAAATCTGAAGGTATTCTTTGCCCATACTGCTGTCAGTCTGACTACAGATGTTCATGATATTGAGTCATGGCAGGGCGGAGATATTGTTATATTTCAGACCCATATTGGTATGGTATCAGACAGAAGAAATAAAAATGGTGTGCCCTACCTGATTCATCACAATGATCCATGGCAGGCATCATATGAAGAGGATATTCTGGAGACACGGGATGATATAGTAGGGCATTACAGAATGACGGAATGACATGTAGTTTTGTTATGACTCCAGTGTTTCATATTTTGATGCTACATGTTTTCCGCTGAAAGCTATACCAAATAGTCCTATTTTCTTGATTCCATGATATTTCATGTTAGTGAAATATTTATTATTATGAATCTGTGCTATGGCGTCATTTGCAAGAGAATCCAGTTGCTTTTCGGAAAGGTTTTTACCAGCTTTGAATTCTATGATGTATCCAGTTTGTGTTTTGTCTTTTGGTTCAAGCTGTACATCCAGTCTTCCATCGCCGGATTCTATATTTGAGGATATATAGTAACTATCAGACATAATGGCTAGCATGCCGAAAACGGTTCCATGAAAAAAGTTTTCCTGGGCAGTGTCAAAGCTGCTTGCAGATTGTAATAGATACTTTTGTAATGTATCAGTGAAGTTTTTTGTGTTTCCTGTGCGGAGCGCTGACTCAAAGTTCCTAAGTATAGAACCAGTAAATAATGAGGTATACTGGTCCAATATTTCTTTCTGAAAAATGCTCCTGATTTCTCGATTTGGAATTGTAACAGAGCATATTGGATTATCATTTAACTCACTAATAATTCTGGTGACGCGCAAATATCCAGAAACAAGTAAAAAACTGTATATGGTATCAGAGTTGCCATTTATTTCCGGATATATGATGTCAGTATCTATGATGGATTGGATTTCTTTACCCTGTAAGAGAAGCGTTAAATTCTCGTATATTTCTGAGTCAGCATTATGAATCAGCTGACCAATAATTTCATTACCACTGGTTCTTGACCAGAACGCTTTAGGTTTGCAATTGTTATTAATATAACTTATTACAGACCAAGGGTTATATATTTCGTTACTGCCAAATAAATATCCATCGTACCATTCTTTTATTTCAGGCAATTTTTCTTTCATGCCGTAATATGCAGCCATTTCTGATACATCATCTGAAGTAAAGCCAAAGTAGGAAGAGTATTTTTCATCCAGAATTGTGTTGACTACAAGGTTATTCAGACCGCTGAACAGACTTTCTTTGGCTATTCTTAATATTCCGGTTAGTATACCAAATTCAAGATTGTCATTATCTTTTAAGGCGGCAGAAAGAAGGTTACGCATGAAACCAATTACTTTGTCATAATAGCCATTTAAATGTCCCTGCTGAATAGGAGTGTCGTATTCATCAATAATGATAATAACTTTGCTTGAATAATGCGTTGCAAGCATGGATGATAGCTTGCCAAGAGCAAACTGATAATCTGTCATTGTGGCATTGTCATCCATAATATTGCTGAAATATCTTTTGTCATATTCGGTGATAGCATTACTTGACAAAAGTTCTATGTGACGTAGAAACTCTTCTTTTACCGTGAAGCAAAGACTATTATACATGTCTTCCCAATCAGACTGATGGGCATCTTTAAAGGAGAGAAATATTACAGGGTATTTGCCTTGATAATCCTTGTAAACTTCTCCTTCTGACCAGATATTCTTATCAGAAAAATATACAGAGGTATCCATGTCAGATATCTCAAAATATGTTCTAACCATATCCATAGCAAGAGTTTTTCCAAAACGTCTTGGTCTTGTAAAAAGGAATACTTTACTGTGGTCATCAATAATATCTTTTATCAGTAATGTTTTGTCTACATAATAGCATTCTTTAGACACTTCTTTATATGAGGTTATTCCCACAGGGCATGGAAGAAGATGTGTGGTTTTTGCGCGGGTTTTAACAGTTTTAACTTGTTTGCCACGAAGGGAGGCAGGCTTTTCTATATTTGATGGTATCATCCAGAATTTTCCGTCTTTATATGCTCCAGGTAAAAGATTATCTGCGCAAAGCTGATTGACTCTTCTTGGGGTAATATCCCACAAATTGGCCAATTCCCTGGCTTTGATATACTTTCCTTCCATATATACTCATCCTCCATGTTATCAAGATATTTTTATTTATATATTGTATTCTACACTGTTTTTCGGAAATTAACAAGAAATTTAGTTCCATTTCAGGAAATTAGATTGCATTTCCGGAAATTTTCGGGAAATTATTCGGAAATTTCCGGAAAATATTTTTTGAATTTCCTGAAAATTTTCTTGAATATATCTTGACAAACAATTACCAATGTATTATTGTACTAATTGAATAATACAACAATACAATAATGCACAGAAAGGAGGCCAAACCACATGAAGTGGGAATTCAATGATGATACTCCAATATACCATCAGATAATGGAGCATTTTAAGACTGAGATTGCATCAGGGGGACTGAAAGCAGGAGATAAGATTCCTCCGGTAAGGGAGCTGGCTATGGAGGCAGGTGTCAATCCTAACACAATGCAGAAAGCTTTATCAGAGCTGGAGCGGGAAGGATTGCTGGAATCACAGAGAACCTCCGGGCGGTTTGTGGCAGAAGCGGCAATTAGTCCTGAGAATTTGAAGAACAATCTTGCCGATGGACTTATGGAGGATTTCTTAAAGAAGATGACCAGAATAGGTTATACTCCACAACAGTCTGCCAGTGAATATGCAGAATATGTTAAAAACAGACATTTATAATTAATCAGACTGCGATATGAATTAAGCTGACATATTATTAACTGTCAGGGAGTAAGTCATATATACGCAGTAGAATAGGAGAATAGAATGAGCGATATTGTACAGATTTCAGGACTTAATAAAAGCTATGGATATAAGCAGATTATTAAGGATATGAATCTTAATCTTGAGGGAGGTAAGATTATTGGCCTTCTTGGACCTAACGGAAGTGGTAAAAGTACCCTGATTAAGATTCTTGGGGGAGTTCTTAAGCCTGATTCAGGAAATGTTACAATTGATGGAAAACAGATAGGAATTGATACCAAAAAAATTGTGTCATATCTTCCAGAGAGAACATATCTTAGCCCTTCAATGAAGGTCAGGGAAGCAATCAGTATGTTTGCTGATTTCTATGAAGATTTCAGGACTGAAAGAGCAGAGGAGATGCTTAACAGACTTAATATTAATCTTAACGATACAATTAAGTCTTTATCAAAGGGAACAAGAGAGAAAGTACAGCTTGTGCTTGTAATGAGCAGAGACGCATTAGTATATCTCCTTGACGAGCCAATGGGTGGAGTTGACCCGGCTGCAAGAGAGTATATATTAAAGACAATTCTTTCCAATTACAATGAGAATGCTTGTGTCATCATTTCTACCCACCTTATTAGTGATGTGGAGAAGGTTCTTGACCAGGTTTTATTCATTCAGAATGGTAATGTAATCCTTAATTCAACAGTTGATGAAATCAGGGATGAAAAGAAGGAAAGCGTAGATGCTTTATTCAGGGAGGTGTTCACATGTTTGGAAAATTAATAAAGTATGATTTAAAATCGCTCCTTAAGGTGCATGTAGGAATGTATCTGTTTATGCTGGTTGAAAGCTTTGCATTGTTATTGTCAGAGCTGCTGCGCAAGAATTATCCTAACAATGTATTTTCTAAAATGTTTGGCGGATTACTGATTGTCATGTTTATTATCACCGCCATAGTAGTATTTATTGTTTCAAATGTAATGTGCATCTTAAGATACAGAAAAAATGTATTAAAGGATGAGGGATACCTTACACATACACTGCCTGTAGAGAGCTGGCAGATTCACGCAAGCAAGCTGGTTGTATCGGTTTTATATTCTTACATTACAGCTGTTGTTGTATATCTTCTGGCATCACTGGCCATGCTGAATATTGGATGGGGTGCGGATTTTTACATCCTGATTAATGGAGAGATGGTTTCAGAGGGGATGACAGCTTTTATGCCAGCATTGATGGTATGTTTGTTAATCAGCCCAATCGCATTCTACTGTCAGGTGTTCATGTGTCTGTGCCTTGGCTACAGAATGGCAGGAAACAAGGATGTTATGTCATTTGTGGTATACATCGTTATGAATGTTGTGACTCAGATATTAAGCTTTGGACTTATTATTATTGCAAGTATTGCCCAGTTTGGTGGCTCTATATTCTCACCTGAGGTACTGGAAATGGAGATGACAGAAGCTCCTGTATTATATATGAATATAATTATGGGAGGCTCAATTGTTATGAGCATTCTTATAGCAGCTGTCTGCTACCTGTTATCAGTGGGAACTCTTAAGAAGAAGCTGAGTCTGGAGTAATGGAATGGAGAGTGCCCCAGTAAGTAGACTGAATAAGTATATTGAATAAGAAAACTGAACAGGTTTAGAGTAAGTAATTAGATATAGGATATACCTATAATGCATAATAAATTATAGGTATATCCTTAATACTGTGTTTTTAGGATAAAGCTATTGACATTAAAAATTACATAAATTATACTAACCATACCAAATAACTATGAATTAAACTTGGCAGTAGATTAATATATGTAAAAATTGTTACGTCTTATTGTCAGCAGATAGTCAGAATGGGGGTTAGCTATGAAGAATATATTATGTTTTGGAGATTCTAACACGTATGGATATAAACCGGATAAGACAGGGAGATACCCATGGGGTGTCAGATGGACCAGTATCTTGACGGAGCGTCTTGGAAAAGAATATAATGTTGTGGAGGAAGGGCTTTGCGGAAGAACCACAGTATTCGATGACCCATTAAGGTCAGGAAGAAATGGCAGCGAAAGCTTTCCGGCAATTCTTGAAAGTCACAGACCTCTTGATTTAATAATAATTATGCTTGGAACTAATGACTGTAAGACAGTATACGGTGCTGCTCCCGGTGTAATTGGAAAAGGAATTGAGACACTCCTTAACCAGTATGAGCAGTACAGTCCAGAGAGTAAGGTACTGTTAATCTCACCTATTTATCTTGGTGATAAGGTGTACAGAGAGGAATACGATGTGGAATTTTCAGAAGAATCCATAGGTGTTTCTAAAGAATTGGAGCGGGTATATGAAAGAATTGCCAGAGAGAGGAATATATATTTTCTGAGAGCCCAGGATTATGCTTCCTGCAGTCAGGTTGACCAGGAGCATATGGATGAAAAAGGACATAATTCTTTGGGAGAAGCTGTATATCAATGTGTAAAGGACATATTATAATATATTTATCAACAATTATTAAAAAACAGACATCTCTGCTGATTATGGCATTGATGTTTGTTTTTTGCGTTAATCTGTGGGGCTGTGGTACAGAAGGGACAGCGGGAACGGACACAGCTGTAAACTCAGTAACAACTGGAACGGACACAGGCGTAAACTCAGTATCATCCGGGGCGGATACAGGCGTAAGCTCAGTAACAGTTGGGGCGGATGCAATTGCTGGTACAGAGGGAGCTGCCATTATGGGAACAGTTGCTGGCACAGAAGCAGGAGAAACCCCAACCGTACACCTTAACGATGAAACAATATCCATAGAACAGCCAATTACGGCAGAGACCCCTACAGTAAAGGATAATGAAACTGAAACTGAAACAAATGGGATTGAGAATAGTGTAGCTGAAGAAGAAATACCAGTCACCGTCATATGCTTGGATCCAGGACATGGAGGAGAAAGCCAGGGTACACACTATGTCTATGATGATAAAGAAATAGAAGAAAAGAATATCAATTATTACATGGCTTGCAAATTAAAGTCGTATCTTGAAGAATATCCGGGAATTAAGGTTGTCATTGACAGGGGTGAGAATGAAGATCCCAAGTTCGAGACAAGAATCGGATTTGCCAGGGAGAATAAGGCAGACTATATTGTATCACTTCATGTAAACAGCAAAAGCAGAGATGATATTGAACCTTCGGGCTGTATGGCAATAACAACCAGAAGCCATTATCAGGCACCGGATGCAGTAAATAACGACATATATACGTCATCAGGCAATCTGGCTTCATCTATTCTTCGCCAGTTAAACAATATGGGCATTAAGTACACAATTGACTGGGATGCCAACAAAACCGGAGGAATCCTGAGAAGAAAGGGCAACGGAACATATCCGGATGGTTCATCATGTGACTACTATGGATTAATAAGAAATGCAACATACGCAGGGATTCCAGCAGTCATAATTGAACATGCATTTTTAAGTAACGAAAGTGATTACAGGAAGTATTTATCATCCAATTCCAAGCTGGATGCACTGGCAAAGGCAGATTGTAAGGGGATTATGGAGTACCTGAACAGCAGGTAAATAAAGGCAGAATATATCACAACCTAAGGTCTACTCCGCTACTGCCAAGTCCTGAATAATTAATAACTGCCACATGTCTGTCTGACAGATAAGCCGGGCCTGTGGCAGTTTTGTCATAGTAATCTGACAGAAATGACACTGCAATTCCCATATCCAGGGCTTTTTCTTTAAGCTGTTCATCAGTCATGTCTGTATCAATATCCAGAAGAAAATGAAGACCTGCATTTTCCTGGGATATAGATATGTAAGGAGCAAGCCAGCTGGACTTAATCTGGTCAATGAGCTGGTCGCGTATGGCTTTGTACTGTATTCTCATGCGGTTAATGTGTCTTTCCAGATATCCATCCATGATAAATGTTGCCAGTGCATACTGCTCAAAGTTAGATACTGTGCAGGAATAGAATCCCAGAGCAGACTTGAATCTTTCAAGCAGTGAATATGGAAGTACCATGTAGCTTATTCGGATAGTTGAAGCCAGTGTTTTTGAAAATGTATTAAAATATATTACCTTTCCGAAAGTATCTATAGAAAAAAGGGAAGGAATTGGTCTTCCCTGAAGCCGGAATTCGCTGTCGTAGTCATCTTCAATTATATACCTGTCATCTGATTCATTAGCCCATCCTAATATTGCATATCTGCGGCTTATTGAAGTGACAACCCCAGTTGGAAAGTGGTGGGAAGGTGAAATCTGGATAACATCAGATTCCTTAAGTCCCTCCTGTTCAGAAAGGATTCCCTCATCATCCATCTCAATAGGCATTGTTTTTACGTCCAGTGACTGGTATATATTGCGGATTTTGTTAGAGCATGGGTTCTCAAGACCATATGTTTTGTCACGTCCAAGCAGCTGTACAATAAGACCATAAAGGTATTCTGTTCCCGCTCCTACGATAATCTGTTCGGGATGGACGCTAATTCCTCTGAAATCATGCAGATGTCTGGCTATTGCTTCACGCAAAGGCCACACTCCCCCTGCTGATGGTTTAGAGAGAAGTTTCTCCTCCTGTTCGCCAAGAGTCTGTCTCATAATCTTAGACCATGTGGCAAATGGGAAATTATCGGCAGGTGTTTTGCTGGAAATAAAATCTATTACAGGATGCTGGTCATCTGAATTGTAATTGTAAAAGCTTGAGGAGTCTGCCAAGTCCCTGCCTATATTCTGTGAACCGTGTGAATTCTGTGTATTGCTTGATGATTCAGGTTTGTAGGGTTCCTTTATAATAGTATCTTCTATATAATTCTCAATAGGAGATACAAAAAATCCCTTTTTAGGTTCAGAATATATATATCCTTCTGCCATAAGCTGTCCATATGCATTCTCAACAGTAACAGTACTGATACCATGATTTTTGGCGAAAACCCTCTTAGAAGGAAGCTTTTCGTTAGCGGTTAGTTTCCCGGTAATAATATCTTCTTTGATGCATTTGTAAATGTATTCATACAGGCTTAAACCCTCTGTATCTGTAAAAGAATATGTAAGCATATGTTTCTCCAAACTCTTTTTATAAAAATAATATTGACATTAAACCTGACTTTAATGCTACACTATACTTAGATAAAAATCAACATAAGTCACAAGGAGGATTATTGTGAGAAAAACAACACAGAAGATTACATTATCTGCCATGTTTATAGCTATTGGAATTGTGCTTCCATTCTTTACAGGACAAATCAGGCAGATTGGCAGTATGCTTCTGCCTATGCATTTACCAGTATTTTTATGTGGACTTATATGTGGATGGCAGTATGGTGCGGCAGCGGGCTTTATCTTACCATTACTGCGTTCATTTTTATTTGGTATGCCGCCAATGTATCCCATGGCAGCAGCCATGTCCTTTGAATTAGCTACATATGGACTGGTGGCAGGATTGATGTATCAGCGTTCACACTGGAAATGTATACTGGCACTTTACCGTTCCCTTATTACAGCTATGGTTGCAGGAAGAATTGTGTGGGGAATAGCTGAAATTATTCTGCTTGGAATTGCCGGCAGTACATTCACATGGAAAATGTTTATATCAGGGGCATTGCTTAATGCAATTCCGGGAATTATAATCCAGCTTATACTTATTCCGGGTATAATGCTTGCCTTGAAAAGAACAGGACTTGTCCCATTAAATAAAAAAACGGGAGAACAGGTTGAATTATCTGAAAATTAGAAAAGGGATGACAATATGAACAGTGTGGTATCTCTCGTTTTAAGAGAAATCAGTAAACAGAATAAATCCTCTGTAATTATTGCTGTTGATGGCAGATGTGCCGCAGGAAAGACATATCTTGCTTCCAGAATTAAAGAAGCTATTAACTGTAATGTAATACATATGGATCATTTTTTTCTGCGTCCCAAGCAGCGTACCAGTGAGAGGTTTAGAGAACCGGGTGGCAATGTGGATTATGAGCGATTTACTGAGGAAGTGTTGAAGCCGTTAAAGCAAGGCAAGGCATTTTCATATAAAAAGTTTGACTGCAAATGTATGTCTCTTACATCAGATATACATATTGAGCCATCAAAGGTGACTATTGTAGAAGGAACTTACAGCTGCCATCCGGCTATGTGGGATTATTATGATTACAGGGTATTTCTTGACATTGACCCAAAGACCCAGATGGAGAGGATTTTTACAAGAAATGGCAGGGAAGCTGCGGAAGTATTTCGTAACCGGTGGATTCCCCTTGAAGAAATATATTTTTCTTCCTATAATATCAGGGAAAGATGCGATGACAGCTTCGTAATGAAGGAATAAAAATATTTAATAATAAATAAATCACAGGAGGATATGATATGAGTGCAAAGGTATATTTTTCACGAACAATTACACCAGAAAAGGTTCTGGAACTTTATAAGATGGTGGATAAAAAGCTGCCGGGAAATGTGGCAATTAAGCTTCATTCTGGAGAGAAGGGTAATCAGAATTTCTTAGGACCAGATTTCTGGAAGCCAGTTATTGATTATGTTGGAGGTACTGTGGTAGAGTGTAACACTGCATATGAAGGACAGCGTAATACTACAGAAAAGCATAAGAAACTGCTGGAGGAGCATGGATGGAGCAAGTATTTCAATGTTGACCTGCTGGATGAGGAAGGTCCTGATTTAAAGCTTGAATATCCATCTGGAAAGAGAATAAAGGTAAATTATGTTGGAAAAAATATAACAAATTATGATTCTATGCTTGTTTTATCTCATTTTAAGGGACATCCAATGGGAGGATACGGTGGAGCATTAAAGCAGCTGTCCATTGGTGTTGCTTCATCTTACGGAAAGGCATATATACATGGTGCGGGAGTACCTGAGAATATATGGACTTCGGACCATGACTCATTTTTAGAGTCTATGGCAGATGCTGCAGGTACTGTGGTGGATTATTTTAAAGGTAATATTATCTATGTTAATGTAATGAAAAATATGAGTGTAGACTGTGACTGCTGTTCTGTAGCAGAAGACCCATGTATGGATGACATTGGCATTCTTGTTTCAACTGACCCGGTTGCAATTGACCAGGCATGTATTGACCTTGTATACAGAAGCAGCGACCCTGGAAGAGACCACCTTATTGAGAGAATCGAGAGCCGCAATGGAGTGTACACAATTGAAGCTGCTGCGGCTTTAGGATATGGTACAAGAGAATATGATTTGACAGAGGTAATGTAGATACCGCGCAGGGAGGAATAATTTGAACTTTGTGTGAAATCAGGGATTTCAGCCAGAGATTCTGTTATAATGCATCTTAAGATGACATATAATAATTTTGTCAGGTATAGGATGGGACAACAATGAAAAAACAGAAAAAGAGCAGAGTAAAGGCATCATTGGCATGTTTATTTGGTATTATAATTCTGGGAGTGGGGCTGGCTGTAATATATAAGAATGTTAACAGTGAAAAGGACAAGCTGGATATGGATTCGGCTGTTCCTGAAGAGGAACTGGAGTCATTCTATAACAGCGAGTCCGAAAATGATAACCGTGTTTTGGACAAATCACTTGATGATTTGGAATTGTCCCTTGCTGGACGAGGCCTGACTGGCAATGTAATTCCTTATGACGGGCAGGAAAGAAATATTGTGTGTTATGGAGACAGTATGACTAAAGGAGTTGGGGCTTCCCATGCAATTATTAATGTTGATGGTGAAAAGCTTGATATATCCTACTGGACATATCCAGATGCACTGCAGTATCTGACAGGAATTGATACTTATAACTATGGCGTTTCTGGTGAGGATTCCCGGGAGATTGCTGTCCGTGCCGGAGGAATTAAACTGTATACTGACAGAGATGTGGTGGTGGGATATAACCACAGCGCTGATGTAAAAGTCACAGATGAATATGGAGAACTTCAGTATGTACAGAACTTCGGAGGTTATGGCAACGCTTATGATGATTATTATGGCGTGGTATATATTGATGGTCAGATGTTTTCTCTCACCGGAACTTCATTTAATGATGAAGAATGGGCATATGATATTGTGGATTTAAGTCTCAAAAGATACGATGACATTATTGAGGATGATTCTTTAAATCAGTCAGATTATGATGAATCAAATGCCATTGTGGAGGATAACAGTAATGTTGAAGAATCCACTGAAGTTTTACAGAATGAAACGAAGATGTATATAACAGCTTCTGAAGCAATGGAGCTGTATGGCGTGGATTATTATGAAGAATTTGAGTTTGATGATGATACATGCATTGTTATTCCGGCTGGAACCCTTGTAACGCCTAAAGCTGCCCTTGATCACAGCAATGATATTCTTATTTTGGAGATTGGCAGTAACGGAGGATGGCAGGGAGACTACGCAAAGCTTATTGAACAGTATGATTCCATAATTGAGAGATTTGGAAGCCCTTATTATATAATTGTGGGTGATACAGATGATCCGGGAGATTCTGCGGACCCTAACCAGGGCATGAAGGATGAGAATGGCAAATGGATAGGAATATTTGAAACTTATTGGGAAACTGCTTTAAGACAGGCCTTTGGAGACCATTTTTTCAATACAAGAGTATATATGCTTACAAATGGATTAAGTGATGCAGGCAAAATAACTACCCAGAGAGACCTGAATAATATCAAAAAGGGTAAAATACCTAAGAAATTAAGGGCGGACTGGACACATTTTAATTCATTGGGATATTACTCAAAAGCTATGGGAATATACCAGAAAGGTATAGAACTGGGCTATTGGGATTAATTTAAAAAGATATTCGGAATGATTTCAAAATAAAATGGAATGTAAGATAGAATTTAAGATGGAATTGCGTTTACTTCATGTCGTAAATATGCTATAATCAAGGACAGATTATATGTACCATGAAAGGGGTTATAGAAATATGAAGACAAAGAAGAAATTCTATCAGAGTATTGCATTTCAGCTTCTTCTTTTCTTTCTTATAGCGATTATTATCCCACTGCTTTTAACATCACTGGGCGCTATTGGAAAGACCAGAAGTGCGTTGAATAACAATATGAAAGTGACAAGTGAGCAGACACTTCAAACTGCGCAGAGTGGATTTACAACGTATCTTAAGACGTTGTCCCAGCCGGTAGACCTTCTTACCCGTAAGAATGAGGTTAAGCATCTGGAGGATCAGGGAGATTTCGATACTAATGCCAAGGCTGTTAAGGATTCTTTAGTTGCATCAGTTAAGGTTGCTGATGGTGCAGAGATTGCATTCTTTACAACTAAGACAGGTAAGAAGATAACAGGATGGGCTGAATATAATGAGTCAACTGGTAAGACAACAAGCAAAGGTGACATATTAACATCAGGTGTTGATGATACTAAGGAGTTATGGTACACAGGATGTATTGGAACACCTAAGAGGAATTCAATATATGCAGCATTTTCTGATCCATATATTGATAAAACTTCAGGAAAGAAGATATTTACCGTATCCCAGGAGATTAAGTATTCAACTGGTGAGAATTATGGTACTGTCGGTATGAACATTGACTTCGCAGAGGTTGAGAATTATGTTAACCAGATAGGTCTTCTGAATACAGGTTTCGTTATTCTAGTTAATAAGGATGGTAATATTCTTGTTAATAACGAGAAGAATACATATATGTCAGATTCTGTTTCCAGTCTTTCATGCTGGAATACTATTGCTGGTCTGACAGAGGAGCAGTGTGATACTGCCATGTCATTTGATGAGAAGATTAATGGCAAATCTGTTCATGTAGTTGCATCTAAGGATTTAGTTACAGGATGGACACTGGTAGGATTTATTGATTCATCAGAGACCCAGGCAACACTTAATCAGATTGTTAATAGTACTGTGATAAGTGCTATTGTTGCACTTGTTGTTGGTGTCCTTATTGCCATATTCGTTTCTGCTATTATGAGAAAAGAGATGAAGACAATTAATGCGGCTCTCAATAACATGGCTAATGGTGACCTCTCTATGAGAATACCAGTGAGAAGCAATAATGAATTTGGAGTAATGAAGCAGAATTACAACAGCATGGTTGATAATATTTCATTGCTTATCAAGGATGTTGAGGAGAAGTCTGGAGTTCTTATCACAGAATCTAACAAGATATCTAAGATTAGTGAGACTACTACAGAGACAGTTAACCAGGTTACAGAAGCAATCCAGAATGTATCAGAGGGTGCTGTTGGACAGGCTGAGAGTACTACAGTGGCTACAGGTGATGTTGAGTCTCTTGCAGCTAAGCTCCATGAGACAAAGGCATATGTTAACGACATTAACGATATGTCAGCTGAGACACAGAACTTGAGTAACAGAGGTATTGGTATTGTTGAAGACCTTATTGGCAAGGGTGAGAAGTCAAAGGAGAATTCAAGAATATCTAAGGAAGTTGTTAAAGAGATGATTGATAGTATCGAGAAGATTAAGTTTATCTCAGATGCTATTACACAGATTACTGAACAGACTAATCTCCTTTCCCTTAATGCCAGCATTGAGGCTGCAAGAGCAGGAGAGAGCGGAAGAGGATTCTCGGTTGTTGCTGATGAAATCAGAAAGCTGGCAGAGCAGTCGCAGGCTTCCACAGATGAGATTATTCAGATTATTGGTGAGATTACAGAGAAATCAGACCTTGTATCCAAGACAATGGACGAGAGTGTTGAGATTATTGAAGAGCAGAACAGATCAATTAATGCTGCAAGAGATTTGTTCAATAATATTTCTGATTCAGTTAATGCTCTTAAGGAAGGTATGGATAATATTGCCAACCTCAATGAGCAGATGGATAAGAGCAGAGAGAATGTTATATCAACAATGGGCGATGTGGCTAACGTGGCTACAGATACAGCAGCAGCAGCCCAGGAAGTTACAGCATCTGCAATAGAAGTTACAGAGACTATGAGAAACCTTAATACTTCTACAGAGGAGCTGGATAAGATTGCGGCTAATCTTCAGGATTCAATTAATCAGTTTAAGCTGTAATCGGATGTTGCATTACACAATGCATTAATATTAATGATAAGCGGATAAGTTTATTATTGGCAGTCAGTTTTATTGTTTTATTACAATTAAAATTGACTGCCTTATTTTTATGTGATAAAATATATATAAATTAGTAATTGTTATTAATTTTAATTAATATTTTCTGTTTTAAGTATTATTTTTGAAAATATGGCAAGAATAATTTATGGCATTTTATAATAATGACATATTATTCTTCGGATTAGATGGAGGTATATGGCGGCGATAAAGCGAAGCAGGCAACGTGAAGCTATTCTGAATAATATTATGTTGCGAACAGACCATCCAACTGCGGAGGATGTATATAACAGTGTCAGGAAAGAATATCCTAATATAAGTCTTGGAACTGTTTATAGAAATCTGTCACTTCTGGTAGACATGGGACATGCTGTTAAAGTGCCTTGCGACGATGGTTCTGTCCATTTTGATGGAAGAGTTATGCCTCATTATCATTTTCAGTGTACCAGCTGCAGAAGGATATATGATATTGATTTTACAGAGGAACTGGAAAGCAGGGAGAAGGAACTGCTTGATAGTGTCAATGCAGAATTTGACGGATGTATTAAGGGAAGCAGTGCTTTTTTCTACGGCCTGTGCAGAGAGTGTCAGGAGAATTTAACAGATAATTAAAATAATTATTTGACATTTAAAATGCACCGTGATATATTAGTTTCATAAATAGTAATCATTTCTATTTTGAATGATAATTTTAAGAAAAGGAGATTAATTTTATGAAGTTTGTATGTTCAGTTTGTGGATATGTATATGAAGGCGAGAAGGCTCCAGATTTCTGTCCAGTATGTAAGGCTCCAGCAGAGAAGTTTACAGTTCAGGCAGGTGATAAGGTTTGGGCTTCAGAGCATGTTGTAGGTGTAGCTAAGGGCGCAAGTGAAGATATCATGTGCGATTTAAGAGCTAATTTTGAGGGCGAGTGCACAGAGGTTGGTATGTACCTTGCTATGGCTAGAGTTGCTCACAGAGAAGGATATCCAGAGATTGGTTTATACTATGAGAAGGCTGCCTGGGAAGAGGCTGAGCATGCTGCAAAGTTTGCTGAGTTACTCGGTGAGGTAGTTACAGATTCAACTAAGAAGAATCTTGAGATGAGAGTAGATGCTGAGAATGGCGCTACAGCAGGTAAGACAGATCTTGCTAAGAGAGCTAAGGCAGCTAACCTTGACGCAATCCATGACACAGTACATGAGATGGCAAGAGATGAGGCTAGACATGGCAAAGCATTTGAAGGTCTTCTTAAGAGATACTTTGCGTAAGCTACAAGCCATGCAAAATGGTAAAAAGAATTGCCCTGCAAGTTTACTTGTAAGGGCAATTTTTTTAACCATTTTATAGGGCGCCAGCCCGACAGCGAGAAGGAGCCGGAGGCGGATTTGAGCTGGCATGGCGAAAAGAAAGGGAAGCAAAAAGGTTAGAAAATCGCCCTGCAAGTTTACTTGTAAGGGCGAATTTTTTA
>CAMEWO010000040.1 GCA_945946665.1 uncultured Eubacterium sp.
ATTAGGTGTAAAATTGTTATTAGAACTTGATAATGAGAAGTGAAACTTTCAGTTTCATGAACAACTGGAGAGATAAAAAAGCACGATGGATATATAGAAAAAAAAGAATTGGTTGGCACCCTATAAAATAGGGTGTAATATAATGATATAACGAAGGGAAGGATATAAAACAGACGAATGACAAGAACATTTATTGAAGTACCTTTATTTTCTAAAAGATGGAAAGAAATCGGTCTTGGAGAAGATGAATTGCAAGCGTTACAGATAATGTTGCTTAAGGATCCTGAGTCTGGTCCTGTTATGGAGGGAACTGGGGGAATTCGAAATCATTGAAAGAAGAGGCGGCTAAAAACAGGAGGTGATTTCTATGAGTTCATTATTTGATGACTTAAAGGAAGGTCTTGAGGAGGCTATTGCATACGAAAAAGGAACTGGAAAAGCAAAAGAAAAGACATATATGATTTTGCCAGTAAAAGAATATAATGGAAAAGAAATTAGAGATGTTCGAATGAAAGCGGGAATGACACAAAGTGTTTTTGCTTCTTATATGGGCGTTTCAATTAAAACTGTTGAAGCGTGGGAAGGTGGCAGAACACATCCAACAGGCCCCGTGTTTAGACTATTGGATATTCTTTCAGCGGGAGAAGAAGTTAAATATGTTGTAGCAAAATAAATTGTTAAAAAGGGGCTGTTTTTTACAGTCCCCTTCTTCCTGTGCATGTGACTCGGTCCGGCTTCGCCTTTCCTCCGATTAATTGTAATTGAATTATTTTACGCACTGCTTATACTGCTGCTTTACTTCGTCAATTTTTTTCTGTTCTGCATCTGGAGTTGGATAGTAGCCGTCTTTATGCATCATGGTAAATACATCCTGCTGGATATCATGTTCCTCTTTTAATATGTGAAGCATTACCTGTCTAACATCTTCGTGGACACATTCATTGGCAAATGTGTTGAAATTGCCTGTTGATGCCTTCTGGGCAGCAAGGGCATCTGCTAAAATTTCTTTTTCTGTATATATTCCTGCCATGGTTTTACTTCCTTTCTACTACTTGTGAATTTTTCCATAATTATTTCTGCTTTTATCAATTTTTCAATATTTTAGTGGGCTTTTTATGACAGCTTTGAATACAGCTGGTTGAAATGTCCCTGGTGTTTGTCTGCAATACTTGTCATCTTTTCCTTAAGCTCTGCTGTTTCTGCATGCTCAGCAAGCATCTGATACTTTTTAACAAGAAGCTCTTCCTCTGAAAGCGAATCTTTAATTGATGATAATTCTTTTTCTGATAATGAAGTCATGACTCTTCCTCCTGACATTTTTATTACGGCAGATTTTATTTCACATACTGTTTTGAATGTCTGTTTTACATGTTTTCTTAAACAGCTGTGCTTCTTTCCTGCACTTAATATATTATCTGCTTTTGGAGATTTTTTATTCCATGACTTTTAATTTTCATACATAATATGATTTTATCAAATTTACAAAAAACATCTCCTTATTGCTTGATATACCTATAATCATATCTTATAATCAATGTATATAAAATAAACTGACAGCAAAAGATTAATATATAATGCTGAGAAATGAGGGATGTTATGGGATTCTGGATTTTTATGCTTTGTACGGTTTTGTTAGTTCCACTAATTATGCTTTTTTTTGGATTTTATTTTAAGAATAAATCTCCTAAAGAAATTAATTCATTATTTGGCTACAGAACCACTATGTCAATGAAGAATAAGGATACCTGGGAGTTTGCCCATCATTACTGTGGAAGACTGTGGCTTGTCCTTGGAATGATTATGCTGCCTCTTTCTGTTATTCCCATGTTATTTTTTATAAATCAAGATATAGATGTTGTGGGGATTGCCGGGGGCATTATTGAAGGAATTCAGGTTGTGGTTCTTTTGATATCTATTTTTCCAACAGAAAAGGCTCTTAAGAAAACGTTTGACGAAAACGGTAACCGGAGAATTTCTTAATCTGCCACTATTTTTAACATTTTGTACAAATTCTGGTTAAAATATGTTGGTGGAATAACTCTGTCTTTATTGCTATAATTTGTTAAAAACATTAGCAAAGGTGGTAAATATATGAGAAAGTACTACATTGATAATATACGGTGGGTTACAGTCCTGCTGGTGGTTGTATACCATGTAATTTATATTTTTAACAGTGTTTTGTCTTTTGGTATTATTGGTCCAGTCACAACATTTCATGGTCAGGATGCAGTTCAGTATCTGCTATACCCATGGTTTATGGTAATTCTTTTTATTATTTCAGGCATGTGTTCCTATTATTACCTTGAAAATCACAGCAGTAAAGAATACATAAAAGCAAGAACTAATAAGCTTCTTGTTCCTTCCACAATTGGATTATTTGTATTTCAATGGATACAGGGATATGTAAACATGTCTATAAGCAACGCTTTCCAGTCCATGCCTGACACAATGCCTAAGCCTGTATTATATATTATTATGTGCTTTTCAGGAACAGGCGTGTTATGGACAATCCAGCTTATGTGGTTTTTCTCATGTCTTCTCATTCTTGTGCGCAAAATCGAAAAGGGAAGATTATGGAAAGCTGCAGGAAAAGCGACTTTCCCTGTAATAATCCTGATGGGAATACTGTTATGGGGATTTGCCCAGATTCTTAACACACCTGCTGTAACTGTGTACCGATTTGGAATCTATGGTTTTGCATTTTTCATGGGATATTTCCTGTTCTCCCATGACAATATAACAGATATTCTCAAGAAATATTCCATTCCTCTGGCATGCGTGGCAGTTATTTCTGGAATTGCTTATGTAATAATGTACTTCGGTACTAACTATGCCGAAGCTCCAGTTGTAAACTGTCCTCTTGCAATGGCATATTGCTGGTTTGCCTGTCTGGCAATTATGGGAATTTTTAAAAGATTTTTTAATAAATGTAATTCATTTACAGATTTCATGACAAGAAAAAGCTTTGGTTTATATGTATTCCACTATCTTACTCTGTCAGCCACTGCCTATGTTCTTGTAAAATATACAACCCTGCCGGGAATTATTATCTACCTGATTACGCTGATTGCATCCCTGATTCCAGCACTACTAATATATGAAATCATTTCCAGAATTCCGTTTATAAGATGGTGTGTACTGGGAATCAGGAAAAAGTCTTTTTGAAAGGAGAAACATCTGTGTTTTGTGATAATCTAATTTCCCTTAGAAAAATAAATAATCTTTCACAGGAGCAGCTTGCGGAAAAGCTTAACATCAGCCGCCAGACTCTGTCAAAGTATGAAACAGGCGAATCCATTCCTGATATTGAAAAATGCAAGGCTATAGCAGATTTTTTTGATGTTTCTCTTGATGACCTTGTTAATTACTGCAAAGATGACAGTGAAAATTTAGGTCTTGAGGTTCCACCTAAAGGCAAGCACATATTTGGAATTGTCAAAATGGGGGATAAAGGTCAGATTGTGATTCCTGCCAAAGCCCGGAAAATATTTAATCTTAATCCAGGAGACAATCTGCTGGTCCTTGGGGATGAGGCCCAGGGACTGGCTATTGCAAAGGAAAAGGACTTCCTGGCTATGATGGATGCTATCCGTTCAAAGTGCAGCAAATAAATCCAAACACACTTACACGGAAAATATTTATACAAAAAACATTTTTACAGAAAACAAGAATAAGCCTGTGCTTTTAATACCATAAAGCACAGGTTTGTTCTTATTTTGCAGGGTTTACATGAACCATAATATGCTTTACCTTTGGAAAACTCTTCTCAATATCATCATGCACAGCTTCCGCTATATCATGGGCTTTCTGCAATGTGTATGAGGCATCCGCCTGAATTTCCACATCAACATATATTTTATTTCCAAATACACGTGTCTGAAGCAAATCTATTCCCATTACATTCTCATTCTTCATAACACAGTCATATATCTGCTTTTCTGTTCCTTCATCGCAGGCATGATCTACCATCTTATCTATGGCATCCTTAAATATGTCAAAAGCTGCCTTTACAATAAATACAAAAATCACCAGACTGGCGATGGAATCCATAACTGGAAAACCCATTCTGGAAGCTCCGATTCCTATTAATGCTCCTATTGAAGAAAATGCATCTGAACGATGATGCCATGCATCTGCCATTAATGCACTGGAATCTATCTTCTTTGCATAATATCTTGTATACCAGTACATTGCCTCTTTACTGATAATTGACACAATTGCCGCAATTAATGCTAATATACCTGGAACCTGTAAATCACCATAATTACCATGTATGATGTTCTTTACTGCCTCCAGACCAATTCCAAGACCAGTGATAAAAAGAACCATTGCTAAAACGATGGCTGCAACACATTCCATACGTTCATGCCCGTATGGATGCTCTTTGTCTGGCTTTTTTGATGCCAGCTTAATACCAATAATTACCACAAATGTACTGAATACATCGGATGCTGAATGAACTGCATCACTAATCATAGCACTGGAATGAGCTATAATTCCTGCTAAAAGCTTAATTACAGACAGAGCAACATTTCCAATAATAGTAACCAGTGATACCCTGTTTGCCACCTGACGGAACTCAGTTTCAGATGAGTAGTTTTCCTGTGTTTTTGTTTTGATTTTTTCCATACCAGTTACCTCCAATATTATGTAAGAAGCTTCTTGGCACTATACATCTGTGGGAGTTGTCAGAGAATGATATATAGATAATTTAAACTATATAAAAGAATAAAAAAACACCCACGAATCAGTAATAGCAACTACTGTCCCGTGGATGAAAAATACCACTGTCACTTGTGTGACCCGACTCCATGACATTCCTGTTCTGTCCCGGTCTGTTCAGTTTGTACTGTAGATTTATATGCAGTGCAAAGAGTGATTGTAGAATATCATATGTGACAGAACATGTCAATGTTAATAATTTTTTTAGTGTAATAATCCTTTAATAACAAATATTTGATAAATTATAACTGAAAATGCTGCATAATACCAGATAATTCGTCTGCAATCTGCTTCAACTGGTCTGCTTTCGCTTCAATCTGCTCAAATGTATTAGATACCTGGGATGTCTGTGCAAAGGTTTCCTCTGTACTTGCAGCATTCTGTTCTGCTATGTCAGATAACCCTTCAACAGTTTCAACAATTCTGTTTCTTGAACTTTCCAGCTGCTCTGTAGCGTATTCTATTTTTTCTATCTTCTCAAGAGAAGTATTGATTCCATCCATGACCTCAGAAACAATATTTTCTGTGTCTGTCATATTCTGGCTCTGGCTGTCAATAATCTCATGAACCTGACGCATTATCTCAACTGCTTCATCTGAGTTACTTATCAGGGTATTTGTTATCTCTTCAATCTCACAGCTTGAAGAGTTAGACTGCTCTGCCAATTTCTGAATCTGGGAAGCAACAACTGCAAAACCACGTCCGCTTTCTCCTGCTCTTGCCGCTTCAATACTTGCATTCAGGCTAAGCAGGTTAGTCTCCTCTGCAATGGATGAAATTATTCCTATAGCTGCCTGAATCTTTTGGGCAGACTCATTAGTAAGATTAGTCTGTCTGGTAATAGTGTTAATTGATTCCTTAACCTTATCATTAATCTGTCGCAGCTGTTGTATAGTATATGATGCCTGTTCACTTGACTTTCTCATAACATCAGCATTCTGGTTAAGCAAACCAACCTCTTCTGATGTCCTTCCAATCTGATCACCCATAAGAACAATATTATCTGTAGTTGTCTTAGTGCTTTTTGCCTGTTCAGTAATATTTTCTGAAATAGAACTTACTGCATCCTCAACCTGTTTCATGGTATAGTTGGTATCCTTGGCAGTAACACCAAGCTCGTTGGCAGCCATTTTAATATTATCTGTGCTCTGGGCAATCTTGCTGACGATATTCTGAAGTGCTTTCTGTAATGTATCTATTGCTTTTGCCAGATCCCCCACTTCATCATGTCTCTTCAGAAGCTTTTCTTCAATAGGACTTCCCAGCTCTCCATCAGCGACCTTCTGTACCTCCCTGATTCCTTTCTGCAATGATCTTGTTATAGACACAGACATGATTACTGCAATGACAATACATGCCGCCATAACAAAAATAACAGAGAATAAAACCATTAATATAATACCATTGATTGTGTTATCCTTTGCCTGCTTGTCAACACCGGCAAATATCATTCCAATTGGCTCTGAATCTGTTCCTTTCTGGTAAACAGGGATATAATAGCCATAGTTTAATGTACCATCTAAAGAGACTGATGAACTGAAATAATTCTCTCCGCCCTTTAATACTTTCTCAACAATTTTCTCTCCGGCAGGGGAACCAAGAATACGGTTACCATCCCTGTCCTTTGCAGAGGTCATTATCCTTTCATTTCCATAGAAGAATGTAACGTCCATCCCTGACTCTTCTTTAATATTATCCAGCAGACTTTCAGATTTGGAAATATTGTATCCACCTTTCCATACATCTCCGTTATCAGCCCTCAAATAACTTCCTGAATGCTGGTTGTAAGCAGCAAGTGTAGTTGCCGCAGTTCCACTGAGCGAATCTTTTACCTCACTTATAAGCGAAGATTTCACCTGAGTTAATGTAATAACAATTGTAACAATTCCCAGCAGTAAAACCGGCAATACAGCCACTGACAATATTTTCTTTTTTAAGTCAATCCTCATAACTGTCCCCCAGTCCTTTCTCTTTTATTCTTCAACTACCACATTCTTATAATACCAGTTAATTCCACCGGTGATAGTAGCATCATCAAGTGTTTTTCCTGCTTCGCCCACAGTTTTGCCATCATTGGTCTGCATTACTCCGTCAAACACATTAAATTTTCCAGAAAGAATCAGTAAAGAAGCCTCATCAACCTTTTCCTGTGTTCCTTTAACACAGAAATCAGCCAGGTCAGTTATCTCAACAAGACCTTCTGACATTCCTCCATAATAATTAGAACCATCCCATGTGCCGTCAATTATGCTCTTTACAGCTGATGTATAATATGCACTCCAGTTCCAGATTACACTGCACAGACATGACTTAGGAGTTTCCTTACTCATATCAGAATTATATCCTATACCATATACGCCCTTCTCCTGCGCCAGAGTCTGTGGATAAGGAGTATCGCAATGCTGTGACATCACATCACAACCCATAGCCAGAAGTTTTTCTGTTGCAGCCTTCTCCGCAGCCGGGTCATACCAGCTGTTAGTAACCTTTACATGTATTACAGCGTCAGGATTAACTGAATACACACCCAGTGCAAATGCATCAATACCGCCTGTTACCTCTGAATTAGTTGAATCCTGTGCAGCCACATAGCCAATCTTATTAGTCTTTGTGTTCATACCCGCAACAATTCCACTTAAATACCTAGCCTGATATATTCTGCCAAAGTAATTGTTGAAATTCTTTCCATTGCTCATGTATCCGGTTCCATGAGAAAAATACACGTCAGGATATTTCTCAGCCATATCAGCTGTTGGCTTCATATATCCCCAGCTTGTTGTAAATATTACATTACAGCCTTCATCCACACATTCCTGAAGGGCTTTCTCTACCGCCTTAGCATCGCCGTCATCTATATTCAGCTTTCTTACAATCTGGCTATCAGAAAGTCCCAGATTTTCCTGCATTCCCTGAATACCAATATCATGGGTATATGAGTATCCACTGCCCTCCGCAGGGTCTGATATATGTAATACACCCACTTTAATATTCTCTTTTGCAATTCCTTTTCCGTTACCTGTTACACCTGTGTTCTGTTCGTATCCCTCATTAGTGGCATAATCGTCAATGGATTGACTGCTGCCACATGCACTTAACATAACTATGCATATTAGGATAACCGGCAAACATAAGCATTTTTTCACTTTTTCCATTACAATCCTCCTTTTGTTTATTCATGCAACTGATAATCAGTATCTTCATCTATCATTTCCAGCATATAATCTGCAATAACCGGATCAAACTGCGTGCCTCTTCCCTTTAATATCTCATCCCTGGCTACTTTCTGTGGAAGGACATCACGGTAGACCCTTTTAGATGTCATGGTGTCGTAAGCGTCTGCCACACATATTATACGGGCAACCTCCGGAATATCCTCTCCTGCAAGACCATCTGGATAACCCTTTCCATCGAATCTCTCATGATGCCAGTGTGCCCCGAAAGATATTCCAGGCATCTCTGTTATACTACTCAATATCTCCGCACCAATATTAGGATGATTTTTAATCAATTCGTATTCTTCTTCTGTTAGTTTACCTGCTTTATTAATAATGTAATCCGGAATTCCGATTTTACCAATATCGTGAAGAAGACCTATATAATATATATCATTGATTTCCTGGGTACTCTTTCCCATACGCCTTGCAATCTCTCCAGAATACTTTGCAACTCTTTCAGAATGTCCATTGGTATAGACATCCTTTGCATCAATTGCACTGCCCAGCGCCATTATCATCTGGGATAATACATTGGTAACCCTTCTATTACTTTCTCTTAACTCTTCTGTTTTCTTGTCAACCTCCCGCTTAAGAGACTTCTGGTAATGATACAGTTCCAGAATTCGGCTTATTCTCTGTATCACAACTTCCGCAACGAATGGCTTCTGAATAAAATCCATTGCCCCAGCCTTGAATATGTCTATTTCCGTTTTTCTGTCATTGTCAGCAGTAAGAAATACCACAGGAATATCAGCCAAATTGTCCTGTTCGCGTATCTTCTCCAGAACTTCAAGGCCATTCATCTCCGGCATATGAAGATCCAGAAGTATCATACTGGGAATATTAGTATTCAGATATGCTATTGCCTCTCTTCCTGATGAAACACACGCAACATCATACCGTATTCCCAACATTTTCTGTACTATAGCAAGATTCATCTTATCGTCATCAACTACAAGAATATTATCTTTCTTAGCTATCTGAAGTACTCTCTTAATTCTTTCAAGAAATTCATTTGGAAAAAACGGCTTCTTAATGAAATCCAGTGCTCCTAGACGTATTGCTTCTGTCACATCTGCTTTCATTCCGGATGAAGTAAGAATCACTACTTTAACACCTGATATAGACTCATCTTCCCTGATTTTGGTAAGTACATCCATACCACTCATATCCGGCATATATAAATCCAATAATACCAAATCAATATTATCGCTTTTAAGAATATCTATTCCCTCAAATCCTGACTTTGCACAAACAACGGTATAATCCTTTTCAAGTACGTGCTCAGCTATTTTCAAATTAACAATATCATCATCAATCACTAATATTTTTTCTGCCATTATTGTACCTCTTTTCAGCTCATGTATTTTACTTTAATACTTTACACAACACATTAAGTAACCCAGTATATTTCTCCATTACCTCCTGATGGTGGGATAATATATAATCTACGTCTTCATCTTTAGCAGCCATTTCAAGTGCCTTTGCCTCCTCAGAAAGGGCCACAGCACCTATTGTCAGGGAAGTACTTTTTAATGCATGTACAAGAATCCTGTAATTATCCCAGTCCTTTGATTCCAAGTACTGCTCAATTGATGCTGTCTTTTCTGATTGAATATATTCTTTAAGCATCTCCTGGTAAAAATCTTTATCCATGCAGTATGCAAGTCCAGTATCCACATCCAGTTCTGGTATTTCCTCCAGACATTGAATTATATCTTTATCTGATTCCATATTATTAATTTCCACATCTTCAGACGCTGCAGCATGCTCTGTTTCATAGTCCTGTGGGCCATCCCGCTGTTCATCATCCTGCTGTATTATTTTATCTCCAAGATACTCTGACATCTTTGCCAACAAATCTTCTTCCTTGACTGGCTTAGTAAGGTAATCTGTAAATCCTGCCTGCATATACTCTTCCTTAGCACCTCTGGTAGCATTAGCAGTCAGCATAATAACAGGTGTGTCCTTGTTTAAATTGGTGGTAAGAAGCTTCATCTTCTGTAATGTTTCTATGCCATCCATTTCAGGCATCATATGATCAAGGAAAATCAAATCATAGTGTTTATTTTTCACATATTCAAGACATGTCATGCCACTTTCTGCTGTATCAATCTGAATATGTGTTTTCTTGAGAAGTCCCTTCATCACTTTTAAGTTTATCTCAACATCATCGACAATCAGAATCTGTGCATCTGGTGCAATAAACTTTTGTCCATGATTATCTGAATTATTAACAAAGTGCTGGTACTGCTTCTCAAAATCCCCAATTGGTTCGGAATTAATTACCTTTTGTGGTATCCATACAACGAACTCGGAACCTTCTCCGTAAGTACTCTTTGCATGAATTTCTCCTCCCATCATCTCTACAAGTTTCTTTGTAAGATTTAGTCCCAAACCGGTTCCTTCAATATTCCTGTTTCGCTTCTCCTCAATTCTTGTGAAAGAACTAAACAGTTTATTAAGATCCTCCTCACGGATACCTATACCAGTATCTTTCACAGAAATATTCAGCGTTATCTGGTTTTCTGATAGTTTTTCAAAATTAATGGTAAGAGTAACTGTCCCTTCTTTTGTATATTTCACAGCATTAGACAGAAGATTATTGATAATCTGCCTGATTCTTACCTCGTCACCACACAGACAGGATGGAAGTTCAGAATCAATCATCATCTTCAAAGCAAGAAATTTGCTCTCAGCTCTTACTTTAGCTATATTATAGCAGTCATTTATCACAGAAAACAACTCATATTCCACCGGCAGAATCTCCAGCTTGCCAGCCTCAATCTTTGATATATCCAGAATATCATTAATGATAGACAACAGCGATTGCCCTGCACTCTGAATATTCCGGGCATATTCTTTCATATTATCGTCCTTGCATTCCTCTAAAAGTATGGCATCCATACCAAGAATTCCATTAAGAGGCGTCCTGATTTCATGTGACATATTTGCAAGGAACTGGCTTTTCGCAACATTTGCTGCAATAGCATCATTCTTTGCCTGTTCAACGAATTTCACATGATTATCCATCATCTGGCGCATATATATTATCAGTGTACATAATGCAAAAGCACATACACCATACCTGCTTGCTTTACCCAAATCTCCTACTTTAATTGTATATGCTCTTATTAAGTCAACGAATGCTCCCAGCATCATACATAAAATTCCAATGAGACGGATACTGATTCCAATATTCTTCTCTTTCCTGACATTCCTGACCAATGATATAACAATGAGAAAAATAAGTAAGAAAATGATTCCATGAGATATGCTTGACATATCCATAAAGTCCACAAGTCCACTAATCTGAAGAACCAGCTGAATGGCAATATTGGTTGCAGAAACTCCCATGGCTGGCAATACTGCTTTCCCCATCTCAGGAATGGCTTCATAGCAATATGCTTCAAGAAATAAAGGTGCTGTCATAAGAATTATGAATATCAGATTGGAATACAACGTCTGATTTCCATAGAAAACTTCCGGAACCTTAGTCTCTATGAGATAGTAAACACTCATAATAAGAAGATATACCCCAAGATATTCTGCTCCGCCTGTTTTTCTTAACGACTTCTTCTGTATAATTGCCAGCGATAAGAATACTATGGCAGCTATCATAGTAAATGCTGTCAGAATAATGTCAAAAGATTTCTGTTTAATAAAATTAAGAATTGCAACATCCCTTTCGGCAACAGATATCTCTGTAATATATGCTGCATAATTGGCATAAGGAGAACACATCTCAATCTGTATCTCCCCATCTTCACAATTATGTGGAATATCTGCAAATACCATAACACTTCCAGGGGTATTTCCAAATAATCTCTCGTCATTAAGTCCAAAGGAGTAAACTTCTCTGCCGTCCACCGTAATTCTCAAAGTTTTATCAGCAGACAGGAAAGTAATGGTCTGTCCCCAGAAAACCTGTGGAACAGTATTCTTAATAATTATTTTCTCTCCTGGCCGGCTTGTACTATTGTATGGTAATTTATCTAAATTCGTCTGTGAATTATCTTCTCTGACAAGAACCCACCCTGTGTTAAATTGACTCATTTTTCCCTTTGCAAGAGTCATGTCATCGACTTTGGCAGTCATTAGCACAACAGCTATTACCACCAGCTGTATCACAAATATAATCCATATAAACTTATCATACTTCTTCATAGCCCCTTACCACCTTTTCATCATCTTAATGTATAAAAAGCTTACATTTATCCCCATGCATTAATTATATCATGTACTGTCTCTCTAACTACAAATGGATGCAATGGCTTGGTCAGATAATCATCTATCCCAAGTTCACTAATTCTCTGAATTGTATCTGATTCCTTATCTGCTGTTACAAGCACAACTGGCATACTATACTTCTGCCGTATAATCTGATAAAGAGCAAAGCCATCAATATCTGGCATCTTCAGGTCTAAAAGAATAAGACTAATCTGCTGTTCTTCAAGAATATTAAGAGCTTCTTCTTTATTCTTTGCACCTATAACACGCAGATTTGGCAACTCCTTAAGGATATGTTCTGCCATCTTTATATTCATCATCTCATCATCAATTACCAGTATATTCTTAACACTTCTTTCTGACTGGCACATTGAATAATCTGTATCTTCGTCAATCATCTGTAGCATAATATCTGCAATGCTGGCATCAAACTGTTTTCCCTTGCCCTTCTCTATCTCTGAACGGACAACGCCCTGAGGCAGTGCACTTCGGTAACTTCGGTTGCTTGCCATAGCATCATAGGCATCGGCAACTCCTATAATCCTTGCAATCTCAGGTATATTCTCGCCCTCCAGTCCATTAGGATATCCCTTACCATCGTACCGCTCATGATGGTACTTTGCGCCATAAGCCACTCTGGCATCATCATGAATATCCTTAAGGATATGATATCCACTGACAGGATGGATTCTAATCTGATCAAATTCTTCATCTGTAAGTTTTCCCGGCTTATTAATTACTTCTTCCGGAACTCTTATCTTTCCAACATCATGTAACAATGCTGCATTATATATTATTTTTTGTTCTTCTTCTGATTTACCCATTCTCTTGGCAATTGCAAGGGAATAGTCAGCAACTCTCTGTGAATGTCCGCTTGTATAACGGTCTTTAGCGTCAATGGTATAAGCCAGGGCACGAATAATATTCGTATTCATCTGGTTAAGCTTTTCCTTACTTTCCTGCTCCTTGCGCTGATATATATTAATATTTCTGGCTGATATGGCACAGAACACAACAATGATAAGAAATACCACTCCGGTAATTGTAATACCTACCATCATCTGGGACCTTAATTCATGGAACAGTTTGGTATTACTAACAACCATAATCACATACCATTCGTCCATTACCTGATTCGCGAATACAGTACAGTTCTCACCATTTATCTTCATCTCAAAGTTTTCTTTCTTCTCATTGTATATCTGGTGCAGCAGCTCCTCCTGTTCTTTGTTGACAGGGTATATCTTACCCTTTTCTAACTGATCATGATGGGCAATTATCAAGCCTGAATTATCTATGATAAATCCATAACCCATGTTATTCATTTTCATATTTTCTGTAATTATCTGCACTTCATTCAAAGCTACATCCAGAGATACCACACTTACGCCATCAGACAGCAGCTGGCTTACAGAAAACATAATCGTATTTGTCTGTGCATCCAGGTAAGGCTGTACAATCGTCGCCTTGCCGTTAGCTTCCTTTGCAGCAATATACCATTCTCTTTCTGTAGGAACAAAATCTTTTGGTGGTACCCATCCGATACCATCCAGATATTCTCCATTAATGTAACCATATACCCCGGTAAAATTCTCGTCAACTTCTTTTGTTTCATGTTCTGCCTCTGTTGTAAGATAATTAAGAATTTCTTCAGAGGATGCGCCATTCATCATCATGAAATTAACAGTATCAGCTGTTACCCATAACACATCCATACTCTTATTTAAGTAATTCTCAATCATGGCAGCTTCACTTTTCATATTACTGACACCAAGTTCTTCAATATCTTTTACTGAGCTGGTATAAAATGAAGAAAAGATATATACAACCATAAAAAACAACAGACAAAAAATAATTGCAATAGTCAACAGAAATTGTTTTATAACAGTATTTTTCATGTTCCCCTTATCCTTTCGTTATTACGCAAATAGCTGAATCAGCTGTTATGCTATTCTCTCAACAGACACACTTTTCTAAGCTCTATTATACCTAAACAAGGGCATAAAAGTAAACTAGTAAAAAGAATATATTTAATATTGTTTAGTTAATCACGTAACTCAACATGGACTCGCACAAGCATATACCCCTCCAGCATTGGGAGCACATAATAGCACAGTATTACATACAGATAGTTTACAATTAAGAATGATTTACTTAGCAGATCAACAATCAACCTGACTACCATTACAATTGCTGCTAATTTCCATGTATATCTGAACAGATATTTCATTCTTGAACTGATAAAGATTCTTTTAGAAACCGGAATATGCTTTAATACTCTATATATTGAGTCTGATTTCGTGTTAACCTTATTGCCATAACCATTGCACCATAAATATGGCTGTAAAACAAAATAAGTAATCATGAAAACCAGATAACATATTATCAAAATAAGCCTCATATCTGATTTATCATATTCACTGAATGGAATTGCCCCAAGACAAATTGAACAAAATGAGAAAATTCCGGGAAGAAACCATGCTATCTGTCCTGTATATGAAAATAACTTCTCGTCAAATTCCTCTATTATCAATTCCTGTTCTTTATATGTTTTATTCATTTTCATACCGCTCACCTATTTTAATTCATTTTCTTTAAATGACACAAAATTCCCTTCCTCGAATAATCCTATGTAATCAAACTGCTTATCAATATCCTCTTCAATATGGGATGACATTATAATTGAGCACTGCTGTTGTTCCAGAATTTCCTTTAGCAGCTTATAAAAATCCTTCCTATATACCGGGTCCATCCCTGCTGTCGGCTCATCAAGCAGAAGCAATTTCGGCTTGTAGGCAATTGCAAAAGCAAGCTGGAATTTCATATATTCTCCCCTGGACATACACCCAACCGTCTTTGCAGCGTCAAGCTTTGACAGTTTCATAACATTTAAGAACAATTCCATATCAAATTCAGAATAGAAATCCTTTAGTAAATCTACATTTTGAAAAGCAGTTCTTCGCATAAAATATGTATTATCTTCTGAAACAAATCCCACATGATTCATCAGCCACACATGATCCTCTGATATATCCCTGCCCCCAAGAAAGAAACTTCCATTGTATCTTTTCTTCTCATCCATAATATAACGGAAAAATGTAGTCTTTCCCGCACCATTTTTTCCTACAACCCCCATAATATAGCCACAGGGAAGCTCAAAGTCTATATTTTTTAATATAAATTTACCTTTATTGCCATTGACATTCTTGGCAGAAAATATAATTTGTTCCATGATTACAATAATCCCTCCACCATTTCTTTAATATCATCATTACTTAAATGTGCCTGCTTCGCCAGCTCTATACATTCCTGAAATTTCTTTTCCAGTTCCACAAGCTGTTTTTCATGAAGATAATCTGTATTATATCTGCACACGTAAAAGCCTTTATTGGCAACAGAGCGTATCAGCCCCTCTTTTTCCAGTTCTTCGTAGGCTCTTTTAGTTGTTATTACGCTGACGCCAATCTCAGCTGCCAATCCTCTGATGGAAGGTAATGCCTCATCCGCAGCCAGTTCTCCAGAAACAATCTGATTCTTTATCTGATTAACAATCTGCTCGTAAATAGCGTATGTACCATGTGGTTCAATTACAATTACCATCTTCTGTTCTGCACCTCCACTTTTGTCGTCATTTCATAATCAGCATAATTTGCTTTTATACTGTGCCAATATTTGCATATACATAATGATATCGTTCCTAACACAGCTACACAAACACCTAAAACAGTTAAAAACTCCGACAGTAATATTTCTTCAGAACAGACTATCTGAATAATTGCACCTGAAAAAACGTAACAACCCATTAAAATAGATGCCGAAAAATACCTCATTCCCTCCTGGGCTAATTTGAACTCATCTGGAAAATAAGTTCCATCATTCAAGGTTCCCATTATAAATGTAATAAAAAATACCGCCATAATCTGCAGTATAACTGCCTTAATATATGCCTTTCCAAAACATATCAGTATTAAATCAACCAACACAGCCACCATCATGGGAACCATGATTTTTATCTCCAGCATTCTCTGTATATATATTTCTCTCATTTTCTTCGTTGCTGGAATGAAATACATCATTACAGGCAAAGAAACTATATGAAAGGCTCCACTTATTGTAGCAAATAAAACTGGTATTCCTAAAACATAATTTAATTCAAACCTATTCTCGTTTACAACTATTGGTCCAACTGCTATTAACAGAATCAATATCAGTCTTGCAAAATTGAATCCTCTTTTATATTCCTTGAAATAATCCTTTAAAACCTCAGAGAATCTGATTGATTGTTCCATAATCTTTTCCTTTCCCAATATAATACATAAGTTCATCTATACCCGGCTCCCATACCTTAAGTTCCTTATCATAGCCCTGTTTATCATGTTTAACCAATGCATTACAGCTTATCCTGCCTTCCTCAAGATAGATAATCCTGTCTTTCAAAAGCTTTATCTTATATTTTTCACCTGACACCATACGATATTTTTCCCGTATTGTTTCCACATCACCAAACAGCACCTGTTCCCCATTTTTCAAAAATAAAATATAGTCTGCAAATTTCTCTACATCAGAAATGATATGTGTTGATAAAACCACACTTCTTGTGCCATCACTAATGAATTCCCTAAGCAGACTGTTAAATTCTTTCCTGAACTCAATATCGAAATTGGCGCCTGGCTCATCTAATAACAATAATCGTGGTTCATGTGCCAAAGCAAATGCTAAGGCAAATTTTAATTTTTCTCCTTTTGATAATTCTTTATATTTCTTTTTATCATTAAGGTTAAATCTCTCCAAATAGTTTTCCAGAAGATTCTTGCTGTATTTCTTATAGAATCTGCCAAAATAATTCCCATTACTAATCAGAGATTCTTGTGCTTCGAATATATCACCATGAACCACAACCCCTATATCCTGCTTAATATCGTACTCATTATTACAATAATCCCTGCCAGATATTCTTACCTCCCCATCATAAGAATACAATCCAGACAATATATTAATTAAAGTCGTTTTTCCTGAACCATTTTCGCCTATAAGACCACATATATACCCTGCAGGCAGATTAAATGTTATATTTTTCAGGGAAAACGAAGTAAACCGCTTGGATACATTATTACAATCAATCATATTAACCCCACTCCGCAAAACTTATTTATCACACTATCTGACTTACGTGTCTATATACTGTATATATTAGTATATACAGTATATAGACACGTGTCAAGAAATAAATAAAAAAATTCCAGAAAGCTACTTCAACAGCTACTTTCTGGAATTTACAACAATCTCTTTCTCACTGTAATTTAATAATTTCACTAAACCCCCAATTTTTTATTCTACCGTCCATTCACCATACCTGACACTGCATTGATTCTTTTGGTGTTCTCCAATGATTTTTTCCATCCAGATCATGTCATACCATGTATTAAACTTGTATCCACTATTGTGGAAAGTCCCCACAGGGTGGAATCCCATTTTTTCATGAAAATAGAAGCTATCCTTACTCAAATGTTCATCGTCCCCTTTGGGAAGTGCTATACACGCATTCATATTCAAAACGCCAACGCGTTTCAGTGAATCCTCCAATGCATTATAGAGCAGTTTCCCAACACCTGATTTTCTTGAATCTTTTCTCACATAGACAGTCACTTCCACTGACCAATCGTATGCTTTCCTGTTTTTAAATTTGCCAGCATAAGCATATCCAAGAATTTTACCTGCCTCTACTGCTTTAATATAAGGCAAATCTGATGAAATATTTCGTATTCTATCTTGAAATTCAGACAAAGAAGGAACTTCATATTCGAATGATATTGCGGTATCCCTGACATATGGTGCATATATGGAAAGAAGTTCTCCTGCATCTTCCAATTTAACCGGCTGTATTTCCATTTCTTTTTCTCCTTCTTTTTCAAAGCTTGTCCATTATTTCTTATGCTGCTGATAAAAATCTTTTAAATCAGCTTTCACTTCAAGAAGCTGTTCTTCAACTATTTTTCCTATGTTAGAACGTTTAGATAATTCTCCCATATAAAAACTCCTTATTATTGTGAACAAATCCCGATTGTGCAAGCACATAATTTAAGGGTTCTGTTACCTGTTATAATTTATTATT
>CAMEWO010000041.1 GCA_945946665.1 uncultured Eubacterium sp.
CATTTTGAGCCTTATTTTTTTGACTCATTTTTTCATAGTGCACTTTACACTATCGTTTTTCCCAATCTGAGCTATTAGATACGCTGACAAAGAATAATTGCCATTCTCAATATTCTGCTCACTAACCCTTGCTATTTTTCTTTTCGTAGTATTACTAAATCTGTCAACATTAACAGTTATTGGTTTAATAGTTATAGTAAAATATCCAACGATCTGATTATGTTCCGAGGAGACAACAATATATGTAACTGACTGATTCTTTTTTGTAAAATCAATTGATTGCTGCAATAAAAATCTGTCAACATCTGCATTCTTTTTACAAGAAAAAGTTGAAAAAACCTGTTTAAGCAGCTTTTCCCCTTCTTCACCTTGTTGCAGATATCTTCTGATATTAATGATTATAAACTCATTACCCATGTACTTCCTTCCACTTCTTCATAAAAATGTTTAGTTCATCGTCATCCTTTAGTTCTCTGTATTTTACAGAAGACGTGTCTTTTGCCGTTCTAAGTGATTCCTGATATGATTCTTCAATAGCATTGGCAAATATCTCAACCTGTTTCTCCCCCGAAACAACAAAATTTTTAGTTATGCTGGAAGTTGCCATATCAAACACTCCTTTCATTAAATTACTATTTTATATTATTAGTATATCACATTTTCTTATTATTGCAACTAAAAGTTTAGTAATATTATTTCACCACTTAAATAATAACTCCAACTGGATTAAACCACCAGTTTGTGCTATTGTATAACTGAATTTATCATAACACATTTTCGTACATATATGCTATCATTATGCTTAAATCGAGGGGGAATTCTAATAAATGAAATCAAACAAGGTACTTTTCATTACAATATTCATTCTATCCATTCTTCTTGCATTAACTCTGGGGATTATAATTGGCATATATCTGCCGAAGGGCAAATCCATCAATGACAATGCCACTATAAAAGAAACCACTATTGCAGCTCACAATAGTTTTAATCAGGGCAACGATAGTTCTACCAGTACAGGCAATTCATACCAGAACAATTCCAGCCAGAATCACTTAAATAATTCTGACAGCAACAATGATAATCCAAACCAGAACAATTCAACCAGCACATCATCAGGATTTGCAGGAAGAGAGACACTGGGTGCCCTCTCAGTAAATAACGGAAAGCTGGTAGATAAGAACGGAAACCCTGCAATGCTTCGCGGCATAAGCACCCACGGACTCAGCTGGTATCCACAGTATGTTAAGGAAGACACATTCCGTTTTCTAAGAGATACCTATGGTGTTAATGTTATCCGTCTTGCTATGTACACTGCCGAATACAATGGCTACTGCACAGGCGATGGTAACAACCGCCAGACCCTGAACAATCTTATCACTGAGGGCATCAATCATGCCACTAATCTGGGAATGTATGTAATTGTAGACTGGCACATTCTAAGTGACAACAATCCTCTGCAATACAAGGAAGAGGCAAAGGCATTCTTTGCCAGAGTAAGCAGCCAGTACCAGAATTATGACAACATCATATATGAGATATGCAATGAGCCAAATGGTGGAACTTCATGGCAGGATATTAAATCCTATGCCAATGAGATAATCCCCGTAATCCGGCAAAATGACAAGGATGCAGTAATACTTGTAGGAACTCCTAACTGGTCACAGTACTTATATGAAGCAGCAAACAGTCCTCTTGACTTTGATAATGTAATGTACACTCTTCATTTCTATGCAGCTACACATAAAGATGACCTCCGGGGTATTCTCCAGTCAGCACTTAATCAGAGCCTGCCAGTGTTTGTCAGTGAATTCGGAATCTGTGATGCCAGTGGTAATGGCGGACTTGATGTAACTTCTGCCAACACCTGGATTGAGCTTCTTGAAAGTAATAATATAAGTTATGTATTATGGAACCTGTCAAATAAAAATGAGTCTTCGGCATTCCTTAAACCGGAATGCCAGAAGACTACAAACTTCACAGAAGATGACCTGTCTGACGAAGCAAAATGGTACATAGATATCCTGAGCCAGCACTAGTTATACAGTGAAGCGATCTACATCTTCCTTAAGTTCGTCAATGTCCTTCTTTAAATCTGCCAGCATATCCATTGACTTCTTAACTGTCACAGCCAGTTCTGAGGTCATGGCAGATGTTTCCTCTGATGATGCCGCATTATCCTGTGCAATAGAATTCAATGTATCAAGAACACCTGTTACACTCCTGCGCTGGTGTTCAATCTCCCTTGTCATATCACCAATAACCGCAATGGATTCAATACATCTGTTGAGATCCTGGTACAGCTGCTCAAAAATATGCTGGGTATCATTAAGTACAACAACCTGATTATCCATTGTTCCATTAACTTTTTCCATGATGCTAAGGGATTTTACTGAGTTATCTATAAGGTCATCAATAATCTTGGATATTTCTTCAACTGCCTGAGCTGACTGATTGGCAAGTCCACCGATTTCTGAAGCTACTACTGCAAAGCCTCTGCCACTCTCACCTGCACGGGCCGCCTCAATTGAGGCATTCAGGGCAAGAAGATTTGTCTGTTCTGCTATCTCATTAATCAATCCTGCAGCCTTGCGGATATTCTCTGCTGCTTCATTACTTGCAACAGCCTGTGTATGCATACTGCTGACATCTTCCTTTGTTCTCATATTAGCATTAACAAGTTCGTTAATTTTATCAGAACAATCATGGCTCAATCTGCGCATTGCATCCGAACTTGCACTTAATCCACTAACCTCAGTTGATGTTTTATCAATACCTCCGGCTATTGCATTTACCTCATTAGCAGCATCCATAGTTGACTCTGCCTGCTTGGTAATATTCATTGATATTCCTTCTACAGCAACATCAACCTCTGAGATGGAATTCTCCATCTTTGCAAATGCTTCATTAAAATCAGTAATTACATCACCTATGGTATCTGTAACATTTGTAATTGCCCTGACAAGACCATTAATCTGCTCTCTGGCATTATTAAGGTTGTCTGCTGTCTGTCCCAGCTCATTCTTCTGCTTGACAACAACATTTTCTGTCAACCTTCCCTCAGAAAGACTAACAGCAAAATTCTGTACTCTTCTTAAAGGTATTACAATTGTTTCACCTATAACCTGTGCTATTATAGCTGCAATTACCATAAGAACCAGACAGCTTATAGCCATAATCAGACACGAACGTTGAAATTCATTAGTTATGTTGTCCTGTGCACCTGACATCTCCACCTGCATATCATCTACATAATTACCAGTGGAAATTGCCCAGCCCCATGGTTCAAAATAACCAGAATAAGCAACCTTAGGTGCAACAGTAAAGCCATCAGCTTTAGTAAAATAAAATTCATTATATCCGCCTTTTTCAGAAGACTGACAAACCTTCATTATCTCCTGAATAATCATGACACCATTCTGGTCCTTTAACTCATATCGGTTATTGCCCTCCTGTTTTGCAAGAATAGGATGCATTACAAGAATATAATTAGAATCGTCAATCCAGAAATATCCGCTGTTATCATCACGATAACGCATTACACGTACAATTTCCGCTGCCTCTTTCTGAGCCTCAGCACGGGTAAGCTTTCCAGATTTCTCTTTTTCATACTCTGACTGTAAAACTGTCAGAACTGTCTGAACCTGTGACTTAATCTCTGTTCTATAGCCCTCATCCATGGCAGTTTCATACTTTTCATAAGAACCGTTAGATATGGACTTAATTGATACAATTCCAATCACTCCAACAACCACACATACAACCGCACTCAGGAGCACACATACTCCAACCAGCGTGGATTTTAAACTTTTGGTCTTCTTTTTCTTTGTCCTGGATGTCTTTTTACCCTCCCCAGATTCTTTGTGTTTTTTTGTTTCTTCTGCTGTCTCAGTATTCATTATCACGTCCTCCTATCCTTTTTAGAATACTTTATCACTTTAACATGTTAACATTTTAACTTTTTTTATTAACTATTGCAACAAAATAACTTTATATTTGTAATTTCATAAGTTTAAGTAAATACAATTATTCTTTCTGTTGATTTTTTCTTTTATTTATGTTATAAGTTAGGAAGATAAAGAAGAAAGAGGGGGACTTCATATGTACAATCAATATGAAAAACCTGTTGTTGAAGTTATGCCTGATTTAGCAGAGTCTGTTTATATGGCTTCTGGAACTACTGGTGGTTCTGGTTCAGCCAGTGCTAACGGATGCAACAGCAAGTATATGAGTGGCGCTTACCATAAGCCTGATTATTCAACCAACAATAATATTAATGGACTTGGCTGTAATGGATGCCCTGCATTCAGGGCTGACAGCTGTGCTTTACAGACAGAATATCTGTGGGACAGCTACAAGGTTGATGAAGGAAACAGAATGCCAGAGTGGGAAAGACAGGGCAAGGGTCCTGATGATACCCGCTGGTAATCACTAATATTCCGATAGTAATTTTAAGCTGTATCTTTTGGATTTAATCTGGGAGATACAGTTTTTTAATTAATTCAAATATCATAAAGTCCACAGGCATATTAGTTTGACAAATATTCCACTTCACATTACTATTTTAAGAAAAAGGACAGGAGATATTAATTATGGGTGTTTTATCAGGTTTACAACCAGAACCGGTGTTTAAATATTTTGAAGAAATATGTGGAATTCCACATACCTCCTATCACGAGAAACAGTTGAGTGATTATATGATAGCCTTTGCCCAGAAAAGAGGACTTTTCTGCACGCAGGATGAAATGGGTAATGTCCTTATCGTATCCGAAGCCACTCCAGGTTATGAAGATGCAGAACCAGTAATGATTCAGGGACATCTGGACATGGTTGGAGATAAAACTGAGAATTGCAGCATTAATCTTGAAAAAGAAGGGGTTCAGCTGTATATAGATGATGATTACATCCGCGCCAAAGGGACAACCCTTGGTGGAGATGATGGAATAGCCATTGCCTATGCACTGGCAATACTGGATTCTGACCATATTCCACACCCAAGACTTGAGGCGGTATTTACTGTATGTGAAGAAGTGGGGCTTCTTGGTGCCACAGCCATGGATTTCTCTATGTGTAAGGCAAGAAAGCTTATTAATATTGATTCTGAGGAAGAGGGAGTTCTTACAGCCGGATGTGCCGGCGGACGACGTGCCCACTGCCACATTCCTGTAAAACGACAGTCCTGTGAAGGTATTGCATGTACATTTTCACTGGAAGGACTGCTTGGAGGACACTCCGGTACAGAGATTGATAAAGGACGTGCCAACGCCAACGTGCTTCTGGGACATTTTCTAATGCTTCTTAAGGACAAAGTACCTTACCAGCTTATGTCTCTTAATGGCGGTGTCAAAGAGAATGTAATTCCTAAATCAGGAAAAACAGTTATCGTAACGGATGAAGCTTATCTGTCAAAGGTCAAGGAAATTGTTGAAGAATTTCACATTGCAGCAGAAGCAGAATTCGGAACAGCAGACCCTGATATCCGTCTTGTTATGACAACAGGAGAATATGTTGTCTGCCAGGCTCTTACAGATGATTCTTTAGATACCATTATCAGTGCCCTTAATCTCATGCCTAACGGTATCCAGGCAATGAGCATGGATCTTCCGGGACTGGTTGAAACCTCACTGAATCTTGGTGTAATGGATCTTAAAGAAGAGGAACTGGAACTTAGAATCTCAATACGAAGCTCTGTAGCACCTTCCAAAGAATATATTGCTAAGAAAGTAGCACTCCTTGTAAAACAACTAGGTGGATATGTGGACTTCACAGGGGATTACCCAGCCTGGCCATATGCAAGACAGTCAAAGCTGAGGGACAGATGTATTGAAATATTTAAAGCCCAGTATGGTCATGAACCAGCAATCCAGACTATGCATGCAGGTCTGGAATGTGGAATTCTTTCCGGCAAACTTGAAGGATTGGACTGCATATCCTTCGGTCCTGATTTAATTGATGTGCACACTCCTAACGAACATATGAGCATTTCATCCGTCGCCCGTGTATGGGAATATTTAAAAGCAATTCTTGCTGATAAATAAAAAATAAATAAAAGCGTTGCCGTGGATATGAATTTAACTTGTAATTCACCCCCATTGCAACGCTTTATTTTTCATCATGATATCAATTTACTTTATCTGTTTTACAGATACGTTACACGTCCTGGTTCAAATCCCTTGATTCCAAGCCCCGGTTCATCTGAAACCGTAATAAGCTGCTCATTGAATACTGCTCCGCCAAGAATTGGGTCTTCACTGCACAGTACAGGCCCATCCAGGTCAATCTTAGTGATAATCTTCTTTGCACATGCCAGATGGACAGCAGCATTAACACTAATCTTAGCCTCAAGCATACATCCTATCATACATTCTACGCCATAAACTTCTGCTGCAGAAGCAATCTTTAATGCATTATATAATCCACCGCATTTCATAAGCTTGATATTAATCAGATCAGCAGCGCCCATCTGCATTATTTTCATGGCATCTTCCGGAGAAAATACGCTTTCATCTGCAAGAACAGGGACATAAGAACGCTCTGTAACATATTTTAGTCCCTCAAAATCATGGGCCTTAACCGGCTGTTCTACGAACTCTATATCCAGTCCCCTCTCCTGCATTCCGTTAAGAATTCTGACTGCTTCCTTAGGAGTCCATCCCTGGTTAGCATCTATGCGGATAAGAGTATCCTTAGGAACTGCCTGACGGATAGCAGACAGGCGGGCAATATCCTTCTCAGGCTCTTTGCCAACCTTAACCTTGAGACAATCATATCCACGCTGGATTGCATTCATAGCATCCCTTACCATTTCATCTGGTTCATTCACACTGATAGTAATATCTGTAACAATGGACTTTCTGGCACCTCCCATAAGCTTATACACAGGAATTTTATACAGCTGTCCGTACAGATCCCAGAGGGCCATATCTACTGCTGCCTTGGCACTGGTATTCTTAAGAATACATCCCTGAAGGGCAATCATAATATCCTCAAAATCATCCACATCCCTTCCTACCAGAGTCTTAACCATATGATCCTGAATAGCTCCAATAATTGCACCAGTTGTATCACCTGTAATAACTCCCGTTGGAGGAGCTTCTCCATACCCCACTGCGCCAGTATCCGTATGTATCTCTACAATCACATCTTCCACGCTGTCCACAGAGCGTAGTGCCGTCTTAAATGGAACACGAAGAGGCACAGATATACGCCCCAGACGAATTTCTGTAATTTTCATATCATCATCCTTTCATCTCTTAATTATATTTGCCAATAAACCTGCTATATGATACTATTGTATTAACATATTAAATTTTTGTAAAGAATTTTGTGAACAAAACGAAGGAGGTTTTACTTAATGATTACAAATGGTTTTACTTACATTGCTGTGCTGATTTTCCTTGCAGCATTTCTGGTATGGCTTCAGAAGTATACCAAGTGGAAATTCTTTGACTATGTACCACCAATCGTGCTTCTTTATCTGGTTACCATGATTATGTGTACACTGAATGTATGGGATTTGAAAGCAACAAAACCGGCTTATTCAGCTTTGAAGAATAACATTCTGTATGCCATGATTTTCCTTATGCTGCTCCGTTGCGACATCCGCAAAATCTTAAAGCTTGGACCTAAGATGCTTGGTGGATTCTTCGCTGCATCTGTTTCCATCGGCATAGGATTTATCGCTACTTACGCTATTTTACACGGAGTTCTCGGTGCAGGCTCATGGAAAGCACTTGGAGCACTGTGCGGAAGCTGGATGGGCGGTTCAGGAAATATGATTGCAGTACAGGCTGCTCTTGATATCGGAGAAGCAGATATGGCATATGCCCTGGTAGTTGACTCTATTGACTACTCTATCTGGGTAATGTTCCTTCTGTGGGCAATCAATCTTGCACCTAAGTTTAACAAATGGGTAAAAGCAGACACAACAACACTTGACGAGGTTTCAAGAAAACTCGAAGATGACGCTAAAGCAAATGACGGAAAGATAACATTTGTAAATATTATTTTCCTTCTTGGTGTTTCTCTGGTAATATCTGCATTTGGACAGAATATCGGAACAGCAATCAATGGTGTTGCACCATTCCTTGACAAAGCTACATGGACAGTTCTTCTTATTACACTGGCTGGTCTTGTTGGTGCTGTTACTCCAATCGGTAAGATGGCTGGAACTTCTGAGCTTTCTAATGTAATGCTCTATTCTGTAGTTGCCCTGTTAGCTTCACGTGCAAGCTTCTTAGAGCTGACAGATGCTCCATTCTGGATTATTGCCGGATTCATGATTCTTGCAATCCACGGAATTATTCTTGTACTTCTTGCCAAGATATTCAAACTTGATATGTTTACATGTGGTGTGGCATCTCTTGCAAATATCGGTGGTTCAGCATCTGCCCCTATTCTTGCTGGTGCCTACAGCGGTGCATTAGTTCCTGTAGGAGTACTTATGGCTCTGATGGGATATGTAATCGGTACCGGTGGCGGACTGATTGTGGCACATATTATGTCACTGTTTGGATGAGAATATAATAATCTGCAGGCAGGAAATAATTCCGGCTTTTGAATACTATATCCAACAGAAAAACCTCTGTGATTTTCCTTTTCCGGAAACCACAGAGGTTTATCTTTATTTTTTATTTCCCTTTTAATCCAAGATTTTGTTTAACTGGTCAATTAATTTAACATATTCTTCTATAGTGTCTTTGTGATGTGACCGTATATACTCTGCATCTTCATCCTTTGCAGCCATCTCAAGAGCCTTTGCAGCTTCTGACAAATGCACTGCTCCTATAGTAAGTGATGTGCTCTTCAGTGCATGAACTGTTGTCCTGTAATTGCTCCAATCCTGTTTATCAAAGAATTCATTAAGTGTTGATGTTTTGTCACCTTTCACATATTCCTTAAGCATATCCACATAGAAATCCTCTTCATTCATACAGTATGCAAGTCCTGTCTGGATATCCAGTCCATCGATATTACTTAACATCTGCTTACTGTCCTTTGCCGGTTTTACATCAGCCTGTACCGGATTATCATTGCTGCTCTCTGACACATGTGCCGGCTTATCATCACCACCATTACTAATGCCTTGCACAAGTTCTTCAGGAAGATACTTAAGAATCATCTGCAATAATTCAGTTTCCTGAATTGGTTTGGTAAGATAGTCTGTAAAGCCCACTTCCATATAATGTTCCTTTGCACCTACGATGGCATTAGCCGTGAGCATAATGACCGGTACATCCCTGTTAGGATTATCTGCAATTAGCTTCATATTCTGCAATGTTTCAATACCATCCATCTCAGGCATCATATGATCAAGGAAAATAATGTCATACTTGTTCGCACCTGCAAACTCCAGACATTCCCTGCCACTAACCGCTGTATCAATCTGTATTCTGGTTGATTTTAAAAGTCCTTTTACAACCTTCAGGTTCATCTCCACATCATCTACAACAAGAATCTTTGCTTGTGGTGCCTCAAATACCAGTTTATTATCCTCTGAAGCATCCAGATACTGCTTATAGCGCTTGTCAAAATCACCCATAGGTTTAGTGTCAACAACTCTCTGTGGAACCTTTGCAGTAAAGCATGAGCCCTTGCCATAGGTGCTGGTTACTGAAATCTCTCCACCCATTAAATCCACAAGATTCTTGGTAAGATTAAGTCCCAGACCTGTTCCTTCTATGTTGCGGTTACGTTTTTCTTCAATTCTGGTAAATGACTGGAACAGTTTGCCTATATCTTCCTCTTTAATTCCAATTCCTGTATCGCTGACTGATATGACAAGACGTATCTGGTCTTGAGATACTTCTTCATAATCCAGACAGAAAGTTACCTTTCCCTCTTTCGTATATTTCACAGCATTAGACAAGAAATTATTAATTATCTGTCTGATTCTTACCTCATCTCCATATAACAATGAAGGCAGCTTATCATTTATATGCATCTCAAATGTAATCGGCTTGCTTTCTATTTTAACTTTTGTCAGATTGTAACAATCATTCAATATTGAAAACAGTTCATACTTTATAGGAATTATTTCAAGTTTGCCAGACTCTATCTTTGATATATCAAGAATATCATTGATAATTGAAAGCAGGGATTGTCCTGCGCTCTGGATATTCTTTGCGTATTCACGGATATTCTCATCCTCACATTCCTTTAAAAGCATACTGTCCATTCCCAGAATTCCGTTAATTGGAGTACGGATTTCATGAGACATATTGGCAAGGAACTGGCTCTTTGCCTCATTTGCCTGTACAAGCTCCTGAAGCATATTCTTCTCCTTGGTAAGGTCATACAGGAAACACACTATACAATATGGGTCATTATGAAAATCCCTTGCAACGGAGAAATTCAATGAACAGCTGATTTCCCCATGTCTGGATACAAGCTCTGCCACTCCATTATCATCACGCAGAACATTGTCCAGCAGCTTTCCTGATTCCTCTTCTGAACTGAAAAACAGCTGTGAAAGATTCTGATTATTTACTTTCTCTATCCCAAGAAGCTTCTGTCCGTAACTGTTTACCAGAACAAGCTGGAAATTCTCATCAAATATCAATACAGCCGTATTGGCAGAATCATATATATACTGGCTTAAATTGCTTACTGTAATACTAAATGCATTGAATCTTGCAGCGAAGAACCACGTAATCATATATGTAAGGAACATTCCATAAGCAGAGCTTGGAAAAGATGGCTTTCCCACCATTGGAAGAATTGTATCAGGAATTATAGAAATCAGAATAGAAACATTAGATATAATTACTGCCCTTACATAATACAACTCCCGGGTTTTCTTTTCCCTGCGAATCCAGATAACCGCCATGAAGATCATTGTTACTGCAACAAATATGAGAAATAAGCTATGCACCTTTCTTCCCAGACTGTTCGTAGTATAATAGCACATTCTTCCGCCTACACGCACAAAGGTATGATGGTCAGGTATGAAGAAAAACAAATCCACTACGGCAAATATTCCAAATGCCACTGCATACAGATTAAATAATGTTTTAGGAATCTTAATCATATATGCAATCATCAGTGCTTCTGTCATCATAAAACCAGCGACGCCAATTATGCCTATTGCCCTGGAGATAAATGCCTGTTCCGCAGATTCAGTAAATCCCATAATTCCATATCCGCCGCTCCATAAAGCACCGAAGATTCCCATTACAAGCATGTAATACCGCAGGTTTCCAGCGTTCTTCTCACGAACAAAATAGCTGACTCCACATATCAAAATAATTGTACCGAATATCACTGCAAGGCAATTAACCAATATTCCCATCTTACGTTCCTCCTGCTGCATCTATCCTTTATCGTATATAATCCACTTTATTTAACTAAAATCATTATAATTGATTATATACGTGTTTTCGACATAACGCAACTAATTCATAAACAGACATATTTCTCCCATCACATCATGCGATAAATTCCGGTGAAAAAATAGCATGTGGAATTGTGGAGGAATGGACAGTTTAACATATTTTCAAAAAAAGACTTTTCAAAATTATGAAAATATTGTAAAATCATGCATATAATTTAATATTACTTGCAACATTCACAAAGGTGTGTAACAAGTAGATGTATTTATCTGAGCATAAGACGAAGAATCTCATCTATTCTATTGAGGTTCTTCTTTTTTTATGATTTAAATATGCTTAGAATAAAGACGAGGAGGAAGCATTATGATTGAAACTATTACTAATGTCAACAGCGCAATTAACGATGTTGTCTGGGGATGGCCTGCACTAATTCTTTTAGGGTTTATAGGAATCCTTATGACCATATTAACCAGATTTTTTCAAATTACGCACTTACCACATTGGTGGAAGAATACAATTGGTGCAATATTTAAGGATAAGCATGTCACAGGACATACAAGTGATAAAACCATATCACAATTCCAGTCATTGTGTACCGCTCTTGCTGCTACAGTGGGAACAGGAAACATTGTTGGTGTAGCTGGTGCTATTGCTACAGGTGGTCCCGGAGCGGTATTCTGGATGTGGCTTATCGCCTTCTTTGGTATGATGACAAACTTTTCCGAGAATGTTCTTGGTATTCTCTATCGTAAAAAGGACAGTAAAGGAGAATGGCATGGAGGCGCAATGTACTATCTACGCCACGGACTGGGTGCAAAGAAACATTGTAAATACATAGGTATCGTTTTGGCCTGGCTGTTCTCTCTGTTTTGTTTACTTGCATCATTTGGTATTGGTAATATGAGTCAGGTTAATTCTATGGTGTCAAATGTTAATAACGCTTTTGGCATACCTAAAATCGCCGTTGGAATTTTCCTTGTATTTGCAGTTGGTATAGTTATCATTGGCGGATTAAAAAGAGTTGCTGCCATTACTGAGAAGATAGTTCCTTTCATGGTTATTCTCTATTTTGTTGGTGCTATTATTATCATCTGCTTACATATCAGTTCCATACCAGCCATATTTGCCGCTATCTTCAAAGGCGCATTTTCCATAAAGGCTGTTGCAGGCGGTGGCTTCGGTGCCGGTATTGCACTTGCAATGAAGATGGGCTTTAAACGTGGTGTTTTCTCCAATGAAGCCGGTCTTGGTTCATCTGTTATGGTTCACTCAAGCTCAAATGTTAAGGAGCCTGTCCGTCAAGGTATGTGGGGCATTTTTGAAGTATTTGCAGACACTATTATTGTATGTACACTTACAGCTATCGTTTTACTTGGATCCGGTGCAATTGATTTGACAACAGGTCTTGCCAATGAAGAAATACTTAATTCAATTGGTGGTTCATCAAATCTTATGAGTTATTCCTTTGGCCAGGTATTCGGTAGTTTGGGCCAGGGGTTTATTGCAATTGCTATTTTGCTTTTTGCATACTCGACAGTGCTTGGCTGGAGCCATTATGGCGCAACAGCATGTCGTTATCTTTTTGGTGACAAAGCTGTACTTCCTTACAGAATCTTATTTGTAGTAATTGTTCTTGCCGGTTCTGTTATGACAGCACAGCTTGCATGGGATATTTCTGATACATTTAATGGTCTTATGATGATTCCTAACCTTATTGGTGTACTTGTGCTTTCACCACAGGTTGCAAAGACAACCAAGAATTATATCTCTCGTCATTTGCATGGTTCAAAGGAAGAACCTATTCTTTCTGTATACCCTGAAATTCAGAAGATGCAGGCAGAGGCAATTGCAAATGCTGCATCAGAAGAAGACGCAGAATAATATTAACGAGATTTATATACATCTATAATTAACTTGAAAACCCGGAAATGAGAATAATTTAACTCATTTCCGGGTTTTTCAGTTATTTTGCTAAATATTCAATCTATATTTCTCACAATTCCAGAAAAGAGAATTGATCCGTCTCTTCCTGTAACAATGAACATAAATGGACGATCAATATATCAATTTCACTCATTTTTTGCACCTCTTTCTCTTTGACAATAAAAAATCGCACCAAACATTCTTCGTCCAGTGCGATATCTCCAATCCCGGTAATTACTTCCTTCCACAACACTTTTTATACTTCTTTCCCGAACCGCAAGGACATGGATCGTTAGGATATATTTTCTTTTCCACACTTACTGCTTTTCCACCTAATCCATTTGGATAAAGGGATGTCGCAATAGTATCCGCATTACCTTCTAAATCAACAGGTATCCCCATCTCTTTTAATTGTGGTGCTACATCTCTTAGCATTGCAGCTGCATGAGAACTTCCCGGCACGATTGTAGGCATTCCTCCTGCTAATTTTCTTCCTGTCAGTTCATTTGGATTATGACCTCTGTTTTCTTTCATTCTTGTGTTATTGTGAGCATCCATAAGTAATCCCACAAATTCATTCATTTGCTTTTCACTCTCAAATTCTACATCTGCATCTGACATTTTATTAATTACATCCGCCGGTGATTCCCCTTCATAACTGTTTGCCCACACCTGTAGACACCACGTCACTGCATGTTCATACGGCATATCCATTTTTCTAATGAAAAATGATTCTAACTTTTTATATGCTAATGAACTTGATTCATATCCAATACTACATATTTCTTCAATCTGCTGTACTGAAGGAATATAGAATTCTTTATCCATTTGCTGGTTCAACAGATATTCAAATTCTTTATTCTCCAGTATTGGTATATGTATTAGCAACCCTCTTGGAGAATAAATCGGATCATCCATAGGCCAATCCTGAATCCCAAAGCTTTCCATAGGAAAAATACAGCTTTCCACAATATCTACAGGCATTTCCCACAACATATCTATCATTTCATCTATGGTGTCCTTAACTTTCAATTTGTACAGCTTATAAATAATTTCTAGTGGTGCTATTCCATAATAGCTTACAAAGAACTGCACGCATTTCACCAACCAGCCTTTTCTTAATTGCTCTGTTCGAAATGCTTCATCATCAATCTTACGAAAAACTTCAGAAACTTCTTCAAATACACAGAATTTGTCTGTTGGATCTTCAAAAGAACCCAGCCAATATCTGCACAACTGCATTCCATCCATTATCTGATTAATAGAAATATCCTGTGGCATATCACATGCTTTACGAAAGAGAGACATTTCCTCCTTCGTCAAACATGACATTCTGCTTCTAAGCACTTCCTCCGTACAGAAGCATTCCATAATTCTGTCAATGAGTGCAGCTTTACGAAGTCCTGAACATTTTTTTATTTCAAAACTTCTTGCCTGCTCTAACAGCTGATCTTTTGTATATTCCTCTAAATGCTCTTTTAATAACATATAGTTTCCTCCAATGTTGGTTTATTCTTCAACATAGTAACAATTATACCTACATAAACTTTCTATGCCATAAGTTGTTCTTCGAGTTTTCTTTCGAGTTTTTTCAAAAACCCACTCGAAAAAAACTCGAAACACTAAAGTCTCACATAATATAACTACTTTCCTCGTCTACAAATATTTTTCAGTCTAAATTCAATCTGCTCCCCTTTTCTTTCACTAACAAGTTCAAACAAATTATAGTATCCTTAATAACTACTTCCTTCATCCTACACCTCGACTAATAAAAACTCTCCTTGAAAATAGTCCCAACTTATCCATGAAGTTCCTTTTCCATAACTTCATACGCAAGTATCACTCCATTTTCCACAGGATAACGTTCATGCTTTACAGTTGAAAAGCCCAGCTTTTCATAAAGTGCTGCTGCCGGCAGTGAAGCATCCAGATATGCCTTATCGTATTTTTCGCTAATCTGAACTTCGATATTTTTCATAATAAATGTGCCGTATCCTTTTTTCTGGTGTTCCGGTAGGACATAAACTCTTGTGATATGATTATCCACAAAACAACCTGTCGCTACGATTGTTCCATCTATTTTTAGCGCACTTACGTAACCATTTTTAATATCATTTGCTATGGCATCCTCGCTATGATGCTGGCAGAAAAAGTCTACTACTTCCATTGGATAATACTTTGGGTATATTGTTTTTATTGTATGCTGCACCACATTGTATACAGCCTGTAAATCTTCTGGTTTTGCTAATTCATATATCATATTTTCTCTAATCATTTTTTCCACCCAATCTATATCTTAAAGTTCCATCAGCCCGTTTTCGTCAAAGTAATAAATATTCTCTTACTTAATTGTCCTGCATCTGCCGTGCATTTCTGTGAAAAAATAGACCTACCTTTCTAAAGATAAGTCTATTGTACAATAAATATAAATAATACGCTATTACGAAATCGTAACCACTAGTTATTGGATTTATCTTTTGGTAAAAATAGATTAAGAATAACTGCAGTTACAAATACCAATGCAACACAGTTTTCTGCAAATACTGCTCTAATGATACTTGGAAAATGTGCAAATATTTCTGGACACTGTGTAAATCCAAGTCCTATGCAAAGTGAAAGTATATATATCCAACTACCAAGCCAAATAATACAGACACCTGCTTTAGGTATCCCTTCGCAAGAATATTAAAAATGATAATGGAAAAGCCTTTAATAAACTGACTTTCCCATCAAGTGTATATAAAGCATCTAAATTATTTTTCTCCATTGTTTTTCCTTTCCGAATTACTGTTCTCTAAAGTATATTGTACCGTTACTTGGATCCATTGAATCAACAATCGCCAGTGACTCTAACTGATAGCCTAAATTACGAATAATCTGTCCGCCAACCTGGAATCCCTTTTCAACCGCAATACCAATACCTTCTACTGTACCGCCAGCCATATTCACTATGGAAATCAATCCCTGAAGAGCACACCCATTTGCAAGGAAATCATCAATAATCAGAACATGATCATCTTCACTTAAGAACTTCTTTGACACTAGAACCTGGTTCTTACATTTATGTGTAAATGATTCTACCTCTGCAACATATGTATCTCCCTCAATATTGATACTCTTTGATTTTTTTGCAAATACAACAGGTACATTAAAATGCATAGCAACAACACATGCAATACCAATACCTGAAGCCTCAATTGTCAATATCTTGTTAATTTTCTTACCTTCAAATCTCTTCTTGAATTCAGCTCCCATCTGATCAAATAACTGAATGTCCATCTGATGATTAAGGAAACTGTCAACCTTTAAAACATTTCCCTCTTTAACAATACCATCTTTTATGATACGTTCTTCCAAAAAATTCATCTTACGACCTCCAAATATATATTACAGCATAATTAATATACGCCAAAATAGATTAAAGTTTCAAGAAGAAAATACTATGAAAGAATGCTTTAATTCTGGGATATGTAACAGGCAAAAAATCTACCCGCTTTGTAATCATCATATCATCTCTACAGCTTTGCGTGTAACTGCGTTTCTGTCATCTGCGCAGCATCAATATCAACCGGTGGTTTATTCATCTTGTGATATAAGCATTGTATTACTCCGCCCACAAATAGAGCCAAACTAGAGCCATTTGATAAAACAAATGCCGGAAACCTGCATAAATACAGGCTTTCGGCATTTTTGTTGTTATAGAGCAATCACTTGCATCCATTCTTATTTTGCATACATCGCATCATTTTTTGAAAGAAGATATACACAATATTGGTTCATACTAACGCCCTCTCTCTGCGAATGTTCAGCCAATGCTCTGTGTAAGCTGCGTGGGATTCTCAGTTTAAATTGCCCAGAATAATCTTCTAGACTATCTGGTTCATGAATTTCCATTCCTTCCTCAATCGCTGCTTCGAGCCATTCTCTTTTGGCATCTAATGCATTTTCTACTGCTCTTTCAATTGTTTCACCACAGGTAATGCAACCGGGGAGATCCGGATAAGAAACCACAAAACCACCTTCATCCTTATCTTCCACAATCTCCATGCGGTATGGCATTGATATATAATCATTCAGTGTCTTCATCTTTCTCCGCCTCACTTTCTACAATCTGCCTTACCATCTCTACATATATCTTTTTTATTGGTTCATGTTTGGGAATCGTAATAGGCTGACAGCCCTGTTTTCTAAATGTATAATGACTACTGCCGCTTCTTGGAGTATTCATCACATATCCGTAACTCTCTAATACCTTTTTCAATTCATCGAACCGAAGATCTTTCGATAAATTGCATATACTCACTATTAGTTTATCCCATTTCGACATTTCCATGCCTCCTATCTATATTATATGTGGTGTCACATATGGTGTCAACATATTTTGATTTCATTTACGTCTCACCAATATCTTAATCGGAGGCTATGCAAATGAAATCAAACACTCTAGATCGTAATCGACTTATTGCTTGCAGAGAAAAACTTGGAATCACCAAACAGGAAGCTGCTAAACGTATGCAATTATCACAGCCTGCTTATTTGAGATATGAATCCGGTGAACGCACCCCCTCCATTCATGTCATTCAAATGATGGCAGATGTCCTTGCTACATCAACAGCATACCTTACCGGGAAATCGGACAATCCAAACCCGGATATCTATTTAATAAAATCTGATACCGATCCCGAGTTATTTTTTTTAATTCAAAAATATAGGAATTCTGATACAGAAATGAAAAACAGACTATTATCATATCTTCAGAGAATCTTAGGCGAAAAAAGTAATTGGCAACTCTGAGTCCAGAAACTAGAATAATAGGTATATATAGATAACAGGCAGGTAATCCCAATGATATTGTATATCTTTACAGGCTTACACAAGATGCTCCTCTGCTGTATGCAGAACTTGCTCTCAAAGCAGATGGTTTGCA
>CAMEWO010000042.1 GCA_945946665.1 uncultured Eubacterium sp.
GGATTTACATTTGTGTGGTTTACAGATGGAATTGGCTGGAAGAGTGCAAGAGGTAATTTGAGAGAGATATTCGAAGTTATGGATACTATTTATAGTATTGACGATATGGAGAATGGGATTATGCAAAAAATTTTGATTTAGGAGCATCATGACACTCCCTTTATGGATAAGCAGAACGAAGAAATTAAGGACCCAGAAGTAAAGGTGATCCCGTATGACATGGGAGGTTAGGCTGCCGTAAGGAGTTGGGGATAAGAAAGGCCAATCATAGCAAAATTAGATGACGTCTTGTTTTGTGTACCCCGAACATCCTGATATCCATGATTTTTGGCCGAGGGGAATGACATAGACGTAGATAACATCTCTATGAAAAAAGAAAACGTGAGAAAAAGCGAGTTAATAAGAGAAAAACAAAGATTATTATGGGAGGATGGATTATGGATATAAATACTAATGAAGTAATGACTGGAGTTGCAACCAATTTGATAGAGGATTCAATTAAAGGTGCATGGAAAAAAGTAAAAAAGTTCTTCAAAGACATAGAAGCTAAGGATGAAATTAGATATGGTGAAGCTTATGAAGAATATTTGAGAAACACCAGGAATAAATATAGAAAGATTAAAACATTGATTTATAGACATGCACCTAAGGAGTTATATTCTTTTTATGAGTGTATAGGTGTTCATTATAATGGAAAAACTATAGATACATCAAACATAAACAACTTGATTGCCGAGGAGAATAAGATTGTAATAACCGGTTCGGGCGGAATGGGAAAATCCATTCTGTTAAAGCATTTGTTTCTTAACGCTATTGAAGAAACTGAATATATTCCAATATTGATTGAATTAAGGAGTTTAAATGTTATCGAGGAGAAAAGTATTTCTTTAAAGAGTACGATTTATGATGTGTTGGTGCAAAATGGGTTTGTGCTTGAAAAAGAGTATTTCGAATATAGTTTAACAGAAGGAGGTTATATAATTCTGTTGGATGGCTTAGATGAAGTAAACCGAGATAGAGTGTCAAAAGTGACTGCAGAGATTAGAAATTTTAGTGATAAATATAATGAAAATAAATATATTGTTTCTTCTAGACCTTCAGATGATTTTATAGGATGGAATGATTTTGCAGAAATGACATCAATGAAATTGAATAAGAAACAGGCATTAGAATTAATTCAAAAAATAGAATTTGATGAAAATGTAAAAAAAGTCTTTTATAAAGAATTAGATGAAAAATTGTATGATAAATACAAATCGTTTGCATCAAACCCGTTGCTGTTAAATATTATGTTGCTCACATTTAATAATAATGCTTCTATACCGGATAAGTTAAATGATTTTTATGAGCAAGCATTTTCTACTTTGTTTAATATGCATGATGCAACAAAAGATTCGTATGTCCGTGATATAAGAACTGGGTTAAGTTGTGAAGATTTTAAGACATTATTTGCTTATATGTGTTTTAAATCGTATTTTCGAGATGAGTATGAATTCACAGAAGTAAAGTTGAGAAAATATATACAAGAAGCAAAAGAAAAATTTGGAGGTACACAGTTTACGATTGATGATTTCCAAGAGGATTTAACAATGTCTGTGTGCATGCTAATGAAAGATGGGTTAAATTACCGATTTGCACATAGATCGTTTCAAGAATATTTTGCAGCTTGGTATACATGTAAGCTAACAGATGATGTTCAGCAAAAACTTTTAACAAATTGGTTAAAAGAATCTAATACAGTTAATACCGATTCATACTTTACTATGCTCTATAACATGCAGAGTGAGAAAGTTAATAAAATTATATTTGCTCCAGGAATAAAAGAAATTAAGCAGAGAGTAGATGAAGATGGGTATAATTTTGAGTTTTTAAAATTTTTGTTTAAAGGAATTTCTACTAGGAAAATTGTAAAAAAAATCGAAGATGGAAAAACGAAAGAGGTATACAGATTATCATTAGGTATAAAAGAAAGATACTATTGTGCGATTTTAAAGATGACGTGTAGATTGAATAGGTACTCATATGATGAAATTAATATGGAACAACATGAAAAAGTAGCTTATAAATTATCCAATAGTAAAGTGGAAAAATTGGAGGACGAGTATATACTATTCGATGATGCAATAAAAGAAGTTGGCGAAGAAGCTTTATATCATGCATTGGAATGGTTTAAAAGTCAGTTAGATTTTGCATTTGATATTTTGAACAAATGTGAGAATAATTCAATAGGACGTAAAAAGAAAGTTGCATCAATATTAGATGAATTGTAATAAGGTATATTCGAAGGTAAACTATTTTTGGAAGAGAAGTCGTGGAACGCCCTGAGCAGTCCATCGCATACAACACATATGCAACACTGCTACCAACAAATCCCTTATTTCAGGCTTTTCTCGTTCTCAAAACGTTAACAAAGAGATAACGTCAGGATTGAATGCAAGGATGACCGAGATGAAGCGTAAGCGGAATCGAGATTGTTCTTGCGTTCGCAGATAACGTCAGGATTTTCCCATTGTGGTTTTACATATATTATTCTATAATAAACATATGTATAACCTAGTTTGCACATTTACGGTAGAAAAGACACAGAGGTACTGATATGAAGAACAAAACAAGGGAAATCAAATTTGGAAGAGCAGTGATAATAGTTTCCATTGCTGTGATTCTGATGATTGTTTTCACTTATTTTATCTTGATTTACAATAATCAGAACAGCGCAAAGCAGACGGGGGAGGTTATGATAAATCAGGTAAGCGGTGTTCTTGAAAAGAACCGTTCCGCTGAGAAAACCCTGCTTGCTTCTCTTAAAGATGACTACATAATCCGCGCAAAGACTGTTTCATATATCCTGGAGCATCACCCTGGCGCAGAGTATAACATAGATGAACTTAATATAATTGCAGAACTGATGGGCATTGATGAAATCCACATTTTTGACGAAAATGGCACTATATATGCCGGAACAATTCCGAAGTATTATGGTTACAGTTTCGATTCAGGAGAGCAAATCGGATATTTCATGCCTATGCTGGGGGATAAAACCCTGTCAATGTGTCAGGACGTTACTCCCAACACCGCAGAAGAAAGAAATATGATGTACGCCATAGTCTGGAGCAGCCTTGGCGATAAGATGATTCAGGTTGGAATTGAGCCTTTACGGTTGATTGATGAGTTGAAAAACAATCAGGTATCCAATGTGATTGACAGCATACCTGTGTATGAGGATATTAAGATATATGTTGCTGATTCAGCCACAGGGGAAATTCTGGGCTCTACTGATGGCATAGACGGTACAATGTTAAGCGAAATCGGAATAAACCATTCAGAGGCGAAAAATGGAGATATCATTCATTTTACTTCTGTTGTGAACGGACGCAGCTGCGAATGCTCTGTATTGACAGATGACCAATACGCGATTTGCGTTGTTCAGAATAATCCCCTTACGAGAAGGGAAACATTTCTTTCAATGCTGATGGTGATAGTATGCCTGATTATTGCCGCAACCACATTGCTGATACTTCTCAAGCGTTTGCTGATTATCAGAAATGAGCAGATAGAGCAGCTGATGATACTGACTTCCATGTCCGAGATTTATTATAGTATGCACATTATCGATTTGAAGGCAAATACGATAAAAGAGTATTCTGCGCGTAACCAGGTGAAAGAAGCAGGCGATAAGTACCGCAACATGGATGCTGTCACACAGATTGAGGCCATAATGAAAGCCACTATGTCCGATGAGTATCTTGAGCCTGGCCTGGAGTTTACAGATATTTCTACAATGGCCCAGCGCATGCAGGGTAAAAAAGTTATCTTTATGGACCTTCTTGGTAAAAATGTGGGATGGATTAGAATGTCCATTATAGCCATCAGCACGGACGAGAAGGGTGAGGTTGAAAAAGTAATATGCACCACGCAGATTATTGACGAAGAAAAGAGAAAGGAAGAGCAACTTATCCTGGAATCCACCACAGACAAGCTTACCCATTGTTTCAACCGCAGAGCCTACGAAAATGACCTGCACAATTACCCTGACGCTCCTACGGATGAAGACTTTGTGTTTGTATCAATAGATATCAACGGCTTGAAGGTAGTGAATGACACCATGGGACATTCGGCTGGCGATGAGCTGATTAAGGGCGCTGCCAGGTGTATGAAGCGTTGTTTTGGAAGATGGGGTAAGGTTTACAGAACGGGCGGAGATGAGTTTGCTATTATGCTGTCTGCTGACAGCAACAGACTTGAAGGCATTAAGAAAACTTTTGAGGAAGTTGTCAACAGCTGGTCGGGAAACATTGCCAAGAGTTTATCCGTTTCATGTGGTTATGTTACGAAAAAGGAGTACCCTCATACCACGATAGCCGAGATGGCAAGAATCGCGGACGACAGAATGTACGAAGCAAAAGCGGAACATTACAGGGTTAAACATGCGTCAGAACAATGAGAGGGAGAAAAATGGCTGAGAAAATATTTAAAGAATACTCATCAAACGAGAAGAATCCTGACTGGGAAAAACATATTGAGAGAGAAAATCAGTTATATCAAAGAAAGAATGATATCCGCTCCGAATATGAGAGAGATTATACACGTATATTACACTCTCTGGCGTACAGAAGACTTAAGCATAAGACACAGGTCTTTTTTAATATTGATAATGACCATATCTGCACAAGAATGGAGCATGTACAGCATGTAGAATCTGTAAGTTGTACAATAGCAAAATATCTGGGATTAAACGTGGATTTAACACGTGCCATTGCAATGGGGCATGATTTGGGACATGCGCCATTTGGACACGAGGGAGAAGTAGAATTAACTAATATAAGAAATGAAATAGGTCTTGATAATTTCTGGCATGAGCGGAATAGTTTGAGAATGATAGATAATATAGAATTGCTTGAAGATAATAACAGCAATTTACAGAACCTTAATCTGACCTATGCAGTAAGAGATGGCATAATTTCACACTGTGGCGAAGTTGATGACAATGGTATAATTCCCCGGAAGGAGAGAATAGACCTTAATACAATAAAAAAACCAGGTGAGTACCAGGCGTATACATGGGAAGGCTGCGTAGTAAAGATATCAGATAAGATAGCATACTTAGGCAGAGATATAGAAGATGCTTTGCGAATGAATTTTATTGATGAAAAGGATATAGCAGAACTTCTTGAAATATCAAAGATTCATGGTGAAAAAACAATCAATACAACGGTTATAATTCATAACTTTATAACAAGCATATGTGAAAACAGCACACCACAAACAGGTATTATGTTAAGTGAAGAAGATAACCAGATGTTGAAGGATATAAAAACATTTAATCGCAGAACAATTTATAAGAATCCTAAATTCGAGGTATACCGTAAGTACGCTGCACTGGTAATAAGAAGTATATATGAAACCCTGGCAAAATTCTTTGATTATGATAATACAATAAATAAGCTGTCGGAAATGAAAGATACATATCCTAAACTAATATCAGAATTTTCTGCATATTTAAATTCGTATTGCAGCATAGACGATAAAGATGTCAGATATCAGAATAAAAAAATATACGGAAAACTTGAGACGGATATGATATACAAGCAGGCAATAATAGATTATATTTCAGGAATGACAGACCGTTATGCAATAGAAATATTTAATGAATTGATACGGTTTTAAATAATGGGTGAGGCAGTGGTGCGTGTTGTATAATCATAGATAAGAATTAACGATTAAGTAAAAATGTTTGGAGGTAGAGATATGGGTGGAATTAAAAAGGATATACAGAATTTAACTGAATATTTACAGGATTATATTGCTGGAAGGGAACCAGAGAAGCCGGTCATGAGCACACCGGCAGTAAATAAGCTGGCATCAGAAATCGCAATCTTGATTGAAAGTAGCGGACGCATGACAGTCTCTTCTATGAATCTTATGGAAACAGTAAGTTCGTTATCAACATTTGATGTGGGACTTGCTCATATTTCAAATGGATTGAAAGATTTTTCAGTAGAAATGTCAGAGCTTAGTGAATCTAATCTGGCGGTAGTAGAAGAAACCAATGCAACTATGAATCAGGTGAATAATAATATCGATCAGACTACACAAACATTAAGCAATCTGGCCGACGAGTCCCACTATTTGGAAGACAAAAATAATGAAAGTGATATACTTATAAAAGAAGTTAGTGTTCTTAAGGAAAATCTGTATCAGGACACCAATGAATTGAAAGAAAAAATGTCACAATTGGTTGAGCTTGTAAAGGGAATTGAAGACATTGTGGGAAGTGTGGGAAACATTGCCGGACAAACCAATCTCCTTGCTTTAAATGCATCTATTGAAGCGGCAAGAGCAGGAGAGCTTGGAAAAGGCTTTGCAGTTGTGGCAGAAGAAGTACGTCAGTTAGCGGATAGCACGAAGTATGAACTTACTAATATGAAAGAATTTGTTGAAAAGATATATGTAGCATCTGAACAAGGAAAAAGCAGCATGGATCGTGCCGTGGAATCAGTTGACCAGATGAGCGGAAAAATCGATCAGGTTGGTAAAACGGTTGGAGAAAATATTGGAATGCTGAATAAGGTAATTAGCGGTGTGAGTGAAATCAACGACAGCATGCAGGCAATACGTACTGCTACTATGGAGGTTAATGCGGCAATGGAACAGTGTAGCAATGACGCAGAACATCTTACAGATCTTACACATGTAATCAGGCGGTCAGCGGATGAAAGTGTTGCATATGCAAGTGGAATAGCAGCTATTGATGACAGATTGTCGGATGTGACAACAGAGATGTACAAGGGAGTGGATGATGGAATTGTAATGCTTTCTAATGATGAGTTTAATGGCATTATCGAAAAGGCGAAAATGGCACATATGAAGTGGATTGAAACAGCAGAACAGATGGTTAGTGATATGAAGATTAAGCCATTACAGCTGAATTCGCATAAGTGTGCATTTGGACATTATTATTATGCTGTTCCAATAAAAAATCATAGTATAGCAGCTGAATGGGGTAAAATAGAGAAACTTCATGCAGACTTCCATGGAAAAGGCCAGTTTGTTATAGCTGCCATTCAGAATGGTAATGCGGGAAAGGCAAGAGAATACATGGAAGAAATTAAGGCATCCTCAGTTGAACTTATTAGAATTCTGGATGATGTATCAAAAATTGTAGACCAGTTAACAAAGGAAGGAAAGAGCATTTTTACTGAATAGCTGACAATCAGCCCATAGAGAACGGCAATCCCTGTGTAACCAGGGATTGCCGTTTTAACAACTTGTTTTACATCTGCTTTATTCCTATGTAAACAAGCAAGCATTAAATGCAGTGGAATATTTGAAAAATTGATGAAGCTTAATGTGGAATGGTATGAAAAAAGTCACAGCGCAGAGGGATTAAAAACACTTAACTGGGATGCTAATTCCTTGAAGGATTCATGGTTTTCCCACGTATACTGGGTTCTGGGTAAGCTGTCTTTAGGAATAACTTCACTTGCTGCATTTACTAATTCTCTGGTAAAGGCAGGACGGGTTTTTGATAACTGGAATCTGAACAGCAAACCCAATGAAAAGATTATGTTAAAAGGTGAATCTGGTTGTGGAAAGAGTACTTTACTTAAGCTGTTGTTAAGATTTTATGATTATCAGGATGGCTGTATTACTGTTAATGGCATAGATTTAAAGCAATATCCGGTCAGACAGATAAGAGACATGATTACATATATACCACAGGATTGCTATCTGTTTGAGGGAACTATTTCGGAAAATATAGCATATGGCAGTAAGACAGAGGTGTCAATGGAAGATATTCAGCGAGTGGCACAGCTTGCATTTGCAGATGAATTCATTGTCCAGTTTCCAGATAAATATGATACATTTATAACTAGTGGAGGCACGAATCTGTCTGGAGGACAGAGGCAGAGAATTGCTATCGCCAGGGCATTCTTAAAAGATTCTCCTATTCTTGTTATGGACGAGCCTTCTTCTGCTCTTGATGCAGAGAGTGAATTGATGGTACATAATGCTTTAAAGGAACTGATGAAGGACAGGCTGGTGATTATGGTTTCTCATAGGGATAACGGGGAAAGTGATTTTGATAGAGTCGTGGCGTTATGATAGAATGAAAAGAGGGATTATCATGAAAGTTACATTGAGAAGAACAGGGATTGAAGATGACGAAAAACTATGGAGAATGCAGGTAGAAGCTTTTCAAAGCCTGTATGAAAAATATAAGGATACTGAAACAAGTCCTGCGGCAGAAGGTATTGAAAAAACACAGATGAGGTTAAATCAGTCCTTTACCTATTACTATTACATTGAAGCAGATAATGAAATTGTGGGAGCTATAAGGGTTGTTGATAAACATGAAATAGGAAAATCCAAAAGAATATCCCCTCTTTTCATAATGCCGGAACATAGGAATAAGGGGCTTGCCCAGAGAGCGATAGAGCTGGCAGAGGAAATTCATGGGAGTTCTGATTGGGAGTTAGTAACAATCCTGCAGGAAGAGGGAAACTGCCATTTGTATGAGAAGATGGGGTATCACCAGACAGGAGAAACAGTGGTGGTAAACGAAAGAATGACGTTGGTTGTTTATGTAAAATAAAGGCACAGAAATTATGCCAGAACTTGCTGTAAGAGGACATAAAGTTGCGGCCAATGAAGAAGAGATTGACGCATGCAGATGATTATGGCAGGTCTTCGAAGTCTTGATAGCATAAGTGGCAGTCATTATTATGTACAGCTTATGGAAAAACTCAAGGCTGGTTCATCCGAGTTTGTCAGTGGAAATAGTAAGAGAGAAATTGAACCGTATTTTCTGATTTTCAAATGGTCAAGGATAAAGGTATGAATGAACTGATGATAGTGTTGGACAAATTCTAAATAGAATAGACACTTGAAGATTTTTGGGAGGGAATGTCAAATGGAATCCAATTGATGCCAAAGGGTATATGTATATTGACTGCTTGTGGGTTGCGGGTTCTTTCAAGGGACATGGGTATTCAAGCGAACTGTTAAATTATTGTATTGTAGATAGTAAACAAAAAGGTAAGAAAGGACTTTGTATTTTATCCTGTGCGAAAAAAAAACCATTTCTTTCAGATCCAAAGTATTTAAAATACAAAGGATTTGAACCTTGTGATGAAGCTGACAATGGGGTACAACTCTGGTATCTGCCATTCGAAAAAGGAGCAGAGAAGAAGCCCAAAGTGCTCCAACACCGATTACTACATATGCATTGTTCTGTGATGGAGAATATATAACAAATGAGCAGATGAATGATAAGAGATTTCTTAAATTAATATCACAATAATTTGATGGAGACTTAATCAGAGAGACTTACATGGTTATATTATTGTTCTTGGTGGTTTCATTCACTCGGCATAAAATCTGTTTGTCGAATGAGAAAGTGATGCTATTAAGTTTGGAACATTAACAGATAATGCAAATTTTATTGAGCTGGATTGTCCTCATTATGCGCATGATTATAAGTATGAAGAGATAAGTAATGAAATGAAGAAATTTATTATGGCAAACTGAGATTAGCAGGTCAGAAAATATATTTCATAATGGTTGATAAAAAGAAAAATACGGGTTATAATTGAATTGGCAAGATAAAATTCTGATAAGGAGGCAGCATGATACAGATAAGACCAGTTTCTGATTTGAGAAATAAATTTCCTGATATTGAAAAGGCAGTTGGAGAAGGTGAACCGGTGTATTTAACAAAGAATGGATATGGTGCAATGGTTGTGTTAAGTTTGGAGGCATATTCCAGACTTACAGATGGTGTTGAAGCTGCATTAGATGAGGCGGATGGATATGCGTTAGAGAATGAAAAAAGGTATACACATGAAGAAGTTTTTTCAAATCTTCGAAGGAGGGTAAATGGCTGATGTACAGTATGAATTTGGTGGGGTGTCAACTTCTTGTTTGCCAAGACAATATAATACCAGAAAATAAGAGTGAAGATAATTGCGATGGTAATTATCTTCACTCTTTAATATTACATCTTTTTATAAGCATTTCCCCACTCAACCATGGAATCAAGGATTGGTTTAAGGGTTTTGCCTAAATCACTTAATGCATATTCTACGCGGGGAGGAACTTCTGGATATACAGTTCGTGTAATAATACCATCTTCCTCCATTGAACGGAGACTGTCAGTAAGTACTTTCTGACTAATGCCTTCTAAATCTTTTTTAAGCTCGTTAAAACGCCAAGGCCGCTGTAAAAGATTTCTGATTATAAGCAATTTCCATTTACTGCCAATAAGAGCAACTGTTGTAGCAACAGGGCATTCTGGTAATTCTTCCTTTGTCAACATAAGCATCATCTCCTTGTGTTAGATTATAATTAATTGTTACATCAAATTATAATGTAATATTTCAAAAACTGCTATAATCTCAACAGGTGTATTTATGTTTCCAAATAAAAGGGCAGCAGAGATTGCTGTGAAGACAATAAAAGATTATAAAGACAAGACAGGAAGTTCCATTAAGGTAATCTTTAATGTGTTTAAGGATTTGGATGAAGAAATCTATAGGGAAATGTTAAGATAGAAGGTGATGTTTGTGGAAAGCAGAAAATTTCCAAATCAGAAAATAACATTTGAATCTTTTCTTTGCTGTACACCTGCAAGGGATTACATTTATCAGGACAACGATTATGATAAGCAGATAAGAAATGCTGCCAAAATTATACACAATGCAGAGTATGTTCTGATTGGAGCCAGTGCCGGAATGAGTACGGCTGCCGGAGCGCAGTATGGCGGGAAATTCTTTGAAGAAAACTTTGGGGAGTTCCAAAAGAAATATGGCAAAGGCTGTCATGATAAAACATACGATGCTGTGGAGTTGTTTAATCAGATGGATAAGGTCAGAACTGCCTGCAGGATTCCATCATCTATAGTGCCTAAGTGTCCTGTTTGTGGTGGACCAATGGACATGAATCTTAGAAAGGATGCATATTTTGTTCAGGATAATGCCTGGTATGAGGCAGAAGAAAGATTTTCTGATTATTTGTCAGAAGCTATGGATGGAATGTTATTTTATTGTTGACACATATATTGATGCACGGGCATTGATTGTTGACGCAGGTATGTAACCGGCTGTAAAATAATGAAAAATAGTGTAAAAATAGTGAAATAATAATGGAAAAAGCACAGCCTTTTGGATATAATAATAGTACGAAAGGAAGTGCTTTTTGTGATTAAAATTTCATTAACAAACGAAATATTAAATTATATAACAGAAATCGATAAGAATAGATATAATGTTGGAGCGATGAAACTATCAAAAACAGTTGCAAACAAACTTCGAAAGAATTCTAAGAAAAAGAGTTCATATGCTTCAAATAAAATTGAAGGTAATCCTTTGTCTGAACAGCAAGTTGACGAAGTGATTGAAAGTGATGATAGAAAACATTTTTTAAAACCGGAGCAAGAAGTTCGCAATTATTTTCTTGCGTTGAATTACCTTGAAGAAATGGCAAACAAGAAAGAACCATTTTCCAAGAAGCTTATAATTGATGTTCAGAAATTGGTAGAAAAAGGCGCTTCTAAAGAAAAAATAGGTCTTAGAGGGGCAATGCCTCCGGGAATTCTATTTGCGGTATATGATTCTAAAACAGGAAATCCAGATTACATCCCACCGGAATATTCTGACATTCCTGAATTATTGGACGAACTTGTAGAATATGTAAATACAACGGATGATCATCCGTTAATAGTGGCAGCAGTAGTACATTATCAATTAGTTACAATACATCCTTTTGAGGATGGAAATGGCAGAACTGCCAGATTATTATCTGGTTATATAATGGACTTAAATGGTTATGGATTTAATGGTATTGGTTCGTTGGAGGAATATTTTGCATATGATATTGATGAGTATTATGAGTCAATTCAGATGGGTTTGCCTGCACTATATTATTCGGGACGAAATAATCCACCACATCCAGAAATATGGATTAATTATTTTTTGAGGATGGTAAAACTATATTCGAGTAAGGTATGTGATTTGCAACTTAACTCCAATAAAGAAGATATAGTAGGAAGTATTTCATATTTAAAAGGTAAGGAGAAGGAGCTTTTGTTATTGCTGATAAAGAAGTACAAAAGAGAATTTACACCTATTGAAGTAAGCAAAGATCTTTCTGTAACAAATAAGACAATAATTAATCGTTTGGCGGTATTAGCGAAGAATGGATTTGTTGTTCCAATATTAGTAAATCAAAGGATTAGATCATATGAATTAAGCGATTTTACTAGAAATAATGAAAAAGAGATTGTAAAAGCCATTAAATAAAAATGCGAGGAGAGAACGGATGAAACGGGTTATTATAGCAGGTCCTTTTAGAGAGGATGAAAAGAAGATATTCTGTGATTTATCTTCAGAATTGGAATGTGTATTTGTAGACCAGCAGGCGGTAACTACACAAATGTTATCTACGGCACAGGCTTTGATTGGAAATGTTGCATCATCTATGTTAGCAAATCAACCTCAGCTTGAATGGGTGCAATTAGTAAGCTCAGGAGCAGATAAATACGTTGGGGTAGATTATCTATCTCAGAATTTAATTATGACTACATCAACAGGGGCTTATGGAGTTGGTATTGCGGAATATATGGTGTCAATGCTGTTAGCTATGATGAAAAAGATTCCAGGTTATCTTGAGAACCAAAAGAAGGGACTTTGGATGGATAACGGGATGGTTACCACCCCATATAGTAAACGTGTTCTCATTGTGGGAACCGGTGATATTGGTTTGGAATTTGCAAAACGAATGCGTGCCTTTGGATGCAAATTAGTTGGAATTCGAAGACGAGGTGGTGTATGTCCAGAAGAATTAGATGAGATATATACTATTGACTGTCTAAAAGAGCAATTAGCGTTAGCTGATGTTGTTGCTGTATGCCTTCCAGGTACAAAGAGTACATTTCATTTGTTTGATGAAGAGATGCTGTCTAGCTGCAAAGAAGGTTCTTATTTCATGAATGTGGGAAGAGGAAATGTAATTCCTCTGGATGCATTTTTAAACGATAATATAGCAAACCGTTTTGCTGGAATATGGTTGGATGTGTGTGAAATAGAGCCATTGCCGGAACAACATCCATTATTTTATGTTCCGAATCTTTTAATTACGCCACACATTACCGGAGGCTTCCATCTGGATCTTACTATGGAGAAAATATTCCAGATTTCCTTACATAATATGAAGGCCTGGTTAGGAGAAGGTAATTATATACATGTCCTGGATCTTGATACAGGATATTGTAAATAGAACGAAAATGGACGATACTTGTACGGAGATGATTATATAGAAGTGGACAAATTTCAATATGCCGAGGGGGAAGTATGTTATGTATACAAAGCAGGACTTGATACAATGCTTGAAAGATATGGGCTTGAAACGGACAGATGCTATCATGGTACACTCATCAATGAAAGCTATCGGAGAGGTAGAGGGTGGTGCAGATACGGTTGTAGATGCATTTATGGAGTATTTTGAGGAGGGGTTGTTCATGACTCCAACACATACCTGGGCACAAATGGGGAAAAGCTGTGATACATTTAATCCTATGACAGAGCCGGCATGTGTTGGTATTATTCCTAATATTTTCAGACAACGTGATGGAGTGGTGCGTTCTCTGCATCCTACACACAGTATTGCGGCATATGGGCCTGAGGCAGTAAAATACATAAAGGGCGAAGAGAATGCAACTTCGCCCTGTCCTCCGGGAGGCTGTTGGGACAGATTGAAGGATATTGGAGCAAAGATTCTTCTGCTGGGAGTGACACATGCCAAAAATACATACATTCATAGTGTGGATGAGGTGATGAGCATTCCGGATCGATTGACGGATGAATCTACGTTAATGTATATTGTGATGCCTGATGGAAGCAGAAAAGAAGTGAGGATGTATCGGCATTTTAACCGGGCAACCGGTACCGGAAGCTTCTCTGGAAATTTTGATAAGTTGAAGCAGGCATTCTATGATCTTGGGGCAGCAAAACCGGTAAAGTTCGGGGATGCAGACTGTATTTTGTGTGATGCTAAGAAAGTATATGATGTTTGTGTAAAACTTTTATCAATTGAAGAAAACTGTGTAATTGAAAGAGAAGTAATACCTGAAGAGTGGTGGAGATGTTAGTAAAGTAAATACGCATAATGTAGATTCTGAAATATATTCAGGAGAGGATATTAATGCTGCTATTGACACTATAAAAAAAGAATTTAAGAGCAATTGGAAATGGATTTTAGTTAGAATAAATGGCGGACATTGGCAACATGTTGACCATGGATATTAAGTCAAATCCCAGTTTGTAGAATTAAGAAAATCGAAATTGGAGGTGTATTATGAATATAGGATTTTGGTCATGTATAATTTTGGCTATACCATTTGTAATTATAGGTGTGTTATTTGCAATTTTTAAGGAAAAAGCAGCAAAATTTGTTTCAGGATTTAATTCATTTTCTAAAGAAGAACAGGCATTGTATGATAAAGCTCATATCTCTCGTGATATAAGAAATCAGTGCTTTATGTGGGCTATTATAATGTTGGCAGGAGCATTATTATCCTGCTTTTTAACCCCATATATAGCTATACCAACCTATATTATTTGGTTAGTTCTGTTTTTTAGAGAAGTCCACTTTGATAATCATAAAGCGTTTGAAAAATATTTATTAAAGTAAATTCCAGTTTGACGTTTCGACAAATCGGGAGTTGTGGAGGTAATTATCAATGAGAAATATTTACGATAATAGTGAATTTTTTGC
>CAMEWO010000043.1 GCA_945946665.1 uncultured Eubacterium sp.
GTTATCAAGGTTCGTGCCGGCTCTCTTGCCGACAGCTTTAATAGAATATCATCTTCGACATTATTTGTCAACAGCTTTTATAAAAAAGTTTTAAATGATATTAGGAAGAAAAAACCACTTTTCAGGAAAGTGGTTTTTCAGCGGAGAGGATGGGATTCGAACCCATGCGCCCGTGAAGACAAACGGTTTTCAAGACCGCCCCGTTATGACCACTTCGGTACCTCTCCATACTATTAAGTTATCTGTTTCGTCAACAGCTTGTTTATAATATCATGCTAAAAACACTTTGTCAACACATTTTCAAAAAAATATTTAAAATATCCAAATCCTCTCTTGTAGTCACTTTGATATTAGTATAATCCCCCTGGGTAATATGAACCTTTTCATGTCCATATTTCTCCATTACCATGGCATCATCTGTAATATTCCCTGGATTATCATCTTTTTTCAGGCTGTCATAAGCCGCTGTAAGCTCACTGTATCTGAAGCTCTGTGGTGTCTGTATCTGCCAGAGGCAGCTTCTATCCGGTGTGCCTTCAACATTCATGTCTGAATCAACAATCTTGATAGTATCTTTCACAGGAACTGCTGCCACACTGGAGCCATACTCTGCCACCTCATCTACACACCGGTTAATAAATTCAGAACTTATGCATGGTCTTGCACCGTCATGAACCATAACATAATCCGACACAGGATTCACTTTAGAAAGGCCATTCATAACAGAATTGTATCTCTCCCTGCCGCCTTTTGCATAAGCTTTGACCTTATTAAAATGGTACGCTTCTATTATGCATTTCTGGCAGTAATCCTGTTCGGACATTCCATTTATAATTCCATCCCCTGTAACAACAATTATTTCATCAACCCGGCTTTCCTCAAATGCTTTGATTGTGTAATACAGAAGAGGCTTATCATTTAACATAAGGTACTGCTTGGGAATATCAAGATTCATTCTCGAGCCTTTTCCACCTGCCAGGATAACAGCACTTACCAGCATCATCTTTCCCCCAGTTTCAGATTAGGAACTGCATTCAGGTCATATCCATGCCTTGTTCCTTTGATATACTCATAATAACCAGCTGCGCCAATCATAACTGCATTATCTGTACATAATCCCGGTGAAGGAGAATAAAACTTAACTTTCGCCTCATCGCAGGCAGTCTGTAATGCATTTCTTAAAGCAGAATTAGATGCAACACCACCAGCTACTGCAAGCTTGTCAAAATGTTCCTCTTTAACAAGCATCATAGCCCGTGAAACCAAAGCGTCCACAACGGCATTCTGAAATGAAGCCACAAGGTCTGCCTTATTAATACTTTTCCCTTTCATCTCATACTTATTCAATGTATTTAATACAGCAGACTTTATTCCACTGAATGAGAAATCATATGGAGCGTCCTCAACATGAGCCCGTGGAAATTCAAAAGCATGTGGATTTCCCTCCTTAGCCAGCTTATCCACTTTTGGGCCTCCAGGATAGCCAAGTCCAACTGCTCTTGCCACTTTGTCAAATGCCTCTCCGGCAGCATCATCCCTTGTCCTTCCCACTATCTCATAAGAGCCATAATCATTAACCTTTACAAGATGAGTGTGTCCGCCAGATACAACAAGAGCTGCGAAAGGAGGTTCAAGTTCCTTATTTTCCACATAATTTGCACAGATATGTCCCTCAATATGATGAACTCCAACGAGAGGTTTCCCCGTAGCAAACGCAAGAGCCTTAGCCTCCGCCACTCCCACCAGGAGTGCTCCCACAAGTCCCGGTCCATAGGTCACCGCAATGGCTGTTATATCATCAAGCGTAACCTCCGCCTTCTTCAAAGCAAGTTCTATAACCCCGTCAATATTCTCAATATGCTTTCTTGATGCAATTTCAGGCACAACACCGCCATAATTAGTATGAATATCTATCTGGGAATTAATAATATTAGAAAGAACTTCTCTTCCATTCTTAACCACAGCAGCTGCTGTTTCATCACAGGAGCTTTCAATGGCAAGAATCAGTACATCATCATTCAATCCTATACCTCCATATATCTTAACACAAGTCTGTTGTATAATATCATCGTTTTCTGTAGCAGTGATTTTACACCAATTCCCAGAACAGTATCTTCCATCTGCCCTTATCATCCTGTCTTAAAGTATATTTCGTTCTGGAAACAATTAATTTATCATTCTCCCTCAAAGTATACGTCATTACAATAAATGCATATTTCCTGCCCTGGAACGTAGAATAATTCACCATTGCACTATCCTCTATGCTGTAATCTGACACATACCTTCCGGCAGATTTATAGCTTTCAATATCAGCCTTTAATGCCTTTAAGAATTCACTGTCTGTCTGTGTTCCCTTAAGTTCTGAATCAAACAGGATTCTTGCCTGTTTTCCCAGAGCCTCAATCTGGGCATCGGTAAGATTCCCTTTATAATATGCTTTAGTTATTCTTGCATACAGCTTAATAACCTCTTTAGGGGATTCCGGATAATTCTTTTCAATATCCATTGTGGTAAGATTATCCACTTCCTGCTTTGCCAGATCCTTTTCTGTTGTAGTCTGGCTTGGCTCTCTGTTAGAAAGATACATAAAGAACCCAATACAGAGCAATGCCATAATAGCTGTAACAATAATTGTCCTGATGTATTTTTTCATACCAATCCCCATTCCTCATACGCTTCTTCCGTTAATATTACTCTCAATCCTTAAACAACAGTTCCACAGTTTTCCCGTCAGTTCCAAGCTGTGTCTGTGGAAATATTTTCTTTGCCCTGTCAAGGAAATCTGCCGGTCTTACAAGGGATGGACTGTAATGGGTAAGCCACAGCTGGGAAACCGATGAGTCTCTGGCTATTCTGGCAGCCTCCTCAAAAGTCATGTGTCTATTTTCCTTAGCCTTACATTCCTTGTCGTTATCTCCATACATTCCCTCACATATTAACAAATCAGAACCTACGGCATTTTCAACAATAGAATCCACCGGTCTTGAATCTGTTGTGTAGGTAACCTTAATCCCCCTTCTGGCATCTCCCATTACCATTTCCGGCCTGTATGTTTTATCTCCAAGAGTGACACACTGTCCATGCTGGAGCTTATTCCACATCTGCTGCGGAATATCCAGTTCCCTTGCCCTCTGGACATCAAATTTACCGATTCTAGGGATGCTAATGCTGTATCCATAACAAGTAACCGTATGATATACCTTAAATGCATCTATCTCATATCCCTTAATTGATATATGCTCCCTTGGATTGGTAAGTTCAATAAACTTAAGCTCAAATGGCAGCTCCGGCGCTATTGTCCTTAGTGCAGAAACAACCCGCTCCAGACCCTTAGGCCCAACAAGAGTGACAGGTTCTGTTCTGTCAGAATTGCCTATTGTAAGGAGCAGTCCTGGCAGTCCGCTTATATGATCCGCATGGTAATGAGTAAAGCATATAACATCAATAGGGTTAAAACTCCACCCTTTCTCTTTGATGGCAATCTGTGTGCCCTCCCCGCAATCAATCAGGAGACTGCTTCCATTGAATCTTGTCATTAGTGCAGTAAGCCATCTGTTAGGCAATGGCAGCATTCCGCTGGTTCCCAGCAGGCAAACATCCAACATATATACTCCGTTCCAGCCTGTTATCACAGGTCTTTATATATAATCACATTTTGACATGACCAGGGCATCCTCCACCGGTCTTTCATAAAACCTTTTTCTCTTTCCTATCTCCTTGTATCCCATTTTCTGATACAGACTGATAGCACCTGCATTGCTTTCCCTTACTTCAAGAAAAAATGTACTAACATTCTTTTTTTGTCCCTCAGCATGAAGTCCAATCATAAGAGCCTCTGCAATTCCTTTTCTTCTGTAATCCGGTGAAACAGCCATATTGGTAATATTCCCCTCACCAAGAACTGTCCACATACCACAGTATCCGGCAATTATTCCGTCTATATCACACACAAGATAAACATTATCAGGATTACTGCAGGCATCAGCAAATGATTTGGCGGACCATGGAACAGAAAAAACAGCCTGCTCAATCTCCTCCACCTGGTCAATATCGTCACTGTACATAGGTCTTATATTGTACATGGCTTGCCTCCAACTCTCTTTCAGCCTGAGACGGTCTGATATAATCAGGAACAACTAAACCGCCTTCAACCGCTAAACCATCCTTGTACATCTGCCAGCCAAGAGCAGCAACACTTGAAGCTCTCTGGGTATTAAGATGAACCGGAGCGTACTGGTAGCCACAGGTTAAAAGATTCTCTTCTTTCTCAATAACTCCTCTTCCGTCACCTATGAAAACTACATCTTTGCCAAGGTCATTTACCAGTTTCACCATATCTTTTCCAGAAAACAATCCCTGTTCCACGTCAGTTTCCAGTTCTCCCTGACTGTTAAAATGGAACACTCCCCCATAGACATGGTCGCGCCTTGCGTCCATCACAGGACATATATGCTTATCTGTAATTGACAGATTATATGCCATAGCCTTAAGTGTAGGAACTGCCACCATTGGAATATGATTTGCAAGGGCGATGCCCTTCCCTGTTGCCACTCCAATCCTCAAACCCGTAAATGAGCCCGGTCCAACCGACACAGCAATTAAATCAAAAGAGTCTGGTTTAGTCTCTGTCATCCTGCATATTTCATCAATCATTGGAAGAAGTGTCTGTGAATGAGTTTTCTTATAATTAATTGTATACTCTGCGGTAACTGTTGAATCAGTAATAACTGCTACACTTGCTGTAACAGCAGAACTCTCTATAGCCAGAATCCTCATCAGTACTCTCCTCCTTCTACAGTAATAGCCCGGTAATCAAGCCCTTTATCCAGGTTCTTTTTTATAGTCACATAAACAGTATCCTCAGGAAACAGCTCAGGAAACAGATTTCCCCATTCCACCAGGCATACTCCCTCCGAATAGAAATATTCCTCATACCCTATCTCATCCATTTCCTCCACGGAACTAATTCTGTACACATCAAAATGGTACAGCGGCAGTCTGCCTTCTTTATATTCCTGTATTATAGTAAACGTAGGACTGCATATAGGCTCATCTATTCCAAGTCCCTTAGCAAACCCCTGGGTAAACACTGTCTTTCCAACGCCCAGTTCACCCTCAAGGCATATTATCTGTCCTGGCTTAACGATGCGCCCCATATTAAAACCTGTTTCATATGTCTGTGCCGCACTGTTAGTTTCAATAATCATAGTTACCTCCGGTCAGCTTCCTGCCTGCACTTCTCAATTACCTTCTTTTTATCCATCTTAATCTGGAATGGCGAAAGCTTTTTCTCTGCAATCTTCACAAAACTCTCTGCTTTGTTACCCAGGCACTTAAACGGAATAACATTAGCCCTTACAGCTGACAGATAAAGAATTATACATTTTGGAGTTGCTTTCAGCTTATAGACTTCCTCCCATAATAATTCTTCATGGATATCACCCTGGCTTAATGTTATCTTGTTCTCTGTCACAGTGTACTTTACCGGATCAGAAAGTGACTGTGATGCTTTCATCTGTCTTCTGACTTTAGTCTTAATCCCAATAGGGGTATATACTGTAAAAAACAGACCAAAAAATGCCATCATTAAAGTATATGCCATATTATAATTATTAAAAGACACTCCACATATAAAAAAGCATATCAGGCCAAATATAACTGTGGCAATACCGCTGAAAGAATGATAATAATGGTATAATTTGAAATCAACCAGATCCTTTTCGCCCAGCAATGTCTCAAATTCCACACTGATGCCCGTTACATCTGACTCAGCATCAGATGTAACGTTATTATTAGTTTCCATATTGTCAATATTATTATCCATACTCAAGCCTCTTCCTGTATCTTGTCTCTCTATTAATGCATAAATTTAGATAAACCGCTAAGATTAAGTCCATCCTTCTTAGGTGGTCTGTTTGAATTCTTTCCCTTGCCGCCACCCTGGAATTGTGGTTTATTACCATTGCCAGCCCCGGCTTTCGCCTTGATGGCAGCATTCCTGTTGGCTGCTTCCTTTTCATCAAGAATCATAGAAAGAGAAATCCTTCCCTTAACCGTATCAACTTCCATAACTCTTACTTCAACAACATCACCGACACTTACAACATCCAGAGGATGTTCAACTCTTCTGTCGGCTCTCATCTGGGAAATGTGTACAAGACCGTCCTGATGAACTCCTATATCCACAAATGCTCCGAAATCAATAACATTTCTTACAGTACCTTTAAGAATCATTCCAGGCTGAAGATCCTTCATATCAAGGACATCTTTTCTTAATATTGGCTTAGGCATCTCTTCTCTTGGATCTCTTCCTGGTTTTTCCAGTTCCTTAATAATATCCTCAAGAGTGATTTCGCCAATACCGAGCTTTTCTGCCATATCTTTAATATCTTTGACCTTGCCTCTTAATCCTATAAGCTCACCTGAACTAATAGAATTAATATCATATCCCATAAGTTCCAGAAGCTTTGCTGCAGCTTCGTAGCTCTCAGGATGTACACTGGTAGCATCCAGGGGATTGTCTCCTCCTGAAATTCTCATGAATCCGGCACACTGTTCAAAAGCCTTAGGGCCTAACTTGGCAACCTTAAGGAGCTGTTTTCTGTTAGTAAATCTTCCGTTAGTCTCTCTGTAATCCACAATATTCTTGGCAACAGCTTTAGATATACCAGATATGTACTCAAGCAAAGATGCAGAGGCAGTATTAAGATCCACACCAACCTTGTTAACACTATCCTCAACAACTCCTGTAAGTGTTTCCGATAACTTCTTCTGGTTCATATCATGCTGGTACTGTCCAACACCAATAGATTTAGGGTCAATCTTAACCAGTTCTGCCAATGGGTCCTGAACTCTTCTTGCAATAGAAACCGCACTTCTCTGTGCCACATCAAAGTCAGGAAACTCCTCTGTTGCCAGCTTACTTGCAGAATACACTGATGCTCCTGCTTCATTTGTAATGACATAATCCACATTGGTAAGATTCATCTCTTTAATCATGTCAGCGATTATCTTCTCTGACTCTCTTGAGGCTGTACCATTACCACAGGAAATAAGTGTAACACCATATTTGTCAATAAGCTTCTTAACCTCTGCCTTACTCTCTTCAACCTTATTATGAGGCTCTGTAGGATATATAACCTTAGTATCCAGAACCTTACCTGTTGAGTCAACAACTGCAAGCTTGCAGCCTGTCCTGAAAGCAGGGTCCCATCCAAGAACAACCTTCCCGGCAATTGGTGGCTGTAACAGAAGCTGCTCAAGGTTCTTTCCAAATACTTTGATTGCGCCATCTTCCGCAGTCTCTGTTAATATATTCCTGATTTCCCTGTCAATAGCAGGTGCAATCAGTCTGTCGTAAGCATCCTGTACAGCCTCCTTAATAAGAGGTGTTGTAAATTCATTATCAGAAGTCAGTAACGATTTCTCAAGATAACGGATTATTCTCTCTTCAGGTGCTTCAATCTTCACTGTCAGGAACTTCTCTGCCTCTCCCCTGTTAAGGGCAAGAATCCTGTGTCCAGGAATTGTAGCAAGCTTCTCCTCATAATCATAGTAATTCTCATAAACCGAAGCAGCCTTCTCATCCTTGGCAACAGACTTGATACTGCCTTCCTTCATGGTAATATCCCTTATATATGTTCTGTAATCCGCAACATCAGAAATCTGCTCTGCAATTATATCAAGAGCACCAGCAATGGCATCCTGTGGTGTTGGCACCTCTTTGCCTTCCTCGTCACTAACGAAAGATGCTGCCTTAACAGCCACATCCTCCAAAGCTGTCTGTGCCATAATATATTCTGCCAGTGGCTCTAATCCCTTTTCTTTAGCAATTGTAGCTCTTGTTCTTCTCTTCTGCTTATATGGTCTGTAAAGATCCTCTACAAGAACCATTGTCTCTGCAGCCACAATCTTTTCCTTAAGTTCATCTGTAAGCTTGCCCTGTTCCTCAATACTTGCAAGAACCTGGTTTTTCCTGTCTTCCAGATTACGGAGGTACTTAAGTCTCTCATCCAGATTTCTAAGCTGCTCATCATTAAGAGAGCCTGTAACTTCCTTCCTGTATCTGGCAATAAATGGAATTGTGCATCCCTCATCAATAAGCTTTACCGCAGCCTCCACCTGGGAAACCTTTATCTCTAATTCCTCTGCAATTTTCTTTGCTATGTCCATATTTTCGTACTCCTTAAAATCTCATCGCATTCCGTTACATTATACCAATATAATCCCCATTAATCAACTGCGCGTTTCTACAAGCGGTGCGCAGTCAGGACAAAATACAGCCTGTGGGGAGCTTGCTCACCAAAGGCTGTATTTTGTCCTGACTGCATAGCGCGACAGCGCGTCATGAGCATGTAGCATAGCGGAATGCGAATGGCACCGCGTCATTAATGTCACTTCGGAATACAGACGCTATTTTTATTGTGAATAGTCATGATGAATAGTATAATTAAACATATAAATCGGAATTTGTTTAACTGAACAAACTAGAATAGGTAGGTCCAAAACATGAAATGAGGCTGATTTGGACTGACATGCAGGAAGAAGATGTAGGCCCAAAGCACGAAATGAAGTTAGT
>CAMEWO010000044.1 GCA_945946665.1 uncultured Eubacterium sp.
CCATCATCTGAAGATGAATCTTTATCTGCCTCAGCTGTTGATGTATCACCTGATCCACTATTCATTCCTGAAAGCAGTGCATTAATCTCGTCCTGTGATAACATACCATCCATTATTACTCATTCTCCTCTCTGATTACTTCTGTAACTCTTACCGCATACTGATCATTAGAATAACCAGGCAGCGCCATGAATTTTTTAATATTTCCTACATAGACATCCAATTCTTCATCAACATGTCTGTCCATTCTGATAATATCTCCAACCTGAAGATTAGCAAAATCCGCAACGCTGATTGTACTTTTCCCAAGTACTGCCTTTATTGGAACAACAGCTCTGCTGATTGAATTCTCAATAGTATCCTCATATGAGGTGCCATCCTTTTCCTTCATGGTTGAGAACCAATACTTAGTATTCAGCTTATCAATAACCGGTTCCAACGTATCAAAAGGAAGACATATATTCATAAGACCCTCAACATCACCGATTTTAATATTCAGTGTAATAATTGCTATGGTCTCACTTGGTGAAATAATCTGGGCAAACTGGGAATTGGTCTCAATTCTTTCCAATCGCGGAGTTACCTTGACAACATTAGCCCAAGGCTCACGCAGAAGATTAACACATATAGAGAAAATCCTTTCCAGAATAGAAAGCTCTATCTCCGAGAAATCTCTTTCTTTGCTGATTTGAGCACCACTTCCTCCCAATAGCCTGTCCACAATGGCAAATCCAAGATTGGATGCCATCTCCATAATAACATTACCAGATAACGGCTCCATTCCGATAACTCCTAAAAGAACCGGATTGGAAAGAGCATTGGAGAACTCTGAATAAATAACTACTTCTGAGTTTACCACGTCAACGTTAACTGACTTTCTAAGATATGCCGGAAGATCGGTTGCCAGCAGTCGTGAAAAATGCTCAAAAATAATCTCCAGTGTTCTTAAATGTTCCTTTGAGAACTTCGCTGGTCTGGCAAAATCATAATTCTTAACCTGCTTCTCACTGGAATTCTTCGCTTCATCAATATCAAGTTCACCAGAGCTTAATGCTTTCAGCAGGTTATCGATCTCGTTTTGGGACAAGACCTCGCCCATCTTCCTTCACCTCCTGTCGTTAATAATCATTAAATACAATTGAATGAAAACTACTGTGTTACTACTGAATAAATTGTAACTGAGTAGATGCAATCTGTTTCAAACTGATCCTGCAATGCTAAAAGCAGGTCATTCTCTATCTTTACCATATTCTTCTCAATAGCATCATAAGAATACTTCTGGGCTTCCTTAGTAATGGTACTTACAATGAGCTTCATACCATTGTCGATACTTGTCCTCTTTGTCTTATAATCCCTTGCCTTAGTATTAAGTCCAAGAGAAATCTTCATAACAACATAATGAGACTTTCCTCCACTTGTGAAAGAAATGGTAATGCTGTCGCTCTCTCCGCTTGTGACATCTATGTACTCAATATCGCTTTCACCCACATTGCCTGAAGAAGAACTGTCAGAATTAACAACGCCCCCTACATCCAGGTCAATAATTTCAGAAACCTTGGTGATAAGATTATTAGTCTTCTTATTGGTTGATACCAGTGAAAATGTAAGCAACACTGTCAGAACAAGATTTATCAAAACAAGTGCCAGTGTTATTACATTAAGCATACTCTTTTTCATAAACAATCTCCATTTCTAAGTGATTTGACATTATCTGCTTTAACTATAAATACAAACAACATTAACTAATTCTGACTGTACAGAGAATTGTATATCTTAATCTCAACTCTTCTGTTCTGCGCCCGCCCCTCCGGGGTACTGTTGGAAGCTACTGGAACCGCCTCACCTCTTCCTGACGATGTAAGAGATGTAGGATCAAATCCCTTCTTATCAACCAGATATGTAAAAACTGTATACGCCCTGTGAATCGACAACATCATGTTATCAGGAAACTGAGCTGTATTAATCGGAACATTATCTGTATGCCCTTCAATAGTTATAGTATTGGCATCATACTGTTTTATGGAATCAGCAACCCTGTCCACAATAGATTCTGCACCTTCCTTGAAATCAGCCCTGCCGGAATCAAACAAAATCGCTCCATTGAGATTAAGCTCCACATACTCGCTTGTGGCAGTAACTTCAACACGGTCAGCTACATTCTTAGCTTCTAATGCTGCTTCAATCTGCTCTGCCATCTGTTCTGACTGTGACAGTCCCTGCTCCTTCATCTGTTCGTAAGCATCCTGTTCATCAGGAGAAACTTCACCTTCAGTGTTTAATCCGACATTATTATAGTAATCACTTAAAGCAGTAAGCTGACTGGCTCCACTACTTATAAGTACACCTTCATCAGAAAGCACCGAACCTCCTGAAGGAAGTACGCTGAAAGTTGAAGCAAGAGCCGCTGTAAGCTGCTGCCATTTCTCCGTATCAATAGATGACATAGAGAACAGCAATACGAAGAAACACAAAAGAAGATTCATCAAATCACTAAATGTTGACATCCACGCTGGTGAACCAGCAGGTGCATCCTCAGATTTCCTTTTCGCCATCAGCCTTCACCTTCTTCCGGTGAAACAGTCTTTCTGACCGCTGGTGAAAGGAATGATTTTAACTTTTCCTCTATTACTCGTGGATTCTCTCCAGCCTGAATTGAAAGAAGACCCTCAATAACAATCTCCTTCATCTGATATTCCTTGGAGTTAATATTCTTCATCTTATTGGCAAGAGGCGTACAGAACCAGTTAGCAATAAGTGAACCATACAAAGTAGTAAGAAGGGCTGTTGCCATATTAGGACCAATTGTATTGAAATCGTCCAGCTTCTTTAACATATTAACAAGACCTACCAGGGTACCAATCATTCCCCATGCAGGTCCTAACGTAGCCCATGTATCATAAAATCCCGCCATGGATTTGTGGCGGTCATCCATATTAACAAGCTCCGTCTCAAGGATTCCCCTTACAAGTTCAGGCTCTGTACCATCTACAATAAGAAGAATACCTTTCTTCATAAATTCATCATCAAGATTGCCTGCAACCTCCTCAAGAGCCAGCAGACCTTCTTTACGGGCCACATTAGACAAATCAATAATCTGTCTGATTACGGCGCCATGATCCATCTTAGGATCCTTGAAAGCAACTCCCAAGCCCTTTAAGTTGTTAATTACCTCTGGCATTGTATAACTGGATAACAAACTGGACAAAGAACCACCAATTGTAATAACAATAGAGGGTGGGTCAATGAAATTACCCATGGCAGACACACCACCACTAGTAATAATACCAAATACTACCATTACCGCTCCAAGAACAATACCTAATAATGTAGCTATATCCACTGCTACGCACCATCCAATCCTTATTTATCCTTGGTATTCAATACACCTGAATACACTCGTCTCTTATATTCTACAATCCTGTCAACCAGCTCCTGGCATGACTCTTTAACTACATACTTCGTTCCCGTAGTCAGGGTGATAACAGTATCTGGAGTCTCTTCCATGGTCTGGATAAGATCGCTGTTAATTACAAACTGGGAATCATTAAACCGGGTTACATTAATCATTACTTTCTCCCCCACTATAGTTTAGAAACATAAATCGACAAAACACAACATCAAGTTTAATGTTCACATGAAAACACTACATATATTAAAACACACTTTCCTAATATACGCAACTTAAATATAAATATTTTTAAGTTTAATCAATTTTTATTCAACATTATACACGTTATTTTATATGAAAGCATAAGCATGAGGCGCATACGCCCCATGCTTATCATAAAAAACCAATTTCGAAAGGGCCTACAGGTTATTATCTCTTAAGATTAATAAGTTCCTCCAGCATTGTATCAGAAACCGTAATAATTCTTGAGTTTGCCTGGAAGCCTCTCTGTGTTGTAATCATTGTTGTGAACTGGTCAGAAAGGTCAACATTAGACATCTCCAGATATCCTGATGTCATCTTTCCACCGCTTTCAGTAATATCCTGTCCAATGCCGTCAAAAGCTCCTGAGTTAAGTGTTGCAGCATAAAGATTCTCTCCAACCTTCTCAAGACCTGCAGGGTTAGGGAAAGAAGTTACTGCAATCTGACCGATAATCTTAGTATCACCATTATTGTAACTTGCAACAATCTGTCCTGACTCGTTAACACCAACTGATGTCATAACACCAACCGCCTTACCAGCTCCTGTCTTAACACCATCTTTAACAATACCTACATCATTAGTTAAATCTGTAGCACTGTTATACATTGTGATGCCGCTGGCATCCATGGTAAGTACTCTGCTAGTTCCATCAGCAGTACCTATATTAGCTAAATCATTAGAACAGTCAACATATGTACCTGTTGTCGGATTCTGGGTTGAGAATGTAAGCTTAACTGAAGCGTTAGCATCATATGAAGCACCTGTATTCTTATTAAATACAAGACTTGAGCCTGCAGTGACAATAAGGTTAGTTTTCTCACCGTTTTTAGTTACTGTTCCCTGTGTTATTGTGTACGTGGACTTAGTTGCGTCCGAATTCGTAGAATCAAAAGCAACTGTCATTGTTGCCTGATATTCATTACCAAGGGAATCAAAGAAATTATATGTAAAGGCGCTGCTGCCTGTTGATGACGCATTAATATTACCTTTGATTGTTACACCTGTTGTTGCAGCAGGTGCTGTATATGTATACTCTGGGCTCTGCACATATATAGGCTGAACCTTATCTCTTATAATCTCATTAGTATCAGGGTCAGTTACCCATCCCATTACTGCTGCACCACCTGATGTAACAAGAGCTCCATCTACGTCAACCTTAAAATCTCCGGCTCTTGTAAAATATGTCTCACCAGCATTGCTTACAACGAAGAAGCAGTCACCTGCAATACATAAATCCCAGGCATTATCTGTACGCTCAGTAGCACCCTGAGAGGAAACTGCTGTAGAAATAGATGCTACAGAAGAACCAAGACCAATCTGCTTGGCATTAGTACCACCCTTACCACTTTCACTGTTAGGACCTGAAGCGGTCTGTGTAGTCTGATAGTATACATCGTTGAATGTTACTGACTGTGACTTGTAAGCCACAGTATTGACGTTGGCAATATTATTACCGATAACGTCCATCTTTGTCTGATGTGCCTTTAAGCCTGACACAGCAGAGAATAATGATCTCATCATAGGATTGTACCTCCATTTATTTCTATGATGAGCTGTTTCTTAATCTTAATCCCATCTGGCATTCAGGGATTACAAGCTTCCTTATCGGTCCAGCTAAATAATAACAGCTCCATCAATATTGGTATATACATTTTCTTCATTGTTAGTTGAATCCATAGCTGTAACTACCGTGTTGTTCTCAGTATTAACAATGAATGCAAGGTTATCAAGAATTACCAATGACTCCTTAATACCCTTTAAACCGGCTTTCTGTGTTCCTTCATTGAGACGTTCCATCTGATCTTTGGTCAGCTGTATATCTCTCTGTCTTAATCTTGCATCTGCATGCTTGGAAAACTTTACTCCTGCTGACTGCCTGGTTTCATAAGCAATCTCTGCAATACTTTTCTTCTGTTGAAATATCTCCTGAAAAGAAACATCCCCAGCTCCGCCAGTTTCATGATTAATATTACTATTGTTCTGCAATGAATTAGCAGCCTGCTGGATGGATGTATATCCGCCAGTAATAATATTATTCATAGTGACACCTCTTTTCTCTAACCTGATACTATTCTATCGGCACATATTGATAAAAAGTTAAGCTGTTGGCTCAGAATTAATTTCAGAATCTGTTTCTGAATCTGTTTCTGAATCCGTCTCTGTATCTGTTCCAGAAGAATTTCCAGTATTATCTTCATTCACTGGAGGTGTAACCACTGAACCATTTGCCAGAGAATCATAATAGTCATCATCAAGCACCATATCAAGATCCGCGATATCATAAAGTTTCTGATCAATCCTTAAATATATTGTTCCGTCAACCTTTTCCCAGCTCTGAACTTTACCTGCCACAAGATCTGTAGAATCAATATTGCTCTTTACAATTACATTCTTGCCAACAAGCTCAGAAGCCATCTGCTGCTGAACCTTCTCGTTCATATCAGTTGTAGCTGACACCTGTGTAAATGTTGCCATCTGGGCAATATACTGTGTATTATCAGTTGGTTCCAGAGGATCCTGATACTGCATCTGGGCAACCAGAAGCTGCAGAAAATCATTAACATCCAGATCTGTGTTGTTCTTTTTAGTATCCTTTGTGAGAGAACTTAAGTTAGTGTTCTTCTCTGTATCCTGTATTATTCCGTCTTTAACAACAGCATTTACCATATGCTCTCCTTTCTATAGCAGTCATTACGCCATATATTCCACGCTGCTATTCTCATTGTAATTAACATTCTCTTCTTCCGGCATCTCGTCATCTGATGATATATCGAAACCGCCTAATCTGACTTTTCTTGAACCCTTACTGTCCTGTTTTGGCTCCTTATCGCCAAACTGCTGGTTTGCCTCAAAAGCATTTGTCTGAACAGTTATTTCAACTGCTTCAACCTTAATTCCCTGTTGCTCTATGTTTTCTCTTAATGTAGAAAGTTGACCCTCCAGGGCTCTTTTAACCTGTTCATTCTCTGTGGAAATCTGGGCTGTAACAACTCCTTCCCTGACAGAAACCATAAGATTTACTTTACCAAGATTCTGTGGATTAAGCTGAATCTCAATACTCTTTAATTCAGAAAAGTTATTAAGCTTAATTGAATTAACTACCTGATTCACAACATCAACCGGATTAATATGAGAATCTACTGCTTCAAAGGCTGTTTCAAATGTGGATGATATCTGTCCTGTAACATGTTCAAATGAAGCATGTGGCTCATTGTCTGTCTTACCGCTTTCTTCACTGTGTTTTAAATTACCATTGCTGTTTTTTAATGAATCATCAGAAGCACCAGCCTCTTTATTAACTGTAAGCTTTCTTGCCACTACGTCCTGCATTGTTTCATGTTCAGAACTGTCTGTCTGCGATACAACTGGTCGTCCATCCTCATCAATGTAATCCTGTGATTGTACATTACCTTCTTTAGAAGCCACATGTTCTTCTAAATTACCGCTTAAAGCCACATCATTGATAAGTCCTTTTAAATCTTCCACAGGTATATCAAGTTCTCCAGAAACTTCTGCAAGCTGTTCATCAAGGAAACTCATTGTATCCATAAGAGCCGCTGACAAATCAGAATCTGTAACTATTGACATTGCATCCTGGTTACCTGTCGCCTCAACAATCAATTTAGTAATATTGTTAGGAACAAGCAGGTCTATCAAAGTCAGTCCCAGCATCTCCATAGCTTCTGCAAGTTCCTCATCAGACAGTCCGAAATTCTCCTTAATCTTGTCAAGAACCTTGCTGCCAGCTTCCTCAAGCTTTTCAGATACATTTTCATCATCCTTTACAGAATCTGTACCAGTCTGTGAAACCTTATCAGTATCTTTCCTGCTTTCTGCCTTAGTATCCTTAACAGAATCTGTCTGTTCAGAGACATCTGTTTTGTTTGAAACTGAGGTGCTGTCGTAAGATATATCCTTATTCAGGTTCTGTCCTGCCTGCATCTGGCTGTTATTCTTTCCGGCAGCATTGCTAATTGATTTAGAGAAGACAATAGAAAAGTCAATCGTGCTATCCTGTGCCTTAACATTGGCTGTTTTTGCCATGGAAGATGTAACGCTTCCTGCATCTGTTATTGCTGCACTTACCATAATGTACCTCCTTTCATAATTATTCTTTATCAAAAGAAATATCGGAAAAAGCTATAAAAAACTTTAGCTTTTTCCGATAAAAATAACCATAAATCTTGAATGTATTTTTAAATTCCATTTCCTCTTTCTTGAAATAGAATTT
>CAMEWO010000045.1 GCA_945946665.1 uncultured Eubacterium sp.
AATATGGCCCGGTGGCTCAGTTGGTTAGAGCGCCGCCCTGTCACGGCGGAGGTCAAGGGTTCGAACCCCTTTCGGGTCGCTTACAATTGAATAATTGTATATATATGGGATCATAGCTCAGCTGGGAGAGCATCTGCCTTACAAGCAGAGGGTCATAGGTTCGAGCCCTATTGGTCCCATTATATGCCGGTGTGGCGGAACTGGCAGACGCACAGGACTTAAAATCCTGCGGGACTTATACTCCCATACGGGTTCGATTCCCGTTGCCGGCATTACATATTTAGGTTTAACCTATATATGCATTTTGAGTACGTGTAGCTCAGCTGGATAGAGCGTCTGGCTACGGACCAGAAGGCCGTGGGTTCGAATCCTATCACGTACATGATTATCCTGCAAGTAATTGCAGGATTTTTTAATTGCCAGAATTTTATTGCAACGAAGCAATTCGTATATCAGGTGAGTAGAAAAATGATTTTCGGAATTCATATTAATTAATAAAAAATATGAATATTTATCTTAAAAGTACTAATAATAATCATGAAATCTTAAAAAGGAGGACATGATTTATGTCTAAGAATTCATCTAACTGCTTTGATTCAAGCAATTCAAGCAACTCAAGTAATTCAAGTAACTCAAGCAATGCAAGTAATGCAAGCAATGCTTCTAAGTCAAGCAATTCTTCAAAGAATTCAAGCAAGAATTCTGCAAAGTCAGCTTCAAATCCAGACAACTCAACAGATTCTTATAACGAGTACTAATATCTGGCATGGATTCTGTGTACTTATGTGCACAGAACCCATACATATACAGCATTATTGCATGAAGTAGTAAATCCAGATTGACACCACATAATTAAAGCTTTAATATATATTAAGGTGATTGTAAGCAGATGGAGGACATGATGGTTACATATGAATTAATTGCACCATGCCATTTCGGGCTGGAGTCTGTATTAAAGAAGGAAATATATGATTTAGGGTATGAGATAGTTTCAGTTGAGGATGGCAAGGTAACCTTTGAGGGGGATTCAGAGGCAGTTGTAAGGGCTAATATTAATCTGAGAACTACAGAAAGAATTCTTATAAAGGTTGGTCAGTTTAAGGCTGAAACCTTTACTGAATTATTTGATAAAACTAAGGAACTGCCATGGGAGGAGTTTATTCCTGTTGATGGTAAATTCTGGGTTACCAAGGCTAATTCAATTAACAGTAAACTATTCAGTGGTTCGGATATACAGTCTATTGTGAAAAAAGCCATTGTAGAGCGTTTAAAGGGCTGTTATAACGTATCCTGGTTTAAGGAAGGTGGCGCATCATATCCTTTAAGAGTTACTATTCATAAGGATGTAGTTACAATTGGTCTTGATACAACAGGAGATTCCCTGCACAAACGTGGCTACAGGCCAATGGCAGGAAAGGCTCCTATATCAGAATGCCTTGCTGCAGCACTGATTAAGCTTACACCATGGAATAAGGACAGGATTCTTGTTGACCCATTCTGCGGAAGCGGTACATTTCCTATAGAAGCGGCTATGATGGCTGCTAATATAGCACCGGGACTTAACAGAGGGTTTACCGCAGAAAGCTGGGAGAACATAATTCCTAAGAAGGAATGGTATGATGCTGTTACAGAGGCCAATGACAATATTGAGAGAAATATAGCTACAGACATTCAGGGATATGACTTAGATCCACATGTAATCGAGATTGCAAGGTCTAATGCTGTTAATGCGGGAGTGGATAAGATGATACATTTTCAGCAACGTGGAGTGGATAGATTAAGTCACGCTAAGAAGTATGGCTTTATAATTACTAATCCACCATATGGTGAAAGACTTGAAGACAAGGAAAGCCTTCCAGGAATCTATGAAACATTTGGTAAGAGATTTGCAGAATTGGACAGCTGGTCAGCATATATGATAACTTCCTATGAGGATGCAGAGAAGTATTTTGGACGTAAGGCTGACAAGAACAGGAAAATCTACAATGGTATGATAAAGACATATTTTTATTCATTTTTAGGACCAAAACCTCCTAAAAGAAAGGAATAATGTTGAAAGCTAGAAAATTATATGTAGGTTTAATTTTAATTCTTTCCGCTGTAGTTATTTATCTTGGAACACTTGTTGCACAGGATAGGGGTATTACTCCAGGAAATATTCCTGTAGATTCCATTGTACAGCCTGAGGAATGGAATTATATAATAACAACTGATATTAAAAACAGTGTACCTTCCCTTGAGGTAAATGGAAAGAAAGTAAAATTTTCAGGCAAGAAGATGTATCTTGATGACAAGCTGAATGTTATGCTGCCTTTGGATATAATTGGAAGTGCGTTCAGTTGTGCCATTAATAATATAGAAGAGAATAATATTGAACTTCAGAAGGGGAACAACGTAGTCAAGATACATGGCGTTGAGCAGTATATTGATATTTCAGGAAAGGTAATACCTGTCATTAACCCAATAAGTGTACAGTATAACCAGATATATATTAATTCTAAGGTAATTGAACTGGGATTTTCCTATGACAGCAAATGGCAGGCTAATGAAAATACTCTGATTCTTACTTCCAACGGTATTGAAGAGAATATCCTTCCTTCAAAGTACAGCTACAGGGATGTTGGAAGACTGCCTGATATTGAGGATCAGGGTGTGTATGGTACCTGTTGGGCATTTGCTTCACTGGGAGCAGTTGAAAGCTCAATTATGCCTGAAGAGAAGTATAATTTCTCAGAAGAGAATATGACCTTAAATGTTGGTTACAAGGGAAATCAGATGGAAGGCGGAGATTATACAAGAGCCATCGCATATCTGACTTCATGGGCTGGTCCTGTCCTGGAAGAGGATGATCCCTATGGAGATGGAAAATACAATCCGGATGCTCCGGTTGTTAAGCACGTGCAGGAAGTGCAGCTTATTGAAAGCAAGAATCTTGAAGCCATTAAAAGGGCTGTATTCTTAAATGGAGGTGTGGAGACATGTATGTACACCTCTATGAATAGAGCTGGTGAGAAATCAGTCTATTACAATGAGAAGAACAGTTCGTACTGTTATATCGGAACCCAGGCACCTAATCATGATGTGGTGATTGTAGGATGGGATGATAATTATCCTAAGGAAAACTTCAATTCAAAGCTGGAAGCTGATGGTGCATTTATATGTATGAACAGCTGGGGTGAAGAATTTGGAGATGAGGGATTGTTCTACGTCTCATATTATGATTCCAATATTGGAATGCATAATGCTGTGTATACAAGGATAGAAGATGTAGACAATTATGATAATATATATCAGTCTGATTTATGCGGATGGGTTGGACATCTTGGATATGAGGAGGACAGCGCCTATTTTGCCAATGTATATACCGCAGTGGGCGATGAGGAGATAAAAGCTGTGGGATTCTACGCTACAGGCAAGGATACAAGCTATGAAATATATTATGTAGATGGATTTGCAGGTGAAGATTCGTTTAATAAAAGGGTTTATCTCCAATCGGGAAAGTTTATTAACGGAGGTTTCTACACGGTTAACCTGGAAAATCCTATAAGAATTCTTGAAGGTACCAGATATGCCATTGTAATTAAGATTAAAACTCCTGGAACCACAAAGCCTATTGCCATTGAATATAAGGCAGGGCATGGAACAAGGAATGTAGATATAACAGATGGTGAAGGATATATCAGCTATACTGGAAGAAGCTGGGAGCATGTGGAGGAATCTAAGGAGTGCAATATCTGCCTTAAGATGTACACTGATAATATTTCTATTGAATAGGACTGTTTGTAAGATAATATTGAATAGCTATGTATATAATATAAGCTGGTCTGTTGGATAAATATATGGAAATGGAGCATTATGGAAAAAATTATATTAGCATCTAATAATAGTAATAAAGTCAGGGAAGTTAAGGAAATCCTTAGGGATATGAATGTGGAGATTATTTCCATGAAGGAAGCTGGAATTGACCTTGATATTGAAGAGAACGGAACTACATTTGAAGAAAATGCACTTATTAAGGCAAGAGCTGTGTGTAAATTGACAGGAAATATTACAATCGCAGACGATTCAGGCCTCGAAGTAGATTACCTTGACAAGCAGCCAGGGGTGTATTCTGCAAGATTTATGGGGCATGATACATCTTATGATATTAAGAATCAGGCAATAATTGATAAACTAAAAGGTGTTGAGGGGAATGACAGAAGCGCACGTTTTGTAGCTGCAATAGCAGCTGTATTTCCAGACGGGAAGGAGCTTGTTACAAGAGGAACAATGGAGGGGCTGATTGCCAGAGAGCCTGCAGGAGAGAATGGCTTCGGATATGACCCGATTGTGTATCTTCCAGAGTATGGATGCTGTTCTGCCCAGCTTTCCCCTGAGGAAAAGAACAAGATAAGTCACAGGGGAAAAGCCCTTAGAAAGATGAAAGAAGAACTTATACAATATATTAGATAGCAGGAGGCGACCATGCAAAGGATAATGATAGTGAGTGATACACACAGGAGATTGAGAAATCTGGTGGAAGCATTAACTGATGAGGGACCACTGGATATGCTTATACATCTTGGGGATTTTGAGGGGGACGATGAGGCGATAGCCCAGATGTGTGGCTGTAAGCTCCTTATGGTTCCCGGTAATAATGATTTCTTTTCAGCCTATCCTAAGGAAATTGAGACGGAGATTGCCGGAAAGAAAATTCTTCTTACTCATGGACACTACTATTATGTTTCACTGGATTATAAAACAATAGAACAGGAAGCTGCAGCAAGAGGATTTGATATAGTAATGTTTGGGCATACTCATAGGCCGGTTATTATGCCATGTGATGATGTGATGCTTATCAATCCTGGAAGTATATCATATCCAAGACAGTCAGATAAAATGTGCACCTATATAATGCTGGAGATAGACGATAATAATGAGTTTCATTTCACATTAAAATCTATCGATAAATTTTAAAAAATCCATCAATAAATTTTAAAAAAGTTGTTGACAAGATGGCATTCATATAATATAATCATACTTGCGTTGCGGTACAGCGATGCAAGTAAATAACCGTCGGGGTGTGGCTCAGCTTGGCTAGAGCGCTTGATTTGGGATCAAGAGGTCGCAG
>CAMEWO010000046.1 GCA_945946665.1 uncultured Eubacterium sp.
TAAATAACTGACGGATAATCTTCTATTATCTGTTAAGAAGGAAAACCTGACCTTAAATCCGCTTTGCATGGTGTTATATTTTAAAACTATTTCTCGGATGTTTAGTTGTAAGAATATCTCGTTGTTTTGACATGGCGACATGGGTATAGATTTCAGTTATATTAATGGAACTGTGCCCTAACATTTCCTGGATATAGCGTATGTCTACATCTGCTTCCAGAAGGCTGGTGGCGAAGGTGTGACGGAACATGTGTGGAGTGATGTGTAATTCTATGGCGGCAAGGGAAGTGTATTTGTTAATTGCCCTTCGAACAGACTGGTCTGATAAAGGTCTTCCATTCTGATTTACAAAAAAGTGATTTGTTCTTTTTATTTCGTTTAAATATGTATTCCTGTATTTTTCTAATATTTTGATTACATCATCATTTCCAATCTGCAGTTTTCGTTCCTTTGCTCCTTTTCCGTATATTAAGATGGTTCTGTCATATAGATTAATATCATTCATTTTCAGAGAGCACAGTTCAGATATTCTGATTCCTGTGGCAAAGAGTAATTCCATGACAGCAACGTCCCGTAGAGCAGCGTTTCTTTGGTAATCGGTACCTGCTTCAGAATATTGTTTATAGATGGCAGATAAAAGAATTTCAACTGTATTTAATGGGATTGTTTTTGGTAAGATGACTGGTTCCCGGAATTTGACCTGTACTTTGTTGAAAGGGTTTTGGATGATAATATCTTTGTATTCAAGATAGTGGAAGAAGGCTTTTATTGATGCAATTTTCCTTTTTACAGTTTTGGGTTTATATTGCTGATGAAGTGTGGAAATATAGTTTTCTAATACGCAGGGAGTGATATCCAAAACATTCATATTGTCAGAATATCTGGAGAATTGTGTTAGGTCAATCTGATATGCCTTTAGTGTTTTCGAATCAAGTCTTTTCTGCTGCTGGCAGTATTCTAAATATTTTTGTGTATGTGTCTGTAAGTTACTCATGATTATGTCTCCTTTGTTTTTTGTTCAGTTTAACAAAAAAAGAATAATCCTTCACAACATTATTTATTGAAACTTTTATACTACTTTTAGGCAGGATTGTCGCTTTGCGCTTGTTTTGTGGGACGTGGAATGGTATTATGATATCAGTTGATAACCTTTTTACTGTAATCAGTTTCTCTTTATCAGGCACATAATCTTCACTCCTGCCAGTCAGGAGGTCTTATGAATAATAAAGAAACTGTAACTGTGAGATTTAGGGACAATGTATTCTGTATGTTGTTCCGTGACAAGAAGAATCTGCTTGAGCTGTATAATGCACTGAATGACACAGCTTATACTAATGTAGATGACCTTGCTGTTACCACACTTCAGGGTGGAGTGTATATGAAGTATAAAAATGATGCTTCATTTGTGTTTGGACAGGATTTGTATATGTTTGAACAGCAGGCTTCTAAGAATTATAATATGCCATTGAGGTTTTTACATTATGTGTCAGATGTGTACAGAGAAATGTATCCTAATAGTGAACTGCACAGGCGTACTATGTTGAAGATTCCTGTGCCACATTTTGTGACATTTTATAACGGAAGAGATGGGATGAATGATGAAGAGATGGTTCTGAAGTTGTCGGATATGTTTATGGAAGGTAAGGACAGCGCCAGAAAGGATAAGGCTGATTGTGGTATGTCTGATGATGTATCTAATGATAGTGTATCTGTGGTTAGCACACAGTTTGAGCCGGAACTTGAGCTTAAGGTCAGGGTTATCAATATTAATCCCAATTGTGGTGAAGAATCAGATGATGGAAGTCCAGACGATTCAAAAAGCAGAAAAGTTCCTGCAATCTTGAATAAGTGCCACACTCTCCGGGATTATATGACATTTGTTAATAAGGTTAATGAGAAGAAATATTCAAAGAATATGGATATTCGAACAGCTGTAACAGAGGCTGTTGATGAGTGTATTGCCAGTGGTGTTTTATCAGGTTTCTTCTCTGAACACAGGGAGGAGGTAATCGACGTGAGTGTGTATGATTACGATGAAGAAGGACGAATGAGGGTTGAGCGGGAAGAAGGACGAGAAGAAGAACGTATTTCAATTATTGTCAAAAAAGTAAAGAAAAACAAGGATATTGATACTATTGCGTCAGAACTCGAAGAAGAGACTGATAGTATTAAGCTATTATATGATGCTGTTGTAGCGGTAGCTCCAGATTACGATATAGATAAGATTATGATGGGGATTTCACACTCATCGAAAATATAGTAAAAAACAAATGATGGATAATAAAGGATGGAAGTGTATGCTCCCATAATGTAAATGGTAAGCATATATTTTCATCCTCTTTTTATATTTATTACCAAATATGCCAAATGTCTGACCAAATGTGCCAGGTATGATTTTTTTCAATGAATAAAGTGTATAATCCAGATAAGGATGAAGGCAAACAAGTTAATTATAACAGGTTCATGCTCAAAATGGTCGATTCGTGCTAAAAAATGGTCGATTCGAGCTGAACCTATTGATTTTTATAAAATGATATGTTACGTAACAGGCGAGAAAAAATATGATGCCATCATTTTAATCTATTATTAATAGCAGAAAGGATTAGCGTAATGAATAAGAAGATTATATTGTTTAATACAACCATTTATCTAATAATTTTCATGACAGCTTGTTCAATTTTTCCAGATGGAACAGTTAATAGTGCAGAAAAAACTATTGCAGTTACTGTAGATGGTAGTGGACAGCTTAAAGGTAATCTTAATGATGCCATTGAGGTGGATGCAGATAACAGTAAAACTGTGCATACAGGAGATGTTTATGATGTAAAGATTAAACCTGTCAAAAAGAATAAAGAAAAATCAGATATTAATGCTGAAAAATTTGCTGATTATTTGAATCTTAGCATTAAGGATTTTTCTTATAATGGAAATGGGGATAATTTTATATACACTTTAAGTGATGGAACAAAGTATTCCGATGGCAGTAGTATTCAATACTACTCACAAGATGACGTTATACGTAATTATAGAATTTATATAAGTGATAATGTAAAAAATGATTTTCCATTGAATGAGCTTGAAGACTTTTCACTTGAAGAAGCCAAATCCAAAGCGCAGGAAGTGTTTAATCTGTTCCCATATATTAGCATAAGTAGTGAACCAATACATGCGTATGCAATAGATGCAGAGCATGCTCAGGATTATCAGAAGAAGTATAAATCTCCGAATATTAGATACTATATAGAGGATGACAAGATGCATCCTATGACAGAAGAGTATTATGAGTCTAACGGGCAAAAGATTCTGTGGAATAAAAGTGATGAGGTATATTACATGGAATATGCCCTTATGTTAAAGGATATGCAAATTACATATAAGGGAGTTGATAATTCATCATATTCTTCTATGGAATATATTGTAAGAATTGTAATGGGTAGAGATGGACTAAAAAAATTAGAAATTAATGGATTATATGACATTCAGAGCGAAGATAAGATTTCAGGGGAAATGTGTTCAATAGAAGAGGCTCTTCAGTCATTTGCTGATTCATACCAGTATACCTCCCAGTTAAATAAGAAGGTAATTACAGATGTATATCTGGCATATGTTCCATTAGCACCAGTTGGTGAAAAAGACCCCGTTTTCGCGGCACATCCACACTGGGTATTGCAGACGGAAACAGGAGTTACCAGTAATAAGAATGGAGAGACAGTAACCAGTAAAAGAGAGCAGATTTATCTTGTGGATACAATTAATAAATCTATTTTTATTGGAAGATAGGAAGTGTATATGAAAAATATAATAGGAAATCTCCGTTCAGAATGTATAAGACTGTTTTCAAAATCTACTTTTATTATATGTATTGTGCTTTATATCTTAGCAATCATAGCTATTTTAATAACAGAGCCATTTTCTGACGGATTAAAATATAGTTGCGATGGAATGTTAACTTATATTGTGGGGTTAAGTAATTTTCAGCGAGTGCTAGTTCTGCTTGCTTCATTACCTATGGCAACAAGCTTTTGTGATGACATTGCTGATAAATACATGGACCTCATTATTCTTCGTAGCAGTACACATACTTATATTGTTTCAAAGATAATCATATGCTTTCTGTCGTCATTTGCTGTGTCTTTTATTGGAATGATGATATATTCAGTATATTGTAGTATTACCAACGGAGTAGGAATTCAGCTGTTTAACATAAAAGAGGGGACTGTATATTATGACTGCGTCAATTCATCTTTCCCTTTTCTGGTGATAATTATAAAGGTGTTCTTCTTTTCTATGGTTTCTGCAGTATATGCTGTATGGGGAATGACATTCTCATCATATGTTAAGGGACGATTTGCAGCCATGGTTTCGACTATATTTGTTAACACAATATTTGAGGTTGTAGGAAGATGTATTCCAAAAGCACTTCGGCTTTACAGTATCCAGATTGGCAACTCAGCATACGGTTTGGGAACAGCAGGAACCATTGTAATGTCAGTTATGGTATGCCTGGGGTACATTCTTATTGCATCTCTGCTGTTTGCGTACAATGTAAGAAGGAGGGTGCAAAATGAAGTCATTTAGAATATGTTTTCATGAACCTGTTATAATAGGACTAAATTAAGAGAAACCCAACAAAATCAAGGGTTTGCACTGATTTAGTCCTATTTTTTATGCCATGAGGTTAAGGTTAGGACGACGTCGTTTACAATCAAAAACCTACATTTCAAAAAGTCAGATAATAGTCGATACCTGATATGGTCGAACTTTGGCTTTTATTAGAATGCGAGGTGGAATTTAATATTACAATTCATGTAGGACTGAATTAGCTCTTAAGACGGTTTATCCGGCATTGCTAATATAGTCCTACTTTTTTTGCCCGAAAAAGGAGGATGGCAATGACAAAGCGAGAGTTAATTCAGTTCATGGACGAGCTGGTGGAGT
>CAMEWO010000047.1 GCA_945946665.1 uncultured Eubacterium sp.
ATACTAAGTTCCAGTTTGGTGGTGAATGGACTGGAATTTAAATTTCCAATTCACCGGCGGCAGGAGTACATTACTCCTACCGCCACATTTGCATTGTTATATTAAAAAACATGCTATCAACATAAAATTTAAAACAGATGGCTCACACGAGCCATCCGTAATTTTGGTTGATACTACTCAAATTTTGTTGTATTTATAGGTGGTAAAACTATTGGATTCATTCCTGGTTGTGTAGTTAACAGAGTAACTTGACTACGAATAAATGGAAACATTATCGCAACTGTATTAGTTTTTACTATTTTTTCCTCCATCTCATACGTTTCTGCATCATACTCAAAATGTGCTTTTGCAACAATCAATACCGATAAATCAGATTTTTGTACTGATAGTTTCAGTTCTACATCATATTCATGCGCATCAGTTTTTGTAATATCACGTTGCAAATCAGCTTTACATTCTCCGTTTTTTACTTTACACTCCCGTTCTACAGAACAAGAACTAAAATATAAATCATTCATTTTTAAATTAGATTTCATCTTACTTAATTCCATATGTACCTCTTTATGCAGCTAGTCCAACACTACTATATACAACGCTCATTCCGTCATCAATAGCAAATTGGACATCAATAGTAATATTTTCATAACTAACATCACTTTCAAAACTATCAACAATTTCTACACATTCCTTTTCATTAAGAAAACTAGCACCGAAAATACCAGCAAAAGTATCTGGCTTGTCACACTTCTTGACAGAAATTTCGCAATCAAATTGTTCTTTTGCGTATTTAATAAAATCATCCAACACCATTTTCCCCATCTGCATTTCCTCCTTAATGAATATTTTCAATTATATCTTTATCTTTAACACAATATATGGTTTCTATGCCAAATATCATATCCAAACTATTTGAAAATTCAATGGCATGTTCATACATGGGTTGCGGACGCTGTCTAAAATTCCCAATAATCAGTTTTTTATCATTTCTATCTGCATAATAACTAATAAAAATTGCTCTTAACATAATAATTTTTTCTACATCTTCTATTCCAGATAATTCAAATGAGTATTCGCCAAATAGTTGGCTTATTCCTTCTTCAAAATCACACAAATCTTTGTATGCACGTAAATCAAAGATTTTATCATCATCTATATTGACAATATCGGCAAAAAGAACTGTTGGCTTAATTTTTTTACCAGTTTCCTTTCTTATTTCTTCACATTTTCTCTTTGCAGCCCACCACGCCTTTTTCTTAATATCATAAAAATATATGCCATGCCCGCACCAACTATCAGAACGACCTCTTATCTCAAAACCATTAGCCCTTATTTTCTCAGCTGATTCCTCATCTGTTCCATGACTCAATTCTCTATATGTTTCTTTATACATCCTGCTCATCCCCTGACAATGCATCATCAACCAAGAATTAGTATTATACACCCATTTTTGAAATTTTTCTACATATTCTTTACTATTTTTACTATGTTTATTTTACAATTGACTAAGAATATTCTATTGATAATATATTTATTCAAAGAATTCACCCATGTATTTAACGGCTGCTTTTATCCCGCAAGATTACATTCTTAATTTCACCCCAGCTGTACTGTGCCATATATTCTCCATTATATGCCCTGACACCATCCGGTTTGCCATCAAGATAATCATAATAATCACAGCATACTCTGGAAGTGTCCACTCCACATTTGCCCCAGGAGGTTATAATCACATCACCAGCGCCAGCCTTATTCAATATTGTTTTTAAATCCTTTAGAGCCTTGGACAGGTATGAGCGTGTGTTATCATCCGTAGATGCATCTCCCCAGAGAACCGCACGTAGTTCTCCCGATGTTACCATGCTTCCCTTTCTGTCAATAAGATATGCAAACAACTCCTTAGTCTTGGCTTTATCGAATTCCAGGCATCTTCCGTTGACGAAGACCTCAAATGTTCCAAAGCATTTTACAGTAAGCAGACTGTCATCCTTCCGCTTTACAGGAATTCTAAGCCCATCCAGTTCCTCTCTAATGTCCTGCTCTGTCACCGGTTTGCCCACATAGCCGCTTGCATGTAATTTGAAAGCCTGTGCCATATATTTGTCATAGGCTGTAACAAATATAATGTTAACAGAAGGGTTCCATATCTTTAACTGTTTGGCAACATCAACTCCCGACATATAGCCCATCTCAATATCAAGAAAAGCCGCATCAAAGGTATTTCCCCTTGCATATTCAAGGATTTCTGAGGGATCATTAAATGATACAAGTTCCGCTTCAGGTGCCGCTTTTTCAATAGCTTTAACTAACTGTTCCAATGCAATCTGTTCATCATCTGCCGCTATTATCCTCATAATGCTCTCCTCCTTGATGTATATTTGAAAACTATATGTAACAACCTAATTTGCAGCATTCTTCTGTGGCAGAATTATGACAGCAGTTGTTCCTTCTCCAATTTTGCTGTCAACCTCAAGTCTTCCACCGCACATACTCTCCAGTCTGTTCTGCACATTAGCAATGCCAACATGAATATTTGCATCATCAGCAATTCTTTCTGCATCAAACCCAACACCATCATCCTTTACTATGACATATATATTGCCATCCTTTAGCTTTGTTCTGATGGTTATGGTTCCTCCTCCCGCTTTCTTACGAATTCCATGTTTAACTGCATTTTCAACAAGAACCTGCATAGAAAGTGGTGGAATCTGAAAATCCATATACCCAATATCATAGCAAACATTAATCTTGTCTCCAAAACGCTTCTTCTCTATTGCCAGATAAGCCTCAGAATGTTTGAACTCTTTCTCAAAAGGAATCATATTCTCCTCGCTCAATGATTCAAGATTTCCCCTTAAATATTGTGCAAACTCCCCTACTGTCTCCTTCGCCATAGTAGGATCCTTCTCACACATTCCCTGAATAGTAGTCAGAGAATTATATATAAAATGTGGTGCAATCTGTGAAAGCATCATGGAAATCCTTAAATCCGACGCTTCTTTCTTCTTCATGGCAAGCTCCTGATTCTGTTCAATCATGGATATTACAAATATAAATATCATAGATATGCATATAGCAATATTTACAAAGGATATACCATAATACACAAGCAACAACCCCGCTGCCACAGCAATCAGAACAATATAAGACATCAACGAAATATACAGCTGTGCACTTACATTTTTCCGATACTGAATAATCAGCCATAAATCCATCAATATTCCAGCTATAGGAATCAATAAGGATATAATATATAATCCATTTCTGTGATAAAGATTATTCTCATCAATATAATAATACAGGTCAGTAAATTGGGACAAAATAACAGCAAAAACCCCGATAGCAGCTATTATATGCACTCCATATATACGCCCCACCGGATATTTTGCGTTTCTCTTATTTACCACAGACTGGCTGCTTTTAAACAGGCAATAGCAGACATATCCATGGAACATAAACAGCATCATATCTGTCAGAGCAAATACTAGGAAATTACTAATTCGCACCATATAATACCCCGTCCTGCCAACACTTCCTCGATATATCCATGCCAGAGCATCATTTCCCAACAACGCCGCACATGTAAGCTGCATGTATATAACCCATTTTCTTTTCCCCTTATCAAAATTCCTGCTCATGAACATACACAACGCCGCTATAAGACAGAATATGCATCCCCATAAAAGCATTGCCACATGAAGCGACTGCCGGTTAAACATAACACATCTCCTCCTCTGTATAAGCCCAATTAAGAACTACTTATCTATAAAATCTTCTTATTGCAAGGTTATCTCCTATATCAATATCCCATACCCCCTATTATAACTATTCTTAAAAAAATTTCCATCATTTTTAATTATTTTCTGACATTTAATTCAATAAGTCTGTATTTTTCGACATTTTATTTTTGTTAATCAATTTTTCCAACATAAAATTTTTCTATGCTGAATTGGAATCCGAGGTTCCAGTTTGCAAAAGTAAATCCCTGCTCCGGA
>CAMEWO010000048.1 GCA_945946665.1 uncultured Eubacterium sp.
ATGAAAATTTCAAAATTTTTCAAAGTAGCTGTTGCATCAGCGTTATTGATTACAACAATGGCTGTTCCAGTAATGGCATCTAAAAAGTCATATGAGTTCGATTTGAGCATGGAGTATGGAAATGAAGCTCATTCAGCTATCAATTACAAGGATGATAACGAACAGAGAGCATATGTGTACACACAGGATGGAAACATCTCATCAGTTGATGTTTTTACAATGCAGATTGTTGGCCCTTATAGTGACATAGAGTACTGTGAAACACAGAGGATTACTTCAAATTCTGGCAGATACCTTTATGATTATGTGACATATGTTGGCCAAGGCGGAGGAGCACGTATTCGTGCAATAACTAATAAGTTTGATGTATGGGTAACTGGATACTGGTATTCATAAATTGTAACTAATATTCGTGGCTGTGCCTGACAGTATTAAAACTGTCAGGTTAACAGCCTATTGGAGGGCGATTATGAGAAGAACAAAGATTATAACTGCGTCATTATTAATTATGATAAGTATGGCAGGATGTTCCCTTTTCCCAACAGGAGAGAATTACAGCTGGGGAGACAAAGAGGCTGAAGTTACAGTTGATGATAATAATAATGCATCAGGAAAACTGAATGAAAGTATAGCAATTAATGCAGAAATTAATGAACCGGATAACGTTGTCTGGAAAGAATACAGCATATCACAGGTAGAATTTTCCGAAAAAGAACTTGATGAGATTGCTGGCAAATTAAAGTTTAACAGCAGTATCAAAAAGAAGAACAAAGGTGATGGATATTATTCTATTGATTATTCTGATGGCTCATCTTTTTCCCATAATACACAGGGAGGAGCATTTACAATATCATATAGTACACAACAGAGCACCAAGAGACAGTATGAGCATTTTTTACAAGATAACAGCGGAAATATACTTGGTAATGAAGATATAAAGGAAATGTTTCCTTCTGATGAGATAACCGGACTCACACAGGATAAGGCAATATCACAGGCAAAAGATATCTGCAGGAAGATGAATATTGATATATATGATACCCCATATATGTGTGTGGCTATGGATATGGAACATGCTAATAAACTGATAGAAGATAACCCAACAAAAGGAACTGATAAGAATGGTAATATTTCCTACTGGGAGAAAAATGATGAGGCTTATTATATGATTTTCCAGCAGTCAGTTGATAATGTGCCACTAACAGTATCAAAAAAGGAATATAATTTCTATGCGGTACAGCCATCAACGGTCAATGTACTTGTTGGTAAAAATGGCGTTATAAGAGTAGAAAATCATTATTTATATGATGTTAATTCATCCAAAGATGTAACAGTAATCAATTCAGCAAAGGTTCTTAATATACTGGCAACAGACAGTATGTATGCAGCCATAGGAAATATGGAACTTACCAGTCTTTCACTTGAGTATGCTGTATATAAAGATTTGAAGAATAATTCAACAGTAATTAAACCGGTGTGGACATATACCCTTGAGAGAACCTATACAACAGAAAAGAATGGGGAGACATACACAAGGGTAAACAGGCAGGTTAATTTTATAGATGCTGTTACAGGAAAGGTTCTTGGTGTATAGACTATGAAAAAAGGCATTATCGCATATGCAGAATCTGCATGGGGAGTAATACGTCAGGAATTTGTCAGGGTGTTCTGTGGATACAGGTGGTATCTCACAGTAATACTTATTGTTGTGATTTGGTTTTTTCTTTCCACAGAAAGAAACAGCAGTACAGCAGTAAAATCTGTTGAGGTAATTGTTTTATTGAGTAATGAGGCAAAACTGCTGATACTTGCCGGAGCGCTGCCTGTTGCAACCAGTTTCAGCAGTGACTGGCAGAACAGCTATATCAGGTCAGCTGTAATAAGGAGTGGAAGCAGAGCTTATATTACAGGGAAACTGACTGCTTTCTGCCTTATTACATTTATTACCAATTTTACAGGAATGATTTTGTTTACAGTTATTAAGGGAATAACAGGTGGATTTGGATTTGACAGCATAGGAGAATACTACCTGTTCTATGATATCATAAGCGGAAGATTTCCATTCTTATATTGTATAATTCAGACATATCTGTATTCTATTGTTAATACAATGTATGCACTGTTTGGATATATGGTATCGGCCATCCTTCCCAATACATTCGTGGCTGTTATGGCACCAATGTTTATGGGGATTATGATAGAGGAGATAACTTCCCATGGAATAGCCCAGATATATCCATACCGGATTAGTGTGGGAAATGACTATCTTAGTTATAATACTTTCCTGAATCTGCTGTTATCAACCATAATAATTATTATGTACATGATTATAGCGGCTGTGCTGTTTAAAAAGATAACAGAGAGGAGGATACGAAATGAAATCGTTTAGGATATGCATTCAGAATATCCGAAAATGGAATTCTAACCCCCGTATATGGATGACATTCATTCTTGCACTTTTGTTTTCATATCTGTACACAAAAGGTTTATCAGTAGCATGTGAATATGTGGAAGAAGATATGTCACCATGGCTCTATCCGTTTCTTTTTACGTACAGATATATGAAAATTATCTTTATGTTTCCAGTAGTTTTCATATTCTGTGATGCTCCATTTATTGATGAAAACCAGCCATATGTGATGCTGAGAACAAGAAGGATTACATGGAGCATAGGACAGGTAATGTACATATATGCAGGTTCATTTTTGTACATGCTTTTTCTTGTATTATCTTCGGGAATTGTTAATATTGGTCATATAAAGATGACTGCATCCTGGGGAGAAGTACTTGGATTATGCGGAAGTACAAACATCCTTTCACAGGCGGGTGTTAACTATGGAACTGTAAAAGTAATGGGAAGCATCATAAAATATTTTACTCCGTTACAGGCAATGTTCTTTTCCTGCCTGCTTACGTGGATGAGTTTTGTAATAACAGGTCTTGTGATATATGCATTTAATGTAATAACGAATACAAGATATGCCGGAGTTGCCATAGCGTCATTTCTTATACTTCTCACAGCAGTAGTAGATGGCAATGGAAAAATGACATGGTATTCACCAATAAGCTGGAATTCATTAAACAACATAGATGTAGGAGGAATGAGCAGCTATCCTGATATTGATTATGTTTTAGGAATGTATCTGTTACTCATAATAATACTTACCATGTTGTCCGTAATAGCGGGAAAGAGACAAAGTGTGGAAGTTAGAATGGCAAGCTGATTATACTGAATAATATCTGGGAAAGAGGTTAATATGGCTGAGAATGTAATTGAAGTGTGTAATGTCACAAAAAGATTTGGAACATCAGAGGTACTAAAGAATGTATCTATCAACTTTGAAAAAGGCAAGATACATGGTCTTATAGGACGTAATGGTTCAGGCAAGACAATGCTGATGAAATGCATATGTGGCTTTGTTCCAGTAAGTGAAGGTAAAATACTGGTAGACAATAAAGAGATAGGAAAAGATATAGATGTACCTGAGAGTATAGGAGCTATAATAGAAACACCCGGGTTCCTATATGGATACAGTGGATATAATAATTTAAAGTTTCTTGCAAGCATCAGAAA